>NZ_JBOFMZ010000036.1:0-36966 GCF_051658645.1 Cetobacterium sp.
TTGACATTATCTCCACCTTTTCCCCTGCTCCACACCGTGCATGCGACTTTCACCGCACACGGCGCTCCATCATAATTTCAAATTAAAACAATCTTAAAATTATTGACTTGGGGCTATCCGTCCACCACTTATTATCATGGCTTCATTCGTACTGTGCCCCTACTCTCACAAGACTGAAGAAATTTCGTCCAACTTCAACTTATATTCACCAACGACTCTAACAAAGTCTTCGTGTTGTGTCTTGCTTTCCACGTTCCATATTTTCTATCATTAAATCTACTTAGGTAGTTTCTTTAGCCCTGTAAGCTGGATACCGCCTTTAACAGTATAGCGAGTTTCATAAAACTAATTCTTACTAATCACCACTTACACCACAGTTTTGTGGTTACAACGTTTCTGTTGTATAAATCTCTAGAGCTTTACATTCAAAACTTTGTCAGCACATGCGTGCATTCTTACCATATAGATTTGACTCCCGATCTATCATTATCTCGACCACCTCTGGTTCGCATTTCCTCAGCTTAACTGTTAGGGATAACTCTCAACCGACTTTACCGAGCTTTACACCGTCTAATTTAGTTAGAATTATACCGCATATCGGAGTATCAGAGGAAGCATTTCAGGGCGTTAATCCTTCATTCTACTTCTCGAAAATATAGTTCTCTATCAAATCCTGCTTTTATGCAGTTTTTAAAATGCTATAGCTTTTAACTATAGAACGTGTCGCACTAGTTTTATTTTTCAAATCTTTAATCATTGTTGTTTCTTCATAGTTGTAAAATTCTTTCATTGAACCAATTAAAACTATTATATCCATAATATCTTCTGCATTTCTCATATAAACTAAAGGTTTATTTCTTTTTATAGTTTTGTACACTCTTTTATCTATTTTTATCAAAAAATTATATAGCTCATCTGCTAACTCTTCACTATCAATAAAAAAGTCTAAAGCATACTCTTTCTCTGGTGATTTAATATAACCACACCCTAAAAACATTCCTCTTATAAAACCTTTTTCTATATTTTTATCTATATTTTCACCTATAGAACTATATTTTTGAAGTTCTTGTATAAACTTTTTTACTCCTTGTTGCGAAGGTATTGTTATTACATAGGTGTTATGTTCACCAAATTTTTTACTTTTTGAAAATTTTATGAATATTTTTAAATCAGTCAACTCTTTTAGCATAGAGTATACTCTTTCTGCTATATCCTTATTTTCTAATTTTAATTCAATGTTATTTTCATTTATAGCATGCTTTAGTAAAAGTATTGCTCTTACTTCAGCATATTTTTCATTCTTCGTCAAATGAGAACGACTCAATATTTCATTTTTAACTTTATAAGTGTATGACACAATTTGTTCCTCCTACTTTGTTTCAGACCAATTCTGTCCTATAGAGCTATTCACTTCTAAATTTACTTTAGAAAATTTAATGCTTTCTCTCATTATCTTTTCTATTTCTTCTTTATACTGTAAGGCTTTATCTTTTTCTACTTCAAAAATCAGTTCATCATGTACTTGTAACAACATATGAATATCTTTTTTATCTTTTAAAAGATTATATAAATTTATCATAACTTTTTTTAAAACCTCTGCGGCTGTTCCTTGAATAACTGTATTTACAGCCATTCTTTCTGCACCACTTTTTACGACTCTATTTTGAGAATTGATTCCTTCTATTATTCTTTTTCTTTTAAAATATGTTTCAACATATCCATGTTCTTCAGCATACATTATAATCTCTTTTTCTAAATGTTTTACTGATGGATATTGTTCAAAATATTTTCTTATATAATCAGATGCTTCTTTTGGAGTTATTTTTAACTCTTGAGATAACCCGAATGCTGTTTTTCCATATATAATACTAAAATTAACTGTTTTTGCTGCATCTCTTTGTTCTCTTTTTACTGTTTCATCATCAGGTATATCAAATAATTTTCTAGCCGTTAAACTATGTAAATCTAAATTTTCTGAATAAGCTTTTATTAGGCTTTCATCTTGAGATATCTCGGCTAAAACTCTTAACTCTATTTGAGAATAGTCAATACCTAAAAGCACCATTCCTTCTTCAGCTATAAATCCTGCTCTTATTTTCATTCCTTCATCTGTTCTAACAGGAATATTTTGAAGATTTGGATCTGATGATGATAATCTACCTGTTGCTGTACCTGTTTGATTAAATGTAGTATGCAACCTATCCTTTCCATCAACAATTTTAGGAAGTGGATCTACATATGTAGATTTTAATTTGCTTAATTTTCTATATTCTAAAATATACTTAGCTATAGGATAACCTTGTTCATTTAATTTTTCTAAAACTTCGCTATCTGTTGAATAGCCTGTTTTTGTTTTTTTTACAGGTGGAATATTTAAATTTAAAAACAATACTTCTCCAAGTTGTTTTGGTGAATTTATATTAAACTCTCCATCTGCTTCTAAATAAATACTATCTGTTAAACTTTTTAATTTTCCTTCTAACTCCAAACTATAAGTTTTAAAATAACTCGGTGATATTTTTATACCTTCCCTCTCCATACTAGCTAAAACTTCAATTAGAGGCATTTCTGTTTCTTTCAACACTACATAAAGATTATTGCTCTCTAACTCTTTTAAAAGCTCTGGGTAAGCTAATAACATCCCTCTTGTTCTTTTTGTTAAAAACTTTCCATAATCTTCTAAAGAAATATCTTCTATTTTTATTTTTCCAAATACAACGGAATATTTTTCTACATCTTCTTCTATTACATTTTTTAACATAACCTCAATCTCTTCTCTTGTTTGAGATGTTAAAAGATGATATGCTAACATAGTATCAAATTCCATATTTTTTATAGAATATCCCGCTCTTAAAAATTTTTTAAAACCATAAGATATAAATTCATTTTCTGATTTTAAAATTTCCTTCAACATCTCTTTACTTTCAGCATCATCTAATGGTAAGTAGTAATCTTTATTTTTAACAGAAACAGCTACTCCTCTCTCCCCAAAATAAATTGCTACTCTAGATTTAATTGATAGTAGCTTTGATTTTATTTCATTTCCTCTTAATATTGAGAAACCTTTTTCATCTTCTGTTTCTATTGGTGCCATAAAATTAAACAGTCCTAATTGCATTGAACTTTCAGAAATAACTTCTTTTTGTTTTGCTTTTATTTCAACAACATCTATTATCATTTGTTCAACTTTTTTGTTTTCTTCATTGTTTTGAAACTCTTCATTTTCAAGCCCCATTTTTCTAATTAAAGATTTAAACTCTAAGCTTTTAAAAAGCTCTAAAAGTTTCAAATTGTTTTTTTTATATTTTAGTTCATTTTCTTTTATTCCTAAATGTATAATCTGAATTGTAGCTAATTCACGACTAAGAAAAGCTAACTCTTTGTCTTCTATTAAATTATTAATTAAAGATTTCCCTATTCCTGGCAATTCTGTTAAAAAATCTATATTTTCATAGATCCCTTCTAAATTTCCATATTTTTCTAGCATAGGAACAGCTTTTTTAGTACCTATTTTTCTAACACCTGGTATTCCATCACTTGTATCTCCAATAAGACCAAATAAATCAGGAATCATATTTGGTTTTACTCCTAATTGCTCTATCACATCATTTTCTGTTGAAAGAATTTTTAACCCTCCACCATCACCTTTTCCTAAAAGAGCTATATTTACATGGGTATTTAAAATTTGAGATAAATCTTTATCTCCTGTAATCACATATGATTCTACTTCTTGAGCTGCTAATTCTTTAGCTAAACTTCCCAATACGTCATCTGCTTCATAACCATCTATTTTAAATTTTTTTATTCCAAAACAATCCAACACTTCTTCTATTCTTGGAATTTGAACTATCAAATCTTCTGGTGCAGAAGCTCTTTTTGCTTTATATTCTGAATATAGTTCACTTCTTTTTAAAGTCGCTCTTTTTACATCAAAAGCTGCTGCTATATAATCTGGTTGTATTTGATTTATTACACTTAAAAGAGTGTTTATAAAACCATAAACTGCTCCAGTTGGTTCATTTTTAGTTCGGAAATTTAGGTTACCATAAAAAGCTCTATACATTATTGCACTTACATCTAATAAAACCGCTTTTTTCATTCTTTTCCACCTTTCAATCAATTTATATTTTTCATATTATTATACCACATTCAATACCTTTGGTAAAAAAATTATTTTATAAAACAATATTATTTTTTTTGATTTTCTGTTATAATTTGAATATATAAATTAAAATGTAGGAGGTTTTTATGAATCTGGTTGTATTAATTGGACGTTTAACTAGAGATCCTGAACTAAAATTTGGTCAAAGTGGGAAAGCTTATTCAAGATTTAGCTTAGCTGTAGATAGACCTTTTTCTAAAGGAGAAGCTGACTTTATAAACTGTGTTGCTTTTGGTAAAACAGCTGAACTTATTGGTGAGTATCTAAGAAAAGGAAAAAAAGTTGCTATTAATGGTAGACTTCAAATGAATAGATATGAAGTAAATGGAGAGAAAAAAACTACTTACGACGTATTAGTTGAAACTATGGAATTTATCGAAGCTAGAGGAGAGTCATCACAAACTAATGATTTTAATCCTGCTCCATCTTACTCGGCTCCTAAAGCTGTTGAGCAAGCTCCAAAAGAAGATTTCGGCGGATCATCATTCGATGAGGATGAATTCCCATTCTAATAATCAAATAAATTTTAAACTACTAGGGGTGCCTTTTATTGGCTGAGATTTTACTCTTAGAACCTGATCTAGTTAATTCTAGCGGAGGGAAGTAGTTTTAAACACTTTTTTTATAACTGTGTTTATTT
This sequence comes from Cetobacterium sp., assembly GCF_051658645.1. GTDB lineage: Bacteria > Fusobacteriota > Fusobacteriia > Fusobacteriales > Fusobacteriaceae > Cetobacterium_A. Next base: position 4,803 of record NZ_JBOFMZ010000036.1, read on the forward strand.
AAGCTATTTTCCTATTTTTCGGAAAATAGCTTTTTTTTTATAAAAAATATTGGGAGGAATAAAATTATGTTTACAGAAGAATTATACTTTGCTGCAAAAAATATTTGGGATAGTTATTATGAGCATCCATTTTTAAAAGAACTTGGTCTTGATACTCTTCCAAAAGAAAAGTTTAAATTTTATATCATTCAAGATTATCTTTATCTATTGGAATATTCTAAGCTTTTTGCTCTTGGAGTTATAAAAAGTAAAGAAGAAAGTGATATGAAAAGATTTGCTAAATTAACTGATGGTATTTTAAATTCTGAGATGGGAATACATAGAATTTATATGAAAAAACTAGGTATTACTGAAGCTGATATTCAGGCATCAAAGCCTACTATTGATAATATATCTTATACAAGCTATATGCTTTCTATTTCACACTGTGGTGATTTAAAAGAAATTGCTGTTGCTGCTCTTTCTTGTATGTGGAGCTATAAAATGATTGGTGATAAATTAAAGGAACTCTATGGAGATGAACAAGATTTTTATGGCGAATGGATTCAAGCATATTCTTCAGATTCTTATGATGAATTAACTAACTGGAATCTCGATATTGTTGAAGATTACTGTTCTAACTTATCTGAGAAAGAAAAAGAAAGATTGAAAACTATTTTTATAAATTGTAGTATTTTCGAATATAAATTTTGGAGTATGTCGTATAAAGGAGATTTATAAATGCACTCTCTTAAAGTTAACAATTTAAATTTCAACTATAAAAACTGTGATAACATTTTAAAAAATTTATCTTTCTATGTAAAACAAATGGAACTTGTTAGTATTGTTGGTGGAAGTGGATGTGGTAAAACAACTATTATTAAAATTTTATCCAACATTGAAAAAGCTACTAGTGGAGATATTTCAATTGGAAATATCTCTTATATGCCTCAATCAGATACTCTTCTTCCTTGGAGAAATATAATTGATAATATTCTTCTTCCAATAGAAATCAAGAAAACAAATCGAGTTGAAGCAAAAATTAAAGCAGAAAATCTTTTAGAGAAATTTAATCTTTTAAAATATTCAAAAAAATATCCAAAAGAACTATCTGGTGGAATGAAACAACGTATCTCTTTTATTCGAACACTTATGAATGAAAGTGATTTATTACTTTTGGACGAACCTTTTTCAGCTTTAGATGCTATTACTCGACAAGAGTTACAATTATGGCTTTTAGATAGTCTAATCATGCTAAAAAAAAGTATGATTTTTATAACTCATGATATTGATGAAGCTATCTTTTTATCAAATAGAATTTTAGTTTGTACTGAAATCCCTATTTCAAATTTCAAAGAATTTCAAATTCCTAAAAATGCTACTTTTAAAGATAAGTCTTTTATAAAAAAAGAAATCCTTAAAGCTATTAAAGGAGTTGAAGTAGATGAAAATTAATCAAAGTAATATTTCTATTTTAGTATTTTTTATATTTTGGGAAATTTTAGGGAAAATTATTAATAAAGCTTATATATTGCCAACACCTTCTCTTATTTTAAAAAAAATTTGGATACTAAAAGAATCTCTTTTTTTTATTCATCTTCCAGCTACGTTATCAATTGCGATTATATCTTTATTTATAACTATGCTTATAGGTATTGTTTTAGCTGTATCTATGGATTTTAATGCTAATGTTTACAAATCTATTTATCCATTGATAGTTGGTAGTCAAACTATACCTATTACAGCTTTAGCTCCTATTTTTATTCTTTGGTTTGGATACTCAATTTGGAGTAAGGTCATAGTTTCTGTTATAATTTCATTTTTTTCTGTTACAATAACTATCTATAATGGTCTACAAAATATTGAACAAGATGAAATTAATTATTTTAAAAGTTTAAACGCTACTAGGACTCAGATGTTTTTGAAGTTGAAAGTTCCAAGAGCTTTACCCAATTTTTTTTCAGCTTTAAAAATGAGCATTCCATTAGTTTTAATTGGTTCTTCAATTGGAGAATGGTTGGGTGCTAGTTCTGGACTAGGCTATTTTAGTAAAAGAATGATGTCTCAACTTGATGGTGCTGGTGTTTTTGCTCCTATAGTAGTTATATCTCTATTAGCAATCTTTTTAGTACACTTAATATCTATTTTAGAAGACTATATTTTAACTTGGAGGAAATAAATATGAAAAAAATTTTTACATTACTAATGTTAGCTACTCTTTTATTTAGTTGTAACTCTAAAAAAAAAGAAAATCTAAAAGAAGTTTCTATCGTCTTAGATTGGTATCCTAATGCTGTTCATTCTTTTATATATACAGCTGTTGAAAAAGGTTATTTTGAAGATGAAGGTATCAAACTTAATATTATATATCCATCTTCACCGTCTGATTCTTTGACTCTTCCTGCTGCTAAAAAAGCAGACATTGGAATTTCTTATTTAAATAGTTTAATCATAGCTCGAACAAATGAAAATATTCCTATTAAATCATTTGGAGCTATTCTTCAAAAATCTGTAAATACTGTAATCTCTCTAAAAGAGAAAAATATAACATCTCCAAAAGATTTTGAAAATAAAATTGCTGGAACAAGCGGTGGTATTTTATCTGAAACATATTTAAAGTCTATGATGATTTCAAACAATGTAGATCCTAATTCTCTTCAAATTATTGATGTTGGTTTTGAATTACTTACATCTATGATTACAAATAAAGTAGATTTTACCATTGGAAATATGATTAACCACGAAGTTCCAGTTATAAAAGAGAAAAATATAGATATCAATTACTTTTTAATTGATAATTTCGGTATTCCAGCGGCATACGAACTTATTCTTATTGCAAATGAAGACCTCTTAAATGAAAATAAAGAAATTTATCAAAAAGTAATTAAAGCAATGAAAAAAGGATTTAAGGATACTCAAAATAATCCTGATGAATCTTTAAAAATATTATTTTCTAAGCAATCTGAAGAATTTGTTTTAGGTGAAACTATCGAAAAAGAAAGTTTAAATATTTTATTACCTATTATGGAACCTAAAAATACAGATTTTTTGAATCAATCTGAAGATATTTTCAAAAGTAATATTGACTGGCTATATGAAAATAAAATTATTATAAAAAAATTGCCTGCCAATAATTTTATGTATCAATTCTAATTTTTTTACTATATAATACCTTTTAGAATAAATCTTTATGATTATTTTTTAATTTAATTAAATATAACGAGGTGTTATAAGGTGATTGTACAAATTTTTGGTAAAAAAAATTGCAATGAAACAAAAAAAGTTCTAAGATTTTTTAAAGAAAGGAATCTCAAATTTCAATTTATTGATCTTGCTGAAAAAGCCCCCTCAAAAAGAGAGCTAGAAACCTTCTTAAAAAATTATGAAATTGAAGAGCTTCTCGATAAAAATGGTACTGAATATAAAAAACGTAATTTACAATATTTAGTATATGATATTGAAACTCTTCTTTTAGAAAATCCTATTCTTTTTAAGACCCCTATTATTAGGTGGGAAAAAGGTGTTTTTCTAGGATATTCTGCTCAAGATTTAAAAAATATAAAATAGAACCTCACTAATTGAGGTTCTATTTTATTCTTCATATTTTGTAAACGCTTTTTTATATTTATTTTTAAACCAATTTCTAAGAACAAGCGGTTCTAATATTTCAACTTCATCTAAAAAGAAACAAAAATATCTTTTAGCCTTCTCTTCTGAACACTCCAAAATATATTCATCTAACTTTACATCTATAATTTTTGGTCTATTTGTATTTAACTCTTTAAATATTTTTTCACCATTTTTTGTTAATCTTACTTTTATTTTTTGTCCAAAAGATATAAATGGATCAAAGTTAATTTTCATTTTTTTTACAAACTCTTTATCTCTTATTTTGAACTCATTTTTTTTAATATATATTGAATTTATATATTTAATTTTATAATTTTTCCAAGCTTCTTCTTTAATATTATAGCAAAATATATAATTTGTTACTTCTAATTTTGAACTCTCAATTAAATAAGGTTCGACCTCAATTGTTTTTCCATCTCTAAACGTTATTTTTATTAATTTACTCTCTTTTATTGAATAGTTTATTCTTTCAACTATCTCTTTAAATAAAAACAACTCTCTTTTTTTCTTACCAAAAGCAGTATAGTAACTCAATAACTCTCTAAAAAACTCTGATTCATTTTGAATTTTATTTTCTTCTAAAAAACTATAATACTCTTCTCTGTTTTTTTTATTTAAATTAAATTGAATAACTGAGCTTTCATCTTTTGGATAATTTACAAAAGATAATTTATAAATATTCTTTGTAAATTCCTTGTATATGTAATTTAAAAGTGTATTTTTCTTTATAGAAAACTCTTCTATATCATTCTCTAATATTTCAGCTGTCGTTTTTGGTAAGGTTATTCTTATCTTTTTTTCCATATTCTACTCCGCCAAGTTCTTTTTTATAATTATATCATAATTTTTATTTAGAAAAAGGAAAAACATTTTTTTAAGGTAAATATGTATAAGGCTTATTGTAATCGGAGGTGTTTTATGAAAAAATATGAAGGCGGCTCATTTTTTAAAATCAATATAAAAACAAAGATTTTAGAAAAATTAACAATTAAAGAAAATATAATTTTTTATTCATCATTTCTAATCATCTTTGGAATTCTTTCAATTATTATATTAGATAAACCTGGATTTGAAAAAACTACAAAGTATCTTTTAGATTCTGTTATCACAAATTTTGGTTTTCTTTATTTGATTATCGTTCTAGTAATAGCTTTGATCTGTATTTTTTTATGTTGTAGCAGCTATGGAAATATTAAACTTGGAAAAGATAATTCAAAACCAGAATATTCTAATCTTTCTTGGTTTTCAATGCTATTTTCTGCGGGTATGGGAGTTGGATTGGTTTTTTGGGGAGTAGCTGAACCTCTTAGTCACTACGCTTATCCAATATCAGGTATTACTCCTGGTAGTAAAGAAGCTATCGATTTTGCTTTTAAAACTTCGTTTTTTCACTGGGGAATACACCCTTGGGCAATCTACAGTTTTCTTGCTCTTATAATGGCGTATTTTCAATTTAGAAAAGGAGAAAAAGGTCTGCTAAGCTCTGTCTTTTCCCCTCTTTTAAAAGGTAAACACTATGAAAAGAAGGTTAAAAATACAATTGATATCATCGCTATTTTATCTACTATTACTGGCGTTGCAACAACTCTAGGTTTTGGAGCTTTACAAATCAATAGTGGATTAAATCATCTTTTTGGAATTTCGAATAATATTACAAGTCAAATTGTTATAATTACTATTGTTACATTTGTCTTTATTGCTTCTGCTCTTGGCCCTTTAGACAAAGGAATCAAAACTTTATCAAATATAAATATATTTATATCTGTTTTCTTACTTTTGATGGTTATAATTCTAGGACCTACCATTTCAATATTCAATGTATTTTCAGAAAATTTAGGTAACTATTTAAATAACTTTCTAAAAATAAGTTTAAGAACCAATAGCTTTGGTGATAATACTTGGATGTCCAATTGGACTATATTCTATTGGTCTAACTGGGTGGCTTGGACTCCTTTTGTAGGAACATTCATTGCTCGAATTTCTAAAGGACGAACTATTCGTGAATTTATAATTGGAGTTGTAATTATTCCATCGTTGGTATCATTTATATGGTTTTCAGCTTTTGGAACTCTTGGTATAAACTTAGGAAAAGAATTTGCAAGAGTTGCTGTCGAAAATCCAGAGACTGCATTATTCTTAGTTTTTAGTAAATATAAATTGGGAGCTTTAATGAGCGGTATTGCTATCCTATTACTTGGATCATTCTTTATTACTTCTGCAGATTCTGCTACATATGTTCTCGGTATGATGAGCTCTGATGGTAATCTAAATCCTCCAAGTTATAAAAAATTCATATGGGGTTTATCTCAATCTTTGCTTGCAATAGCTTTGATTTTTGCTGGTGGATTAAGTATGTTAAAAACAGCATCTATTATAATAGCATTTCCTTTATTACTTTTATTTCCAATTATGATTTTCTCCTTATTTTATACTCTAAAAAGAGATGTATATATAAAAAAACAAATTGCTTTAAGAAACGAACTAAGAAAAATGTCTTTAGAAGAGATTTCAGATTTATCTGATACTGTTAAAGGATTGAAAAGATAGAAAAATGCTCTCATTCTTTTTTGAACTGAGAGCATTTTTTTATTTTTTAAGAAATTTTAAAATTCTCTCTACTCCTTCAGATAGAATATCTTTATCTTTTACTAAAGATATTCTAATATAGTTATCCATTCCAAAAGCTATCCCTGGAACTACAGCTACTTTTTCCTCTTCTAAAAGTTTTTTAGCAAATTCTAAAGAGCTTAAATCTGTTATTTCATCTAAAGACAAAAAAATATATATAGCTCCCTTTGGTTTTATAGGATAAACTCCTCTAGCTTCTAGTTTGTCACATACAACTCTTGCACGTTCTTTATATACATCAACTACCTCTGATATATCTCTACACTTTTTAGAGGCTATCAAGGCTCCTCTTTGAGATATTATGCTTGGTGCTGTTACAGTATACTGATGAACTTTTATTAAGGAGTTCCTTAATTTTGTAGATGATATTATATATCCTATTCTCCACCCTGTTAAAGAGTGTGACTTTGAAAAACCATTTATCAATATAACATTATCTCTATAATCATTTGTTAAAAAACTATTATGTTCATTCTCAAAAATGATTTCACTATAAACTTCATCACTTATTATATACAAATTATTGCTTTTTGCAAATTTTAAAATTTCATCTCTATTTTTTTTTGAAATTATAACTCCAGAAGGATTTGAAGGATAATTTAAAATTATTGCTTTTGTTTTCTCTGTGAGGTTACGTTTCAAACTTTCAACAGTCAATTGAAATTCAGTTTTAGATGTATCAACTTTTATTAATTTTGCTCCTGCTAAAACTATTAATGGCTCATAACCAGGATAAAAAGGAAGTGCTGTTATTACTTCATCTCCTGGTAAAATAACTGTTTTAATAACTGTAGATAGCCCTTCTGTACTTCCTACAGTTACTATTATTTCATCAGGGCTCACATCTACCTTATATTTTTCTTTATAAAATTTTGAAATTTCTTCTCTTAATTCTACTATTCCACCTAACTGTGGATAACCAAGTTTTCCTGTTTTTATATATTCTATAGTACCATCTATTATCTCTTTTGGTGCAGGAATATCTGGTTCGCCTATAGTTAAATTTATTAATTCTTTTTCACCATTTTGATGCTCTTTACAAGCTTCTGCTATTTTTCTAATAGCAGATATCTCTATTTTATCTAAATCTGGATTTATTTTCAGCATTTCAACTCCTCAAACTACTTTTTCATCAAAATTTCAGCAATTTGTACAGCATTTGTTGCTGCACCTTTTCTTATATTATCAGCTACAACCCACAAATTCAATCCATTTTTCAAACTATAATCTTTTCTTAGTCGCCCTATGAAAACCTCATCCTTTCCTGTTGCTGATACTGCAAGTGGATATACATTATTCAATACATCATCTTCTAAAACTATTCCATCAGTTTTTCTAAACTTTGCTTTTAACTCTTCTAAATCGACTTCTTTTTCTAACTCTACATTTATAGAAATTGAATGTCCATTTAAAACTGGAACTCTAACACACGTTGCAGTTATTGGAAGATTTTCTTTTCCTAAAATTTTACGTGTTTCATTTATCATTTTTTCCTCTTCTTTTGTGTAGCCATTATCTAAAAACAAATCTATATGCGGTAAACAGTTATTAAATATTGGATGTGGATATGTTTTTGGTTCTTCTCCTTTAAAGCCTCTTTCCAAATCTTCTATTCCTTTTATTCCACTTCCTGATACTGCTTGATAAGTTGAATAAACAACTCTTTTTATAGTATATAAATCATCAATCAATTTTAAAGGAACTACTGATTGAATCGTTGAACAATTTGGATTAGCTATAATTCCATTGTTTTTAAATATATCTTCTGGATTTACTTCTGGAACTACTAAAGGAACATTTTTATCCATTCTCCAAGCACTGCTATTATCTACTACTATAACACCTTTTGCACTTGCTATTGGTGCATATTTTTTACTTATATCTCCACCTGCTGAAAATAAAGCTATATCAATCTTTCTATCAAAACTAGCTGATGTCAATTCCTCTATAATCAAAGTTTTTCCTTTAAAAACAATCTCTTTTCCTGCTGAACGAGATGATGCAAATAAGTATAAATTTTCTATAGGTAAATTTCTCTCTTCTAAAACTTTTAAAAATGTTCCACCCACTAAACCACTTGCTCCTACTATTGCTATATTATACATTAAAACCCCTCCATTATATTGAAAATACTTCCGCTAATCTTTCTACCACTTTCATTCCTTTATCCTCTTTTATAATTAATGATATCGAAATTTCAGATGTTGTACACTGATAAAACTCTTCATTTATATAAGATAAAACATCAAATACTTTTGCAGCAACTCCAAAGTTGCTTATCATTCCAATACCAACTAAAGATATTTTCATAACTCCTGTTTTCTTTGTTATTTTTATATCTGGAATCTCTTTTTTTATATCTTCTAATGATTTATTTAAAAACTCTTCATCTGTCAAAGGAGAAGTAAAACCTATACTTCCTTTTGAACTTAAAACTTCATTTTGAGAGATCATATCTACATTGACACTATTTTGAGCTAATTTATTAAAAATTGTGGCTATACTTCTAGGTCCACCTACAAAATTTTCTAGATTAACCATTATAACATTTTTATTTATTGATATTCCAGTTACATCTTTCTTTTCTGTTATCTCAGATTCATCACAAATGTATGTACCTGTTTCAACTCCTAAAGTTTCTCCTACATATATTTTCACACCATATTTTTTCCCAATCTCAACCGCTCTTGTTTCCATTACACCAGCACCTAAATTTGCCATTTCCATCATCTCCTCATATGAAATTTTATCAAGTTTTTTTGCATTTTTATAAACTCTAGGATCTACTCCAAATATCCCTATTACATCTGTATAAATTTCACATTCACATTTCAATGCTGCTGCTAAAGCTACTGCACTTGTATCTGAGCCACCTCTTCCAAGAGTCGTTATATCTCCATCTTCATTTATACCTTGGAATCCTGCTACTACAACTATTGTTCCATCTTTTAAACTCTTCTCTATTCTTTCGATTTTAATACTTTCTATTTTGTTTTTAGTATGAATACCGCCTGTTCTAATTCCTGCTTGAGCACCTGTTAATGAAACTGCTTTTAGCCCTCGCTCTTTTAAAGCAATACTTAAAAGTGCAGTTGTTTGTTGCTCACCAGTAGATAACAAAGAGTCTAGCTCTCTTATATCTGGTGTTTCTGATATCTCTTTAGCTAACTTTATTAATGAATCTGTTGTTTTTCCCATTGCTGAAACTACAATTACAATCTCATCACCCTCTTTATAATTTTGAGCTATATTGTTTGCAATACTTTTTATTTTTTCTATTGTTGAAACTGAACTCCCACCAAATTTTTTTACCACTCTCATTCCTGTACCTCCGATGATATTAGAATAGAAAAAGTAATTAAAAAAAACTACCTTTATCAAAAATATTAATTTAAAGCAGGGTATCATATTTTTTTTCAAATGTCAAAATTTTCTAGTCACATTTTTTCATAAAAAAATATTTGATTTTTATATATTTATAAGGTAATAAATGAATACAAACATTTTTTTATTGGAGGGGTTTATGTTAAATAAAGAAATTTTTAATGCTATGACAATTAAATTAAGTGCTCATGATATACCTTTAGAACCTTTTAAGTTTGACCCTAAAATTAGAAGAGCCCCTAAAAGAGTTGTTCATTTAGAAAAAGATGAAGTTGTATTAGCTCTTAAAAATGCATTGCGATACATTCCAGAAGAATTTCACGAGATGCTTTTACCTGAATTTTTAGAAGAACTAAATACACACGGTCGAATTTATGGTTATCGATTTAGACCAACAGGAAATATTTATGGCAAACCAATTTTTGAGTACAATGGTAATTGCACTGATGCAAAGGCTATTCAAGTTATGATAGATAATAATTTAGATTTTGATATTGCTCTTTATCCTTATGAACTAGTTACTTATGGAGAAACAGGTCAAGTATGTCAAAACTGGATGCAGTATAGATTAATAAAAAAATATTTAGAGAGCATGACTATGAATCAAACTTTGGTTATGGCATCTGGTCATCCAACTGGGCTTTTCAAGTCTCATCCTTCAGCACCAAGAGTTATTATTACAAATAGTCTTATGATTGGAGCTTTTGATGATTATGATAACTGGGCTCGTGCTGCTGCTCTTGGAGTTGCTAACTATGGACAAATGACTGCTGGAGGCTGGATGTACATTGGACCTCAAGGAATTGTTCATGGTACTTATTCTACAATTTTAAATGCTGGTAGACTTTTCTGTGGTGTTCCTGCTGATGGAGACTTAAGTGGAAAACTTTTTGTTACATCAGGACTTGGCGGTATGAGTGGAGCTCAAGGTAAAGCTGCAATTATTGCTAAAGGAGTTTGTATTATAGCTGAAGTTGATTTTTCACGAATAAAAACTAGACTAGAACAAGGGTGGATTAATAAATTTGTTTCTACTCCAGAAGAAGCTTTTAAATTAGCTAAAGAAAAAACAGACTCTAAAACCCCATATGCAATAGCATATTTAGGAAATATTGTCGATTTACTTCAATACGCTGATGAAAATAATGTCCATATAGATCTATTATCTGATCAAACTTCTTGTCATGCTGTTTATGATGGTGGTTACTGTCCTGTTGGAATAACATTCAATGAAAGAACTCGTTTATTGGCAGAAGATAGAGTAACTTTTAATAAACTTGTTGATGAAACTCTAGAAAAACACTACTATTTTATCAAAAATTTAACAAATAAAGGAGTCTATTTCTTTGATTATGGTAATAGTTTTTTAAAGTGTATATATGATATAGGTATTAAAGAGATTTCTAAAAACGGCCGAGATGACAAAGGAGGCTTTATTTTCCCATCATATGTTGAAGATATTTTAGGACCAGAACTTTTCGATTATGGATATGGACCTTTCAGATGGGTTTGTTTATCTGGAGAAAAAAAAGACCTTTTAAAAACAGATGCTGCTGCTTTAAGTTTAGTTGATCCTAATCGTAGATATCAAGATAGAGATAACTATCTTTGGATTAAAAATGCTAATGAAAATGAACTTGTTGTTGGAACTGAAGCAAGAATTTTCTATCAAGATGCCATGAGTCGTACTAAGATTGCATTAAAATTTAATGAAATGGTTCGAACAGGAGAAGTTGGTCCTATTATGTTAGGTCGTGATCATCATGACGTTTCTGGTACTGATTCTCCATTTAGAGAAACTTCTAATATAAAAGATGGTAGTAATATCATGGCTGACATGGCTACTCAATGTTTTGCTGGAAATGCAGCTAGAGGAATGACTATGGTAGCTTTACACAATGGTGGTGGAGTTGGAATTGGTAAATCTATAAATGGTGGCTTTGGAATGGTTCTTGATGGTAGTAAAAGAGTTGATGATATACTATCTGAAGCTATGCCATGGGATGTTATGGGTGGAGTTGCCAGAAGAGCTTGGGCAAGAAATCCTCACTCTATCGAAACTGTTATTGAATTTAATAAAGTTAATTCTAAAACTGACCATATAACATTACCATATATTGTTGATGAAAAACTATTTGAAAAATTTATTTAAAAAATGGTCTAGCAAAATTTGCTAGACCATTTTTTTATATTGTTTTTAAATAATTAGAAACATTTATCCCAGCAACTGTTCCATCATAAACTGCTGTTGCAACTTGTCTTATATCTTTACTACAAATATCTCCAGCTGCAAATACTCCTTCAATATTTGTTTTCATTTTAGTATCAACTTTTATAAAACCACCCTCTAATTCTAAACTCTGATATCCTTCTGTATTAGGAGTTGCACCAATATATCTGAATATTGCAGCTCCTTCAGCTTCTATAATTTTAACTGATTTTGTTTTCACATCAGTTATTTCTAGTTTTTGTATATAGTCTTTACCATCAATTTTTGTTAATCTTGACTGAAGATATAATTTTATATTATCTAATTTTTCTAATTTATTTTTAAATTCTGGTATTGTTCCTAATTTTTCTTCAAAATGTATTATTGATAAACTTTTAGCAAATTGAGCAAGATAGATAGCTTCTTTTATTGCACCATCAGCTCCCCCTATTACAAAAATATCTTTCCCAACATAATTACGCCCCTCTTTTGAAGGATTAAAACAGATACCCTTTCCTACCAATTCTTTTTCACCTGGAATATTTAATTCTTTTTGTGTTGTTCCATTTGCTAAGATTATAGATTTTGCATAATATACTTCTCCAGATTTCACCATTACTTTTTTGAATGAATTTTCAGTACAAAATCCTAGAACTTCCTCTTTAAAAATTTCTACTCCATAAACTGCTAGTTGATTTTCTAACTTTTCTTTAAAAGATTTTCCTGTTTCATCTTTATCTACAGATAAATAATGTGTTACTGATGATACTTTACCTATTGTTCCTCCAATTTCATTTTTTTCTAAAATAATAGCTTTATATCCACGACTTGCTGCATAAACAGCTGCACTTGCTCCTGCTGGTCCTCCACCAACTATTATTACATCATACATATTTTTTTTATTTTTCTCCATTTTTACACATCCTTTATAAATTATCTCTTATATAATTTATAACACTTTTCGACCTGTGAGTCAATTTTATTTTAAAAAAACATATAGCTTTTTAAACTATATGTTTTAATAATACAAATCTATTATATTTATTTCACTTGTACTGTTGACTCTATATGGTATTAACCATGAACTAAACCCTGCACTGACGATTGTATGTGTGTCTCCAAATTTTTTGTAACCATGATAATTTTTATACATTTTTTTTACAATTAAATTATATGGAAAAAACTGACCTCTATGAGTATGACCACAAAGTTCTAAATCTATATTATTGATTATAGATTCTATTATTGAATTTGGATTATGGTCTAAAACAATTGTTGGTCGATCTTGATTTATTTTTTTTGTTAAATATGCTAATTTTTTTCTTTTTTTATTAGTTATATCGTCTCTTCCAATTATATTTAAACCTTCAACTTCTAATATCTCATCTCTCAAAATAACAATTCCTAAACTTTTAATATATTCTATATTCCGTTCAATTTCACCATGATATTCATGATTTCCTAAAACAGCATAAATTCCATATTTAGGAGTTATCCTTCTAAAACTCTCTTTAAAATTAGATTTTATATCTTTATAACTAAAATCTATTAAATCTCCTCCAATTAAAATAATATCTGGAAATTCTTCGGATAGCTTTTCTAAAGATTTTTCCAAATTTTCTTTATTTGTTAAAGCTGAGAGATGTACGTCTGATATAAATGCTATTCTTATTTTTTTTTTATTTTTATTCTGTTTCAATATAATCATATTTTTTACAACTCTAGCCACTAAAAAATTTTTATATGCATAAAGAAAAAATATTGGTAAAACTATAAAGGTTATTATAATCATTTTTAAATTGCTTAAACTATAAAAATAATTTACAACTCCTAATAAAATCAATAAAAAAAATATATAATGTGTTATAAAAATATAATTTCCTAAAAATCTACCTAAAAAAATATTTCTTCGAAAATAACTACGTCTTATGTATAGAACTGGTAAAATTGCTAATAAAAATATAAAATTTAAAAAAAACAATCGTTCCATAATTTTCTCCTTAAATAAAGTGACCTATGAATGATTTTAATCCCATTAAAACTAAAATCCCTCCTCCTAAGTACTCTGTTTTATAACTTATTAAATGTCCAACTTTATGACCCAAGTAAACTCCTATTGAAGCAATTAAAAAAGTTATTACTCCTATTATTTCTATTGAGTAGTATATATCTAAATCTTTTACTAACGAAAATGAAAAACCGATTGCTAACGCATCTATACTTGTAGCAAATCCTAACAAAAGTAAATTTGACATCATATTACATTTTCCTTCTGTTTCACACTCTTGCTCTTGCCATCCATCGTAAATCATTTTTCCGCCTACTAACAGTAATAATATCGTTGTTATTATATAATCGTATTGAGATATTTTATTAGCAAAAACACCTCCTATTCTCCATCCTATATACGGCATTAATGCTTGAAATCCTCCAAAAACTAACGCAATTTTCAAAATGTTTCGCTTTTTTAACCTTTTCATTGCAAGACCTTCTGTCAAGGAAACTGCAAATGCATCCATAGCCAATCCTATTGATATTAGTATTAGTGACAACATATCCATATTTCTTCTCCTTTGATTTTTTATATTTATATTATACATTTTATTTTTATTTTTCTCAATTGCTTTAACAAAAAAAAAGAGAAAGTTTTCTTTCTCTTTAAATTTATGCTATTAAATTTAAAACTGATAATATTCCTATAAACCAAAGAGATAAATTTATCTTTTTTATTTCTCCTGCCGCTACATGAGTTATAATATAAGCTACAAATCCAAAACTTAGTCCTATACTTATACTATAACTTAAAGGCATCATAACTATTGTTATAAAAGCTGGTATAGCTATTTTCATATCTTTAAAATCTATATTCCCAATAGATTTAAACATAAATACACCTACTAATACTAATGCTGGTGCTGATGCATAACCTGGAACAATTGCAACTAAAGGTGTAAATAATAATGCCAGCAAACATAGTACACTTGTTACCAATGAAGCCAAACCTGTTCTTGCTCCTGCTGCTATTCCTGCAGCAGATTCTGCAAGAGATGTCACCGTACTTGTTCCAAGAACTGCTCCTATTATAGTTGAAGTGACATCTACTTGAAGCATTTTCTTTAAACCTGCTTCTCCATCTTTACCTTGAGGCAATCCCATATTTTTGTAGCATGCCATCATAAATCCTAATGAATCAAATAAATCTATAAACATAAATGAGAATATAGAACCTATCAATGAAATTTTTAAAGCTCCTAAAATATTAAGTTTCATGAATATAGGACTTATTGATGGCGGCATTGAGATTATTGATGTTGGTAGCTCAACTATTCCAAAGAACATTCCTATAATTGTTGTTATTGCTATACTTAATAATATTCCACCTTTTATTTTTTTTATTTCGCATACCGCCATTATTATAAGACCTAATAATCCTAAAACTGTTGCTAAAGGAAACTCACCTATTCCTACAAAAGTAGCTGGATTAGCTACTATAACCCCCATATTTTTCAATCCTATAAATGCTATAAACAATCCAATTCCAGATGTAGCTGATGTTGATATAACACTTGGTATTGCATTTGCTATCTTTTCTCTAATTCCTCCTAAAGTCATAATAAAGAAAAATAACCCTGATATAAATACAACTCCTAATGCATCTTCCCAAGAAACTCCTTGTCCTAAAACTAAAGTATAAGTAAAGAATGCATTCAACCCCATTCCTGGTGCTAAAGCAAACGGTGCATTTGCCCATAAAGCAGCAATTCCTGTTCCTATTGCTGTTGCCAAGCATGTTACAGTTATTAGTGCTCCTTTATCCATTCCTGTTGCAGAAAGAATAGCTGGATTTACAAATATTATATATGCCATAGTTAAGAAAGTTGTAATCCCACCTATAATTTCTATTTTAATAGAACTTCCTCTCTCTTCTATTTTAAAAAATCTATTTAATTTATTACTTGTTGCATTCACTGTAATCCTCCACTATATTATGTTTATTATTGGAAATCTATTTGGTAACTCTATTTTTGCTTTTACTCTTATTTCTTCTGCTTTTATTTTTACTTTTTCTATCAATTCAGCTTCATTCAATACTAAAATTTCTCTATTTTTCATTAGCCACTTTCCATTACACATAGTTGATTCTACATTTTCACTAGTCATTGTATAAACTATATTTGCTATTGGATCGTGTAATGGTAAGGAATGTAATGTATTCTGATTTAAAACTATTAAGTCCGCTTTTTTTCCAACTTCTAAACTTCCTATTTCATTTTCTAACATAGCACATCTTGCTCCATTAACTGTTGCCATTTCTAATACTTGCTCTGCTGGTACTGCTTTTGGATTTAAAGTTCTTCCTTTGTGAATCAAAGAAGTTAAATACATCTCTCTCATCATATCCATTCTATTATTTGATGGAGCTCCATCTGTTCCTATTGATACACTTAAACCTTTTTCTAACATCTCTGGAATTCTTGCAAATCCTAACACCACTTTCATTGCAGCTGCTGGATTATGTGATACTTTAACATCATATAATTTAAACAAATCAATCTCTTTATCTGTTAACCAAACTGTATGAACTGCTAATAGATTTGGTCCTAACACGCCTAAATTATGGAGATGTTCAACAGTTGAATTTCCTTTATTACTTTTTACATATTCATTTTCAGCTGCTATTTCTGCTATATGCATATGAATTCCTGTATTTAATTCATCCGCTATTTGTTTAGTTTTTAAAATTAAGTTATCTGAATTATTAAAAATAGTTCTTAATGCAAACCAAATTTTAACTCTTCCTTCTGAGGTATTATTAAATTTATTATAGAGTTCTATTTGTTTTTCTATCTCTTCATCCGCAGTTTTTATCCAACTTTTTGGTAATCCTTCTCCCACATCCATAACTGATTTAGAAAGTGAAGCTCTTAATCCTGTTTTACTAACTGCTTCTACCATTGCTTCTACATATTGGCCTCCTGACTCTAAAAAAGTTGTTATCCCAGATTTTATCATTTCAACGCAGCAAGCAGTTGAAGAAATCAAAGAACTTTCATAATCGAAGCTACTTTCATACGGCCAAACTCTCTCTCTTAACCATGTTAATAAATCAACATCATCAGCTATTCCTCTACCTAACTGCTGTGACAAATGTACATGTGTATTTATAAATCCTGGTAAAATAATTTTTCCTTTTAAGTCAATTATTTCTGCATTTACAGATAAACTCTTCTCTTCTATCTTTCCTATTGCTTTTATTTTATCGTTTTCAATCAAAATTGAACCATTGTTGTAAATTTCTCTTCTTGTATTCATAGAAACTATATATGCATTTTTTAATAATATTTGTTTCATAAAATTCCTCCAATAAAATAATAAAAAAAGTGTAAACTCTAATCTTTTAGGATAGAGCTTACACTTAAAGAACTCTTAAAATATATCTAATAAGAGATTTTTAGTATAACATCTACCCATAGCATCCCTATTTATGGTTGGGACGTAGAAACTTTTGGACCGTATTTCCAAAATATATGAGTAAAACTTTTTTTGTAATTATATCATATTCATAACTATAATTCAATGATATTGTGAAATATATATCTAATTTTTTCGAAGTAATTCTATGATATAATTAGTATATATAATCATAAAAGGAGAGTGCTTATGAAAAAATTCAACTTTATAAAAAGTATCTTATTTATTTTTATTATTTTTACTTTTACAGGCTGTAGTGCTATTCTGAGTTCGATTGGAAATAATAAAATCGAAAACTCTATTAAAACTTATTCTATAAATGGATTAACAGCAGCTGGTACCTTGAATTTAATTGCTGGTTTAAATCTATCACCTGATTCTTTAATTGGTATTTCCCAGTATCAGAAACAATACTTTGAAATTTCTGAAAAGAAAAATAATCTTATTAAGCAAACTTATTTTTCAAAAAATGATCTTGAGTATTTAAACCTTTATCTTTTAACAGTTGAAGAATTTAAAAATATTCACTCTAAATTTTCAACTATCAACATTAATTATAATGACTTTAATTCATCAAAAATAAAAATAACAAAAATTTTCGAAGATTTTATTTTAAAAGATGAAAAAATATACATTAATAGAATTCAAAAAATTCAAAAAATTAATTTTTATAAAACTTTAAAAAAATATACTCACAGCTACCTTATAAACAGCTCTATTTCAAATTTAGAGAGAGATGTTACTATCAATCTATACGTATCTTCATCTTTCAAAGGATTCTCTAAACTTAATTTTATTCTTCAAAATTCTTTGTTATATGCTGCTGATAATAACATAAATCGAAATCTAGGTAATTATATTATTTTTAAAGGATTTTCAGATTTTATTTTTTCTAATTCTCAAAATTATTTTATTGATTTTAATTTTTCAGATATTTATGTTAGAACTCTTGAAACTATAGATGAAACTAATGATAAAAATAAAATATTTATTACAAAAAAAAGAGTTACTGTGACTGGAGTTTATAAAATTTATTCTTCAAATAAAAAATATAATACTAAGTATTTTGATTTTAGTGAAAATTATATTCTTAAAGTTAGAAAATATGATGATTCTACTTTTTATGATGATGAAAGAAATATTATAAAAAATATGCTTCAAGAAAAATTTTCGAATATTATTCAGCATGATTTAGAGAGTTTAATATTTTAAACAAAAAAAAGTTGAATATTTGTTCGAAAAGTTGTAAAATACTAAAAACGAATATGTTTGAATAAAGGAGTTGTAAAATGGAACGAATTGAAAAAAAATTATATGAAATTGAAAAACAGTACCTAGAACTCGAAACTGGTATTACTGATTATTCTAATAATGTTATTAAATCTCCAGATTTAAAGAAAAAAGGTTCTAAGTTTGGAATCTATGAGCAAAAAGGTAAAAAGATGATGCTAAGATTAAAAGCTGTCGGAGGAGAACTTTCTAATGAAAACTTTAAAGACTTAGTTGATATTATGTTTGAACAGAATATCCCTTACATGCATCTTTCTACAAGACAAAACTATCAATTACATGAAGTTGAATTTGATAATGTTAAGACAACTATTGACCTTTGTAACAATAAAAAAATGTACTTTAGAGGTGGTGGTGGAAATACTTTTAGAAGTATTTTAGTTTCAACATACACTGGTGTAGATAAAAAAAGTAACTTTGATGTTACTCCTTATGCTCAAATGATTGAAAATGAAGTTTTCCTAATGGATAAAGCATTTGATTTTGGAAGAAAATTAAAAATAGGTTTCTCTAATAACGCCGAAGATGAATTTGTTATGGCTATACAAGATATGGGATTTGTTGCAAAAGAATTAAATGGAAAAAGAGGATTTAAAGTGTTTTCAGGTGGTGGAATGGGTAGAGGAAGTAAAATAGGACATATTTTAATAGAATTCCTTCCTGAAGAAGATTTACTTAAAGCTGTTAAAGCTATGATTGAACTTTTCCATGATCGTGGAGATAGAGTTAATAGAATGCAAGCTAGATTGAGATTCTTAGTTGAAAAAATTGGTGCTGAAGGATTTAAAAAGCTCTTCACAGACTACTTTAATAAAGAAACTCTTGAGAATGGTTTTATTGAAAATATTGATTATGCTAAAACTATTGCTAAATTATCTAAATTTAATTCTAAAGTTGATACAAAAAATTTCCAAGAATGGAAAGATATTTGTGTAAAAGAAACAAAATTTAAAGATATTATTTCTTTAGTTCTTTATGTTAAAAATGGTGATTTAACAAAAGAAAATGCTAAAAAACTTTCTGATCTTTTAGAAGAGATAAATGCTCCTATAGTTAGAGCTACAATTAACCAAAACTTAGTGATACCTTTAGTTCATATTTCTGCTTTACCACATATCTATGAATTTTTAAGTAATGAAATTCCAGAAGTTGTAACAGAATCTTTATCTATTAGAGGACAAATTAGAGCTTGTGTTGGATCTAAAATTTGTATGATTGGTGTTCAAGATTCTGTTTCTATTGCTGATGCTATTGCTGTTGAATTAGATTCTTTAGCTAATAAATATCCACAATACAAAAAAATAATCTTTAAAGAAGCTAAAAATATAAGAATATCTGGATGCCCAAGTTCTTGTGCTGGAATTCCTGTTGCTCCTTTAGGTTTCATCGGATTAAAAAAGAGAATTAATGATGTTATTACAGACTGTATGCAAGTTTATATGGGTGGTATATTAACTGAATCTGTACAATCTCTAGCTTTTGAAATTCCAAATCTTATTATTCCAATAGATGAAGTTCCTCTTCTTGTAAAAAGATTACTTGAAGATTACTTAGAGATGTTACAAGTTTATGATATAACTTTCGCACAATATATGTATGAAAGAAGATTAGAAGAGTTTTAAAAAATAAAGGAAGAGGAATCTCTTCCTTTATTTTTTAAATACAAATGGAAATTATTTTCCATTTGTATTATTTTTGAAAATAAAAGTTATATTTTTCTTGACTTATATCTTTTTTTGATTTAAAATTAAATTGAAAATAAAACTATGAGGTGATTTTTATGTTAGCTGAACACTCTATAAATAAAAAAGTATTTGATAATGGATTCCAAATCGCAAAAAATGCGAAATTAGCTTCTGATAAATATGGGCAAGAAAAAGTTATTAATGGAACTCTCGGAATTTTTTATAATGATAATGAAGAGATGCACACTTTAAATATTGTTGACAGTGAATATAGAAACATTTCTGATAAAGATATTTTTAATTATGCTTCAAATATTGGCGGAGAAGATCTCTTTGTTCAAGCTGTTAAAGAATATTTATTTGGAAAAAATTATAAACAAAATTTAGAAAATAATTTCTTAGAAGTTATTGCTACTCCTGGAGGTAGTGGAGCTTTATTCAACACTTTCAAAAACTATGTAAATCCTGGTGAATCAATTCTTCTTCCTAACTATATGTGGAGTTCTTACAAAATTATGAGTAAAGAAGTTGGTGGCGAATATGAAACCTATTCTTTATTTAATGAAAAAGGTGAGTTTGATTTAATTAATTTTAAAAAATCTGTCATAAAGCTCGCAAAAATACAAAGAAATTTAATTATTGTTTTGAACAATCCTTGTCATAACCCTACAGGCTATACTTTAACTTTATCTGAACTAAAAGAAGTTATGAATATTTTGAAAGAAGCCTGTTCTTTATGCAATATAATATTAATCAACGATATTGCATATATGGATTTCAACAATGAAAAAAACAATTTCACTCAGCTTTATAATGATATCCCAAATAATCTTCTAGTTGTGATTACATTTAGTATGTCAAAATCTCTTTGCTCTTATGGTTTAAGAGTTGGTGCTCAAGTAGCTATTTCACCATCTAAAGAAACTATAGAAAATTTTTCTGATGCAAGCCTTCATACTTGTAGAAGTATTTGGTCAAATATACCAAAAGGTGGAATGATCTTATTTAGTAATATAATTTTAAATCAAAAAAAATATTCACAACTTTTAGTAGAACAGAATAATATGAAAGATATGCTTAAAAATAGAACTGATATTTTCTTGAGAGAATCAATTGATGTTAATTTAGAAATATTACCCTACAAAAGTGGGTTTTTTATAACAATTCCATTTCACAAATACTCTAATAAAGAGATTGAAGAAAGATTGAATTTTGAAAATATATTTGCTATCATTCTTCCTGGAGCTATTAGATTAGCTATCTGTAGTATCCCAAAATATAAAATCTATGGACTCGCTCAAAAAATAAAAAATGTTATTTCATAAATAATAATAAAAAATCAGAAATATAACTTAGGAGGATTTTATGAAGCAAGAGATTTTTATAGGTAGAAATAGTGCAATTTTAAATTTTTCAACAAAATATTGTGATACATCTGAAAACTTACTTTCAAGTTTATCTTTTAAAAAAGTTATTTCAAAGTATATCCACTCTATTGAAAACAAAAATACATCTGTTTTTCAATTTCTAAAGTCTAATTGTAAAGAAGATATAAGTGAAACTATAATTAGACTTTTTAAACTTTTAATTATATTAGATAAAAAAGAAGTTTCGAAACTTGATCCAAATTTAACTTTACTTTTAAATAAAGAAAATATTTTATTTGAGTTTATCGAAGGCCTATACTCTTATTGGAGAAAATATGAAAGATATGCAATTATACGTAATAAAAATAATAGCTTAGGATTACAGAATATAAACTTTATAGATTCAATGAATAGCTTTACAAATTTAATTTTAAAAACATATAGATTGGTTGAAGAAAATATTCTTGGAGAAAACCATAGAGTTTATCGACAGTTACATGCTGGTGTTAATGCTGGTCTTATTCTAAATGATATTTCTTGGAAATGCCCAAAAGAATATTCTTTTTTAGAAAAAATTCCATTTATAGAGTCTATTGTTTTACAACCACCATTTATAACATATCCTGGCAAAAACACTAGAAAAGGAATTTTTTGTGAAAATAAAGAAAATCCTATTGAAAATTTAACTTTAAATTTAGATAACTGGATTTGCTTTCCTGCTAAAGTTGGAGAACTTTTAGCTTTTGTATATTTCGATATAAATTTTATGGCTCAAGGAGTTACACTTAGCAACCTTTTTGAATTAGCTAAAAAAGAAGAATATATAAATAAAAAGCCTGATATTATATATATGTATGGTGTTAAGGATTTTCATTCAGAAATGAGAACAGAGTTTTATAAAGATTCACAAAATAAATTAATGGTTGGATATGTTAATTTCAATGAAGGAATTGACTATTTTGGTTATATGAAAAAAATGATTTTAACATTACATAATATAAAAATGATTGATTCTGGATACCTTCCTATACATGGAGCAATGGTAAATTTAACATTTAAAAACGGTTTAGAAAAAAATGTTATCATTATGGGAGATAGTGGCGCTGGAAAATCTGAAAGTTTAGAAGCTTTTAGAAAAATAAGTGAAACATATGTTAAAGATATGAAAATAATTTTTGATGATATGGGAGTTTTAAAACTTGACGATAATACTCTTACTGCTTCTGGAACAGAGATTGGAGCTTTTATAAGACTTGATGATTTAGATATTGGTTATCCTTATAAAGAAATAGATAGAAGTATTTTCATGAATCCCGATAAAATTAACTCTCGTATAATAATTCCTATATCTACTCATGCTGATATTATAAAAAAATATCCTGTACATATGTTCTTATATGCAAATAATTACGAAGAAGGAGAAGAGTTAGAATTCTTTGATAGCTCTAATACTGCTAAACCTACTTTTATTCAAGGTGCTCGTAATGCAAAAGGAACTACTAGTGAAATTGGATTAGTTACATCATATTTTGCAAATCCATTTGGTCCTATGCAAAAAAAAGATGAAACCGACTCTTTAATCAATATTTATTTTGATAAGATGTTCTATGATAAAACTTTAGTAGGACAAATAAGAACTTGTTTAGGTCTTGAAGGATTTGAAAAAACTGGTCCTGAAAAAGCTGCTAAAAAATTATTTGATCTTTTAATTAAGTAAACTATAATATTCTTAGAGCTATTTTTAGAGCTCTAAGAATGTTAATTTACTTTTGTATAAGTTATAAGGTATAATAATATTATAATTTATAACTTATACAAAAGTAAATATGGGAGTGATTTTATGGAACGACACTATGAAGGTTTTTTATTACAAGTTTTAAATACTTTTACTAGTGAAGAGTTTTTGGTTCATTTAACAAATAGTTTAATTATTTTCATTTTCAGATTTTCAATAGCTTTAGTTTTCTTTTTGATTGGAAGAAAAATCTTGAAAAAATTTCTTTCTAAATATTATACTACAAATGCTTTTAAATCGATAGATTCATCTTTCAAAACTTTTTTATCTTCAATAATTGATACTGGTTCAATTACCATACTTCTTATAATTTCTTTATTACTTATGGGATTTCAGCAAAGTTCATTAATTGCTTTTCTTGGTAGTATTGGAATTGGAGTTGGTTTAGCTTTAAAAGATAATTTATCTAATTTTGTAGGTGGGCTAATTATTCTTATTTTCAAAACTTATTCTGTTGATGATGAAGTTGAAATTACTGGAAATTACGGTCTTGTCTCTTCTATTGATGTTTTTTCTACGACAATTACTACATTTAGTGGTGATCTCGTTAGTATTCCAAACGGTAACGTTATTACAAATCAAGTTACTAACTATTCTAAAACACCAAATAGAAGAATGAAAATAATTGTTTCAGTAGCTTATGAAACTGATATTAACTTAGTTTTTGAAGTTTTAAATAATTTAATAAAAGATAATAAAAACATATTAAAAAATCCAGGTCCTTTTATCAATATTGAAACTTATAATAGTAGTTCTATTGATGTTGCTTTAAAAGTTTGGACAAAAAACTCGTTTTATTGGGAAACATATTTTGAGATATTAAGAAATATAAAACCTGCTTTAGATTCTGTAAATATTATAATTCCATTTCCTCAAATGGATCTTCATATCAAGCATCAAAATTTATACAAAAAATAAAACATATCTTTTTGATTGGTATTTTATTTCATTTATGTTATAATAATTCAAATTAATTAAAAGGAGAAAAGTTATGAAACAAAATATAAGTTTTAATACAAATTCATATTATTATTATAGAGCTTAGGATTGGTATTTTGTTTCAAACAAATACGAATCCATTTTGTATTGCTTTTATGGTAATAATGGATTTGTTGCATAGAACTGTTAAATTACAGCCTGTGGAAAATCCACAGGCTTTTTTTATTATAAAATTTTAGGAGGATGTTTATGTTTATTTTAGAAAATATTATTAATTTTTTCAATTCAATTCTTTGGGGTAAAAATATCCTGGTTATTTTACTTATTTTCTCAGGAATGTTTTTTACATTCAAAACCAATTTTGTTCAATTACGTTTTTTAAAACATATGATTGAACTTTTAACAACAAAGTCTAAAGGTAATGACGAAAATTTATCACCATTTCAAGCTTTTTGTATTAGTACTGCAACTAGAGTTGGAGCAGGAAATTTAGCAGGAGTTGTTAGTGCTATATCTATTGGTGGAGCTGGTGCTATCTTTTGGATGTGGGTTGTTGCTTTTCTTGGTGCTGCAACAGCATTTGTAGAAACTACATTAGCTTTAATTTTTAGAGAAAAAGATAAAGATGGTCAATTTTTTGGTGGACCTTGTTTCTTTTTAAAAAATGGATTAAATAAAAAATCTTGGGGAATAGCTTTTGTTATAACAGGTATTATTTGCTGGGCTGGAGTATTACAAGTCGTTTCAAACTCTGTTACAGAATCATTTAATGTCGCTTTTAATATTAGTCCAATCACTATATCAGTACTATTAACACTTTTAGCTGGTATTGTTATTTTTGGTAAAACAGATAAAACTGCTAAAGTTTTAGATAAAATTGTTCCTATTATGGCTATTTTATATCTTAGTATTGTATTCTTTATTATTTTAAAGAATTTCACTCTTTTACCAAACGTTTTTTCTCAAATATTTTCTGAAGCATTTGGTATTCGTCAAGGTGTCGGTGGAACAATTGGAGCAGTTATAATGCAAGGTGTTAAAAGAGGTTTGTTTTCTAATGAAGCTGGTACTGGTAGTGCTCCATGTGCTGCGGCTAGTGCTGATGTGTCACATCCTGTTCAACAAGGTCTTATTCAAAGTCTGGGTGTCTTTGTTGATACATTTGTTATCTGCACTGCAACAGCTCTTGTTGTGCTTTTAACTAAAAGTTCTATTTTAGAAGGATTAAATGGAATGGAGTTACTACAAAAATCTTTTAACTACCATCTTGGATCAATTTTTGGCGAAATCTTCGTTGCAGTTATTTTATTTTTATTCTGTTTTTCTACTCTTTTAGGAATTTGTTTCTATGGAAAAGTTAATATTAAATTTTTGACTGAAAAAGAAAGTGGACAAATAGCTTTTAAAATTTTTGCTTTAAGTATGATTTTTATTGGTGGAATTCAACAAAATCTCTTTATGTGGAATCTTGCTGATTTTGGTTTAGCTCTTATGACAATTATAAACTTATCAGGTGTATTTCCTCTTTCTAAAATTGCTTTTGAATCACTAAAAGATTATGAAAAAATTAAAGAATCAGTTAAAGTATTTTAAAATGAAACCTGCAGGACGAATAAGTTAAAAAACAAATCTATAAAAAAAGCTGGCTCTTGTATTATACAAGAATCAGCTTTTAAATATTTAACTTTATTTTTATGCATAATTACTTTTTTCTAAATAGTTTGAATCATTTCCATTCACAAATATTACTGACCCATTTTTTATAATATCTATAGTTTTTTTAGATATCTCTCTTGGAAGTGCTGGGCATCCCAAACTTCTTCCTAATCTCCCTAATGATTTTGTTATTCTTGGATTTGCATAATCTGCTCCATGGATTACAATATATCTTTCCTTTGCTTTATCATTTATACCTCTCTCCAAACCATTTAAAATAAGAGAATAACCATTTCCTCCAATATATGTATTCTCAGTTAAGAAAAATCCTAAAGAACTTTTATTTGAACTTACTTTATTTGAAAAAGAAGTTGCTATATTCCCACCACTATTTTTTCCATGAGCTACATAAGAGTTAACTAGTATTTTTTTATTTTTTATATCAATTACAAAAAATCTTTTTTCTGTTGATGGCTTTGAATAATCAATTATTGTTAATAACTGCTTCTTTTTTCCATCTATTTTTTTATAACCGTTTAAAGCTGTTTTAAATGTATCATAATTTAATTTTCCATTCAAACCAATTTCATTATATAATTTTTTTTCAGTATAATTTGTACTCATTTCAATTTTGTCTTTTATTGTTTTTGTAGGATTCTTTAATGTAATACCAAATGATGTTATAGATATAGAACCTAATATAAAAGCTAACATTAATTTTTTTTTCCCTAACACAAAAACCTCCACTATTAAAAATTTTCCCTAACAATATATATAATATATAGTTTATAGTATATCATTTAACATAAAAAGAGTCAAGAATTCAGAAATTCTTGAC
Source organism: Cetobacterium sp. (assembly GCF_051658645.1). Lineage (GTDB taxonomy): Bacteria > Fusobacteriota > Fusobacteriia > Fusobacteriales > Fusobacteriaceae > Cetobacterium_A. Next base: position 31,675 of record NZ_JBOFMZ010000036.1, read on the forward strand.
TCTTAAAAAATTATTCTATTACTATAATCAATCCTTTGTTTGTTTCTGCCCAACTATAAATATATTTTGCATGAGAAGTAGCATTTCTAACACACATATGTGAACGAGGAGTAGTTCCCAAAGTAGGTGAATACTCTATCATTTCCGTTCTTGGAAGATTTACTGGAACTCCATGAATATATCCTCCACCTGAAAATCGAGTTGCATAAGGTGCATAGCCATCTATTTCTGTCTTACTTCCATCTTTTAAATATTCCATTTTTTGTTTTTTACTTTGAACTACAAATACACCCAGTGGTGTTGGTAAGGCATATGGTGGTTTATCCAATCCTGTCGATGCTGGATTCATACTTCTCACCTTCCAAATATCTCCAACTTTTTCTAATGTTGCTATATTTTGATTTTTTCTATCAACAACAATAACTTTAGAAAAACTCTTTGCTTCAATTTCTTTTACATACCTTACAGGAATAAGCCACTCACCATCCATAGATTCAACTACAACTTTATAGTATTCTAGATCTCTAGAAATTATCGAAACTAAGGATCCATCTGGTGCATATCTATCTGGTCTATCCATCTGTCCTAAAGCGTATAATGGAATTCCTTGGTTTCTTCTATGTCCAAACTTATCTTTTACTGTCGGTCGGGCTCCATTACTATATTTTTGCATTGCAATTTGCCTTGCTACAGGTGGTATTCCGTTTATATTTTTATAGTTTTTTAAACTTCCAAACCTTAGATTTTGAGATTGGAAGCTATCCAATCTATCTAAATTATTCGAAATCTTTTCCCACTGAAAATTTCTAGTTCCTTTACCATATTTATAAGTATCTCCTAGAGTATATTTCTTATACGTGAGTTCCTTTTCTATAACAGCAGAATTAGAAACTGCATAAGATACAAATACTAGTAATCCAAATATTAAATATCTAAGCTTATTTTTCATAACATACTCCTCTATTTTTTTTAGATTATATGTTAAATATACTTAGAAATTCTCTTCTTTCCTACTTCATATAAATAAAATAAAATCGGTATAAATATTAGTGTTAATAAAGTTGAGAAAACTAATCCAAATATTACTGCTATCGCCATACCTTTATACATTTCACTTCCTTGACCAATTCCTAAAGAAAGTGGAATCATTCCAAATACTGTGGTCATTGTTGTCATAAATATTGGTCTTAATCTTGTTTTTCCTGCTTCTAGTATCGCTTTTTCTAAAGAATTTTCTCTCTCCAAAAGAATTTTTATATAATCAATTAAAACGATAGCGTTATTGACAACTATTCCTGCTAACATAATTATACCCACAAATACCATTGTATTTGTTTTCTGTCCTGTAATTAAAAGACCACTATAGACACCTATAATTGAAAGTGGAACTGTTCCCATTACTATCAGTGGTAATATATATGATTCAAACTGAGCTGCTAATATAAAGTAAACTAAGAACATTGCAACCATAAATGCAAATTTAAGTTGGTCATTTACTTCTGCCATATTTCGACCATTTCCACCAAAAGAGTATGTTACTGTTTTAGGAAGTCCTATCTCATCTATAATTTCCTTTAAATATTTTTGCCCTGTTACTAAATCTAACCCGTTTGATATATTTGCATCTAATGTTACCATTGTTATTTTATCTTCTTTATCAATTCCATAAGATCCTTCTTCAATTTCAAACTTAGCAATATCTTTTAATTTAACAACACTACCATTTTGAGTTTTTATTCTCATCTCTTTTAATTTTTCAGGAGAATTTCTAAATTCTTCTGCAAGTCTTAAATTAACATCTACTTCTTCATTCCCTGTTTTTATCTTTATTGGAGCTCCACCTAATATTTGATAGCTTACAGACAATGTTAAATCATTTACTTTCACTCCGTAATACTCCATCTTTTTTCTATCTAATATTATTTTTATCTCTGGATTTCCGTTTACCATTGAATTGTTTACATCTGTAAACCCTGTATTTTCAATCATTTTTTCTGAAATTAATTTCGAAATATAATTCAACTGATTTAAGTCATCTGATTTTAAAATTAAAGATATATCTCTTCCAATACCTTTTCCAAAAGCCATTCTTGGAACTAAGTTTAGTTTTACATCTGGAATTTGGGCTAATTTTTTTCTAGATTCACCCATAATCATTTGAACTGATTTCTTTCTTTCATTTTTTGGTCCTATATCAACTATGAGAGATACAGCTTCATTTGAAACTGACGAAATATATTTTTTAGTTTGTTCATCCTTACCTATAATTTCTTCTAACTGTTTAGCAATTCTATTTGATTTTTCTATCTCCATTCCACTAGGTAACTCAGCTATTATAGTGTAAATACCATCATCTGTTGTTGGCATAAATTCTCCACCAATATTTTTAGAACCATAACCTACTATACCTATAAACAACATTACAACTCCTATAAGAACTAGTGCCTTATATTTTAATGATTTTTCTAATATTTTAGAATAATATTTTTTTATAAATTTTAATATTTTACCTTCTTCATGTATTGTTGTTTTTGATTTCAAAATTCTACTTGAAATCATTGGTACAAATGTTATTGCTATTATTAAAGAAGCTAATAATGAAAACGTTATTGAATATGCCATATCTTTATATATCTCTTTAGCTCTTCCTTCTCTTATTACTATTGGAATAAAAACAGCTATTGTTGTTGCTGTTGAAGCTAATATTGGAATTATAACTTCTGTAGCTCCATTCTCTGAAGCTTCCATTCTATCTTGACCTAACTCTGTTAAGTGCCTAAATATATTATCTAAAACAACTATTGAGTTATCTACAAGCATTCCAACTCCTAAAGATAATCCCATCAAAGATATTATATTTAATGTCATTCCATTCGCTCCAAAAAAACCAAATGTCGCTATTATTGAAACTGGTATGGCAACTGTTACTACAAATGTTGCTCTCCAATCTCTTAAAAAGATAAATAGTATTATACCCGCTAAAATCAATCCTGTTAAAGCATTATTTTTTACTGTGTTTATAGATTTCGTTATATCAATTGCTGTATCTCTATTTATTGTAAAACTTGCACCTTTAGGTAATAAAGGCTCTATTTTTTCCAACTCTTCTTTTGCTAGTTTTGAAATTTCAACTGTATTTCCAACATCACTTTTTTCTATGCTTATTATTATATTTTCAATACCGTCTGTTCTTCCATAGCTAGTTCTATCTTTAGTATTTAATTCAATCTTTGCTACATCTGTTAAATATAAAGTTTCTCCATTTGAGTTACTCAATACAATATCTTGAATATCCTCTAATGTTTTAGCTTCTCCTGATACTTTTACTAAATATTCTTTATCTCCTTCTCTTATATATCCTGATGGGAAATTTAAACTAGCACTTTTTAAAGTACTATATAAATCTATAACACTTAAATTAAAAGCCTCTAATTTTTCAGGATCTATACTTATACTAATCTGCTTTTCAAGACCACCAAACACCGTTACTGAACCTACTCCTTCTATTCTTTCGATCCTTGGAATTATGATATTATCTGCAAAACTCTTTAAGTTTACTAAATCCTCTCCTCTAAGTCCTACAAGCATTACTCTATCTGAACCAGAAGAACTTTTTTTAATTACTGGTTCATCTATATCATCAGGTAAATTATTTCTTACCCTACTAACAGCTGTAACTAAATCATTAACTTTATTATCTATGATAACTCCATATTCAAATTCAACTGATAAAGATGACTTTCCCATTGTTGATTTTGTAGTGATTCTTTTTATTCCTTCAACACTTGTTAACCCTTTTTCTATTTCTTTAGTAACTAATTTTTCCATGTCATCAGGAGATGCACCTTTCCAAGTTACTCTAATTGCAGCCATTGGCATATTGTAGTTTGGCATAAGTTGTGTTTTTAAGTTAACTAAAGTTAATGTTCCTAATATGACCATTGATATTATTATCATCATAGTTACAACAGGACGTTTTATTGAAAATTGTGATATATTCACTTGAGCCCTCCTTAATTTAAAATATTAACTTTATCTCTGTCTTCTAATAAAAATTGTCCTTCTATAACAAGTTGCATATCAGGATAAATTTCAGAACTCAAGATTTCTTGTTTTTCTTCATTTGAATAACCTCTTTCAATTTTAATTCTTCTAGCTTCTCCATTTTCTATTACAAATACATATGAATATAAATCTTTTATTACAATTGCACTTTTTGGAACTAAATAACCATCTTTTGATCCTGTTTCTACTGAAACTTTTGAATACATACCTTTTTTTATTTTTCCTTCTTCATTATCTATTTCAATTTTTATTTGATATTTTTTATTATCTTTATTTGCCACTGGATTTATTTCATAAACATTTCCAAAGTAATTCTTTTCTATTCCTTCTAAATCTATTTCAGCTTTATTTCCTACTGATAATTCACTTATTTCATGAACTGATACTCCTGTTTTTACAAGTATTTTGCTATCATCTATTACTGTAACCACTTCACTATTTATAGCAACTTTTTCATAAAGCTTTAAATTTAAATCTGTTATAATTCCACTTAATTTTGCTTTGACAACTAAATCTTCATAATCTTTTTTAGCTGATAAATAAATGGCTTCTGAATTTTTCACATTGCTATCTGAAGTAAGGTATGATGTTTTTTTAGTTAAATACTCATCTTCAGATATAAGCTGTTTTTCATAAAGTTGTTCAAACTTACCATAACTTTTATTCTTTATTTCAAAATCGGCTTTGTTTGAAATATATGTCGCTTTAGCTTTTAAATAAGACGATTTAACTTCTTGGTCTTCTAAAACTAATATTATCTCTCCTTTTTTTACTTTATCTCCATTTCTAAAATTTATCTTTTTTACTGTTCCGCCTGTTTTTGTTATGGTCTTAACCTCATTCAAAGGCTCTGTTACACCACTTGAAATATTTAATCTTATAATTTTTTCAGGATTAGTCTGTAATATTTTTACATTTTTTCCTAGACTATCCTTTGTTTTTTGCTTTAAGTTATTACTACCACAAGATAATAATAAAGCTGTCATTGATAACATTAATAACTTTTTTAACACAATCTTTCCTCCAATTATTATTTAGTATACAAAATATTTTACCATACATATTATTTGTTTGCACTTTTAAATTTTATATTAAATAAGTGATGATCTATATTTTTCAAACGCTACATAATAATTTAATATTGCTGAGTTATAAGCTACTGCTGCTTCTCTATATTGGCTTTCTGATAATAGGTAATCTACAGTTGAAATTAATCCAGCATTGTAT
>NZ_JBOFMZ010000037.1:0-1271 GCF_051658645.1 Cetobacterium sp.
AAAAGAATATCTATAGATAAAAATTGTTGTTTAATAACGATAGTTTCTATTAGAACACTTTTTAACTTTAATTTATCAAAAAATTTTGCTAATAAAAATTTTGAAAAAGAGTATTCTTCAGGGTATCTATATTCATTAAGGCTATCCGTTAAAAAACTTAAAACATAACACAAAAAAGCATCATGAGAAAGTTCATTTTTAGCATATTGGAAAAAATTCGGTTTCATACTAATTTCTCCTCTTCTTTCATTATTGTTAGTACTAGTTTATACTTTATTTTTAAAAAAAAATCAAAAAAAGCTTGCAATTTTTCCCTTTTTGAATTATGATTCAAGTATAGATTTCCTAATCCCCCCTGGAAATTAAAAATTAACATTACATACCATAACAATCCCAAAAATCTACCTGTTCCCCCAACTGGTAGATTTTTTATTATTTAAAAATTGAAAATATGAATCACATATTGTACAATAGATTTAAGAAATATATAAAGAATTAGAATTTTACTATAAAAACTTAAATGGAGAGGGAGATATCGGTATATTTTTTTGATTCTGGTTTTAGAGCCTTTAATGGTTTAAATTAACCTCCTTTAGATTGAGGTATACATTTATATCTAATTCGTTTTAAAAAGCTCTAAAATTGATTTTGTAGCTCTGATATTCTAGAAATTATTTCAAAAATTGTAGTTGTTTCAAAAAGTCATTTTTGAAGGGGTTTTTTCTAAAAACTCGTCATTAAGTGGGAGCTTTTTTATTTTATGGAGAATAAAATGAATGTAAGTATAAACACATTATTAACAGAGATAAAAAATATTATAACTTGTTTACTTGTAATTATAACTAATATAATTTCTAAAATATTTTAGAGCTGATAGGCACTAATCAGTAGACGTATAAGCCGTCTTATGAATTGTTGCAAGAGTGAAAGCTACTCTCAAAAAAAAGGCTTGGAGTGATACTTGATTTAGGGAGTATCTAAAGTTGTTCATTATTAACTAATACAAGGGTTAAGAACATATCATCTAGGGCAAGTATTAGATGAGCTGAAAGGCATTTAGATTCAGTTGAAAGTGAGTGGACGGATGCTATACGTGGTTTGTTGATCTCTTCTTTTTCCTCTTTTACAAGGGGATAAGTCTCGGTTCGTTCAAAATGGACCGTGGTTTGCTCAAAGGAGGCGTATACTATACTCTATAACATATTATAATAAACACAGGATTATGCTATAATATACCTTTAGAAGACTAAAACACTAGAACACTAAAAGAG
>NZ_JBOFMZ010000038.1:0-40222 GCF_051658645.1 Cetobacterium sp.
GAAAAAGAATATTCTTTTTAAGGCATAGACAAGCTATGTCTTTTTGTGATATCATTTTTTTACAAAAATATTTCAAGTCGAAAATCTTTATCCCTTTTTTAGGAATTGGACCTATTTTTCATCTTTAGTTAACAGATTCGTTCAATATATTTTATATATTACAACAAAAAATAAAAAATAGAAAGAAAAGGTTAACAATTCTTTCTATTTTTATAATTAATTATTAATTCTATCTTTTGGCAAGATTTTATTTAATGTAACTCCTATTAATGCTGCTATCGCAAGACCAGATAATGAAACAGTTTTCCAAATAATAACATTATCAATCGCAATTCCTAAGACAAATATAAGAGAAGAGATTAATAAGTTTCGTGAGTGTGAAAAATCTATTTCAGCATCTACAACTGTTCTAACGCCAACAGAGGCAATCATTCCAAAAAGAATAATAGAGACTCCACCCATAACAGCAGTAGGAATAGTTTGCAAAACAACTCCAAACTTACCAATAAAACTAAGTATAATGGCATAACAAGCAGCAATTCTTAAAATAGCAGGATCATAAACCTTTGTAACAGCTAAAACACCAGTATTCTCACCGTAAGTAGTATTAGCAGGTCCACCAATTAATCCAGCAACCACAGTAGCAACACCATCGCCTAGAAGTGTTCTAGAGATTCCAGGATTTTTAAAGAAATCTTTTCCTACGACAGCTCCGTTAGTTGTTATATCACCTATATGTTCTATGAAAACAACTAAAGCAATAGGAGCAATAGCCAGAACACTAGTAACAGAAAAATTTGGTAGAGTCAAAAGGTCTTTTAAAGCTTCTGGAGAAAATCCAATCCAGTTAGCATTAGCAATAGGAGTAAAATCTACAAGTCCTAAAAAGATAGAAACACCATATCCAAGTATAACTGAGATTAAAATAGGTACTAATCTAAAGAAAGATTTTTCTAAAATAGAAATTGTAACCATAGAAGTAATAACAATTAAGGCTACAATAAGACTTTTTTGGTCAAAATGTCCATTTGAATATCCAGCCATAGAAAGTGCAACAGGACTCATCCGAAGTCCAATAACCATTATAATAGGCCCAACAACAACAGGTGGGAAGAAAGATTTTATTTTTTGAACGCCAAAAACTTTAATCATATAAGACATAAAAATATATACAAATCCAGCAGATATGACACCACCTTTAATAGCACCAATTCCTTCTTGTTTCAAAACTAAAGATATAGCTCCAATAAATGCAAAAGAAGAGCCAAGAAAAACAGGAACAATTCCTTTAGTACAAAGATGAAAAAGTAATGTTCCAACTCCTGCAGATAGTAATGCTATTGATGGATTTAAGCCAGTTAAAAATGGAACTAAAACTGTCGCACCAAACATAGCAAGTACGTGCTGAATTCCAAGTAAAAGTTTACTTTTTGTTGATAAATTAGTCATTATTAAACGCCTCCATGATTTTTTTACTATAGAATAGACTACATTATTTTAAAATGAAAGTCAATCTAAACTTATTGTTCCAAGAAGCTTTCCATTTGAATATGAAATATAAGCATCATTTTCAATAATTATATTGCTAAGGCAAGTAGAATCTCCTCGGTTTAAAGTATGGTTGTTTAATGGATATAAAAAACCATCTAAAGTAAGGTTCTCAACTTTATCTGAAAAAGGAATAAGAGAAACTATTTTATTTTTATTATTCTTAAAATTAAATTTATTAGAAACTAAAAACAACTCTTCAGTATCGTTTATAAAAATAAGATTTTTATATTTAAAAATTAAATTTATATTGATAAGAGTATGATCTATTCTACCACCAAAGCCACCAATGATTATTATTTTGTCATAATTTAAAGAGGAAACGTAGGCTATTAAAAGTTCACCATCAGTAAAATCTTTATCTTTATTAAACTTTTTTAATGTTACATTTTTAAATTTTAACAATTCAATAGATTCTAAATCTAAAGAATCAAAATCTCCCCAAACCTCATTAGGTATATAACCTAATTCTAAAGCTTTTTTCGCACCACCATCAGCACAATAAAGATGTTGAGAGTCAATATTTAAATTATTAAAAAAATATTTAGAGTCAGAGAACTCTCCATTTAAAAAAACAAAAGCCTTAGTCATCATCAAATTCTGTATTTACTATTATAAAAATAGGTAAATGATCAGAAACCTCCTTTCTAGTTTTCATATAGTCTCCTCTTGTAATATCAAGAGCACCACTTTTGCCATTGAATTCCCCAGTGTATTTTTTAGAAAGGAAAATATTGTCATAGGAATTCGCAAAACCTTTAGTTCCAATTGTAGTTTTGATAGAGGGATCCAAAGAATAAATAATATTATCTTTGTGATTTAATATCTTTTCAAAAGCTGAATCATTAGCAGCAAGATTAAAATCACCACCAATCAAAATATCATTTTCTGAAGGGTTTAAATCTTGAAAATAATTATAAACATTTATAAGCTTATTAGCTTCAAATTGTCTTTGAGAAACTTTTTTACCATATATAGAATGCATTAGAACATAAGTAAAGTCAAAATTATTTATTTTAAATGTTGCTCCATAAGGTTCACGAATAAAATCATCGTTATCATCTCTATAAAAACCTTCACTTTTGATAAAAGAAACTTTTTCTTTTTTATATAAAAAAGCATAGTATTCTTTGTATTGATCAGTTCCAACAGGATATTCAGATATTTTATACCCCCATTTAGAGTCACTAATTTTCTCAACTTCAGATAATAATTTGTAAAGGCCTTTTTTATTCATAACTTCAACTAAACCAACAATATCAAAAGCTTCAATAGATTTTGCAAGATGTACATAATCCTTCTCTCCTTTTCCTAATCTTAGAGTATTAAAAGCTCCAATATAAGCTTCATTATTAGATAAAGACAAAGTAGATATTAATAAAAATAAAAAAAGTTTAATTAACATAGAATCACCTCAAAAAAAATACCCTCAAAAGGGTATTTAGTATTTTTTAATAATTTTCAGGGAACATTATTTTTTCAACACCTTCAATAATAATGTGTAGTATCATCATATGAATCTCTTGAATTCTATCAGAAGTCTCTCCTGGAATAATAAATTCATAGTCACATAATCCTTTAAGTTTACCACCATCTTTACCAAGAAGTACGCATGTTTTTAAGCCTATTTTTTTAGCTACTTCAACGGCTTTAATGACATTAGCAGAATTTCCACTTGTAGATATACCTATAAACATATCTCCCTCTTTACCATAAGCTTCAATACCTCTAGAAAATATATGATCAAAACCATAGTCATTTCCAACACAAGTTATATGTGATGAATCAGATAGAGATATAGCAGGTAAAGCTCTTCGGTCATTTCTAAATCTTCCAGTGAACTCTTCTGCGAAATGCAGTGCATCACAATTACTTCCACCATTTCCACAAATCAATACTTTATTTCCATTTTTAAAAATCGCTGCAAGATTTTTTGCAACATTTTCTGTGGTTTGTTTTTCAGCTTCTTCTTTTATAAATGTTTCAAGAAGTTGAGCTGTTATTTTATACGAATCTAATAAGTTCATATTAGCCTCCTAAATTAAATATTTTTAAAGTTTAAAATTTTTAACAAAATTAACAAATTTAAGAATATGAGCTAAGTTCTTCTTATCTTTTGTAATAACAATTTGATAAGAGTCTGTAACTTCATTAATAGTTCTTATAACTTTAAATTCATCATTTTGAATCTCTTTATAGACAGCATAGTAAGGTAGAATGACATTTCCAATACCCTCTTTAACCATTTCTTTAATAACCCCTAAATTTCCAACAACTGGAATTTTAGTATTAAAACAAATGTTATTTTTATCCTCTAAATAACTAATAGCTTTATCGTTATTATAGATATTTTTTCTTGAGATTAAAGGTTCTTTAGATAAAGCCTCTAATTTCAAATCATTTTTTGCCCCAACTAAAACATATGGAACAGACCCAACAGTAATAACTTCAAGGTTATGATCTATAATATGCTCTTCATCAATTAAAAGAACATCTAATTCCCCTTCTTTTAAAAGTTTTAAAAGCCAAGCTTTAGTAGATATTGTAATATCATATTCAATTTCATTGTGTACAGAGATAAAGTCTTTCATAAAAAGAGGTAATAAAGGCTCACCAATGACAGAAGTAGCACCAATAGATATTTTAGCTTTGTCTAGATTAATAATTCTTTCCATCTCTTTTTCTGCTCTTTTAACTTTCTCAAAAATTTCTTCTGCCATTTTGAAAAGAGCTTCCCCAGTGTAAGTCAATCTTATTTTCTTTGAACTTCTATCAAAAAGTTTAGAATTTAAAATATCCTCAAATTTTTTAACTTGTATTGAAACCGCCGATTGATTTATGTATAGTTTATTAGCCGCTTTGGTAAAACTTTTTTCTTTACCAACTTCGTAAAATATTCTAAGATAATGTAAATCCAAATGTATCACTCCCAACTATTATTATTATGTATAGTTACCATTCTATTTTAGCATAATTTTAACACAATGAATACACATTATTTTAAAAAAGTAGTAGGAATATAATTCCTACTACTTAATTTTTTAGTACTTTATTATTGGAAATTTTTTAAATTTTCTATTAATTTATCATACTTATCTTGGAATTCTTGTTGAATTCTTTTTTCTCTATCCAATATATGAACAGGAGCTTTAGATGTAAATCTTTCATCAGAAAGTTTAGCATTCGCTTTTTCTAAATCTTTTTTAACTTTTTCAAGTTGTTCATTTATTTTCTTAATTTCAGTTTCAGTATCTAAAAGACCAGTTAATATCATAAAGACTTCAGAATTACCATTAACTCTAAAACCACTTTGCTCAGGAGTTGGTAAATCAGCTCCAACTATTAGCTCTTCAATTTTAGCAAGTTTACTAATGAATAATTCATTTGATTTTAGTATTTCTAACTCCTCAGAGCTAGATGTTCTAATAACAACTTTGGCTTCTTTAGCAGGAGATATTCCTCTTTCAGCTTTAATATTTCTTAAAGATGAAATTAAACCTTGAATATATTCAAAAGCTTTTTCTTTTTCAATGTTAACTATAGAATCATCACAAATAGGGTAGCTAGAAAGCATTATAGTCTCTCCTTCTACTTTAATCTTTTGCCAAATTTCTTCTGTAATATAAGGCATAAATGGATGTAGAAGTTTTAATCCAGATTCTAAAACTGTCCATAAAACATATTGAGCAGTTTGTCTAGATTTAACTCCTGCTTCTTCTTTGTTATATAATCTAACTTTAGCTAACTCAACATACCAGTCACAGAAATCTCCTCTTAAGAATTCATAAAGAGATTTAGCAGCTTCATCTAATTGGAACTTCTCTAATTTTTCAGCAACATCTTTAGATGTTCTATTTAATTTTGAAAATATCCACTCGTCAACTAATTCAAGTTGAACATTCTTTTTATCAAAAGTTTTTATATCGAAATCTTCAAGATTCATTAAAACAAATCTAGATACATTCCAAATTTTATTAGCAAAATTTCTTCCCATCTCAATTAATTTTTCAGAGAAATGAACATCTTGCCCTTGAGAAGTATTATATAACATTGTAAATCTAATGGCATCAGCACCATATTCTTGAATTAAATTTAATGGATCAGGAGAGTTACCTAAAGATTTAGACATTTTTCTACCAGATTCATCTCTTACAATACCATGTAGATAAACATTTTCAAATGGAATATCATCCATAGTGTACATACCAAACATAACCATTCTAGCAACCCAGAAAAATAGAATATCTGCACCAGTAACTAAAGTGGATGTAGGATAGAACTTAGATAACTCAATTGTTTTATCAGGCCAACCTAAAGTTGAAAAAGGCCATAATGCAGAAGAGAACCAAGTGTCAAGAACATCAGTTTCTTGAGTTAATTCAACCTCTTTCCCATAATGAATTTTAGCTTGAGCATGAGCATCTTCATCAGATTTAGCAACAAATATATGCATATCTGGACCATACCAAGCAGGAATTCTATGTCCCCACCAGATTTGTCTAGAAATACACCAGTCTCTGATATTCTCAAGCCAGTTATAGTAAACTTTTTCCCATCTTTTTGGCATTAGTTTAACTTTTCCATTTCTAACAACTTCTAAAGCTTTTTCAGCTAGAGGTTCCATTTTAACAAACCATTGTTTTGAAACTCTAGGTTCAATAATAGTATTACATCTATAACATCCACCAACATTATGAGAATGAGCTTCAATTTTAACTAATAAATTAGCAGCTTCTAAATCAGTTATCATTTTTTTTCTAGCTTCAAATCTATCCATACCAGCATAAGCAGGATAATCACTAGCAACTTTTCCTTCTTTAGTCATCATATTAATTATAGGTAGATTAAATTTTTGTCCAAGAGCAAAGTCATTAGGATCATGTGCAGGAGTAATTTTTAAAGCTCCAGTACCAAAATCGATATCAACATATTCATCAGCAATTACTGGGATTTCTCTTCCAACAAGAGGTAAAATAACATTTTTACCGACAAGATGAGAATATCTCGCATCATTAGGATTTACAGCAATAGCAACGTCAGCAAGCATAGTTTCAGGTCTTGTAGTAGCTATAATTAAAAACTCATCAGAATCTTTAACTGGATATTTGATATTCCATAGAGAACCAGCTTTTTCTTCATGCTCAACTTCATCATCAGCAAGAGCTGTACCACATCTAGGACACCAGTTAACCATATATTCACCTTGATAGATTAACCCATCATTGAATAACTTGATAAAGATGTCTTTAACTGATTCAGAAAGACCAGCATCCATAGTAAATCTTTCTCTATCCCAATCTAAAGAAGCACCTATACTTCTTAGTTGATTGGTAATAGCACCGCCATATTGCTCTTTCCACTCCCAAACTTGCTTTATAAACTTATCTCTTCCTAAATCTTCTTTAGTTAGACCATCTTCAGCTAATTTTCTTTCAACTCTATTTTGAGTTGCAATACCAGCATGATCAGTTCCAGGCATCCAAAGAGTGTTATACCCAGACATTCTTTTATGTCTAATAAGAACATCTTGAATACTGTTATTAAGAACATGCCCCATATGTAATATACCTGTTACGTTTGGAGGAGGAATAACTATAGAGTAATTTTGCTTATTATCATCTAGAGTAGCAGCAAAGAACTTTGACTCCTCCCAATATTTATACCATTTCCCTTCAATTTCATTAGGGGAATAAGTAGTAGCTAATTCATTCATTTAAAATCCTCCTATTCAATTTCTCCCGTTAAACAGCTTTCAACATAACTTAGAACTTCTTCTTTTCCTTTGTTATTAAGTGATGAGTGGAAGAAAACATCATCATTATCAAAATCAATTTTTGTTCTAATATCTTTTAAAGCTTTAACTTTATCATTATTTGAAACTTTATCCATCTTAGTAAATATAATTTTAAATGGAGTATCATAATGATCTAGCCATCGAAGCATATCTAAATCTTCTCCACTTGGAACTCTTCTTATATCTAAAAGAACGAATACGAGTTTTTTTCTAGGACTAGCAAGATATCTTTCCATTGTTAGTCCCCATTCTTTCTTCATTGCTTTAGGAACTTTAGCAAATCCATATCCAGGTAAATCAACAAAGAAAAATTCTTTGTTGATTAAGAAGTAGTTTATTAATTGTGTTCTACCAGGAGTTTTACTAGTTTTAGCTAGTTTACTTCTTCCTGTAATACTATTTACAAGAGATGATTTTCCAACATTAGATCTCCCAACAAAGGCAAACTCAACATTAATTAGTTCTTCAGGATAATCTCTTTCAAATGCAGCTGATTTTACAAAATCTGCTTGTTTAATAATCATCATATTACCTCTTTCTATTATTTTTCAAGGGCAAGCTTTTCAACATCATCATAAGTTGAAGCAAAGTATATTTTCATATCCTTCATTACTTCTTCTGGAATCTCTTCAATATCTACCTTATTATCTTCAGGTAAGATTATATTTTTAATTCCAGCTCTATGAGCCCCGATAACTTTTTCTTTAATTCCACCAACAGCTAAGACCTCACCAGTTATAGTGATTTCACCAGTCATAGCAAAAGTTTGCTTAACTTTTCTACCAGTTAATACTGATAAAATAGTTGTAGTGATAGCAGTACCAGCAGATGGACCATCTTTAGGTGTAGCACCTTCAGGGAAATGAAGATGTATATCTTTTTTGTCTAAAACAGTTGCTTCAATTCCAAATTTATCAAAATTTGCTTTAAGATATGTAAATGCAACTATAGCTGATTCTTTCATAACGTTTCCAAGAGTTCCAGTTAAAGCAAGACTTCCTTTTCCTGGAATTTGAACTCCTTGAACTTCTAAAGTCATTCCGCCAACAGCAGTCCAAGCTAAACCATTAACAATTCCAATTTTAGACACAGCTTTTTTCATTTTTTCTGGTCTGAATTTAGGATGACCTAGATATGATTCAATATTTTTAACAGTGATACTAACTGATTTAGTATCGGTATCAATAACTTTTCTAGCAACTTTTCTAAATAAACCTGAAATTTGTCTTTTTAAATTTCTAACTCCAGCTTCAACAGTATATTCATCAATAATTCTCAGAATAGCTTTATCAGTAATAGAGAATTTTATATTAGATAATCCATTTTCAGCTTGAGCTTCTTTTATAAGATATTTATTAGCTATATGAAGCTTTTCAAATTCAGTATATGAAGATAGATTGATAATCTCCATTCTATCTCTAAGTGGGCCAGGAATACTTCTTAAATCATTAGCAGTAGCTATAAAGAAAACTTTAGATAAATCAAAAGGCATATCTAAGTAGTGATCTTCAAAATGATTATTTTGTTCAGGATCTAAAACTTCTAACATAGCAGAAGCTGGGTCACCTTTAAAATCATTAGACATTTTATCAATCTCATCTAAAAGAATAACAGGGTTAATACTTCCAGCATTTTTGATAGCCTTAATAATTCTACCAGGCATAGAGCCAATATAAGTTCTTCTGTGGCCTCTAATTTCAGCTTCATCTCTAACACCGCCTAAAGAAACTCTAATAAAGTTTCTTCCAAGAGCATCAGCAACAGATTTAGCTAAAGAAGTTTTTCCAACTCCAGGAGGACCAGCTAAACAAAGTATAGTTCCTTTCATATCTGGATTTAATTTTTTAACAGCTAAGTAATCAAGAATTCTATCCTTAACATCTTTTAAACCGTAATGATCTTTTTCTAGAACATCATGAGCTATTTTTAAGTCTAAAGTTTCAGGAGTTAAAACTCCCCAAGGTAACTCTAATACAGTCTCTATATGAGCTCTAGAAACTGTAGCTTCAGCAGAGTATGGAGCCATTTTACCAAGCTTTTTAAGTTCAGCTTCTAACTTTTGTTTTGCTTCTAGAGGAAGATTAGAATTTTTAACTTTATCAAAAAGTTCATCAGTATCTTCATCGCCTCCACCTTTACCAAGCTCTTCTCTAAGGGTATTAATTTTTTCTCTTATAAAGTAACTTTTTTGACTTTCATTAATTTTTTCTTTTACTTTTTGATCAACTTTTTGTTCAATAGAAGCAATTTCAATTTCATTATTCAAAATTTGAATTAATTTATAACCTCTAGCATTAACATCTAATAGTTCTAAAAGCTCTGTTTTTAAATTGTCCTCTATTTCAAGATTAAAAGCTATTGAGTCAAATATTTTTCCAGCTTTTCTAAAACTTTTTAATTGTACCATTAATTCAGCACTAACTTGATTAGTTAATGTTGAATATTCTTCAAAAAGACTGATAGCTTTTCTTTTTAGAGCTGTTAATTCAGGAGAAGCTTCTTCAGCAGATGAGATGACACTATAATCAGCAAGAAGGATTCCATCTTCCTCAACAATATTTTCAATAAGAACTCTTTTATCAACATCAATTAAAACTTTTAAACTTTTATTAGGTAAAGGAATAGATTGTACAATAGTAGCAACAACTCCAATTTTGTGAACTCCTTCAGGAAGAATAGGATTTTCTTCTAAAGAATTTTTTTGTAAGCTTAGCACTAATTTATTTTTTGTCTTCATTGCAAAGTTCATTGTTAGCAAGCTTCTCTCTCTTCCAACATAAAGAGGAGATGCTGTTCCTGGGAATAGAACCATTTCCCTAGTAGGTAAAAAAGGTAATCTACTCATTAGTAATCACTCCTTAGTGTTCAATTTTAACTTTTTTAGAATCTTGAATTGAATCAGCTGTAATTATAACTTTTTTGATAGATTTATCAGAAGGAATTTCAAACATTAAATCAGTCATGATACCTTCTGTAATAGACCTAAGACCTCTAGCTCCAATTTTTCTCTCTAAAGCTAGAGTAGCTATTTTTGTTAAAGACTCCTCTTCAAACTCAAGATTAACATTCTCCATTTCAAAGAACTTTTTATATTGTTTAACAATTGAGTTTTTAGGCTCTGAAAGAATTTTTATAAGAGCACTCTCATCAAGAGGAGATAAAGTTGTTAAAACAGGAAGCCTACCAACTAATTCTGGGATTATTCCTTGTCTAACTAAATCTTCAGGAAGAATTTTTCCTAAAAGTTCCATTTCTTTATCAATTCCAATAGAATTTTGAGAAGCTCCAAATCCAAGAACTTTTTTATTTGTTCTAGATTTTATAATTTTTTCTAAACCTTCAAAAGCTCCACCAACTATAAATAATATATTAGTAGTGTCTATTTCAATAAGCTCTTGATTGGGATGTTTTCTTCCACCTTGTGGTGGGACTTGTGATTTTGTACCTTCAATAATCTTTAAAAGAGCTTGTTGAACTCCTTCACCTGAAACATCTCTAGTGATAGAAACATTTTCAGATTTTCTAGCAATTTTATCAATTTCATCTATATATATAATCCCTCTTTCAGCAGCAGCAACATCATAATCCGCAGCTTGTAAAAGTCTAACAAGAACATTTTCAACATCGTCTCCTACATAACCAGCTTCAGTTAATGTTGTAGCATCAGCAATAGCAAAAGGAACATGTAAAGTTCTTGCAAGAGTTTGAGCTAAAAGTGTTTTTCCACAACCAGTTGGTCCAATAAGAAGAACATTTGATTTTTGTAGTTCAACATCTTTACTTCCCTGATCTTTATGCATTATTCTTTTATAATGGTTATAAACAGAAACAGCTAAAACTTTTTTGCTTTCATCTTGACCAATAACATATTCATCAAGTCTAGCTTTTATTTCTTTAGGTGTAGGTAGTTCTACTCCTGTTAAAGAGTGTTTTGAAGTGTCGTCAGAATGTTTCTCTCCATAGTATATATCGTTCTCATAACCAAGCATATCAAAACAAGTTTCAATACATTCATCACAAATAAACGAACCATCAATACCAGAGAAAAGTTTAGTAACTTCATCTTGGCCTCTTCCACAGAAAGAACATTTTTCTTTTTTATTCATCTTTTCCCTCCTTATCTAATGAATACATGATCAATCAGACCAAATTCTTTAGCTTCCTCAGCACTCATAAAATTATCTCTTTCAGTTGAATTTATAATTTCTTCAACTGATTTATTTGTATTTTTACTTAAGATTTTAGAAGTTAAATCTTTCATTCTTAAAATCTCTTTAGCTTGAATTTCAATATCAGTAGCTTGTCCTCTAGCACCACCAAGAGGTTGGTGAATCATAATTCTAGAATTTTCAAGTGAATATCTCTTTCCTTTAGCTCCCGCTGAAAGTAATAGAGCGCCCATACTTGCAGCTTGCCCAATACAAACTGTTTGTACATCAGGTTTAATATAGTTCATAGTATCATATATTGCCATACCAGAAGTTATAACACCTCCAGGACTATTTATATACATTATTATATCTTTATTAGGATCTTCAGCTTCTAGAAATAGGAGTTGAGCAACAATTGCATTTGCTATTTGATCATCAATCTCACTACCTAAGAATATAATTCTATCTTTAAGAAGTCTAGAAAAGACATCATAAGCTCTTTCACCTTTTCCTGTATTTTCAATAACTGTTGGACTATACATTTTATCCCTCCTTTAAAAAACTTACTTTAAAAATTTAAAGTTAAATACTTAAAACAATTAGGTATTTAACATTAATTTTTTAAAATAGTATTGAGTAGAGGATTAACTCTACTCAATATGTATTATCTATTATTTTGCGTTGCTTAGAATTATTTCAATAGCTTTTTGAGATAAGTTCTCAGTTTTTAAGCTATGAGTGAATTCTTCTAAATTAGAATTTTTAACTAATTCAGCTTCTAATTGCTCTTTAGTCATTCCGTACATTTTAGCAATTTCTTCAACTTTTGTATTTAATTCGTCAGCAGTAACTTCAAGATTTTCAGCTTTAGCAATAGCTTCTAAAATGATGTCAACTTGAACTTTATTATGAGCCATTGGAGCGATTTGATTGAAAGCTTGCTCTTTAGTCATACCTGTCATTTTTAAGTATTGATCAATATCCATTCCTTGCATAGCTAATTGTTGATTCATTTCAGCCATTCTGTTTTCAACTTCTTTAACTACCATAGATTTAGGAACTTCAACTTTAGAATCAGCAACTAGTTTTTGAACTAATTTTCCAACAAAATTGTTTTGAACTCTAGCTTCTTCTTTAGTTATTATTTCAGCAGTTTTCTTAGCTTTTAAATCTTCAATAGATTCAAATCCAGCTTCAATAGCAAACTCTTCAGTTAATGCAGGAGCAGCTAAAGTTTTAATAGAATTTATTTTCACTTTGAAAGTAGCAGGTTTCCCAGCTAGAGCTTCAGAATGATATTCAGTAGGGAAAGTAACATTGATTTCTCCTTCTTGTCCTACAGTGTATCCAACTAATTGCTCCTCAAATGTATCAATAAACATTTTTGAACCTAATTTTAATTGGTGAGAATCAGATTTTCCACCTTCGAAAGGAACACCATCAACGAATCCTTCAAAAGCAAGATCAACAGTATTACCCATTTCAGCTTTTTGTCCTTCAGTAGCATCTTCTAATTTAGCTTTAGAAGTTAAAATATTTTCAATTTCTTTATTTAAAAGCTCTTCAGTCATTTCGAAAGTTTCTTTTTCAACTTCTAAACCTTTGTATTCTCCTAAAGTTATTTCAGGGTAAACATCAATTTTAAAAGTTATTTCAAGAGTTTCTTTCATATCAGCAACAAGATCATAAATGAAACTTACTGGAGAAATTTTCTCTTCAGAAACGATTTTATCAAAGTTTGCTTTAAGAGTAGATTCAACAACCTCTTCTTTAATAGCGTCAGCGAAACCAGCCTCAACTTTGTTTAATGGTGCATGTCCTTTTCTAAATCCAGGAACCTCAACTTTAGTAGCTAAAGTTTTAATAACCTCAGATTTCAGTGTTGCTAACTCTTCAGTAGTTAAAGTGATTTTGATTTCAACTGCAGAGTGTTCAATTTTTTTTAATTCGTGTTTCATCATTTCCTCCTCAAGTTATGTATATATTAAAATCTTAAATCTTATAAGATTTAAGATCTTTTAAACGAAATTGATAATATTCTTCTCCTCTATTCACAATTTTTTCAGGATAATAAACTATATCATAAACAGTGTTTTTACTATTTTGAATTAATTTAGAACTTAAATCAAAAGCTACTAAAGGATAAGTTTTTCCATTTTTTAATAGGAAACCATTAAAGTGCCTATTTTCAATACCAAAAAACTTTGGATCTATAATTTTAACTCCACTATCAATAAAATAGGGATGCTTATTTCCAAGGCCAAATGGACCTAATTTCTTTATATCATTAATTTTATTTTTATTAATTTTATCTATTGATAATTCTAAATCAATCTCTATGGATTGAGGTTGATTTATATTGTGTTCGTGGACTTTAATTTCTCTTTGAAAAAGCAGTTCTATTTCAGGAAGGTCAGTTTCATTTGCTATAAATCCAGCAGCAAGATCATGTCCACCAAAACGGATTAATTTATTTTCAATAAGTTTTAGTATGTTGAAAATATTTACACCGAGAATACTTCTACATGAAGCTTTAGCAATACCATCTTTCAAAGAAATCATTGCAACAGGAAGGTTATATTTCACACTCAACCGAGAAGCAACAACACCAATAACACCTGGATGCCATCTTTCAGAAGCGACAAAAATATATTTTAATTCATTCTTGTCTATTTTCTGTTGAATCATTTTATTAGCTTCGTCAAATATCATTCTCTCAAGTTCTCTTCTTTGTTTGTTCGCTTTTTTCATCTCTTCAATAATATTGTATATTTCAAAATCATCAGTTTTAACAAAAAAATCAGCTCCTAATTTTGAATTTCCAAGTCTACCTAAAGAATTTATCAATGGAGAGACAAAATAGCTGATATCTGTAGTACTTATATCTTTATTATAAAGCTTCAAGTATTTTGCTAGGTAGACCAAGCCTTTAATTTTTGTATTTTTAAGAGTTTCAAGTCCTTTACTTATAATAATTCTATTTTCATCAAACATAGGAACAACATCTGCGACGGTTCCAATCATTACAATATCCATAAATTGATAAAGTTTAGAGAAATCTTCATTTAAATGAGTATAAACTCCTTGAGCAACTTTTAAAGCTACACCAGCACCAGATAAAAATTTAAATTTATAATTATCACTCAGTTTTGGATTGATGAAGAGAATATTATCCTCTTCATCGTTCTTAACACTTTTGTGGTGATCGGTAACAATAACTTCAATACCAAGGTTACGAGCATATTCAACATCTTCGAAGGAATTAACACCAGTATCTACAGTAAGTACTAATTTTCCAGATTTTTTATGGATATGGTCTATTGTTTTTTTATTAAGACCATATCCTTCATCCATTCGATTAGGGATATAGTAATCAGCATCAATTCCAATTTCTCTGAAAGCTAATACAAGAAAGATAGCGGCAGTAATACCATCAACATCATAATCACCGTAAATAAATATTTTTTCACTATTTTCTTTAGCAGAAATTATTTTTTTTACAACGCTACCCATCATTTCAAAATCAAAAGGATTTCTAAATTTGTTAATAGATGGATTGAGAAAATTCTCAATATCATCTTTTTCTAAAAAGCCCTTTTTTAAAAGTAAAGTAGCTAAAAATTTAGAAACGTTCCATTGACTAGCCTTAGTTTCAATAAGATTTTCAGATACTGTTTTATATTCCCAGTGCATAAATTATCCTTTTAAACTATCAAGTAACTGGGAGATTTTAATAGCGTGTTCTATTGTATCATCCAGCTTCATTCTTAAATCAGGAGTATATCTTAAGGCTAGTTCTTCAGATACTCTTTTTCTAAGAAAACCTTTAATTTCATTTAACCCTTCTAAAACTTCTTTTGTATTAATTGTTGTACCAGCTACTGGCATAATACTGAAAAACAAATCTGCAAATTTTAAATCATCAGTAATCTTTACACTAGTAATAGAAATCATAGCTTTTTTTAATTTTGGATTTTTAATTTCCCCAAAGAGAGCTTTAGAGATAACTCTAGAAACTTCTTTCTCGATTGCAGCCAATCTTTTTTTATTCATATTAAATCACCTACTTTTATTTTAGAGTTCTTTTAACTTCTATGATATCGAATGCCTCTACAATATCTCCATCTTTAATATCGTTAAAGTTTTCAATTCCTAAACCACATTCTTGACCAACAACAACTTCTTTAGCGTCGTCTTTATATCTTTTCAGAGTATTTAATTTACCCTCATAAACAATAACACCGTTTCTTAAGATTCTAATATTTGATTCTTTTCTAACTTTACCATCAACAACAACACATCCAGCAATATTTCCAACTTTAGAAACTTTGAATACTTTTTTGATCTCAATTCTTCCAGAGTACATCTCTTTGAATTCAGGATCAAGCATTCCAGTTAAGGCCTTTTCAATATCTTCTGTAATATGGTATATGATATTAGATGTTCTAACTTCAACACCACAAGTGTCAGCTTCTCTTAAAGCTTTTGTTGTAGGTCTAACATTAAATCCGATAATGATTGCATTTGAAGCTTCAGCAAGTTTAACGTCACCTTCTGTAATAGCTCCAGATGCAGCTTGAATTATGTTAACCATAACTTCAGGGTGTGAAAGTTTTAAAAGTGAATCTCTTAAAGCTTCAACAGATCCTCTAGAGTCAGCTCTTAATATTAAATTAAGTTCTTTTATGTTGGCATGATCCATTTGTTGAGATAAAGTTTCAAGTGAAATAGATTTTCTAGTAACTTCAGAAATCTTTCTTTGCTTAGCAACTTCTTCTACAATTCTCTTAGCATGTTGTTCATTTTGGATAACGTAGAATGTATCTCCAGCAGATGGAACATGGTTAAATCCAATAACTTCTATCGGTTGAGAAACACTTGCATATTGAACCTTAGATCCCGAGTCATTAATTAATGCTCTAACCTTACCCATAGTTTCTCCAGCAACAATAACTTCACCAATTTTTAAAGTTCCCTCTTGGATTAAAATATCCGCTATAGGTCCAACTTTTGGATCTAATCTAGATTCTAAAACTATACCTTTAGCTCTTTTCTTAGGGTTAGCTGTTAATTCTAAAATTTCAGCAGTAATTAAAATTGTATCTAATAAGTTGTCTAAGTTTAATCTAGCTTTAGCAGAAACCTCAACATACTCTGTGTCTCCTCCCCACTCAATAGAAACTAAACCGTGCTCCATAAGCTCTTGTTTAATTCTCATAGGATTTGAACCCTCTTTATCAATTTTATTGATAGCAACGATAATAGGCACTTTTGCAGCTTTAGCATGTGATAAAGCCTCTATAGTTTGTGGCATAACACCATCATCAGCAGCAACAACTAATATAGCTATATCAGTAACTTGTGCTCCTCTAGCTCTCATATCAGTGAACGCCTCATGTCCAGGAGTGTCTACGAAAGTTATTTTTTTACCAGCTTTAGTAATTTGGTAAGCACCTATTTTTTGAGTAATTCCTCCAGCTTCTCCATCAGCAACAGCAGTTGTTCTGATAGCATCTAGTAAAGATGTCTTACCATGGTCAACGTGTCCCATGATTGTTATAACAGGAGCTCTTTCAATTAATTCATCAGCTTTATCAACTATTTCAAGAGCAAATTTATCTCCAAAATCTAACTGAATTTCTTCTTCAAGTTCAACCATAGCTTCATAATCATCAGCTAACTCTTCAGCTAATTCTAATGAGATAGTTGTATTTATTGTTAACATTTGACCTTTTAAGAAAAGCTTCTTGATAAGCTCAGAACTTGGAACACCCAATCTATCAGCAAAATCACCTAAAGTAATTTCACCTCTAATTTTGATTATTTTTATTCCATCTTCTTCAATTATTTGAGGACCTTGCTCGACTTTGTTTACAATAAAGTCAGCTCTTCTTCCTTTTCTTTTCTTTTTAGTTTTAACCTCATCTGATGAAGTTTCAACAGTATTTTTATTTTTATTTTTATTTTTTTTAGTAGATGTAGTTTCTACTGTTGAGTTATCTGTCTCATTAAAATCCATAGTTTTTTTCATTGTTTCCTCCTATATACAAACATTGTTAGAAACAACATTATCATTTTTTTAGCATGATTATATGAAAAACATTTAATCAAAGCTAGATGTGACCATACATCAATGTCAACATTGTTTAAAATATCTAAAAAATTATTTTTAAATAGTCTATTCTGTTATACCTCTAGCAACTCTTTTATTTTTTATAGCAATAACATTAATTTCATCTTTATTAAAAATTTCACCAAGTTGTGCTTTATCTCCAAAATGAGCATAAGGGATATTGAGTTCTTTTGCTTTTGCAATTAACTTTTTATCATTTTTCTCACTGATATCTTCAGCTATTATAAGGAAGTGAATATGCTGAATCTCTTCCATAACCATATTTATACCAAAAGTTAAATGTTCAGAATTTTTCATTGCTTTTAAAATATTTAAGTAATCTTTAGATTGTTTTTTTAGAAGATTTACCATTATAAGTAAGTCTTCAATTTTTAGATTGTATTTTTTATTTTTAGAAATTCTTTTTATGCATTCGTGGGTCTTGCAAACATAGATTGCTCTAGATTGAAGCTTTTGCTTTTCATCAAATGAATAATTGATTTCACTTATTTTAGCAATTCTAAACAAATCACTTTTTTCTTTTTTTTCCTTACAAACAACACAAGTTCTTTCAGTAATAGTATTAGGCATTTTCTTCCTCATCTAGAACTTCATTATTCTTTCCATTTTCTGATACAGAAGAATCAACAGTTTTAATGTCTACTCTCATACCAGTTAATTTAGCAGCAAGTCTAGCGTTTTGTCCATTTTTACCGATTGCTAAAGATAATTGAGAGTTTTCAACTAGAACTCTAGCAGTAACACCTTCTTCAAGAACTTCAACACTAATAACTTTAGCAGGGCTAAGAACAGCAGAAACAAACTCTTTTATATCTTCTTTCCAAATAACGATATCAATTTTCTCACCATTTAGTTCGTTAACAATATTTCTAATTCTTAATCCTTTTTGTCCAATACATGCTCCAACAGTATCGATATTTTCATCAGAAGAGAAAACAGCGACCTTAGCTCTTGAACCTGCTTCTCTAGCTAAAGATTTGATTTCTATAGTTTTGTCAGCAATTTCAGGGATTTCTAATTCAAATAACTTTCTAAGAAGCCCTTCGTTTTTTCTAGAAATTATGATTTTAGGGAATTTGTTTGTTTTTTCAACTTCAGCAACATAAACTTTAATTCTTTCACCAACTCTATAAACGTCAGAATGAGATTGCTCTGTAGTTGCAAGAATAGCTTCACATCCATCAAATTCAATAAATATATTTCTTTTTTCATCAATTCTTCTAATAACACCACTCATAATGTCATGTTCTTTATCTTTGAATTTGTCAAATATATTTTGTCTTTCAGCTTCTCTAACTTTTTGTATAACAATTTGCTTTCCATTTTGAATAGCGTTTCTTCTAAATTCTTCACAGTTAACTTCAAGTTTTATAACGTCACCAACTTTAGCTCTTCTATGACCTGCTTCAAGAGCATCTTCTAAAGAAACTTCAAGAGCAGCATCATATAAAGATTCTGTTGTAGAAACAGTTTTTATTTCAAAAACTTTAACTTCACCAGTTGATCTATTGATTTCTACCTCAACATGCTCTTCTTCTCCATAGTGCTTTTTATAAGCAGCAAGCATAGCTTGTTCTACAGCCTCAAGAAGACTCTCTTTGTTTATTCCTTTTTCTTTTTCAAGCTGTTCTAAAGCTTCTAAAAAGATTTTTCCATCTTTACTTTTCATAATGGTTTTTTCCTCCTAACTATAACTAAATAAATAATTAAATATCACTAAAATTAAAGACAATATTTGCTTTTTTAATCTCTTTGAAAGGTATTTCAAGAGTTTGTCCTTTTATATCTAGGAAAAGTGTCTCGTCTTTAAAATCTTCAATAATACCTTCAAAATTCTTGTTATCATTAAGTTTATGCTTTAAGCTAACTTTGATTTGCTCACCTTTAAATCTTACGAAATCACTCTCTTTTTTTAGAGGTCTTTCAATTCCAGGTGAAGAAATCTCTAAGAAGAATTTGTGTGGGATTAAAGCATCGATAGTTTCATCGATTTCATTACTAAGACTTTTACAGTCTTCAAGAGAAATATCACCTTCTGGTCTTTCTATAAATACACGCACATAAAGATATCCACCTTCTTGAATATATTCTAGATCAACAAGCTCAACTTCTCTTTTTTCGATAGCTGGAAGAACTACCTTTTCTATTTTTAAAAGAGTTTCTTCCATTTCTCTTTTATCAAGTTTTATCATAATATCACCTCTTTCCAAATAAAAACTATAAAGAAAGAGTGGGATTTCCCCACTCTTTTCAGCTCTAGTATAAATTATCCAACTAAAGTATAGCATGATTATAAAAAAAAATCAATGAAATCATCGTATTCTATATAGGATAAATAGAAGTAATTAAGAGAGAAAAAACAGGTTAAATTTATAAAAATTAAATATATACTTAATAAATAAAGTACGAGCTTTATATATAAACTTTTTATTTTTGTTGTTTTTTTTACAAACATAGTGTATATAATATAGTTATAAAGTTTAAAAATAAAATGTTTTATAAATAGTGAGGTGTAAAATATGAAAAATGGTAAAAAAGTGATTATAGGTGTAATAGGTTCAGATTGTCATGCTGTTGGAAATAAAATTATCAATCACGTATTAGAAACTAATGGATTTGAAGTTGTAAATATAGGTGTTTTATCTCCGCAAATGGATTTTATAAATGCTGCTATAGAAACAGAAGCTGATGCAATAATAGTTTCTTCTTTATATGGTCACGGAGAATTAGATTGTCAAGATATGAGAAAAAAATGTGAAGAGGTAGGATTAAAAGATATATTACTCTATGTTGGTGGAAATATTGTTGTTGGTAAGCAAGATTGGTCAAGTGTGGAAAAAAGATTTAAAGATATGGGATTTGATAGAGTTTATAAACCAGGAACTCCTATCGAATTTACAACTGAAGATTTAAAACGAGATTTAGGATTGCTTAAAACAATATAAAAAATTGAAGAAAAGAGATGATATCTATGAAGTGTTATCTAACAATAGATTTTGGTAGTACATATACAAAGTTAGTAGCGATAGATTTAGAGGGTGAAAAAATATTAGCCACTGCTAAAGATATAACAACAGTTGATGACGATATAATGATAGGTTTTAATAATGCTTATCAAAAACTTATAATAGAAATAGAGAAAAATATATCGATAGAAAAAATTGAATTTATAGAAAAAATTGCATGTTCTTCAGCTGCTGGCGGATTAAAGATGGTAGCAATTGGATTAGTACCAGAATTAACAGCTGAAGCAGCAAAGAAAGCTGCTTTGGGGGCAGGAGCAAGAGTTATAAAAACATATTCTTATGAATTAAACTCTCGTGAAGTAGAAGAGATAAAAAACTCTTCTGTAGATATAATTCTTTTAGCTGGCGGAACAGATGGTGGAAATAAGGATTGCATAATTCATAATGCTCGATTGCTTGTTGAGCATAAAATAAAGACTCCTGTTATAATTGCTGGGAATAAAGCTGTCGCAGATATTATAGAGGAAATATTTTCGGAAGCGAATATAGATTATTATTTAACAGAGAATGTGATGCCTAAAATAAACAAGTTAAATGTTGAACCCGCTCGTGAAGAGATTCGGAAAGTTTTTATGAGTAAAATAATAGAAGCTAAAGGAATGAAAGGTGCAGAAGATTTCATAAGTGGAATTTTGATGCCAACCCCAGCAGCTGTATTAAAAGCAGCAGAATTACTTTCGGAAGGAACTAATGAGGAAGATGGAATTGGAGATTTAATAGTTGTAGATATTGGAGGAGCTACTACAGATATACATTCAATTGGAAAAGGAGAGCCTTCTAAACCAGGTGTGTTATTAAAAGGTTTGGAAGATCCAGTATCAAAAAGAACTGTAGAGGGTGATCTTGGAATGAGATATTCAGCAGTTTCTTTGCTCGAAGCAGCAGGAAGTAAAAAAATAAGAAATTATTTAAATGATATAGATAAAAAATGGGATATAAAAGGTATGTCTAATTATAGATATGAAAATGTTAAGATGATTCCAGAAACAAAAGAGGAAATTATTTTTGATGAAGCCATGGCAAAAGCAGCTACAGAATTATCGATGACTAGACATTGCGGATTTTTAGAATCTATTTACACTCCAATGGGAACTATGTTTAATCAAAGTGGAAAAGATTTGTTAAATGCACCTTTTATAATAGGTACAGGTGGAGTTATTGTTCATAGTAAAAATCCAAAAGGTATTTTAGAAGCTGGGAAATTTAATAAAAATGAACCAATATATTTAAAACCAGAAAATCCAAAATATTTAATTGATAAAACATATGTTTTATCTGCAATGGGATTGCTTGCTCAAAAAAAACCAGACTTAGCAGTGAAAATGATGAAAAAATATTTAATTGAAGTATAGTAATTAAGGAGGAGTTCAAAATGAATTTGAAATTTGAAAAATGGACTGAAGAAGAGTTCTTTAAAATAAGAGAGGAAGTTTTAAAACAATGGCCAACAGGAAAAGAAGTAAATTTAGAAGAAGCTGTTGCTTATCATAAAAACTTACCAGATCATAAAAATTTTGCTAAGAAATTAATAGATGCAAAAGAAAAGAAAATAACTTTAGCTCAACCGAGAGCTGGAGTAGCTTTAGTTGAACAGCAAATTGAATTGTTAAATTTTTTAGATGTGGAAGGAGGAGCAGATTTGTTACCTTCAACAATAGATTCTTATACAAGACAGAATAAATATGAAAATTGTCAAAAAGGAATAGAAGAATCTAAAAAAGAAGGAAGGTCTTTATTAAATGGATTTCCAGGAGTAAACCATGGTGTCAAAGGATGTAGAGAAGTTGTAGAAGCTGTAAATTTACCATTACAGTTGAGACATGGAACACCTGATGCAAGATTATTATCAGAGATTATGTTGGCTGCTGGATATACATCTAATGAGGGTGGAGGAATATCTTATAACATTCCATATGCAAAATCTGTAACTTTAGAGCAAACAATTAGAGATTGGCAATATTGTGATAGACTTGTTGGTTGGTATGAAGAGCAAGGTGTATCTATAAATAGAGAGCCTTTTGGACCATTGACAGGAACTTTAGTTCCACCTTCAATATCAAATGCTGTTCAAATCATAGAGTGTTTGTTGGCAGCTGAACAAGGAGTTAAAAATATAACTTTAGGATATGGGCAATGTGGAAACTTAATTCAAGACGTTGCAGCTGTAAGATCTATGATGGAACAAGCAGAAGAGTATTGTGAAGAGTTTGGGTATAAAGATATGAAACTAACATCAGTATTTCATCAGTGGATGGGGGGATTCCCAGAAGATGAATCAAAGGCCTTTGGAGTTATTTCGAATGGAGCTTCAGCAGCAGCGTTAGCAGGTGCAACAAAAGTTATTGTAAAAACACCTCACGAAGCAATAGGAGTACCAACTAAAGAAGCTAACGCAATGGGAATTAAAGCAACGAAAATGGTTTTGAATTTATTGAGATCGCAAAGATTACCAGATTCAGAAGAAGTAAAATTTGAAAAGAAAATGATAAAAACAGAAGTTAAACAAATTATAGATAAAGTATTAGAGTTAGGAAAAGGAGATTTAGCAGTTGGAACAGTTAAAGCTTTTGAGCAAGGTGTAATAGATGTTCCGTTTGCACCATCAAAATATAATGCTGGAAAAATGCTACCTGCTAGAGATAACGAAGGGATGATTAGATATTTAAATGCTGGAAATCTTCCGTTATCAGAGGAAATAAAAGCATTCCATATTGCAAAATTAGAAGAGAGAGCAAAATTTGAAAATAGAGAGATAAGTTTCCAAATGACAGTGGATGATATTTTTGCCGTAGGAAAAGGGAAATTAATAGGAAGACCAGAAATAAAATAAAAAACGAAGAGATTTTAGGAGGGGTTAAAATGAGAATAGTTGATGTAGTTTGTTCAGTGGGAAAAACAGGGTTTTATTTTGATGATCAAAAAGCTATCAAAAATGGAGCAGCTCATGATGGCTTTGCTTATGTAGGTGAACCAGTTACAGATGGATTTACTTCAATAAGACAAGCAGGAGAAGCAATATCAGTTCAATTAATATTAGAGGATGGTCAAGTAGCTTTTGGTGATTGTGCAGCGGTTCAATACTCAGGTGCGGGAGGAAGAGATCCATTATTTTTAGCTAAAGATTTTATTCCTGTAATTGAAAAAGAGATTGCTCCAAAGTTAATTGGAAAAGAGTTAAATAACTTCAAAAATCTAGCAGAAGAATTTGATAAAATGCTAATAGATGGGAAAAGATTACATACTGCAATTAGATATGGAATTACTCAAGCGTTATTAGATGCAGTAGCAAAAAATAGAAAAGTTACAATGGCTGAAGTTATTCAAAAAGATTATGATACAGGTTTAAAAATTTCAAAAAGACCAATATTTACTCAATCTGGAGATAATAGATATGAAAATGCTGATAAGATGATTATAAAATCAGCGGATGTTTTACCTCATGCTTTGATAAACCATGTTGAAACAAAATTGGGTAAAAATGGAGAATTATTATTAGAATATGTGGGGTGGTTAAAAGATAGAATAATACATTTAAGAGATTCTAAAGATTACACACCAATTTTACATATTGATGTTTATGGAACAATAGGTACAATTTTTAATTGTGATAATACAAAAATGGCAGATTATTTACAAACACTTGTCGATGCGGCAAAACCATTTAAATTAAGAATTGAAGGTCCTATGGATGTTGATGATAGAGATAAACAGATAGAAGCTTTAGCAGCACTAACAGCTGAAGTAGATAGAAGAAATATGGGGATAGAGCTTGTTGCTGATGAATGGTGTAATACTTATGAAGATATAGTTGCATTTGCTGATGCAAAAGCTGGACATGTTGTACAAATAAAAACTCCAGATTTAGGTGGGATAAATAATATAGCAGAGTCAATACTTTATTGTAATAAAGTAGGAATTGGATCTTATTCTGGTGGAACTTGTAATGAGACTAATAGGTCAGCAGAAGTAACTACAAATATAGCTATGGCTTGTGGTGCTTTACAAGTTTTAGCGAAACCAGGAATGGGTGTTGACGAAGGATATATGATAGTGTTTAATGAAATGAGTAGAGTAGAAGCTCTAGTAAACAGAAGAAAGTAATAGACTTTAATTCTGGAAAAGGTAGGGATTGATCCTACCTTTTCCTTCATTTTACAGAAAAAATAAGAGGTGGAAAATGTTAATAGAGAAAGTATCTAAATGTGGCACATTAGAATCTAATGATATATTTATAATTTTGAGTCCTGGAGAAAATGGAATAGAAGTAGAGTTAGAAAGTGTAGTTCAAAAACAATTTGGAAATCATATAAAGGAAGTAATTGAAAATAAAATAAAAGAGATGGGAATTACATCGGTGTTGATAAAAGCACAAGATAAAGGTGCACTTGATTATACAATAAGAGCTAGAGTAGAAACAGCAGTTTTAAGAGCGGTGGGGTGCTAATATGAGGTTACGAAGAACGATGTTATTTATGCCAGGTAACAACCCAGGAATGCTTCAAACAGCTGATGTTTTCGGTGCTGATTCAGTTATATTTGATTTGGAGGATGCTGTAGCATTAACAGAGAAAGATGCAGCAAGAATGTTGATAAAAGAAGCTATGAAAACAATAGAATATGGTGATACAGAGTTAGTGGTAAGAATAAATCCACTTTCAACTCCATTTGCTATGAACGATATAGATGTAATAGCTCGATTAAAACCAAATGCAATTCTTTTACCAAAAGCAACTCCAGAAGATATGCTTGTTTTAGAAAAAGAATTAGAGAGAATTGAAAAAGAAGAAGGTATTGAAATTGGAACAATAAAAATTCATGCACTAGTAGAAACAGCCTACGGGGTAGAAACAGCCTCTGAAACAATAAGAGTATCAAATAGAATTGAAGCAGTATTGTTAGGTGGAGAAGATTTAGCAGCTGATTTAGGGGTTAAGAGAACAAAAGGTTCAGATGAATTGTTTTATGCTAGAACAAAATTAATAAATATTTGTAAAGCTTTTAAAATAGATATTATAGACACACCTTTTACAGATACAAATGATTATGAAGGTTTAGAAATAGATTCTAAAAAAGCTAAAATGTTAGGATTTACAGGAAAATTGGCAATAAATCCAAGGCAGATAGATAAGATTCATGAAGTTTACTCTCCAACAAAACAAGAGATAAACTACGCACAAAGAGTCATGATTGAAAAAGAAGAAGCTGAAAAGAATGGACTTGGTGTTTTTTCTTTAGATGGAAAAATGGTAGATCTTCCAGTTATAAATAGAGCTTTTAAAATTTTAGAAGTTGCTGAAATTATAGGTTTGTTAGATTGATTGAATAGAACTACAGGAGGGATTCATGAAAAATATTTTAGGAAGAGATGTTCCTGAATTTATAGAAGGTTATGGAAAAGTAAAACAATACGAAGGATATCTTTCTAATAAAAGTGGAAGTGTAAAAAAAGATTTTTATTTTAAAAAATTAATGAAAGAAGAAAGTAAATTGTACAAAGATTTTGAAAAGTTAATGGATGTATTACCGTTAAAAGATGGAATGGTTGTATCTTTTCATCATCATTTAAGAAATGGGGATTATGTTTTAAATATGGTTATGGAGGAAATATATAAAAGAGGTTATAAGGACATAACTCTAGCTGCAAGTTCTATTTTTCCGTGTCATAAGAATTTAGTAAAAATGATAGAAAATAAAGTTATAACACAAATATATTCAGCTTATATATCAGGGCCAGTAGCAGAAGCAATATCTGATGGTAAATTAAATAAACCAGCAATTATGCACACGCATGGAGGGAGAGCAAGAATATTTGAGTCTGGAGAGAGAAATATAGACATAGCTTTTATAGCAGCTCCAACTAGTGATGAGTATGGAAATATAAATGGAGTAGATGGAAAATCAGCTTGTGGAGCATTGGGATATGCACATACTGATGCTGAGCTATCAAATGTAGTAGTCGCAATAACTGATAATTTGGTTCAGTATCCAAATACCACAATAGAAATAAATCAAACGAAAATAGATTATGTTTTAGTAGTTGAGGAAATAGGTAATCCGAAAGGAATTGTATCGGGGACTACGCAAATAACTAAAAATCCAATAGGATTAAAAGTTGCAGATTTAACAGCTAAATTTATTGAAGAATCTGGATATTTAAAAAATGGAATGAGTTTCCAAACTGGTGCAGGAGGAATATCACTAGCAGTAGCAGCGCAATTGAAAAATATAATGAAACTGAAAGAGATATGTGGAAGTTTTGCATCTGGAGGAATAACTGGGTATCTTGTGGATATGTACAAAGAGGGGTTGTTTAAAGCTTTGTTTGACGTGCAATGTTTTGATTTAGAAGCAATAAAATCTGCCAAAGAAAACTCTGCTCATATAACAATGTCAGCTTCGATGTATGCAAATATAAATAATAAAGGTGCTGTTGTAGATAAGTTAGATGTAGTGATATTAGGAGCGACAGAAATTGATACGAATTTTAATGTCAATGTAACAACAGGTTCTACTGGAGTTATAATGGGTGGATCTGGAGGGCATTCAGATACTGCGGCAGGGTCAAAGTTATGTATAATAGTATCTCAACTTGTAAATTCTAGAATTTCAGTTGTAAAAGATAGAGTGACAACAATAACAACACCTGGAGAAACAGTGGATATATTGGTCACAGAAAGAGGAATTGCTATAAATCCTTTAAGAATTGATTTGATAAAGAAATTTAAAAATTCAAAACTACCAATAAAAACAATAGACGAATTGAGAGAAATATCTAAAAATATGACTGGTGAAGAAAAAAATGTGCAATTTTTAGAAAAAATTGTTGCAGTTATAGAGTATAGAGATGGAACAGTTATCGATACAATAAAAAAACTTAAAACTTTTTAGAAAAATTTTGTGTCTAAAGTTTATAGATAATAAGTAAAAGTGCTAGTAATAAAATAATTATTCTTCTGTAAAAAAATAAAAAACCTTTAAAAAAAATTTTTTAAAGGTTTTTTATTTTTTTTTTGAAATAATCTTAGCATACAAAGATATAAAACAGATAAAAAGAATGAAAAAATACTTCAGGAGGATGTCCGATGATGAAAAAAATAAAAAGTTATATAATCGAACTTCAATTAACACATTTTTATAGCCAGATGAAAGGTGCTTTTCAAAATTATAAACGTTCAAATTCAAATTTGTGGGCGAGTACACTTTGCTATTTTACAATATTATCTTTTATACCTATTTTAGCAATAGTTTTTAGCATAGGACGTTGGTTTGGAATTGACAGTTATTATTTAAAGCAATTAACAGATAGCTCACCTTTAAATGAAGAAACAATCGAACTTATTTTAGAAATAGCCCAAAATTTATTACAAAAAACTAGAAGTGGTGTTATTGCAGGAGCTGGATTTTTATCATTAGTCTGGGTTATAATTTCTACATTTTCAGTGATTGAAAAAGCATTAAATAGTATCTGGGGAATAAACGAAACCAGAGGGTTTTTTAGAAAGATTAGTGACTATTTATTAGTTTTTTTTATGTTGCCAATAAGTGTAATTGGAGCAAATCTTTTAAATAATCTTAAAATTGAATTTTTATATATGCAACATATAATATATTTATTAGCGTCATATTTAGCTTTGTGGATATTCTTTATATTTTTTTATACTATTTTGCCAAATACAAAAGTTTCTTTAATTCCAACTGTTTGGAGTAGCTTTGTAGTTTCATTTTTATTAAATCAGAGCAATATGTTATTAGTAAAACTACAAATTGTAATTGCAACATATAACAAAATATATGGAAGTTTTTCAGTTTTATTGTTATCGTTGATATGGTTAAAAATTGTATGGTTTTTAATATTGATTGGAGCACATTTTTCTTATATTTTACAAAATAGAGAAAGTTTAGGAAAAATAGAAGATATAAAAAAAATAAACTTTAAATCAAAGTATTTAGTTACAAAAAAAGCTTTGTTATTTTTAGTAAAAAATTATTTAGATAATGCACCTCCTATAACATTCTTAGAACTGTCTCAAGAATTAAAAATTCCTTTAGAATTAAGTAAAAACATACTCCAAGAGTTAAAGAAGCTAGAGTATGTTTCAATTGTTGAAACTAATTTAAGTGATGATACAAGATATAAGTTAACAATGTGTATTGAAATAATTACATTTGGAAAATTATATAAAGATTTGGAAAATTTAGGAGAAAATTTAAAAATTGATGTGGTAAATTTTGATGATAACATGAAATTAATAGACTATTTAAAAAATATTTGATTGACAAAATGTTTATAATGATATATATTCTAGTCACATAATTAGTGTGGGAGGAATTTAATGAAGGGTAGAATAGAAAGCATTCTTTTAAGTGGTGATAATGTATCTTTAAATAAAGTAACAGTAGAGTTAGATGTTCGAATGATAGATGTATTACGAAATGCTTCAACTGTAAAAAAGTATGATATTTCTAAATTGGATAAATTGTTTGAAGTTTTAAGAAGTTGGGAAAAGGTATTTCTATTAATTGTAACACCAAGTTTTGTATTAGAGATAAAAGATAAATTTCCAAGTGGATTTTATGCACACGGTTATTTAAATTTCCATGATAAAACTTCTTCTATAGGAGGTCATCTAAGTGTTGATAAAATAAAAGAAGTATTTTTAGTTAAGGATATTATGTTTGGAAGAGAAAGTTATTCTATTAAATTCTTTGGAGATGACGAAAATGAAATATTTGCAATATATGTTCCAAGAGATGAAAAAAAAGAACTGATTAAAGAGTGTCTAGAAAGTTTTAAAAGTTTATAAAAAATGAAGAGCTCAGCTCTTCATTTTTTATTTGTTTTGATTTAGTTTGTTCAAAATAGATAAAGCAAATTCTTTAGATTTTTTTAAATCTTCTTTGTTTGGATGTGATTTGGCATCTTCCCATCTTTTTATTCTTTCCTCACTTGGAGCCATTTTATGATCAGAAGTCAAAGTGGAAAACCAAGCAATTAATTTGGGAGCAATTGCTCCTTGGCAAAAATATCCACCTATAACATGATTATTATTTTCTTTCAATAGATTTTTAATGTTATTAATGCAGTCTTTAGCGTGGTCAGAATCTGGATAAGCACCTAAAGTAAAGAAATATGCAACGTTTTTATCAAAAATTTGTTTAGCAAGAGTAAGTGTTGTTTCGTCAAAAGTAGCTCGATCAATCCATCCTCCAATAAAGATCAAATCATAATCTAAATTAATAATTTCAGATACTGATAAAATATCAGCTTCGGGAATAGCTGAATGTATAGATTTAGCAATTTTCTGGGTATTTCCAGTTTGAGATGAATAAGTAATAAGTATTTTCATAAAATTTAAATCCTCCTAGTTATTTTTGATTAAATTTAAACTCTTTATAAAAATAGAGTTTTATTGGTTTGTTATTTAGTGTGACAGGAGTAACTTTCCATTTTTTTAAAGTTTTTTGTACTTCATTCTGGAAACCTAAGTTATCTTTATCATTGTAAAATTTTACTTCTTCAACTTCTCCTTTAAATCCAATAAGAAATCTGACTTTAATAGAAATTTCTTTGTTGTAACTAATTCTTTTAGCAGCTAAAGGATATTCTGGATCAGGTTGAGAGATAAAAGAATATTTTAAACCTTCAATACCTTGATTTTTAGCTGCAAAAACACCATGAGATAGTTGTATTAAATCATTATTGTTATTAGTTCGTATTTCTGATATTTTATCTTCTTGTATTTTTGGATTTTTTTGAATTTTTTTAGCTTCTACAGTTATTTTTTTGGTAGTTTTTTTTTGTTTTAGAGCTTTTATTTTGGTTACTTCAATTTTTTTTTCGATTGTTTTTTTTAGGACCTCTTTTTTTACTTTTTCTTCAATCGGTTCTAAAACTTGTTCTTCAATAACTTCTTGTATAGGTTGGAAAGAGTTAAAATTAACAGATATAGAAGGGATTGTAGTATCGTTTCCAACTTCAATAATCTCATAGTTCTTATTTTTGTTTAAAGAAAATCCGAAGACAAATACACATATATGTAAAAAAATTGAAAAAATAATAAATTTCATAAATCCTCCATAAAAAAATATTTTTCGTAATAATTATAACAAAAAATATTTGAATTATCAAACTATTTATAAAAAAATGGTTTGAATTAAAAATATATTGACTAATTATGTAAAAATAAATATAATAGCTTTGAGAATCAAAATATTAAATCAAAGGGGGTAAAGTATGATAGATATGATTAAAGCAGGAGGGCCATTGATGGGAGCTATAATATTTCTTTCAATAGCAGGTCTTACAGTCATATTAGAAAGAGGTTATTATTTCATTAAAAATGAAAAAGATAATGGAGAGCTTTTAATAAATCATTTGGAAAAATTTATAAAAAATAATGAAAGAGAAAAAGCGATTCAAGTTTGTGATTCATTTAAAAATACTTCGGCAAAAGTTATGAAAACAATTTTGATTGAATATGATGGTGGAAAAATGAATTGTTGCACATATGACTACTTAGAGGAAAAAGCTAGAGAGTGTGCATTGAGAG
This sequence comes from Cetobacterium sp., assembly GCF_051658645.1. Classification (GTDB taxonomy): domain Bacteria; phylum Fusobacteriota; class Fusobacteriia; order Fusobacteriales; family Fusobacteriaceae; genus Cetobacterium_A. Next base: position 31,203 of record NZ_JBOFMZ010000038.1, read on the forward strand.
AGATGCCAAAATTAGATAAGCACATGTGGATTTTAGCATTAACTGCAAATGTTACTCCATTAGCGGGACTGTTAGGAACAGTAACAGGAATGATAGGAGCGTTTACAGCAATGTCTAAAGAAGGTGCAGGAGATCCAACTGTATTAGCATTTGGAATATCTCAAGCCTTAATAACGACTGCATCAGGATTGATAGTAGCTATTCCAGCATTGGTATTTTATAATTTTTATCAAAAGAAAATAGAAAAAGCTATGGTTGATATGGAAAAGAATGTTGTCGAGTTTATAAATATTTTGAGAAAGATGTAGGAGAGAAAAAAATGTTTAAGTCAAAAGGATTTATGAATTATGAAAGAAAACAGCTAACACCAGATTTAACACCGCTAATAGACGTAGTTTTTTTATTATTAATATTTTTTATGGTAGCAACAACTTTTGATGATAAGAAAGGATTGAAGATTGATTTACCAAAATCCGAGGTATCTGAGATTGTAGAATCAGTTGATAAAATATCAGTTTTGCTTACAATTGATGGACAAATGAAATTAAAAATAGATAAAAAAAATGATAGTTTAATGCTTCATATAACAAAAGAGGAGCTTTCAGAAAAATTAAAAAATATTATTTTAACAGTACAGAATAAAAGAGTTGCAATAATTGCAGATAGAGGTATTAACTATGGAAATGTTGTGGATATAATGTCTGATATAAAACTTTCAGGTGCGACAGCGATAGATATAGAAACTAAAGGGAAGTGATTAAATAATGCGTTTTGAAATTAGACATAAAAGTCATCATAATTCAACTGGATTAATTGGAAAATATTATCCACAAAAAAGAGTAACAGAAAATGATTTTTTAAATAAATTATCTGAAGAACCAAAAGATGTTCCAAGAGCTATATATGTTCATACACCATATTGTGACAAAATTTGTTCTTTTTGTAATTTGAATAGAGAGCAAATAAATGGAAGTTTAGATTCTTATGCTGATTATTTAGTTCATGAGTTTGATAAATATGGTCAGTATAGGTATTTTAAGGAAAAAGGTGTTGATGTAATTTACTTTGGTGGAGGAACACCAACGGTTTATAAAAATGAACAGTTAGAAAGAATATTACAAAGTGTAAATAGAAATATAATGTTTAAAGAAGGTTATGAGTTTACTCTAGAAACTACACTTCATAACTTGAATACTGAAAAAATTGAAACAATGAATAAATATGGAGTGAATAGATTATCTGTAGGAATTCAGAGTTTTTCAGATAAAGGAAGAAAGTTTTATAACAGAACTTATACAAAATTGGAAGTTATAAATAGACTATTAGATTTAAAGGAAAAATTTAATGGAGAGGTTTGTATAGATATTATATATAATCATCCAACACAAACAATAGAAGATGCGAAAGAAGATGCAAGAGTTATAAGAGAATTAGATTTAGGAAGTTCAAGTTTCTACTCATTGATGGTACATGAAGGTTCAATATTATCTCATGATATAAAAGATGAAAAGATTAAACTTGAAGAGAATTTAAAAAGAGAAAGAGAGTTACATGACGCTTTCGTAAAAGAGTTAACAACAGATAGCGATTACTATGTTTTAGAATTAACTAAGATAGCTAAAGCAGGAAGAGATAACTATAAATATATAAAAACAAGAACATTTGGAGGAGATACATTCCCAATCGGTGTAGGTGCTGGTGGAAATGTTGATAATATATCTATATTTAGAATGAAAAAAGAGATGGGAATGTTTGTTGAGAAAAGTGAATATCAACAAAGAATAGATAGATTTAATGGGTTATTCCAGTTCCCAACAGTTGAAAAAGATGTGGTTAATAAAATTTTAAACTTTGCAGAGCAAAAAGTATTTAAAGAGGTAATGTCTGGATTAAAGACTGATGGGTTTGTAATAGAAAGTGAAACACATTACAATTTGACGAGTGATGGTCTATTTTGGGGTAATAATATATCCAGAGAGGTTTTAACTACTGTAGTTAAAAGAACTTTAGAAGCAAAAAGTAAATTTTAGAGAGGGATTAAATTATGAACAGGAAGATAGCAGTATTAAGTTTATTAGTAACAGCTTTAAGTTATTCTAATGATGACTTTTTCTATGAGGAAGCCAATAAAGGAGTTAAATTAAATGAGAGTGTTATTTCAACAACAGGATTTGAAATAGCACAAAGAACTGTAACAAATACAGTTACAGTTATAACAGCAAAAGATATTGAAGAGAAAAATTATAAATCAGTATCGGATGCTTTAAGAGATGTCCCAAGTGTAAATATAATTGGAGATCCAAAAGATCCAATTATAGACATGAGAGGGCAGGGAACAAAGGCAGCAGAGAATGTACAAGTTTTAATTGATGGAATTTCAACAGGATCATTAGATTCAAGTCATGGAAGAATGCCTATAAATACAGTTCCAGTTGAAAATATAGAAAAAATAGAAGTGATTCCAGGCGGAGGAGCAATACTTTATGGAAGCGGAACTAGAGGAGGAGTAATTAATATAATTACTAAATCTGGTGTAGGATATAAAGGTGGATCTATATCTAGTGAATTTACTAGTTTTGGAGCTAAAAAAGGGGATGTATCATTTGGAACTTCTGTAGGAGATTTTGGAATAGGAATTAACTATACAAAAAATGATTATAAAGGTTTTAGAGATGGAGACGAATCAGATTCAGAGTTTTTTGAGGGAAGCTTAAAGTATAAAATTGATGGAAATCAAAATGTTACTTTAAAATATTCAAGATATGATGAAAATGCGACATCGCCAGAAAGATTGACAAAAGAGCAACTATCAGATCCGACACAATCAGGTCTTACGAGTTCAAAAGACTTAGCAAAGCTTGATGTGGTTAAGGATGAGTTTAATTTGAAGTATGAAAATAAAATAAATGATAAATTAAAGTTAGATATATTATCTTTCTATCAAGAATCAGATATTGAAACTGTAGGAACTAAGGGAAGCGGAAGGATAGAGTTAGAGGATAAAAAAGTTGGATTCAAACCGAAGCTTCAATTGAAATATGGAGAAAATAGTGCGATTATATTTGGATACGATTTTATATCTCAAGAGATGAATAGGGTTACAGGTTCAAGTACAAACTATAATCTAAGTGATTTTACTAAAATGACAAACAGTGGATTTGTTTTAAATAGAAATAGATTTGGAAAGATTGAATTCACACAAGGTTTTAGATACGAACGTGCTGATTATGATTTAAAAAGAAAAGACAATACTAGAAATCTAGATGAGAAAATAACAAAAGAAAATTATTCAGCGGAAGCGACAGTAAATTATCTATACTCAGATACAGGAAATGTATATGCAAAAATAGAGAGAGGATTTAGATCACCACTTCCACCAGAGATGACTAATACAAAGGATTATTCATTAAGTAAGGCAGACTCAGAAGCATATTTAACTTATGAGTTAGGTGCAAAAGACTATATCTTAGGAAGTTATGTAAATGGAGCAATCTACTACACAGAAACAGATAATGAAATAGCAAGAGTAGCTATTCCAGGAACATTCTATTTCGATTACTATAATATAGGAAAAACTAAAAGATATGGAGCTGAGTTATCAGCAGAGCAATACTTTGGAAAGTTAACTGTTAGAGAAAGTTACGCTCTTATAAAAACAGAGATATTAGAATCAGCAAATTCTAAGTTAGAAGGAAAAGAGATAAGCGATGTACCTACTAATAAGTTATCATTAGGATTATCTTATGAGGTAACACCAAAATTTACAGTTTTAACAGAGACTATTTATGCGTCAGCTTATTACATAAACGATCAAAATACTGGAGGAAAACAAAACGAAAATATAGTTACAGACGTGACGTTTAATTACAATCCGACAGAAGCATTAAAATTATACACAGGAGTAAGAAACCTGTTTAATGAGAAATACTATAACTCTATAAGCACAGATGAGAAAGAGTATGACCCCGCAGCAGAAAGAAGTTTCTATGCAGGATTTAAATATAATTTCTAAAAAAGGGAGAATTAATATGAAAAAACATGTATCGTTAATATTAATTCTGGGAATAATACTAACAGGAACACTTTCTATTGGTTTAGGAAGTGTTTCTGTGCCATTAGAGCAAATACTTTCGATGTCGAGTGCCCCAGATTATATAAAAACAATAATTTATGATATAAGATTACCAAGAATAATTATGGCAATATTGATAGGGATGATGTTATCATCAAGCGGTGTAGTGGTTCAAGCGGTTTTTCAAAATCCATTAGCAGATCCGTATATAATAGGGATAGCTGCAAGTGCTACTTTTGGAGCAGTAATAGCTTATGTTTTTCAACTTCCAGATATATTTTATGGAATTTTAGCATTTTTTTCATGCTTGATAAGTACATTTATAATATTTAAGTTATCAAATAAAAATGGAAAAGTAGATATAACAACTTTATTGATAGTAGGAATAGCAGTTTCGTCATTTATAGGAGCGTTTACATCTTTTGCTATGTATTTAATTGGAGAGGAATCTTTTAAAATTACAATGTGGTTGATGGGATATTTAGGAGGGGCGACATGGACAAAGGTAGGATTATTAACAGTACCACTAGTTTTCTCTTTAATTTTCTTTTATTTACAAAGAAATCAATTAGATGCATTGTTATCTGGAGATGAAGAAGCAAACTCTTTAGGAGTAGATGTTCATACATTAAAGGCAAAAATTTTAACAATATCCGCCTTAGTAGTGGCTTTTTCAGTTGCTTTTTCAGGAATGATAGGTTTTGTAGGTTTGATAATACCTCATTCAATAAGAATGATAGTAGGACCATCAAATTCTAAACTAATACCAAATTCAGCTTTAGCAGGAGCATTTTTTTTATTAATATGTGATACAATAGGTAGATTGCTATTAGCTCCTGTAGAAATTCCAATAGGTGTAGTAACAGCATTTTTTGGAGCACCATTTTTTCTATATTTAGCATTTAAATCAAAAGGAGCAAAATAGTGGGGATAAAAATTAAAAACTTATCTTTTTCCTATGAAGATAAAGAAATATTGAAGAATTTAGAAGTTGACATAAAAAAAGGAAAGATGACTGGTATTTTAGGTCCTAATGGTTGTGGCAAATCAACTTTTTTAAAAAATATATTAGGTTATTTATCACCAAATACTGGTAAAATAATATTTAATGGAAAAGATTCATCACAGCTCTCAAAAAAAGAAAAAGCTAAAATAATATCTTTGGTACCTCAAAAATCAAGTTTGATGACAAATATGTCAGTAAAAGATTTTGTTTTGATGGGAAGATTACCTCATTTGAAATCAAATTGGTCTGGATATTCTTTTCGTGATTTAAATCATGTTCAGGATAATCTTAAATTATTGAATTTAGAGACTTTTGCTGAAAGAGTTGCTATAAGTTTGTCTGGAGGAGAGTTTCAAAGAGTTTTATTGGCAAGAGCTTTAACTCAAGATCCTGAAATTCTATTGTTGGATGAACCAACATCAGCCTTAGATTTAAATCATGCTGTAGATCTATTAAATAAAGTTAAAAAATTAGTATTGGAAAAGTCGTTGACTAGCGTTACGGTACTTCATGATTTGAATTTAGCAGCAATGTTCTGCGATGAATTAATAATGATGAAAGATGGAGTTGTAAAGTTTTATGGAACTCCAGAAAAAGTTTTAACAGAAGAAAACTTAAAAGAAGTTTATAATTTAAAGTCAAAGATAATTAAAGATGAAAATGGAATACCATATATAATACCTTTAATATAGGAGGATAAAAAGTGAAAAAAATAGCAATGTTTTTATTTATAATTTTGATAAGTAATTTAACTTTTGCTTTAAAAATAGAAAAAGGTTTTATTGTTGATTCGAAAGGAAATAAAGTTGAAAAAAAAGAATATAAAAAGATTTTGATACTGGATCCTGCAGCAGTAGAATCTTTTTACCTTATAGGAGGAGAGGAAAATATAGTCGCTATTGCAGATACAGCTAAAAATCAGATTTGGCCAAAAGAAAAAACAAAATTTTTACCTAAAGTAGGAACAATAATGAAGCCTTCAATAGAGCAGGTTTTAAGTTTTACTCCAGATTTAGTAATATTAAATAGTATGTCAGAAAGCTTTAGTGAAAGTTTAAAAGCTAGAAAATTTAATTTTGTAATAAATGAAGCAAATTCTTTTGAAGAAATATTAAAGAACTTAGAAATTTATGGAGTTATAACAGGAAAACAAAGTAACTCTGAAAAATTGATAACTATTTATAAAAATAAACTAGAAAAAATAAATAGTGATATAAAAAACAAGCCTTTAAATATAAAAGGAGCATTTCTATTTTCAACATCTCCAATGATGGTATTTACAGAAACCTCTTTACCTGGAGAGATATTTAAAACACTAGGAATTGAAAATATAGCAAAAGATTTACCAGGTGGAAGACCAATTTTATCACCGGAATTTTTATTAACTCAAAATCCAGATATATTGGTTGGATCAATGGCAATAAAAAATAAAAATGACATTTTAAATAGTAACCCAATTGTAAAAAAAACTAAAGCAGGAAAAAAAGAAAATATAATGATAATTGAATCAGATAAAATATTAAGAGGAACTCCTAGAGTTATTGATGCACTAGAAGAGTTATACAAGGAGTTGTCAAATGTTAAATAGTGTACTGAAGTATTATTTGAAAGAGAAAAAACTGCTAACTTATTTTTTAGTTAGCAGTTTTTTTGTAACAGTTTTAGATTTATATGGGCCTATAGTAGTTCAAAAATTAATAGATAAATCAATTCCAAATAAAAATTTAAAAGAATTTTTTACTTTTTCTGCTACATTATTATTTATTTATTTAGTGAGATTGATATTAGCTATTTATTCTAGTTCTAGAGGTCAATTGATGGGAAATAAAATAAAATTTTTAATGAGAGAAGATCTTTTTCAAAAGATTTTAAAGCAACCAGATGAATATTTTATGAAAAATCAAAGTGGTGATACGATTTCAAGAGTAACGAATGATTTAGAAAATGTTTCTACATTGCTTTATAGAGGACTTGAAGATTTTTTATTTTCACTATTATCAATTTTAGGAGCTCTTATATTAATGGCTAGTTTTAACTTAAAGTTAACAATGATTACGATGATTCCATTGCCAATAGCATTTTATTTTACAATATTACAAAATAAAAAATTAAAAAAAGGTTATATAGTTGTAAGAGAAAAATACTCAGAGTTAACATCTAAAATTCATGATTCTTTAAAGACTATATTTTTTATTAAAGATAATGTTTTAGAGGAAGATGTATTTGGAAAATTTTCAGAAAAAAATATCAATCTTTTAGATGTTGAAAAAATTAATATTTTTAATATATCAACTTTAATGTCAGGAATAAATTTTTATAATCAACTAACTCAGTTAATAGTAATATTTATAGGTGGTTATATGCATATAAACGAAGAGATAAGTATTGGAGTAATAGTCAGTTTTATACTATTAACAAATAGATTCAGAGTTTATTTACTTCGATTGATGGGGCTTGTGGATGTTTTTCAAAAAGGTACAACTGGTATACGTAGATTCTTAGATGTTATGAATATTCCAGATGAAAAAAACGGAGAAATTTTTATAAAAGATAGTATTGAAAAGATAGAAGTTAAAGAGTTGAATTTTTCTTTTGGAAATGTAGATGTTATAAAAGATTTGTCATTAATTATTGAAAAAGGTCAAAAGATAGCTTTTATAGGGGAGAGTGGAGTAGGGAAAACAACTATATTTTCTCTTTTAAAAAGAACATTTATGCCGGATGAAAATACAATTTTAATAAATGAATGTTGTATAACTGATTTGGAGAGAGAAAGTTTACTCGGTAAGATAGCTGTTGTAGACCAAAAAGATAGTTTGATGAATGAAAGTATTTTAGAGAATATAAGAGTAGTGAAGAAAGATGCTACTACTGAAGAGATTTATAAAGCTTTGGAGTTGGCTCAATTGGAAGATTTTGTAAATAATTTAGAACATAAAGAAAATACAAAATTAGGGCAAGGTGGAGTTAATCTAAGTTCAGGACAGTTGCAAAGATTAGCAATGGCAAGATTATTTTTAAGAAATCCGGATATAATAATGTTAGATGAGGGGACTTCAGCACTTGATAATATATTAGAAAAGAAGATTATGGATAATATATTAGAAAAATTCAATGATAAAATAATAATATCAATAGCTCATAGGCTTAATACAATAAAAGAATTTGATAAAATAGTTGTTTTAGGCAAAGAAGGAATTAAAGAAATGGGAGATTATGAAAGCTTGATGGAGAGAAAAGGAGAATTTTTTGAAATGTATAAAGCTGGCAATTTGTAAACAACACTAAAAAAGTGTAATTATTTATTGACATTTTTCATTTTAAAATATACTATGTAGATATAATATTTTGTGATACGAAATTAAAGGAGATAAAAGTATGAAAATAGGAATGAATAATAACATTGGTGCGACACGTTTCATAATGAAAAGTTATGACATGTTAAAAGTAGCTTAGTAGAAGCGAAATAACAGAGAACTGTATTTTCGAGAAGTAGAATGAAGGAGTAACGCCCTGAAATGCTTCCTCTGATACTCCGATATGCGATTAGGTTCTAACTAAACTTAGCGTGTAAAGCTCGGTAAAGGCGGTTGAGAGTTATCCCTAACAGGTTAAGCTGAGGAAATGCGAACCAGAGGTGGTCGAGGTAATGATAGATCGGGAGTGAAATCTATAAGGTTAGAATGCACGAGAGTGCTGACAAAGTTGCGAATGTAAGAGTCTAAAAATTAATATAACAGAAATGTTATAACCTCAAAATTGTGGGGTAAGTGGCGATTAGTAAAAATCTGTGTTATGAAACTCGCTATACTGTTACAGGCAGTATCTAGCTTACAGGCTTATAGTAACGACCTAAGTAGATTTAATGATAGAAAATATGGAACGTGGAAAGCAAGACACAACATAAAACCTAGTTAGAGGGTTGGTGAATATAAGTTAAAG
>NZ_JBOFMZ010000039.1:0-1394 GCF_051658645.1 Cetobacterium sp.
GAAAGATGTATTCGCACACTTCTCTCAAATCAAAAAAGATGGTTTCAAATCATTAAAAGAAAATGAAGCGGTAGAATTCGATGTTGTTAAAGGTGACAGAGGATTACAAGCTGAAAATATTGTATCAAGATAATAATTATTAAGAGTTCCAATTGGAACTCTTTTTTTTTTCATAACTAGGCTGTTTTTCACCTAGTTTTTTTGCTATCTAACTCTCTTTTATTAAAATCTCTATCAACAATTTTAATAATTTTACCAATCTCTCTAATTGCTTTATTGCTAATACAAGAGGTTCATCGCTCCCTCGCCTCAGCTATTCTGTTTTTCAAAAAAAATTGACTATTAAATAGTTATATATTATATATAGTATATAACTATCTTAATTTCGGAGGAACTAAAAATGAATATCACAACACAGAAAAAACACATCAGTAGTTTAGAGTTAATAGAACAGATTAATATTTTTAGAAAAGAAGTTGAAGGTAAATCAAAACTTCAACATAAAGATTTGATGAAAGTAATTAGGGATGAATTTGAAGACGAAATAGCCGAGGGAATTATTTCCCCCGGGTCATATAAAGACAAACAAAATCAATCTAGGCCTTTATTCCACCTATCCATCAATGAAGCTAAGCAAGTATTGGTAAGAGAATCAAAAGCAGTTAGAAGAGCTATTATCAAGCAACTAGAAGAGTATGAAAAAGGTGAGCTAACTCTAACAGAAAAACAAAAAATAGAAATTCAAAAAAATGAAGCTATTTTAAAAATTGTGAATGATGATGGAAAAATGGGAATTGAAGAAAAAATCCATTATATAAAAATAATAGAAGATTGTTATAAGAAAAAATTCTTAATTCAATCGAAAGAAGAAATTTTAATGTCAGAAATACCAGAAGTAGTTAAAGCTGCTGCTTTAATAGATTGCTATGATGAAGAATATGTAGCCTCTAAAAATTGGAATACTAAAGATTTAAGAGATTGTTTATGCAAAGATAAAGTTTTAAATAAAATAAAAGATGGAGTATATGAAATTGGAGAAAATTTTGAAGCTTTATTTTTAAACCCTATTCTTGGAAATTATAAAAAAAGTAAAACTAACAATATTTTTATTCCTGTATTTTATAGAAGCTCTTTAGAATATTTCAAAAGTAAAACTTTTATTTATGCTCTTAATCAACATCTAAGAAATAAAAAAGAATATAGTAGTTATGAAAGTGGTGAGATTATAAACTATGAAGACAATTGGGAATAGATATAAAAGATATTTATTGCCAGTGCTAAAGAAGGTCGTTCGCATGCCTTAGCGAGTCCGTTGTTTACGGCATGCTCTCTCCGTGGCCGGCCCTTCTCCCCCGCCGGCGTCGCTACAGATGTTTTTTTAGCTAGGCCGGTTT
>NZ_JBOFMZ010000040.1:0-2450 GCF_051658645.1 Cetobacterium sp.
TTAAGCATTCTGTCAGCGTTCATCCTGAGCCAGGATCAAACTCTTCATTCAAATATATTTTTAAGTCCTTAGACTTTCTTTACACCTTTTAACCATCTAAATGGTTTTACCATTACTGGTATTTTGTTGTTTACACAACATTCTGACTATTTTCTCTATTCGGTTGCTAATGTCCTTATAATTCTTGCCAGCTATATTTCCTGCTGACAAGAATTATAATATCATCTTTTTTAAATTAAGTCAACAACTTTTTTTATTTATTTTTATCATCGTATAAATTATCTTCTGTTTTTCGAATTAAATCATGTAATGATTTTTGTCTTTGTAGATATTTGCTTTTTCTTTTATTTGTACTTTCTTTTAAAGTCGATATTATCGGCAATAAGAATCCTGCAACAATTCCTGCTGAAAACCCATTGTTATACAGATTTAACCCTCCATGAATTATACCTATACTCTGAACAACTGCAACATGAAGCATTCCTGCTATAACTCCCCAAAACGGACCATATACTCCTGCTATTGGTGCCAAAGAACTTCCAAACAATCCAGATAAAGCTAATGTAAATCCATCTATTTGACTTCCAAACTTACCTAAGAATACACCTAACAATATTGGGGTTATATTAAGTATTGTTTTCCCATATGCTGAAAATCCCACTATTGTAAGAACACCTGCCAATAAAGGTCCATTCAGTGTTTCACCTAAAAGTATAGTATAAATTATTGCTACAAATCCCATAATTCCCATATTTATAAAAGTAACTCCGTATCCATATTTAATTACAAAATCACTTTTTAATCCATTATCTTTTAATAATGTTTTATATCCTTCAAAACTTTTATTATTTATATAATATCCTACTATAATCAAAGAAATAAAAACAGAACTTGATATTATTTTCAGTTCTACATCGTGTTCTACAGATATAATTCTTTGTGGAACAACAACAAATTGATACAATTTTAATACTGATGCAATAACAGCTCCAAAAATACCACCTGTAAATCCCAAATTATACAAATTAAATCCTTCATGAAAGCCTGCCATCTTTTTAGCGAGAGGTGTTACAAGAAATCCTATTATAATACCCAAAACAATAGCATGTATATAGGCATATTTACTAAAAACATGTACATTAAATGCTATCTCGCTTATAAACGGAGCTAAAGCACTTGTAAATGATATCGTTACAAGTATATATAGCAATAGGTAAGGATTTGAAGTTATCTCCACCTTTTCCCCTGCTCCACACCGTGCATGCGACTTTCACCGCACACGGCGTTCCATCATAATTTTAAATTTTATTTATATTTAGAAAGTGTTTTTAATATTTTTGCATAATTCTCATTGTCTTTATAGTAATCCTCTCTATTTTCACTTTTCAGTAAGGTTTCGAATGAAGAATCTAGTAACATTAAATTATCGAGGTCCTTACTTCCTCCATGCTCTTTTGGAACTATCCTATGAACATAGAAGTTGTTATTTCCCTTTATATATTCGCCTGTTACTTCACAAGTTGAGTTTCTTGCGACTCTCAAGATTGCTCTTATTTGAGGGTCTTCAATTTCGTTTATCTCAATTTGTTTTTCTACATCCATAACTTTATTTTTCGCTGAAAATAGTTTAGGTATTTTAAACTTTATAGCTTGTAGCGTGAAAACTGTAGTGCTTGCTACGTTCCATACTTTAAAGTTGTACCCTTTATAGCGGAGCTTATACTTTTTATCCTTTTTGTCAGAAGGTTTCCCTATTCTGTTTCTAAAGGATTCCTAACTATATAGCCAATTTTACTAAAATCTCTATTTACCATTGTAGCCATGCGATAATAATTTTGGATTTCTAATATTACCGAATTAAATTTATAGACTTGCTGGGCAGTTCGTCTCTTTTGAAGGTCTTTTACCTCTTGTTTAATTAAGCTTAAAATAGCCTTCTTTGCTTTGTCAGATGGCAGTTAATCTTTTTCTGTTCTTAATAGCTTTGAGTTTTATTCCCAAAAAGACGCTGTACTCTTTTCTTAGATTTACTATTTTTGATTTCTTTTCTGAAATTTCTAATTTTAATCTATCTCTTAAGAATATTTTAACTAGTTTGTACATCTTTTCCGCAGAACTTCTATCTCTACAAAAGAGTTTAAAGTCATCTGCGTATCTAACAATTCTAACTTCAGTTAAGTTTGTATCTCTAAGAGCTCTCTCTTTGTTGCTAGGATTGGAGTATTTTCTTTTGGTTTTTAGACCCGACCATTGTTTGTGAATCCACCAATCTAGTTCATTTAGAACTATATTAGCTAAAAGTGGTGAAAGAATTCCACCTTGAGGAGTTCCCTTCTCAGATTGAATAATATCCTTGTTTTGTAATACAGTTTCTACTTTCAACATACATTTTATTATTGATAACGTTTTCTTGTCGATAGATTTAAATTGCTGAAGTTGTTTTATCAACT
>NZ_JBOFMZ010000041.1:0-20202 GCF_051658645.1 Cetobacterium sp.
AACATTATTTTCAATAGCAATTTTTTTTACACTTTTATTTCCACTAATATTCTGTAAAACCATTTTAATTTTATCATCTTTCGAAATTTTCTCTCTAGCCATAAACTCTCCTATTTTAACATTCCATTTAGGAGTATTACCACTTCAACCATTTCCTTAAAAGACCATCACCACAAAGATTATATTTTTTAACAATTTGAAGCATTGAAAAATTTCCAGTTAAATAATCTTCTACAGAATTAATCAATATATGTGAAGAATAAAGAGTTTTAACTTTTATTTCTTGAAGTGATTCTAATCCATCATAATCATATTTAATCGACCATCTGTGAATAGCTGTACTTTCAACACCGTACAATCTACAAAATGCTAATAGAGATATATTTAGTTCTCTAAATTTTAAAACAAAAAACATTTTTTCTTCAGCTGTAAATCTAATTTTTTTAGAGCTAGATATATCTTTGGAAAAAATAGAGATACCTGCCCTTTAAACTCATTTACCCAACGAGATATTTGAGAAGGTGCAATACCATTTTCTAGCCATACTCCTAATAATTTTATTTTATGATATAATTATACCTCAAAATTTTGCTTAAGTTAAGAAGATAGTTATCTTGAATCATTAATCCAACTTCCTTTCTAAAAATCGTTGATAATTATTTTGTCCACTTTCTGGGGTTCAGTTCAATATATGGTGCTTTTAAAATATAGACTTTTCTAGAACGATTAGAAATTAAATGTAGTTTAAAATTAGTCCAGAAAATTATGCAGAAATTAGAAATAAAATCAATTGTTAGAAAAGAATATAAACCTCAAACTTCTAAAGATAAAAGAGATAAAAGAACCGTTGGCAGGGAGTTTATTAAAATAAAATTTTCCAACTAAAAAAATAGCAGAAAAAATTGTAGAAGACATTACATAAATTAAAACTAAGGATTATGGGTTGTGTTATTTCCCCTCTTTTTTAGATCTCCATACAATTGGATGGGAGTCCTATAGAGCTAATTAAGAAGGCTAATGCCACAAGATAATTATTAGGTGCTCAAAACATAATCTATTTATTTAAACAAAGTAAGAACTTTTAAGAAACTAAGAGGTCGCTATTTGATTACATCGAAGGTTGGTATAATTCTTGTAGAATTCAGAAAAAGTTAGGCTACTTATCCATAGCTATCAAGCTAAGCTTTTAATTTTGTGTAATTTATGATAACCTTCTTAAGTAATAACTGAAGGAGTTTTTTTTGAATAATAAACAACTTAGAAATAATTTTTTAAATATGTTTTCAAATAAACACATCGAGGAGATTGCGAGCAATCTAAATTAAAAAAAAGCAATCGTGGTAAACTCAAACCAGAAAACATGTTATGGTTAGGATGTTTTTCTAATCATAACATTTGTATTGATTCACTTGAAGAAATGGTGTCTAAAAACTTGACTTAGCACCAAAATAGAAAAGGAGACTACTATATCCAATGATATAGAAATCTCCTATTATTTAGTTATTTTTGTAATTTACCAACTGAGTAGATATATTTGAAGAAACTTCTGCTTATTTTATTATTTTTCTATTTTTTGAATCTATAACAATTATTTCATATTTGTCTTGAATAAATTTAATATCCCCATCTTTTTGAATATTTATAGAAACTATCTCTTCACTAGTTTCTACTTCTACAGTTATTTTTGCACATTTTCCTGATTTATAGTTTTGTGTTAATCCATCATCCTCAAATGATATAAACTTTGTTTTATCAGTCTTTTCAGATGCATAAACAATAAATCCTCTTCTATCTTCATCTTTTGTTTCAAAATTATAATCATTAATAGTATTTATAGGAATAATTGCTCCCTCTTTTATAAATAGTGGGAAGGTACCTAAACCTGCCTCAACCTCTATCGTTTGACCACCTTCATATATTTTGTTAGTATTATAGTCATACCATGAGTTTCCTTCTGGTAAGTATACTTTTCTTGATTTTTCTCCTTCCGTAATCACAGTTGCAACTAACATATTATCACCTAATAAAAATTCATCATTCTCATTAAATGTATTTTTATCAGCTTCATAGTTATAAAACGTTGGTTTCATTATTGGAGTTCCATCAATATGGGCTCTATATAATAAATTATACATATAAGGAGTTATTTTTCTTCTAAAGTCCATAGCTTTTTTTATCTCTGGTAAAACTTCTTTATACATCCAAGGTACATTTACTGTTTTATCATCGTTCCAAGAATGAATTGTAAATCTTGGATAAAAAATACCATTTTGTATCCATCTTACAAATAGTTCTGGAGATGGTGCTGGACCTGAGAAACCTCCAACATCATGACCTAAATTATAAACTCCTGATAAAGATAAACTTATTGCCATATAATTGTTATATCTTAATGTTTTCCATTCCGTTCTATTATCTCCAGACCATGTTTGAACATATTTTTGCATACCAGGACATCCAGCTCTTGAGATAAGATATGGTCTTTTATTTTCATCAAACTCTTTTTGAGCTTCAAATGATGATTTCATCATAAGTAAAGTTTGAATTGGTCTTATTAACTCTATATCCAACTCTTCCCCAAATCCATTACATCTAGCTTTTGGGTCCCAAATCTCATATTCATTATTATCATTCCAAGTTGAGTCAATTCCTAACTCTAAAAGTTTCTTTTTTAAATTTTCTTTCCACCAATTAATAGCCTCTTGATTTGTAAAGTCTATGTACGCTCCATTATCATCCCAGAATTGAACTAACTCAGGCTCATCACTAACTCTCTCTTTTACAAATAGGGCTTTCTCTTTCATTTCATTAAATTTTGGATGGTCATGTAAAAATGCAGGCTTTATATTTGCACAAAGTCTAACTCCATTTGCATGATAATTATTTGTAAACTCTTTTACATTTGGGAACTTTTCATTATTCCAATTAAATACATATCTCTTATCTCCAATAGAAGTGTATCCTGAAGACAATTGGAATGAATCACATGGAATTTCATATTTTTTACAATCATCTAAGAAATTATTTAACAGTTTTTGTGACTCTGGTAAATCTGTATAAGTCATAGTTGATCCTGAATAACCGATACTCCATTTAGGTGAAAATATAGTTTTTCCAGTTAACCAAGAGAATCTTTCCGTTACATCTTTAACTTGTGGCCCAGCAATAACATAATAGTCTAAATCTCCATCTTTAGCCTCAAAATATCTATATAATCCGTGGTAGTTATCTAGTTCTGTTCCCATCTCAAAAGTAACTGTTGAGAAATTATCATAGAATAATCCAAATGAATATTCAGTTTCTGGATTTCTAGTTATATAAAATGGAATATGTTTATATAAAGGATCACTATATTCTGCATCATAGCCCATTGGATCTAAATTTTTCATTCTCATTCTTCTAAAATGCTTATTTACTTTTCCACTTTTTTCACCAAATCCAAAATATTGTTCCTTTAAATCTCTTTCTAAATAATGATAAATATGTTTATCCCAATATCCAAAGTTATACGCTTGTGTTTTTCTATCTTGGGCTATTTTTATCCAGCTATTGTTTATTTTACCAAACCAAGTCATTTTCATTCCGTTAAGATCTACAGTTACTTTTAGTAAATTTGTTAAGATAGTTACATTTTCTGTTGTTTCTAAAACTTCATATTTAGGCAACTCAAAAACACTATGATCAAATCTATCTCTTCCTTCAGTCAAAAAGTCCTCCATTCCAGGTGTTACTGTCCAAGTTTTTCCAAGTCTTAACTTACCATCTTTTAAAAATGTAACTTTAAAAATATCTTTTTCTAAAATAGATATTTTTACTTCTAAATTTAACTGCTCTGAAATAAATGTTATTATATTTTGCTTTTCTTCTATTTTTTTAAATAAATAATTTAATTTAATCCCCATAATATTTTTATGAGGATAGATAAAATCTATCCTCAACCTCCTTATTTATATAATATTTTTATAATAATTTAAACAGCTTGGGTAATCCTAAGCTTATCCACGGAATATATGTTATCATTAATAATGTTATAATTAAACCTATAAAGAAAGGAATAAGTTCTTTTATTACTTCTTCTATTTTTACCTTGGCAATTCCACATCCTATGAATAAAACACTTCCTACTGGCGGTGTGCATATTCCTATACATAGATTAGATACTAACATTATTCCAAAATGAACTGGATGAAGACCTAATTTAGTTGCAATAGGTAAAAATATTGGTGTAAAGATCAATATTGCAGGTGTTAAATCCATAAATGTCCCTGTAATTAATAATATTATATTCATCAATAACAATATTATTATTCTATTATCAGATAAAGATAATATTGCATTTGTTATATATTGAGGAATTGTTGAGAATGCCATTGCCCAAGACATAATACTAGAAGCTCCTATTAGAAACATTATTATTCCTGTCATTTTCACAGTATCTTTAAATATTGTCTTTGCATGCTCTAAAGTTAAACTTCTATAAATACATACTGATAAAAACAAAGTATAAACAACAGATATTGCTGATGCCTCTGTAGCTGTAAATATTCCTGCTATAATTCCACCTATCACTATCACTATTAAAAGTAAACTTGGAATTGCATCTAAAACAACTTTTGAAGCTTCTTGCATAGATACTTTTTTCTCCACAGGATAATTATTTTTTTTAGCTATAAAATATGCTATTATCATAACACTTAGCCCCATTAATATTCCTGGAATATAACCAGCTACAAATAAAGCACCTATTGATGTTCCACCACTAACTAGAGAGAATACAATTAAAGAACCACTTGGTGGTATCAATAATCCTGTTGGTGATGATGCTATATTTACTGCTGCTGAAAATTTTGGATCATATCCTTCTTCTTTTTGCAATGGATCTAATGTCCCTCCTATTGCTGCAGCTGCTGCAACAGCTGATCCTGAAATTGATCCAAACAACATATTACCTAAAACATTTACCTGAGCTAACGATCCTGGTAATCTTCCTCCTAATAATTTAGCAAAATTAACAAGCTTGATTGCTATTCCTCCTGTATTCATAATACTTCCAGAAAGAATAAAAAATGGTATTGCTAACAAAGTAAAACTATCCATTCCCGTTATCATTTTTTGAGCAGAAGCTATAACAGCTACATCAAATGGTAAATTTATTAATATTGTTAAAAATGATGCTAATCCAATCCCGACTGAAATTGGAGTTCCTATAGCTAATAAGAGAAAAAAACTTACAAATAAAACTGCTATCGTTAATCCCATTATATCTCACCTTCTTTTAATAGTGCTTTTAACTCAATTATATCTATCATCATATAAAGTAAATTTATCACTCCAGAAATAGGAAGAATTGAATATACAACTCCCATAGGAATTTGTAACGACGGAGATAATTGCCCCATTGTATTAAATGATAACTGTCCGCCACCTATTATTTGAACTAATAAAACTAATAATAAAACTAATATAGCTATAAATAGTTTTAAAAGTATTTGTTTTCTCCCTTTAATTCTTGTTAAAATCAAGTCTATTGACAAATGGGCTTTCACTCCAAATGAATAAGTAGCACCTAATAAACCTATCCATATTAAACTGAATCTAGAAAGTTCATCAGTGAAAGTACTAGGACTATTCAATACATATCTTGATATTACTTGCCATGTTACTGCTAAAACTAATAAAACTAAAACAAATGATGAAAATAAAATTATTATTTTATTTATTTTATTTCTTATCTCTTCCATACTTATTCCCCTCTAATTAGTATTCTTTATAGAATTAATCAAACTTGCCATTTTTTCATTCTTCATTAACTCTTCATACATTGGCTGAACCATCTCTTGAAATGGTTTTTTATCAGGATATACAAATTTAACATTCATCTCTTTTGCTTGCTCTATTTGTATTTTTTCCATCTCATCCCATAAAGCTACCTGGAAATCGAATGCTTCTTCCGCAGATTTTTTTAATATCTCTTTTTGTTTATCATTTAACTTTTTCCAAGTAGAATTACTAATAAAGAAAACATCTGGTACTATAGTATGTTCATCATATGAATAAAACTTTGAAACTTCACCGTGTCTATCTGTTGTTATTGCTGAAATATTATTTTCAGCGCCATCTACAACCCTTTGTTGTAAAGCAGTGTATAATTCTCCGTATGATAATGGTGTTGCAGTTCCTCCTAAATGTTCAACCATTTTAATAGCTGTATTACTTGGTTGAACTCTAATCTTTAAACCTTTTAAGTCTTCTGGTGTTTCTATAGGTTTTGAGCCATAAAAATTTCTTGTACCTGCTGTAAAATACCCTAATCCTACGAATCCATTTTTCTCTGTCATACTTAAAAATTCTTCTCCAACAGGACTTTTTAAAACTCTTAAAAAATGATTGTAGCTATCAAATAAGTAAGGCATTGAAAAAATAGCATATTCTTTAACAAATCCTTCTATTGGTGAAGCACTCGCTTTTGTTAAATCTATAGCACCTGCCTGTAATAACTCTATTAATTCTCTTTCTTGACCTAATTGACCATTTGGAAAAATTTGAATTTTTATATCCCCATCTGTTTTAGTTTCAACTAACTCCATAAACTTAAGCATTCCTATATGTACAGGATGTGTCTCACTTAATCCATGAGCTAATTTTAAGTTTATTTGATTATCTATCTCATTCTTATTACATCCTAAAATTGAAAATAATGTAATGATTAAAATTAATATCTTTTTCATTTTTTTTCTCCCCGTGCGATTTTTATAGATACTTATGTAAAGTGTTTCTAACAGCATCTTCCCCAGATAACATTTGAACAAAATAATTTTCTATTAATTCTGAGAGACCAATCTTTTCTAAATCAATTCCAAATACTCTTTCATTTCTAAGTATATTTTTCAGTTGTCCTGTATAACTTTCTGGTTTTCCAAATTGAATCCCTTTTAATTCAGCCTTTAGCATATCTAACATTGGATCATTACTAACTGATCTCTCTACTCCTTTATCATCCACTCCTAAAAGGTATCTAAACCATCCAGCTAAAACTAATGGAATGTATTTTAATGATTTAACATCTAAATTTTCATTAGTTACATATGATTTAATTGTTTCTCCAAATCTAATAGCTATCTTTTGAGAAGTATCTGTTGCAATTCTTTCAGGTTGATCTGGAATAAATGGATTTAAAAATCTATCATTTATAACCTCATCTATAAAAGCTTTTGGATCGATTATTCCTGGATTTTCTACAACTTTTAAAGCTTCATTATAACCAACTTTTTTTATTAACTTATTTAAAGCTTCATCACTTGCGGCATCATAAATTGATTTTTTATTTAAAATACATCCAAATATTGCTAATGTTGTATGTAATGGGTTTAAACAAGTTGTAACTTTCATTTTTTCTGTTTTTTCAACTGTTTCTCTATCTGTCAAGAAAACTCCAACTTCTTCAAATTTAGGTCTTCCATTAGGAAACTTATCTTCTACAACAAAATATTCAGGAATTTCAGCATTAACAAAAGGAGCTACAAAACTATTTTTGCTTGTTATAATTGGCAACATATTTTCAAATCCTAATTTCTCAAGAATATCTTTTACTTCTTCAGCAGGTCTTGGAGTTATTTTATCTATCATAGTTACTGGATATGTAACTTTTGATTCATCTTCTAAATATATCAAAAATTCATTTTCAACAACTTTATTCATATTCCAAACTTTAGCTATCTCTAAAATAGCTTTTTTTAACTTATCTCCATTTCCAGAACAATTATCCATACTTAGTAAGCTTATTGGTGCTTCATTCATTTTAAATCTTGAATATAACAATTTCGTAATTAAACTCATAATATGTTTAGGTGAATTAAATCCATTTTTAAAATCATCCAAAATAATTTCAAAATAATCTCCTTTTGAATCTTTTAAATTATAACCTTTTTCAGTTACAGTAAAACTTATTATCTGTAACGATATATTTTTCACGATGTTTTCTAAAGTTAAAAAATTTTCTGATGTTGCTTTAATTGATTTAACGATACTTCCTAAAATTTCATTTTGAAAATCTCCATTTTTATTTAACGTTGTTAAAATAGTCAAATTATCAAATGGTGTATAAACCGTATCTATTATCTCAGTATCAAAGCTTTCTGCTACTATAATTCCTGTATTCTCTAGATTTTTTTCAATTAAAACTTGTCCTATTTTACCCATATATGCTCTAAAAAGATTTCCTGCACCAAAGTGTAACCACTTTGGTGTTTTTAAAGTTTCTTCTTTTATTTTTTCAATATCATATGTTGGTACTATTACCCCTAATGAATTATCTATATTTTTTATATCCTTTAAGTTTAATTTCATGTCCTATCTCCTTTTGTTGATAAATGTTACTTTAACTTAGAAAGAGTTTCCCAAATTCCAGTTATATAACTTGCTCCAAGAGCTCTATCATATAATCCATATCCAGGTTTTCCTGTTTCTCCCCAAATCATTCTTCCATGATCTGGTCTTAAGTATCCTGTAAAGTTGTTTTTATGAAGCGCTGCTAAAATATTAACTATATCTAATGATCCACATCCTGAGTAGTGAGCTGATTCTTCAAAACTTACACCATCTTCTAGAAGCTTTACATTTCTTACGTGCATAAAGTGAATTCTTCCCATTGCACTGTATTTATCTACTAATTTTTCCATATTGTTAAAGTTAGCACACCCTAAAGACCCTGTACAAAGAGTTAATCCGTTGTTTTTGCTATCTATGATATTTAATAATCTATCGATGCTTTCCTCAGAAGTTATGATTCTTGGAAGACCGAAGATTGGCCAAGGTGGATCGTCAGGGTGGATACCCATGTCAACATCCGCTTCTTCAGCAACTGGAATAATCTCTTTTAAGAAATGTTCTAAGTTAGCCCATAGTCCTTCTGCTCCGATACTCTTATAACTAGCAAATAGCTCAGCTAGTTCTTCTTTTGTATAACTTGAATCCCATCCTGGTAAAGATAAGTTACTGTTTAATGGATCTAAAGCATCAACTTGATCTTTATAATATACAAGAGCTGTTGATCCATCTTCCAACTCTTTATCTAATTGTGATCTAGTCCAATCAAATACTGGCATAAAGTTATAGCATATTACTTTAACTCCAGCAGCACCTAAATTTCTAATATTTTGTTTGTAGTTTTCAATTAACTCGTCTCTTCTTCCTGTACCTAATTTGATATCCTCATGAACAGGAACACTTTCTATAACATCAAACTTTAATCCAGCTTTCTCTACGGTTTCTTTTAAAGCTAATATTTTCTCCATTGGCCAAATCTCTCCAACAGGAACATCGTATATTGCTGTTACGATGCTATCCATTGTAGGGATTTGTTTTATATATTCCAGTTTAACTGGATCGTTTTCTCCATACCATCTAAATGATAATTTCACTTTTTCCTCCTTAAAATATCTTTATATCAATTAAATTTCTAACTTAAAATAGTTCTTTGCGTTCTCGAAGCATATCTCTTCAATCATAGCTTTTAAAATTTCTTCATCGTATGGAATCTCTCCATCCTCTACCCAAGTTCCAACAAGATTACAAAGTATTCTTCTGAAATACTCATGTCTTGTGTAAGATAGGAAGCTTCTTGAGTCTGTTAACATCCCTACAAACCTTCTTAAAAGTCCAAGTTGAGATAAAGCTGTCATCTGACGAATCATTCCATCTTTCTGGTCATTAAACCACCAACCAGATCCAAATTGAATTTTTCCTGGAGTATCGCTATTTTGGAAGTTTCCAATCATAGTTCCTAGAACCTCATTGTCCTTTGGATTTAAACAGTAAAGAATTGTTTTTGGAAGTTCTCCATTTACATCTAAGCTGTTTAACAACTTTGATAGAACTTCTCCATAGCTGTTATCTGCTATAGAATCAAACCCTACATCTGCACCTAATCTTTTAAACATTCTTTCGCTGTTGTTTCTAAGAGCACCCATATGCAGTTGCATTCCTAAATCATTTTTGTAGTAGATTTTTCCAAGAGCTAAGAATATCTCTGTTTTATAGATATCCGCTTCCTCTTTAGTCAGCTTTTCTTGGGCTAATCTTTTCTTGAAAATCTCTTCTATTTTATTCTCAGTATCTCTGCTGAAGAATGGTGCTTCTAAACTATGGTCTGTAACTAGACATCCATTTGCTTTAAAATACTCTACTCTAGTTTCTAAAACTGCTATTAACTTTTCAAAAGTTTCTATTTTTTCTTTAGATACTTTTTCTAAGTTGTTAAGCCAGATTAAGTAATCTTCTTTTTCTAAGTAGATAGCCTTATCAGGTCTAAATGTTGGAAGAACTTTAACTTTGAAGTTTTCATCTTTCAAAATCTCTCTATGATACTCCAATGTATCGATTGGGTCATCGGTTGTACAAAGAGCTTTTACATTTGATCTTTCAATAAGTTTTTTAGCTCTGAAATCCTCTGTTTGTAAAAGTTCATTCGCTTTGTTCCAGATAGTTTCTGCTGTTTTTCTATTTAAAACCTCTTCAATTCCGAAGTATCTTTTTAACTCTAAATGTGACCAATGAAAAAGTGGATTTCCATAAGCATATTCCATCGTCTCTGCAAAAGCTAAAAACTTCTCAAAATCAGTTGCATCTCCCGTTATATACTTTTCGTCTATCCCATTTGATCTCATAGCTCTCCACTTGTAGTGATCACCATAAAGCCAAATTTGTGTTATATTGCTATAGCTTTTATTTTCTGCTATCTCCTTTGGATTAAGGTGGCAATGATAATCAAATATCGGCATTTTTTCTGCGTATTCATATAACTTTTTACTAATAGCATTTTTTAATAAAAAATCTGAGTCCATAAATTTTCTCATAAAAAACTCCTTTTAAAATCTTTTGTTGTATACAAGTATGATAACACGTTTTTTTTGTTTGTCAACTTTTTTGTACTATTTTAGTTTTTTTAGTCGTAATTAAAGCTTTAAAAGCCAATAATAACCTGTTGTAGATAAACTTGTTTTTTTAATTAACCCATACATATTAAAAAAAAGCCCTTGAGTTGAGAGAATATTAATTTTTCTCGACTTAAAGGCTTTTATAAATTTTTAATATATTTAATCACTATTTATTACAAAAATATTCTGGATATTTTAATTCGTATTTCTTTATTACATCTCTATAATTTAAAAGATGTTTTTCAATATGGTTTTCAAGTTTTTTGATATTTTTACTTTTAATTAATTCTACTATTTTTATATGTTGCTCTAAAGTTATTTTTATATTTGTTTTTTCTAGAGCATCTAATAATCTTAATCGATCATAATGTGTCGATAATCTTTTAATTGCTTTCCAACTATATTTTTTATTAAAATAATCAAATATTAGATAATGAAATTCATTATCTAATATAAAGAATTCATGTAAATCTTGATTAAAATTTAAAACTATTTTTTGATATTCTATATTTTTCTCTAATTTATTTATTAACTCCTCTATATTTTCTTTTTGACAAGCCATTTTTATAATTTTAATTTCGCATAGTTCTCTAACAAAAACAGCTTCTTCAACTAAATTTAAATTTATTTTTGAAACAAATGATCCCCTTTGAGGAAAAACTTCTAAAAGCTTCTCTTCTATCAACTGAACTATAGCTTCTCTTAAAGGGGTTCTACTGACATTTAAAATCCCGCTTAATTCTATCTCTCTTATAGCTTCACCTGGTTTTAAATTTAAATTCATTATATTTTCTCGAAGAACCCGATATATATATTGCCTAGTATTTTCAGTATTTTTTTTAAACACATCTTGTAATATCATTTTATATCTCCTATAAATTTATATTTTTAAATATTATAACAGTATTTTTTTATGTATGCTAGTTATAATAGAAAACATATATATAGTTAAGTTTCATATGTGGAACTCAATTTTATTATGAATATTTGTTTATACTTTACCTTTCTTTAATTTCTGACATAATTTAAATAATTTTTAGTTTTATATATGAAATTTTATATTTTAATATCAATTGCATGTTTATTTTTTTTTCTATAGAATACATTCATAAAATATACTATAAACAATAAAGGAGAAATTATGTTAAAAAAACACGAGATTATAGATAAAATTATTAAGACAGGTGTTGTTGCTGTTGTTAGAGCTGAAAACTTAGAAGAAGCTAAACGTATTTCAAATGCTTGTATAGCTGGTGGAGTAAATGCAATTGAAGTAACTTATACTGTCCCAGGTGCAACAGAAGTTATTAGAGAACTTTCAAAAGAATTCCCTGGAGATGATTTTATAATTGGAGCAGGAACTGTACTTGATACTGAAACTGCTAGACTAGCAATATTAGCTGGAGCAAAATATATTGTTTCTCCTGGATTTGATGCTGAAACTGCTAAACTTTGTAATAGATATTCTATTCCTTACATGCCTGGATGTATGACTATAACAGAAATGATTAAAGCTATGGAATTAGGCTGCGATATCATAAAACTTTTCCCTGGAAGTGCTTTTGGACCAGATTTTATAAAAGCTGTAAAAGCTCCTCTTCCAGGAGTAAATATAATGCCTACAGGTGGAGTATCAATAGAAAATGTAGACCAATGGATTAAAAATGGTGTTGTTGCTGTTGGTGTTGGAGGTAAACTTGCTACTGGACCAAGTGAAGAAATAACTGCAGCTGCTAAAGCTTTTGTTCAAAAAATTAAAGAGGTTAGAAAGGAGATTTAATTATGAGTAAAATAGTAACTCTTGGAGAGATCATGTTACGTCTTTCTACAGAAAATAACAATAGATTTATACAAAGTAACTCTTTTAGAGCTGACTATGGTGGTGGCGAAGCTAATGTAGCAGTTTCACTTGCTAACTTTGGAATTGAATCTGAGTATGTTACTAAACTACCCAAAAATCCTCTTTCTGATTCAATCTTTAGATATTTAAAATCAAACAATGTAAATACAGAAAATATTGTTTTAGGCGGAGAAAGACTTGGAACTTATTATCTTGAAGTGGGGACAAGCATTAGAGCTTCATCTGTTGTATATGATAGAAAATATTCTTCATTTTCTACTTTAAATTATAGTGAACTTCAAATTGAAAACATTTTAAAAAATTGTAAGATATTACATCTTTCTGGAATTACTCCTGCAGTTTCAAATAGCTGTCAGGAACTAATGAATAAAATTATGATAAAGGCTAAAGAGATGGGGGTTTTAATTAGTTTTGATTTTAACTACCGAGGTAAACTTTGGACTTTAGAAGAAGCTGCACCTATATTATCTAGTTATTTAAAATATATAGATATATGTTTTGCTGGAATTTTAGATGCTAAAAATATTCTGAAACTTGGAAATCATTCTGACTTAATAGAATATTACAAGCAAATTTCAAAACAATATCCAAATATTAAATATCTTCTTTCAACTAAACGTGAAACTCATACAGTTAATGAAAATTCTTTAACTGGTTTTATTTTTAAGAATGGAGAGCTTATAAATTCAACTAAGTATACTTTTAGTATTATAGATAGAGTAGGTGGTGGTGATGCTTTTGCTGCAGGTGCTTTATTTGGGATCTATAAAAACCTTTCACCAAAAGAGATTGTAGACTTTGCAACTGCTGCTTCTGTTTATAAACACACAGTTAGAGGCGACGCAAATTTAGTTTCAAAAGAAGAAATTTATAACATAATTAATAATGGTATTTCAACAGTTTCTAGATAAAATAAATCGATAAATTTATATGCTAAATGTCATATAAATTTATCGATTTTTATTTTTTTAAAATTCATTTTATTTATAAGATGTTTTTTCCAAATCATCACTTATATTCTTGGCAGCTTGTTTCATCGCAATAATTATTTCATTAATATTACCTTTATTAAAGTTAGAACTAAAAAAAGGACAACTTAAAGCTGCTATAATCGTATTGTTTTTTTTGTAAATTGGTATTGCAACAGCACTAATGCTTAAAGAATGCTCCATGTTATCAAATGCTATTTTTTTTATATTAATTTTAAAAAGTTCTTTTTTTAATTCTTCTCTAGTTTTAATTGTATTTTCGGTATATTTAGGTAAATTTTCAGGTAACAAAGAGTTGATTTTTTTTTCTGTTAGTTGACAAATTAACATTTTACTTGCTGCACCAGCATGAAGAGGAAATATTGCATTTTCAGACACTGTAATTTTATAATAATCGTTACTTTCAACAGAGGCAACTACCTTAATTTTATTTTTATCAAAAACACTAACTTTAAATGTCTCTTTAAAATTAAGACTAAGATTTTCTAGGTATGGATACGATATATTTTTAATTATTGTAAAATTTTCATGAACAGTTGAAAAATACTCAAACTTATTTCCTAATCTATATTCTTTTCCAATTTGTTCTATATATCCTATAGAAACAAGTGTATATAGTAATCTGTTTGTAGTGGCTTTAGGTATGGATAATTCGTTAGAAATCTCTATCTGAGTAGCTTTTTCATTTAAATATAAATAATTAAAAATTTTATCAATTTTTTCAATAGCGGGTACAAGTTTCTTCATAATTTTTTCTTCTCCATCATTAGATTTTTTTCATTATAAAAAAACGAGTATCTTTCACAGATACTCGTAGTAATTATTTTCCAGTTGCATTATTTACAGCTTCTAAAAATCCTTCAGAAGTATATGTAGCTCCTGCTATAGTATCTACTGAAGAGGATTGTGATTCTAGAACAGTCTTTGTTAACTCTTTAATTGCTGGATTTGCAATTCCTGGAGTATCACTATTTTCTTTTACTTCAATTGCTAATATTTTATCTCCTTCAAGTGTTACAGCAACTTTTATGTCATCTGCATAACCTAATCCAACACCCTCTTTTACTTCAGCAAAAGTTGTTGCTGATAATATTAC
This sequence comes from Cetobacterium sp., assembly GCF_051658645.1. GTDB lineage: Bacteria > Fusobacteriota > Fusobacteriia > Fusobacteriales > Fusobacteriaceae > Cetobacterium_A. The sequence goes on from NZ_JBOFMZ010000041.1 coordinate 14,881, forward strand.
TAACATTACTATTAAAACCTTTTTCATAACTCCCCACCTTTTATAATCAATATTTTGTAAATTAATTATACTGTATATCATCTCTGTGTGTCAATAAATAAAAAAGCAAATATATTTAACTAATTTTTTATTCACTTTTCAGTTTTTTATTTTAATTAAGGTAAAATATCATATTCTTTCATAGCTGTTCTTGCATATTTTCCAAGAGCAAGTAAAGCGATTAGATTTGGTAAAACCATCATTGCATTAAACATATCCGCAAGCTCCCAAACTAGCTCTACATTCATAACAGAACCTACAACAATCATAACCATTACAACTGCTCTGTACACATTAATTGATTTTTTATTCTTAAATATATATCTTACATTTGCTTCTCCAAAGAAGTACCATCCTACTATTGTTGAAAATGCAAAGAATAATAAACATATTGCTATAAATACTTCTCCAAATTTACCTAGTGTTGCTGCAAAAGCTCCTTGCGTTATAATAATCCCCGCTCCTGAAGTTAATGAAACTTTTGAAGTTAAAATTACCAAAGCTGTTCCTGTTAAAACTACAAACGTATCTATAAAAACTGTTATAACTGCAACTATACCTTGCTCACCTGGATGAGAAACTTTTGCTATTGCATGAGCATGTGGCGTTGATCCCATTCCAGCTTCATTAGAAAACAATCCTCTTGCTACTCCATATCTAACGGCCTGCTTTACGCTGATACCCATAGCACCTCCCAGTGCAGCACTAGGATTAAAAGCAGAATAGAATATTGATGTTATTGCTGGGATTACCTCTTTATAATTTATTAATATTATTATAAAACAAGCAACTATGTAAAGTCCAGCCATAATCGGAACTATTTTTTCAGTTACAGAGGCTATTCTTTTTATTCCACCGAAAAATACAACTCCTGCTAAAATTGAAACTACGATTCCTACAATAGCTGGTGATATTTGAAACGCTTTATTAAATGCTGCAGAAATTGAGTTTGCTTGAACTGCATTACCCATTAAACCCAATGCAGCTATGCATGCAATTGCAAAAAAATAAGCTAATCCTTTTGCTGCTTTTTTATTTTTTAGTGAATTTTCAATATAATAAGCTGGTCCTCCTGTTATCTGACCATCTATTCTTTTTTTAAAAACTTGCCCTAAAATTGCTTCTACATAAACTGTTGCCATTCCAAAAAATGCACTTGCCCACATCCAGAATATAGCTCCTGGTCCTCCTGAAGCTATTGCTGTTGCTGCTCCTGCTAAATTTCCTGTTCCAACTTGTGCTGCTACTGCTGTTGCCAAAGCTTGGAAAGATGACATGCCATTTGAATCTGCTGCTTTTCCATTTAAGTTTATTGAGCCTGTTACACTTTTTATTCCCTCTTTAAATTTTCTGATTTGAATAAAATTTAACTTTAAAGTAAAATAAATTCCTGTTCCCATTAATAAAACAATTAAAAAATTTCCCCATAAAAAACTATTTATTGAAGTTATAAGATTTTGCATTCGATTCCTCCTAAAATTTTTTTAAATGCAAAACTGAATAAAAAAAGAAGACATTTAAAAAAATGCCTTCTGGAATTAAAAAAAAGAATTATACACAAAAAATAGTTACTTAAAACTATTTCATCACATAATTCCTCTGTCCTTTTACCTGAGAGTTTAGTCCAAAATTTCTTTTGGGTTTGCTCCTTCGGTGCTCATAGAGTCTCTCCAGAGGCTCGTCCAGTATAGGTCCTCAAGTTTTTTAAACTAACCTGAAAGATTTACTTCTTCGGTGGCTATTTCTAGCTCTCTCCCTATACCTTCATCCGATTTTCTATTCAATTTTTTGTTAATGTTATTATGATGTTTATTGTAGAATGAAAATATATTTTTGTCAATCTTTTTTTTGGAGTTTTTTTGGAGTTTTTTTTTATTTTTAGAAATATTTTTAATTGTTCTTGTAAAAAATTGTAAAAGCATTTATAATATTATGATAAAAGAATTGTTGAAAGGAGTGATTTATGAAAATTATTAGTAAGACTAAACCAAAAGGTACTGAATATAGCGAACTGAAAAACTTAAAAAAATCTAAAAGAATCGTTAAAGCTAACGATGATAGAAGAAGAGCTGAGAACAGAAGAGTTAATGCTGAATCTAGAAAAGACAGAAGAGTTAAAAACGAATTCAACGAAAAAGTTGGTGAAGTAGAGATTTTAGGATTCAATAAAGGAATGCTTTTAGTTCGTATTGGAGATGTTGTAGAAAAAAGAAATTTATTCCATGGTAGAAGAACTGTTGAACTTAAAGACAATTTAAGCTTTATTGGAACTTTCCAACTTAAACTTTTCGGACAAATGGTTGAATTAAAATATTTAAAAAACTTTGCTGAAAAGAAAGATGAAATATCTTGGTGTATTTCTGAAGGTGTTTAAACAAAAAGTGGACTTACGTCCACTTTTTTATATTTTTTGTTCTAAAAATTTACAAACTCCGTTGTTATCATTAGTATCTGTTATATAGTTTGCTATATTTTTTAGCTCTTCTTCTGCATTACCCATAGCTACTCCACAACCAACCATAATTAACATCTCTTTGTCATTATTGGCGTCTCCAAATGCAACACAACTCTCTAAATCTAATTTATTTTCTTTTAAAATTCTTTCTAAAGTTTTTCCTTTGTTTACATCACAATTTAAAACTTCCAAATATTTTTCTTGAGAATATGTAAGATAAACTTTTTCACCTAATTTATTTTTAATTTTTTTTTCAATTTCAAGTAAATTAATTCTTTCATCTACAAAAAGAGCTTTTGTCATTACATATGAAGCTAAATTATTAAATTTTTTCTGAATAGCTTTGAATCCTATATTTTTTTCGTAATATTTTGTCTGCCAGTCATTTTCATTTTCTACGAACCATTCTTCATTTTGATATAAATTCAAATGACTTTTATTTTCTTGAGAAATTTCTATCAAAACTTTCACTATCTCTTCTGATAACGGTTGTTCAAATGTTATCGAATCATTTTCACTATGAATTACTTTAGCTCCATTATAACAAATTGCGGTTATAGGTATCCCAATTTTCTTTATAATCTTTTGTGTTGCAGTATACATTCTTCCTGTAACTATAAAAATTTTTATTTCCTTGCTATAAAGTAATCTTAATATTGAAATGTTTTCGTGACTTATATCTTTTTCAGAGTTCAATAATGTTCCATCTAAATCAAGTGCAATTGATTTCATCTTATATTTTTATATAACTCTAAAGCATAATGTGTCTTAAAGTCATTAGTTAATTCTAAAGTTTCAGCTAAAGAGTACCAGAAACATTCTAAATCTTCACCTTCATCTAATTGCTTTTCATAAACTATTTCATTTTCTGATTTTAATTTTACAATGTATACATATAACTCTTCTGAAGTATATCCTGGTGATAAAATTAATGGTTTTTGTGGCGTGTATAATATTTTAAAACTTTCTATTTCGTAACCAGTTTCTTCTCTTACTTCTCTTTTTAACGTATCTTTTGGATCTTCATTATTTTCAATTATACCTGCTGGAATTTCTAAAAGTTTTCCTGCTGTTCCTGGACGATACTGTTCAACTAACAAAATTTTATCTTCTGTTGAATTTAAAATTAAAGCTGCAATAGCATTTGGTTTTTCTAAAAACTCTAACTGAATATCTCTAGTTGGATGTTTTTCAACTTTTACTTTTAAAAATCTTAACTCATCTAATTTCATAATTACTCTCCTATTATTTTTTTAAATTCACTTGGTATAGGCGATACAAAACTTATTTTTTTATTTGTTGTTGGATGAGTTATTGTTAAAGTCTCAGCATGCAATCCTAATCTTTTTAATGGATCTGTTTTTGCTCCATATTTTTTATCTCCAACTACTGGATGACCTATATCGTTCATATGAACTCTAATTTGATTTTTTCTTCCAGTTTCAAGAGAGGCTTTTAAATATGTAAATTTACTTTTAACTTTTTCTACTTTATAGTTTGTTATAGCTAATTTTCCACCTGTATTACCATCTTTTACAGAATATGTCATAAAGTTTAAATTTTCTTTTAAGTAAGATTTAATTTGGCCTTCTTTTTCTTTTACTGCTCCTTCTACTATAACAGCATACTCTCTTTCTAAAACAAGTTCATTCCAATTTTCTTGTAATTGCTTTTTTACTTCCTCAGTTTTTGCAAAAATCATAACTCCTGATGTATCTTTATCTAGTCTATGAACTATGAATATTCTATCTTTTCTATCTCTTCCTTTTATATAGTCCATTAATAATTTGTATGCTGTATTTTCATTTGTTTTCTTTTCTGTTGCAATCGAAAGTAATCCACATTCTTTTTCAATAACAATTACATCTTTATCTTCAAAAAGTATTTTTATTCCTTTTGGTGTTTTGTCATTTCTATTTTTTTCCCAACTTACAGATATTTCATCTCCTGGATTTAAAGCTAAATTGAATTGTTTTTCTACTTTTCCATTTACTATTATTTGTTCTTTTCCTAACAATGTTTTAATATTATTTTTACTTTGCTTTTTTAAATTTTCCACTAAAAATTTCATTAACTCATTTTTTTCTGTTACTTTAAAATTCATTTATTTACCTCTTTTTTATTTATATTATAACATATGATTAATTTTATTGCGACAATTTGTCGTTATTCAAATAAACCTTCTATATTTTCTACTTCTTCTCTAAATTTATCAATTCTACAATTAATAGATCTTTTTTTATATTGCGACAATTTGTCGTTATTTAAATAAACCTCCAATATTTTCTGCTTTTTCTCTAGGTTTATCAATTCTACAATTAATAGTTTTTATTTTTTATATTGCGACAATTTGTCGTTATTTAAATAAACCTTCTATAGGTTCTGCTTTCTCTCTAGATTTATCAATTCCACAATTAATGGATCTTTTTTTTATATTGCGACAATTTGTCGTTATTTAAATAAATCACCAATATTTTCTGCTTTTTCTCTAAATTTATCAATTCCACAATTAATAGTTTTTATTTTTTATATTGCGACAATTTGTCGTTATTTAAATAAATCACCAATATTTTCTACTTTTTCTCTAAATTTATCAATTCTACAATTAATAGATCTTTTTTTATATTGCGACAATTTGTCGTTATTTAAATAAATCACCAATATTTTCTACTTTTTCTCTAGGTTTATCAATTCCACAATTAATAGATCTTTTTTTATATTGCGACAATTTGTCGTTATTTAAATAAACCTTCTATAGGTTCTGCTTTTTCTCTAAATTTATCAATTCCACAATTAATGGATCTTTTTTTTATATTGCGACAATTTGT
>NZ_JBOFMZ010000042.1:0-61086 GCF_051658645.1 Cetobacterium sp.
CCTGGGAGGATAGGAAGTTGCCAATCTTAAAAAAGTGCTTCTTTAGCTCAGTTGGTAGAGCACACGACTGTTAATCGTGTTGTCGCTGGTTCGAGCCCAGCAAGAAGCGCCATTTTTTTATTTTTTGTAAAAAACAAAATTTAAAGGGAGAGCTGGATGAAGAAAAAATTACTTACAGGATTGTTGGGATTAGGATTATCATTAGTTTCTTTTGGAGCTGAAAGTTTAGAATTAGGTTTTTTATCGCCAAAACAACTTAAAAGTCCAAATGCAGATGTAAATGGAGTTAGATTAGGATTGATATATACTGAAAATAGAAATGTTGAAGGTGTTGATATAAATATAATTGCAAATAAAAAACAAAATTTTAAAGGACTTTCAATAGGTTCTCTTTATGATAGAACAGAAGGGAATTTTGAAGGAGCAAAATTAGGTTGGTTTTTCTTTCCTATTACATTTAATAGTGTAGGTGGAAATATGACAGGAGTTCAGCTAGGTTTAGTAAATATAGTAGAACAAAATATAAAGGGAGTTCAATTAGGTGCGGCAAACTTTACAAAAACTGGAACAGGAGTTCAATTTGGAGTATTTAATAAATCTGAAAAAATAAGAGGACTACAGTTAGGTTTAGTAAATATGGCTGATAATTTAGAAGGATTACAGATTGGTTTAGTAAATATGGCTGATAATAGTGAAATTTTTGAAGTGTTACCACTTTTAAATTTCAACTTTAGATTTTAATCTTCTAAATTGACAAAATAAAGATTTTATGATACACTTATATAGTTATTAAAAGGAATATTCCGCTTTAATGGAATATAATATATTAATATATTAAATGAATATTCATGGAGGCTAAAATGAAAGAAAAATTAATTCAATTAGTAGAGCAAGACTACTTAAGAAACGACATCCCAGCATTCAAAGCTGGAGATACTATCACTGTTCACTACAAAGTTGTAGAGGGTAACAAAGAAAGAATACAGTTATTCGAAGGTGTAGTAATCAGAGTAAATGGTGGAGGAATCGCTAAGACTTTCACAATAAGAAAAGTAACAGCTGGAATCGGAGTAGAGAGAATAATCCCTATGAATTCACCAATGATCGCTAAAATCGATGTTTTAAAAATCGGAAAAGTAAGAAGATCAAAGCTTTACTACTTAAGAGAACTTTCTGGAAAGAAAGCAAGAATCAAAGAAATCAGAAAGTAATATTTCTAAAGCTAAGGGACAACAATTCCTTAGCTTTTTTCTTTTTTTTGTGTTAAAATATAATCAAATTGACTAAGGGAGTTGAGATTATGAGTAGAGACAACATCATTTTAAATATCATTTTTTACGTAATTTTATCAACTTTTTTTCTTTATATATTTATAAAAGAAAAAAAGATTGTTGCTTTAATTGAAAAGAAAAGAACTAAATTTGAAGATGTTCTTGTAAATAAGTTTAATTTAAAAGGTAAAATAAGTGAAAAGATTTTGAGAAGAATAATCAAATTAGTTGAAAGTTTAGGTAGTGCATTAATTTTAGTATTAATTATACAAAAATTTTATATAGGAAACTTTTTAGTTCCAACAGGATCAATGATTCCAACAATAATACCAAAAGATAGATTGTTTGGAAATATGGTTATTTATAAATTTAAAGCCCCTCAAAGAGAGGATATAATTGTATTTAAAGAGCCTATAGAAAATAAAGTTCTCTATACAAAAAGACTAATGGCTTTACCTGGAGAAAAAGTTCAAATTAAATATAACAAATTATTTATAAATGGAAAAAAAATATCTGAAAGAGAATATGCCCCTTTAGGTGAATTGGGAAATAAAGAATGGTTAGTTCCTAAAAAAGGAGATGTAATAACTATAATTCCAGGACAAGATTATAGAAATAATTTTGAGAAAGAGAATATTGATATTGTAAAAGTTCAAGCTCTTTTAAAAGAAAATAGTGGATATGTATCACAGTTGTTACCAGATGTGAAATTTATGATAAATGATACTTCTACAGGAATGATTTTAGATTTTATTCACGATGAAGAAATCTTAAAAAAATTATTAGTGGGTGAAACTGTTACAGAAAAAATAGACGAGGATTTTTATCTTGCTTTAGGTGATAATACAAATGGAAGTTATGATTCTAGAATGTGGGGATTTGTGAAAGATACTAGAATAAAAGGAAAAGCATTGGTTAGATTCTGGCCTTTAAATAGAATAGGATTATTAAATTAGTTATGATATTAGAAATCACTGTAGAAAATATTATTTTACTTCAAGAATTGGTAAAAATAGAGAAAGAAATTTTTTCAGAAAGTTATTATTCAATAGAAACTTTAAAAGAAATGATCATAAAAAATGATTATAAAATTTTAGTTTTTAATAAAAGAATAGATGGATATTTAATTTTACATGACTCTTATGATCTTTATGAAATTATGAAGATCGGTGTTAGAAAAGAATTAAGAAAAAATAAAATAGGATATAAATTAATTGAATTTTATTTGAAAAACTTTGATAAAAATTTATTTTTAGAAGTGAGAGAAAGTAATGAAGTGGCAAAAAACTTTTATGAAAAAATAGGATTTATAAATATTGGAAAAAGAAAAAATTATTATCCAAATGGAGAAACTGCCATTTTAATGTCGCTAGAAAGAAATTAATATATATTTAGGAGGAAAATTAATAATGAACAGAGAGATTTATTCAAACCCTTTAGCAGAAAGATACAGCTCAAAGGAAATGCTAGAAGTATTTTCACCGAAATTTAAATTTTCTACTTGGAGAAAGTTATGGTATGTTTTAGCAGAGACTGAAAAAGAATTAGGTCTAGATATAACTGATGAACAGTTAGTACAAATGAAAGCTAATATAGATAACATTGATTATGATTTAGCCGATAAAATGGAAAAAAAGTTTAGGCACGATGTAATGGCTCATGTTCATACATTTGGAACAGCAGCACCAAAAGCTATGCCTATAATACATTTAGGAGCTACAAGTGCCTATGTAGGAGATAATACAGATTTAATTCAAATAAAAGAAGCATTAAATATTTTAAAGAAAAAATTAATAAATGTAATGGATGGATTAGGTAAATTTGCAAATGAACATAAAGATTTACCGACGCTTGGGTTCACACATTTCCAAGCGGCTCAATTAACAACAGTTGGAAAAAGAGCAACTCTTTGGTTACAAAGTTTAGTTTTAGATTTAGAGGAGTTAGATTTCAGGCAGGATACTTTAAGATTTAGAGGAGTAAAAGGAACAACTGGAACTCAAGCATCTTTTGAAGAATTATTTGATGGGGATTATAAAAAAGTTAAAGAATTAGATGAAAAAGTAGCAACTAAAATGGGCTTCAATAAAAGATTTTTAGTAACAGGACAAACTTATGATAGAAAAATAGATTCAGAAATTTCAAATCTATTAAGTAATTTAGCTCAATCAGCTCATAAATTTACAAATGATTTAAGATTATTACAGCACTTAAAAGAGTTAGAAGAACCATTCGAAAAAAATCAAATAGGTTCATCAGCTATGGCATACAAAAGAAATCCTATGAGAAGTGAAAGGATTTCATCACTAGCAAAGTTTGTAATAGCTTTACAACAAAGTACTGCAATGACAGCTGCTACTCAATGGTTTGAAAGAACGTTAGATGATTCTGCAAACAAAAGATTAGCATTACCACAAGCTTTCTTGGCAGTAGATGCTATATTAATCATTTGGAAAAATATACTAGAGGGATTAGTAGTGTACCCAAAAATGATAGAAAAGCATATAATGGCAGAACTACCATTTATGGCGACTGAATACATCATTATGGAGGGTGTAAAAAAAGGTGGAGATAGACAAGAACTTCATGAAATAATAAGACTTCATTCAATGGAAGCTGGGAAAAAAGTCAAAGTTGAAGGTCTTGATAATGATTTGATTGAAAGAATATTAAATGATTCATCATTTAATATAGATAAAGATAAATTAATGGAAATTTTAGCTCCTAAAAACTTTATTGGTTTCTCTTCAGAACAAGTGGTAGATTTCTTAGAATCAGAAATAAAACCAATATTAGAAGCTAATAAAGATTTATTAGGAATGGATACTGATTTAAGAGTATAATATGGAATTTAAAAGAAAGAGATATTTAACTACATTTGTGTTACTAGCTCTTTATTTATCATTGATAGAGACATTAATTCCAAAACCATTTCCTTGGATGAAACTTGGACTTGCAAATATTGCATCAATAATAGCATTAGAAAAATTTGATGAAAAAATGGCATTAGAAATTTTATTACTCAGAATTTTGATTCAAGGAATGATGTTAGGAACAATGTTTTCACCTAGTTTTATAATAAGTTTAATCTCAGGAGGGGCTAGTACCCTCTTGACCATTTTATTATTTAGATATAGAAAAAATCTATCTTTGATTGCTATATGTATAAGCGGAGCTTTTATTCATAATTTAGTACAGCTAGTAGTAGTTTATTTTTTATTGTTTAGAAATATTAGCATTATAAGTAAATCAATTTTTATATTTATTTGGGGGTTTTTATTTATGGGCTGTATTTCAGGAGTTATAACAGGATACATTTGTGAAAGATTACAATTTAGAAGAAAAAGGGGATAAAATGAGAAAATATTTTGGAACAGATGGAATAAGAGGAGAAGCGAACAAAGAATTAACAGTTGAATTAGCCTTAAAATTAGGATATGCTTTAGGTCATACCTTAAAAATGAAATATCCAGATAAAAAAAGAATCAGAGTGATAATGGGTTCAGATACAAGAAGATCAGGTTATATGTTAAGATCGGCTTTAACTGCAGGATTAAATTCAATGGGGATTAATATAGATTTTGTAGGAGTTATTCCAACACCTGGAGTTGCTTATCTAACAAAAAAAAGTACAGCAAAAGCTGGAATAATGATATCAGCATCACATAATCCAGCAAAAGATAATGGAATAAAAATATTCTGGGAAGATGGATATAAACTTCCTGATGAAGTAGAATTGGAAATTGAAAAATTAATGGATAATGTAGAAGAAATAATAAAAAATCCAATTGCAGGAGATGATGTAGGTAGATTTACATATGCAGAGGATGAATATTACCTTTATAGAGATCATGTAATATCTACTGTTTCTGGAGATTTTTCAAGTATGAAAATAATATTAGATGCAGCAAATGGATCGGCGTATAGAGTAGCTAAAGAGGTATTTTTAGCCTTAGGAGCAGAAATTGTAGTAATAAATGATGCACCAAATGGGAAAAATATAAATGTAAAATGTGGATCAACATATCCAGAAATATTATCAAAAGTAGTAATTGGTTATGAAGCAGATTTAGGTTTAGCTTATGATGGAGATGCAGATAGACTAATTGCTGTTGACAAGTATGGAAAAATAATAGATGGAGATAAAATTATAGCTGTTTTAGCTTTAGGAATGAAAGCTAAAGGAGAACTAAAAAATAATCAAATAGTTACAACAGTAATGAGTAACATGGGATTTGAAAGTTATCTTTCTAATAAAGGTATTCATTTAATAAGGGCTAATGTTGGTGATAGATATGTTCTTGAAAAAATGAAAGAGCTAGATGTTAACATTGGTGGAGAGCAATCAGGCCATATAATTTTATCAGATTTTGGAACAACAGGGGATGGAGTACTAACATCTGTAAAACTAGTTGAAGCAATCAGAGATTCACAGAAATCACTTGATGAATTAGTAAATGAAATAGTTGATTGGCCTCAAGTTTTAATAAATGTAAGAGTTGATAATAATAAAAAAAACTTATGGAATAAAAATAAAAACATAGTTAATTTTATAGAAAAAAAAGAAGAAGAGATGCTAGGATTTGGTAGGGTACTTGTAAGGACATCAGGAACAGAGCCAATAGTAAGAGTGATGGTAGAAGGAAAAGAAATGACTACAGTTGATAGGGTAGCTAAAGAAATTGTAGCAATAGTAGAAAAAGAATTAATTTAGGAGAAAATTATGTATTATAAAAATTTTTCAAAAGTATATGACAAATTTATGCAACATTGTGATTATGATTTATGGGTTGATTTAGTTAAAGAAAAGATTGTAGAATCTGAAACAGAAGGAAAAAAACTTTTAGATTTAGGATGTGGAACAGGAGAAACATTAGTTAGATTAAAGGATGATTTTGAATGCTCAGGATTAGATTTATCTCCTGATATGTTAACTATAGCTAACAAAAAATTAAAAAATAAAGGTGTTCAATTATTTGTAGGAGATATGAGAGAGTTTTCTACTGGAGAAAAATATGATATAATCGTGTCGCTTTTTGATACAGTAAATCATTTGACATCTTTAGATGATTTGGATGATTTAATGAAGTGTATTTATAATTCTTTAAATCCAAAAGGAGTATATATTTTTGATATTATAAATAGAAACTTTATAGAAAATATGTTCCCTGGAGGAGTTTATTATGATGATAGAAAGGATATGACTATTATTTGGGAGCACTTCAGAGAAGAAGAATTAGATATAATTGAAGCTGTATATTTTGTTAAAAATAGAGCAGGAAGTTATGAAAAATTGAAAGAGGTTTATGAAAAGAAAATATTTGAAGAGTGCGAAATTAGAAAAGCAATTGAAAAAAATAATTTAAACTTGTTAAGTATTAGTAAAAATGATAGAATAGCTGGAGAAAGGTTCTTTTACATGGTAAAAAAATAATTCCTATTTAAAATAAGGAGTGTAAAACATGATGTTTTTCAATAAAGATTTTATACATTCTTTTTCATTGTTGGGGTCTTTAGGATTTTTAATGGTAGGAAATATAGGAATATTTGTATTAGTTTATAAATTAATTGAAAGATTTTTTTTTAAGAGTACACCATTGTTTATAATTTTACTTATAATTGGAGTATTTAGTGCATTTTATAACGTGTATAAGTTGATAATGAAAAAATAGGATTGAGTGATAATGGACGAACTAAAAATAATAATGAAACGTGGAACCATAGCCGCATTAATTGTTTTACTATATGGGATATTATCAAAAAATGAATATATTTATTTAGGGATGTTTTTAGGATCTATTTTGTCTGTAGTTGGATTCTATATGATCTGTCTCGATGCAAAAGCAAGTTTAGCTTCCAATTCACCATTTAAAGTTGGAGTAATAGGATATTTAAAAAGATACTTTTTATACGGAATATTTTTAGCACTTGCTGCAAAGTTTTATGGATTTCCAATGTTAGTTAGTGGAGTTATTGGATTATTAAATATTAAAATTAATATTCTTGCAATAACTTTATTTAACAATATAAAAAAATTTAAATCTAAGTATTTAAAATAAACTATTGAAAGGAGGCGAGACTAATGAGAATAGGACCAATAGAGTTTATAACTCCACCATTAGTAGAAGGACCTGCAATAATGTTTCACATACCATTACCACATTTCTTAAATCAAATTCCATTTGCAATGGAATATGCTGACGGAAAATTTGGATTACCTGTTACTATTACAGTAATAAGTACATGGTTTGTGATACTTATGTTGGCACTTTTATTTAAAATGGGAACGAAAAAATTAGAAATGATTCCAGGAAAAGCACAAATCGTGGCAGAATCAGTTTATGAATTCGTGTATGGTATTATTCATCAAATGCTAGGAGATTGGACATCAAGGTATTTCACATTTTTAGGATCATTATTTGTATTTATTCTAGGATGTAATTTACTTATGTTTGTACCAATACCTTGGGGCGGATTAAAAGATGGTGTGTTTACTTTAGCACCAGCATTTAGAGCACCAACAGCAGATCTTAATACTACAGTTGGATTAGCATTACTAACTACAGCTGTATTTTTAGGAACTAGTGTAAAAGTAAATGGAGTATTAGGTTACTTTAAAGGTTTACTTGAACCAATGCCATTTATGTTACCTATTAACTTGGTTGGAGAGTTAGCAAAACCAACAAATATTTCTATACGTTTGTTTGGAAATATGTTTGCAGGTATGGTTATAATGGGGCTTATATATAAAGCTGCACCAATGGTTATACCAGCACCGTTACATTTATATTTTGATATATTTAGTGGAATAGTACAAAGTTTTGTATTCTTAATGCTAAGTATGGTTTACATTCAAGGATCATTAGGGGATGCACAGTGTCCCAATGATAAATAGAAACTAACAATTTTAATTTTAATTTAAAAATAACTAGGAGGTAATGATTATGGATTTAATGTTAGCAAAAACGATAGTATTAGCAGCATCTGCAGTAGGAGCAGGATGTGGAATGATCGCAGGAATAGGACCAGGAGTAGGACAAGGGTATGCAGCAGGTAAAGCAGTAGAAGCAGTAGCAAGACAACCAGAAGCAAAAGGAGATATTATCTCTACAATGGTATTAGGACAAGCAGTATCTGAGTCAACAGGTATATATTCACTAGTAATTGCACTTATCTTACTATATGCTAACCCATTCGTAGGAATGTTAGGATAATTTTAGAAAAAACACATCAAATACTTTTAGGAAGGAGGTAGAAGACTTGGCACCAACAAATATGCCTGCAGTATCCATAGATATTAACATGTTTTGGCAAATAATAAACTTCTTCATTTTAGTATTTATATTTAATAAATACTTTAAAAAGCCGTTAATGAAATTAATGGATACAAGAAAAGAGAAGATAGCAGCTGAATTTTCAGAAGCTCAAAAGAGTAATGAAGAAGCTGCTTTAAAAAATAAAGAAGCTCAAAAAATCTTAAGAGATGCAAAAGATGAAGCTACGAAAATAATTCAATTAGCAGAGAAAAAAGCTGATGAAAGAAAAGAAGGAATATTATCTGATGCTTCAGCTCAAAGAGATAAAATGATAAAATCATCAGAGCTTGAAGTTCAAAAAATGAAGCATGCAGCTAAAAAAGAGCTAGAAATTGAAATGAGTCAATTAGCTGTAAAATTAGCTGAAAAGATAATAAGAGAGAACTTAAACTCTAATTTAGACGCTGCCCTAGCTGATAAATTCATAGATGAGGTAGGGGGAGTAAGATGATAGGAAACCAAATTGGAAAAAGATATGCTGAAGCAATATATAGTGTTGCTGAGCAGAAAAATGAGGTTAAATCAATATATGAAATTTTAAATTCTGTAATGGAACTTTTTAAAACAGATATTGATTTCAAAAATTTTATAACTCACCCTCTGATTAAAGAGAGCCAGAAAAAAGAAACATTAAAGAAAATTTATACAGACTCTACTAACGAAGGATTAGAAGTACTTTTCTATATTTTAGAAAAAGGAAGAGTAGCACAAATAAGAGAAATTGTAGCAGAGTATGTTAAATTGGATTATGCAAAAAATAAAATTTTAAATGTAGAAGCTACATTTGCACTTTCATTAAGTGAAGAGCAAAAAGAAAAGCTTTCTAAAAATCTTGAAAACAAAACAGGTAAAAAAATAAAACTAGTAGTTAAAGTTGATAAATCTCTAATAGGTGGAGGAATTATCAGAATAGGTGATGAGGTTATAGACGGAAGTATCCGTAGACAATTAGAAACTCTAACACATAAATAAAAACTACTTGTAAAATTAGGAGGTGTAATCAGTTTGAAAATCAGACCAGAAGAAGTAAGCAATATAATTAGAACTGAGATCGAGAATTATAAAAAGAGTCTTGATGTCAAAACTTCAGGTTCTGTGTTGGAAGTAGGAGACGGAATTGCAAGAATCTACGGATTAAGCAGTGCAAAAGCAGGAGAGCTTTTAGAGTTTCCAAACGGAATAACAGGAATGGTTTTAAACCTTGAAGAAGATAACGTTGGAGCTGTTATACTAGGAGACTATACAAAGATTAAAGAGGGAGACGAGGTTAAAGCTACAGGTAGAATTGCCTCTGTTCCAGCAGGAGAATCTTTATTAGGAAGAGTAGTTAACGCTTTAGGTGAACCAATAGATGGAAAAGGTTCAATAAAAAGTGAAAAATACATGGAGATTGAAAGAAAAGCTTCAGGTATTATTTCAAGAAAACCAGTAACTGAGCCACTACAAACAGGAATTAAATCAATAGATGGAATGGTACCTATTGGTAGAGGGCAAAGAGAACTTATTATTGGAGATAGACAAACTGGTAAAACAGCAGTAGCTCTAGATGCAATATTAAATCAAAAAAATACAGGAGTTAAATGTGTTTATGTTGCAATTGGTCAAAAAAGATCAACAGTAGCACAAATAGTTAAAAGATTAGAAGAAGCAGGAGCTATGGAATATACAATAGTTGTTGCAGCAACAGCTTCAGAATCAGCTCCATTACAATATTTAGCACCATACTCTGGAGTAGCTATGGGAGAATACTTCATGGATAAAGGTGAAGCTGTTCTTATAGTATACGATGATTTATCTAAGCATGCAGTAGCATATAGAGAGATGTCATTACTATTGAAAAGACCACCTGGAAGAGAAGCTTATCCAGGAGATGTATTCTATCTTCATTCAAGATTACTTGAAAGAGCTGCAAAGCAATCAGATGAGTTAGGTGGAGGTTCAATAACAGCTTTACCAATCATCGAAACTCAAGCAGGAGACGTATCAGCGTATATTCCAACAAACGTTATATCTATAACTGATGGACAGATATTCCTAGATGCTCAATTATTTAACTCAGGATTCAGACCAGCTATAAATGCAGGTATATCTGTTTCAAGAGTTGGAGGATCTGCACAAATAAAAGCTATGAAACAAGTTGCTGCTAAAGTTAAGTTAGAGCTTGCTCAATATACTGAATTATTAACTTTCGCACAATTTGGATCTGATTTAGATAAAGCTACAAAAGCTCAATTAGAAAGAGGACATAGAATTATGGAAGTTTTAAAACAACCACAATATAGTCCTTATCCAGTAGAAGAGCAAGCAGTATCATTCTATGTTGTAATCAATGGATTCTTAGATGAAATACCTCTTGATGAAGTAGGAAGATTTGAAAGAGAATTAATTACAGAAATGAGAAATACAACAACAATTTTAGATGAAATTGTAAAAGGTAAAACTTTAACTAAAGAAATAGAAACAAAAATTGCTGATTCAGTAGTGGCATTTAAAAAGAATTTTAATTAAAGAGAGGTCGGAATATGGCTGGAACTAGAGAAATAAAAAATAGAATAAAAAGTGTTCAGTCTACTCACCAAATTACAAAGGCCATGGAAATTGTTTCTACTACAAAATTTAAGAAGTTCTCAACAATAGTAGCTAAATCAAAACCTTATTCAGAAAGCATTGAAAATATTTTACAAAATATTGCTTCTGGAGTTAAAAGTGAAAAACATCCACTTTTTGATGGTAGAGAAGATGTAAAAAAAATAGGAGTTGTTGTAATGTCTTCAGATAGAGGACTAGCAGGAAGTTTTAATACAAATACATTAAAAGCTCTAGAAAAGTTGATTTCTGCAAATAGTGGAAAAGAGGTCTCTGTAATAGTAGTTGGAAGAAAAGCTAAAGAATACTGTGCAAAAAGAAATTACGATGTAAAAGCTGAATATACACAACTAATCCCTGAAACTATGTTTGATAAAGCAAAAGAGATTAGTGAAAATATTGTAGAATATTATTATAATAACATCTTTGATGAAGTTTATGTAATTTATAATAAATTTATATCAGCTTTAGTAAGTGATTTAACAGTAAAAAAAGTAATTCCTATAGAAAGAGTTGAAGGAAGCGAGAGTAAGACTTATACATTTGAGCCATCTCCAGAAGAGATATTATCATCTCTTCTACCTAAATATTTAAACATGGAATTATATAAAGCTTTATTGGACAACACTGCTAGTGAGCATTCTGCAAGAAAAAATGCAATGAAAAGTGCAACGGATAATGCTGAAGATATGATAAAGGGATTAACTTTAGAATATAATAGAAGAAGACAAGCTTCAATAACTCAAGAAATTTCTGAGATTGTTGGAGGAGCCGCTGCGTTAAATTAAAAGAATTAGGAGGCAATAGTGGAAAATAAAGGTACCCTTACACAAATAATAGGTCCTGTTATAGACGTTATGTTCAATGATAGATTGCCTGGAATTTATAACGCTCTAAAAGTTAAAGCTGATGACGGAAGAGAAGTAGTTCTTGAAGTTCAGCAACATTTAGGAAATAATGTTGTAAGAACAGTAGCAATGGATGCTACTGAAGGTTTACAAAGAGGAATGGAAGTAACAGATACAGGATCGGCTATAACAGTTCCAGTAGGAAGAGGTGTTTTAGGAAGAATTTTAAATGTTTTAGGAGAGCCAGTTGACGAAGCAGGACCATTAAATACAACTGAATTTTTACCTATACATAGAGATGCACCAGATTTCGATCAACAAGGAACAGATGTAGAGATATTTGAAACTGGAATTAAGGTAATCGATCTTCTTGCACCATATATTAAAGGTGGAAAAATAGGTCTATTTGGAGGAGCTGGAGTAGGTAAAACAGTTCTGATAATGGAGCTAATTAATAACATCGCTAAAGGACATGGAGGATTATCTGTATTCGCAGGTGTTGGAGAAAGAACAAGAGAAGGAAGAGACTTGTATGATGAGATGAAAGAATCAGGAGTTCTTGAGAAGACATCTCTAGTATATGGACAAATGAATGAGCCACCTGGAGCTAGATTAAGAGTTGCTCTTACTGGACTAACAGTAGCGGAAAATTTCAGAGATAAAGAAGGACAAGACGTTCTTTTATTCATAGATAATATATTTAGATTTACTCAAGCTGGAGCAGAGGTTTCTGCATTATTAGGAAGAATACCTTCAGCAGTTGGATACCAACCAACACTTGCTTCTGAAATGGGTAAATTACAAGAGAGAATTACATCAACTAAGTCAGCGTCAATAACTTCAGTTCAAGCTGTTTATGTACCAGCGGATGACCTTACTGACCCTGCACCAGCAACAACATTTGCTCACTTAGATGCGACAACAGTTCTTTCAAGAAGAATAGCTTCTCTAGGAATATATCCAGCAGTTGATCCATTGGATTCAACTTCAAAAGCTTTAGATCCAGCTATAGTTGGAAATGAGCATTATAAAATTGCTAGACAAGTTCAAGAAATATTACAAAGATACAAAGAACTTCAAGATATTATTGCTATACTAGGAATGGATGAATTAGCTGATGAAGATAAATTAACTGTTACTAGAGCAAGAAAAATTGAGAGATTCTTCTCACAACCATTCTCAGTTGCTGAGGCATTTACAGGAATGGAAGGAAAATATGTTCCAGTAAAAGAGACAATAAGAGCTTTCAAAGAGATAGTTGAAGGAAAGCATGATGCTCTTCCAGAACAAGCATTCCTTTATGTTGGAACAATCGAGGAGGCAATAGCTAAGGGAAGAGACCTTATGAAGGGAGCTGAGTAATTATGGCAAACTCTTTTAAGCTAGAGCTAGTAACTCCATTAAGTAAAGCTTTATCTCAAGAGGTAAGCTTTGTTATGCTAAGAACTACAGAAGGAGATATGGGTATATTGCCTAATCATTCACCTTTTGTTGCAGGATTAGCTACTGGAGAAATGAAAATTAAAAGTAATGGACAAGAAAGTTTTTACTATGTTTCTGGAGGATTTGTAGAAATCTCTAATAACATTGTAACTATTTTAGCTGATGAAGCTATGGATATAAAAGATATAGATTTAGAAGCTGCTAGAAAAGAAGCAGAAATTGCTAAAGGAAAATTAGAAAGAGCAGCAGAGGATATGGATATTGCTAATGTGCAAAGATCATTAACTCAAGCTTTAACTAAAGTTAAATTAGCCGAAAGAATGCTTTAATAAAATACCCCCCTGATTGGAAATTCTAATTGGGGGTTTTTATATATATTTGTAACTACTCAGTTGGTAAATTACAAAAAATAAAAAAAAGTTAAATAATAGGAGATTTCTATGTTATTTTATAGTAGTCTCCTTTTCGATTTTGCTTTTAACCTTTACATTTCGAATTTCTCTTTCTTTGTAAAAATTTCAGCGTTTCTTTCTGTAAAGAATTTTAACATCTTCATATCGAGATAATCGTTTACGCTTTACTTCTTCTGAAGTTGGGTCAAAAGAATAATGTTGTTTTTCTTCAATTATCCCTTCTTTAACCGCAGTAACATAAACCGTAGTAATATATTTTTCAATACAAAAAAAAGATACTTTCTTCATTTTTTTGAAAAAAGTACCTTTTTTATTAAATTTTATTATTTACTAGCTGAGTAGTTATAATTAACCGTTTTTACGATCGAAAATAACATCAATAGGAGTTCCTTCAAATCCGAAAGATTCTCTTAATTTGTTTTCAATATATCTACCGTAAGAGAAGTGAACAAGCTCAGGGTAGTTACAGAATAGAATAAATCTAGGTGGTGCAGTAGAGATTTGAGTAGCATAATTAATTTTAACAACTCTACCTTTTCTTGTTGGTGGATTATTCATTATTATAGCATCACTAATAACTGTATTTAATAATCCAGTTGTGATTCTTTTGTTGTATTCAGCAAATACAGCTTCAGAGTGCTCTAATAATTTCGTTGTTCTTTGACCAGTTAAAGCTGAAACAAACTCTATAGGAGCGTAAGAAAGGAATGGTAACTCAGCATAAAGTTCCTCTTTCATTTTCTTCATTGTATCACCTTTTTTATTTTCAATAGTATCCCATTTATTCATAACAATTATTATTGGTTTTTTCTCATCATGAGCAATTCCAGCAATTCTCTTATCTTGCTCAGTTAATCCTTCACTACCATCGAGCATCCAAATACAAACATCAGCTCTTTTAATTGTTTTTATAGCTCTTAAAACAGAATAGTACTCTAAACTTTCTTCAACTTTAGATTTTCTTCTGATACCAGCAGTATCAATAAGAACATATTTATTTCCATCAAATTCAATAGCAGTATCTATAGCATCTCTAGTTGTTCCAGCGATATCACTAACAATAGTTCTTTCTTCACCACAAAGTCTGTTAACAAGAGATGATTTTCCAGCATTAGGTCTTCCAATTATAGCTAGCTTTAATCCAGGTTCATCTTCATACTCTTCAACATATTCATCAATTGTATCAACAACTAAGTCCAACATGTCTCCCAAGTTTATTTTATGCTCTCCTGAAACAGCAATAAGATGTTCAAATCCAAGTCCCCAGAAATCGTATATATCGTCTTGTTGAGCTAAGAAGTTATCAATTTTGTTAACACAAAGTATAACTGGTTTCTTTTTCTTTCTTAATAAATAAGCAACTTCCTCATCTAATGGGTTTAGTCCATTTTTTCCATCTACAACGAATAAAATAACATCAGCTTCGTTCATTGCAACTTCAGCTTGTTGTCTGATTTTAGTCATCATGAACTCGTTGTTTCTAGGCTCAAGTCCTCCAGTATCAACTAGAACGAACTCTTTACCACGCCATTCAGTCTCTCTGTATAATCTATCTCTTGTAACTCCTGGTTGGTCGTCAACGATAGCTATTCTATCACCAACCAATTTATTAAATAGTGTTGATTTTCCAACGTTAGGTCTTCCTACGATTGCAACAATTGGTTTCAATTTTAATACCTCCTAGTTTTATTTGTTTGAGTGATAATATCTTTTTGTTTTTGTTTTTTACCATTGTCCTTTTCAACGAATATTTTTTTATCATTAAATGGATTTATTTCGGTATAATACATAAGTGTAGAATAAGTTGATGGAGTAGGAGTAAAAATTTGTACCTGCTCTGGACTTACTTTAAGTTCAGAGGATGCGAATCTTTTTAAATCTAACATATCTTTTTCGTTACACCCTGGATGAGCAGCAATTAAATAATAAGTCAAAAACTGTTTTTTATCATGCTTTTTATTCAGTTCGTAGAAACGATTCTTAAACTCTTTTAATATACTTTTTCCTTGTTTACCCATTAGAGAAAGAATTTTATCCTCTGTATGTTCGGGAGCAATTTTCATTTGTCCTGAAATATGGTCTTTAATAATCTCTTCAAGATAGTTATCACCAGATTTATTATCATCTAAAATCATATCATATCTGATACCAGATGCAATAAATATTTTTTTAATTTTATCAATAGATTTAAGTTTTTTTAAAAGTTCAATTTGTTTTGAATGATTTAATTTTAACGCAGAACAAGTCTCTGGATAAAGACACCTTTTATGAGAACAAGCTCCATGTTTTAATTTTTTATCACATTCAAGTCCATACATATTAGCTGTAGGGCCTCCAACATCTGAAATATTTCCCTTAAATCCTTTTGAATTTGAAATAGTTGTTACTTCTTTAATTATAGAATCTTCACTTCTAGAGATAACGGTTCTTCCTTGATGAACAGCTATAGCACAGAAGTTACATTCACCATAACATCCTCTATGAGTCGTCACAGAATTTTTTATAGTATCTAAAGCTTTTACATGCCCATCTTTTTTATAGTAAGGATGAACATCTCTTTCAAATTCTAAGCCATAAATAGCATCCATCTCTTCTGATGTAAAATTTTCAGAAGGTGGATTTTGAATATAATATCTATCAGAATTTTTTTGAGAGATACCTTTTGCAGTAATTGGATCACAATTATTATAGAAAAGTTCGAAAGCCTTGACAAAGTTTTCTTTTTTTTCTAAACACTCTTCAAAACTTGGGAGAGCTAGATAACCTTCTAAAGGCTCTTTCGAAATATACCCAATACCTCTTATACCTCTCCAATCCTCATTGTTTTTAATAGCTTCAGCAAGTTCTAACATAGATTTTTCTCCCATTCCATATGAAAGAATATCCGCTTTAGCATCAAAAAGAATTGGACGTCTTAAAGAGTTGCTCCAGTAATCGAAGTGCACAATTCTTCTAAGACTAGCTTCTATTCCACCTAATACAATAGGAACAGAGCTGTTTTTAAAGAAACGACGAATAAGATTAGTATACTGCATAGTTGCTCTATCAGGTCTTCTATTATTTTCTCCACCAGGAGTAAAGTCGTCACTTTTTCTTCTTTTTTTAGTAGCAGTATAGTTAGCAACCATAGAATCAACACAACCAGCAGAAACTGCCCAATATAAATTGGGAGCTCCAAGTCTAGTTATATCTTTCTCAGAATTAATATCTGGTTGTGCAATAACACCTACTCTAAAGCCATTTTTAACTAACCATTTACCAATAATAGCAGTACCATTATATGAGGAATCTAAATACGTATCTCCAGATATAAGAATAATATCCAAAGAATCCCATCCTAGTTTTTTAACCTCTTCTATTGTAGTAGGTAGAAACATTTAAAATCACACTCCTTGAGACGCAGCCATTAAGAAAGGAACAACTTGTTTCTTTCTAGAAACAACACCATCAACCCAAGCAGTGTTGTTATTTAAAATTGTATGGAAAGCTCTTTCAACAATCGTAGAATTTCCTACAACAAGTAACATAGAACCAGCTTTAACTATATCTGTGATAACAAGAATAGATAGTTCATAACCATTGTCATGATTAGTTTTAGTCATAGTACTTTCTAGAACCTCTTGAAGATTTAAAAGTCCTTTTACATCAACAGTATTAACTTGAGAAATAGCTAATTTAATTCCATTCATAGAAAATTCTTTTTGGTCCATAGTTAATATCTCTTCAGGTGTTTTATCTGAAAGAGAAGTACCAGCAATAAGCATTTTCATTGCATATTCTTCAAAGTTAGTTACTTCAGAAATTGAAGCTAAAGCTTTTACAGCAGCAATATCTTTTTCTGTACAAGTTGGAGACTTGAATAGAAGAGTATCAGATAAGATAGCACTCATCATTAATCCAGCAATCTCTTTAGAAGGGATAATTCCAGCTTCTTTATAAAGATTGTAGATTATAGTACAAGTACATCCTACAGCTTCTGCATTTATCTTTACAGGCTCATTAGTTTCAAAGTCAAACTTATGATGATCAACAACTTGGATTACTTGAGCATCTTTTAATCCAGCTACAGATTGAGCACTTTCATTGTGATCAACTAAAACAACTTTTTTTCTAGTGAAATTAATTAGATTTTTAGTTCTTATAGTTCCGTAAACTTCACCATTTTTATTTACTACAGGAAAGTTTGTTTGAGAAGATTCTTTCATAATATCTTTAATATCAACTAAGTAATCATCAATAGAGAAAGAATAGAATTTCTCATTATTTAAAATAGATAAAATAGATATTGATTGAGAAATTAAAGGTATAGCTTTAAATAAAGATTTATTAACTCTTAAAATAGGAGTTTCTGAATCTCTAGGTAAAATAATATCTTCTTTATCACAACAAAGAATAATCATTTTTACATCTAAATTAATTAAGTCATCTATAGAATCTAATAGAGTTGTAGTAATAACAATATCACCAGACGAGATATTTTTGTATTCACTAACTCCTTTTAAGTTTGCCACAATTTTACCTGAAGGATATTTTCCACTGACAATTTCACCTTCTAAAACTTCTTTTAAATTTTCATAAGTTGTGTAATAGTTAGAAAACAAATCAGAATAATCAATGTTTAAATAAGCATTGGCTATATCAGAAACATGTATCATTCCTTTTAAATGATTTTTACTATTGACAACAGGTAAACTAGAGAAATTTTCCTCTGTCATTACTTCTAAAGCTTTTTTTAAAGAATCTTTATGGTTTATAGTTCTTTTTTCAACAGAAGTAAGGTCTGATATTTGAGCACTTACTGTTGAAAGTAGTTTTGGTGCATCTATGTTAAAACTATTTAAAACAAATTCAGTCTCTTTACTAATGTTTCCTAATCTACAAGCTAAAGCGGATTCGCCTTTTAACTCTTTTAATCTAGCTAATGAAATAGCTGAACAGATTGAATCTGTATCTGGATTCTTATGTCCAAAAATTAAAGTTGGTTCCATGTAAATACTCTCCTTTTTCTTAATAAGTCTATTAATTATTTTATCATTTTTTTGAAAATAGAACAACAAAATCTTTACTTTTATGCTAAAAAATATAAAATACAAAATGAAAATATACGGATATGGAAAATATGTAGTTATTATGCTAAAATATAGTAAGGATTTTTACAAAAAATATTCATGAGGTGAAAAAATGAAATTAGTTGATACACACTGCCATTTAGATAATGAGCAATTTGATTTAGATAGATTAGAAGTTATAAATAAAATAAAAGAAAAGTTAGAATTTTGTGTAAACATAGGTTATGATTTGAAAAGCTCTGAAGAGAGTTTAAAACTAGCAAAAGAATATGATTTTATATATGCAGTTATTGGAATTCATCCAATTGATATAGCGCAATATAATGATACTCTTGAAAAACAATTAGAGGAGATGGCAAAAGATTCAAATGTAGTTGCAATAGGAGAGATTGGGTTAGATTACCATTGGATGACAGAGCCTAAAGAAGTTCAAGAAGAAAGATTTAGAAAGCAACTAGAGTTAGCTAGAAGAGTAAATAAACCAGTTGTTATTCATACGAGAGATGCAATGGAAGATACTGTTAGGATATTAAAAGAATATCCAGATTTAAATGGAGTTATTCATTGCTATCCTGGATCAATAGAAACCGCAAAAGTTTTAATTGATAGATTTTACCTAGGAATTGGAGGAACTTTAACATTTAAAAACGCTAAAAAAACTGTTGAAGTAGTCAAAGGTATCCCATTAGATAGAATTGTAATAGAAACAGATTCGCCATATTTAACACCAATTCCATTTAGAGGAAAAAGAAATGAACCTATTTATGTAGAACATATAGCACAAAAGATAGCTACAATAAAAGAGTTAACTTTAGAAGAAGTAGTTAGAATAACAACAGAAAACGCCAAAAAACTATATAGAATAGGATAGGTATAAATATGAAGTTTATAGGTATTGGGAATGATATAATTGAAATAGAAAGAATTGAAAAAGCGATTTTAAAAAAAGGTTTTAAAGAAAGAGTTTTCACTCAAAAAGAAATTGACTCAATAGAAATAAAAGGTGGAAAAGCCGAGAGTTATGCAGGTAAATTTTCGGCAAAAGAAGCTATTTCAAAAGCTTTAGGAACTGGAGTAAGAGGTTTTAACTTAGTTGATATAGAAATACTTAATAACGCTTTAGGTAAACCAGAAGTAAGGTTTTTAGGCGGTTTAAAAGATAAAAATTTAAAAGTAGAGATTTCTATATCTCATTGTAAAACTTATGCAACAGCAGTTGCTATAGCTATGGAGGAAGAAAAAAATGAATGATTTTTATGAAATGTTAGATCAATTTATAGATGGATTAGAAAATAAAAAAGATGATTATGCAATTTTATCTTTTGTTGTTGATGAATTAGGATATATACCAGATGAAATTCTAAAATATATTTCTAAAAAAATAGATATATTTCCATTTTCATTAGATGGAACTATAAAATTTTATCCAAAATTGCAAAAGGCAAGAACAAAGTTTTACGTTCAAATTTGCACTGGAAGAAATTGTAATAGAGTTGGATTAAAAGAAAAAATTATAGAGATAAAGAATAAAGTTGATTTTGTAATAGAAGAAAGAAATTGTTTAGGTAAATGTTCAAAAGGAAGCTCAATTAAAATAAATAATGGATTTTACTCGTATAAAAACTTAGAAGAATTAGAAAAAATGTTATTCAATTTAAAATAAAATTTAGGAGGTATTTTGATGGATATTTTAGAATTAAAAAGAGAATATAACCAATTTAAGAATCAAATTGACGCTATAAGGGGGTCTCTTTGACTTAGATGTCAGAAAAAGTAAAATTACAAATTTAGAAAATAAAACTTTGCAAGAAGGATTTTGGAATGATAAGTTGACTAGCGGTAAAGTTATAAAAGAGATGAACGAAGAAAAAGATATAGTTAAAGAGTTTGAAATTATAGAAAGTATGTTCTTTGATGAAGATATTTTAATTGATTTTGTGGATTCTGGAGAAGAAGATTTTGTAGAAGAGCTAGAAGAGAAGCATAAAAAATTAATGCATACAATAGATAACTTTGATACTAAAATGCTTTTGGACGGAGAGTACGATAGTAATAATGCAATTGTAACAATTCATTCTGGAGCAGGTGGTACAGAAGCTTGTGATTGGGCTGATATGCTTTATAGAATGTATATGAGATGGTTTAATGTTAGAGGTTTTAAAGTGACTGAAATGGATTATATGTCTGGAGATTCAGTTGGAATTAAATCAATAACACTTTTAGTAGAAGGAACAAGAGCTTATGGATACTTAAAAGGTGAAAAAGGTGTTCATAGGCTAGTTAGAATATCACCATTTGATTCAAATAAAAAAAGACATACTTCTTTTGCATCTGTAGATATTATGCCAGAAGTAGACGACACAATTGAGATAATTATAGATACAGGCGATTTAAGAGTAGATACTTACAGAGCTTCTGGAGCAGGTGGACAGCATGTAAATATGACTGACTCAGCAGTAAGAATAACTCATATTCCGACAGGAGTAGTTGTAACTTGCCAAAGAGAAAGGTCACAACTAAGTAACAGAGAAACAGCAATGAAACTTTTAAAATCTAAACTCTTAGAGATTGAAATGAAAAAGAAAGAGGAAGAATTAAAAAAAATTCAAGGTGTTCAAAGTGATATAGGTTGGGGAAATCAAATTAGATCATATGTATTCCAACCTTATACAATGGTTAAGGATCATAGAACTTCTGTAGAAAGCGGAAATATAAGAGCTGTTATGGATGGAGATATAGATGATTTTATAAACGGGTATTTAAGATGGACAAAAAATAAAAAATAAAAAATAATAAGTAATCTTGAAATTATTATTTATATAGATTATAATATAGGGTACAAATTACAAAAAAGGGAGAGATTACAATGGAAAGAAGAGTAAGAACGAGAATCGCACCGTCTCCAACAGGAGATCCACACGTAGGAACGGCCTACATTGCGTTATTCAACTTAGCTTTTGCTTATAAAAATGGCGGAGACTTTATACTAAGAATAGAGGATACTGATCAAAACAGGTATACAGAAGGATCAGAACAAATGATTTTTGATGCTTTAAAATGGTTAGGATTAAACTATGCTGAAGGACCTGATTTAGGTGGACCTACTGGACCATATAGACAATCAGAAAGATTTCACTTATATGGAGAATATGCAGATAAGTTAGTTGAAAAAGGAGAAGCTTATCATTGCTTCTGTACGCAAGATAGATTAGAAAAATTAAGAGAAAGACAAAAAGCTATGGGCAAAGCTCCAGGTTATGATGGGCACTGCAGATCTCTTTCAAAGGAAGAAATAGAAGCTAAATTAGGAGCTAAAGAGGAATATGTAATTAGACTTAAAATGCCTTATGAAGGAGAAACAATCATTAAAGATAGATTAAGAGGAAATATTGTCTTTGAAAATAATAAAATAGATGACCAAGTTTTATTAAAAGGAGATGGTTACCCAACATATCATTTAGCAAACGTTGTAGATGATTACTTAATGAATATAACTCATGTAATTAGAGCAGAAGAATGGATTGCTTCTACACCAAAGCATATCCAACTTTATAAAGCATTTGGATGGGAAGAGCCTGAATTTATTCATATGCCTTTACTTAGAAATTCAGATAGAACAAAGATATCTAAGAGAAAAAATCCAGTGTCATTAAACTGGTATAAAGAAGAGGGATACTTAAAAGAAGGTATTGTAAACTTCTTAGGATTAATGGGTTACTCATTTGGTGAAAATAAAGAGATATTCTCATTGCAAGAGTTTAATGAAAACTTTGATATTGATAAGGTATCTTTAGGAGGTCCTGTATTTGATTTAGTTAAATTAGGATGGGTAAATAATCAACATATGAGAATGAAAGATTTAAAAGAATTGACAGAGCTATCAATTCCATTCTTCAAAAATGCTGGATTAATTGGAGAAGAGTTAACAGAAAAGCAATTAGAAAACATCTCTAAAATAGTTGATATTTTAAGAGAAGGAGCTCAAACAATAAAAGAGCTAGTTCTTCAATCAGAAGTTTATTTTAAAGATGAATACACATTACCTGTTGTAACTGAAGAAACAGATAAAAAAGACGTTAAAGGAATTGAGAGACTTTATACAGTTATTCAAGATGAAGCTGGAAAGAAATCAATAAATATATTTGAAGAAAAAATTTCAGCTTGTAATGAAGAAATTTCTATAGATAGAGCAAAAGAATTATTAAAAGAAACTCTTGATGAAGTTGGAGAGGGACCAGGAAAAGTATATATGCCTTTAAGAGCAGTATTAACTGGACTTCCAAAAGGAGCAGATTTATATAACTTGGTTTCTATAATAGGAAGAGCTAGAACTTTAGCTAGAATAGATAGAATGAAAAAATTATACAATATTTAATAAAAAATTGGTGGAGTTATTGACTCCACTTTTTTTAAAATAAAAACATATTGAATGTTGGAACATTAGATGATGGGGAGATAAAATGGATATAAAAAGATTAACAATATCTAATTGGAAAAGTATAGATTATATAAATATTGAATTTCAAAAATTACTTATTTTAATAGGAGAATCTAATAGAGGTAAAACCTGTATTTTAAAAGCATTATCTGCATTTTTAGGTGAAGTTGAAATAAAGAATGAAGACTTTAAAGATAAAAATAAAGAGTTAGAAATAAAAATAAAATACTATAAAATTAATAAAGGTTTTATAACTTTGAAATTATTAAAAAAATATAATTTTGAAAATGAATACTATATATCAAATCATGGGATAGAAAGAAAAATATCTTTAAAAGAGCTAGAGAAAGATTTTCTTCCTATAAAAGGAATATTAATAAATTCAAAAGATACAGGAGTTTATGAAGGACTAGCTAAAATAAGAGATATTTTTTTATCCGAAGGAATAGAAGGTGAAATACTGAAGGACTTGATTAATAAAGTAGATTATTTAAAAGAAAATAGAATTTCTCAAAGTCTTCAGAGAAGAATACTTTTTAATTTTTTAAAAAACACTTTGGATAAAATTGATATTGATAACAGTTCTATAAAATCAAAATTATGTAATTTGTTTTTAATATTTGAAGAACCCGAATTACATTTGAATCCTCAAGCAAGTCGTGAAATGTATTCGTTGCTTGTAAAATTATCTAAAATAGGTATGCAAATAGTATTAGAAACTCATTCAAGTTATTTTATAGGATTAAAACAGTATAAATCTATTTGTTTAATAAGAAGAGTAGAGAATAAAATGCAAGTTTTTCAATATATAGGTGAGTTAATGAATGGAGATGAAATTAAAAATTTTAATATGAATTACTGGATTAATCCTGATAGAGGCGAGATGTTTTTTGCTAAAAAAGTAATTTTAGTAGAGGGGCAAACAGATAAAATAGCACTATCATATTTAGCTAAAAAATTAGAAATACATGATTATAATTATTCAATAGTAGAGTGTGGAAGTAAAAGTATAATCCCGCAATTTATAAAAATCTTGAATGGTTATAAAATATCTTATGTTGCTGTTTTTGATAAGGATAACCATAAGTGGAGAAGTGATCTTGAGTTAGAAAATTCAAATTTAAAAAACAAAAAAATTAAGGGTTTAATTAATAAATTCATAGGAGATTATGTTGAATTTGAAAACGATATAGAAGAAGAGATTTGTCAAGAAGAGAGAGAAAGAAAAAATTATAAAAATAAACCATATCATACTTTACAAAAGATAAGTGAGGAGAATTTTAAATTATCTAAAAAATTAGAAAATAAAATAAGACAAATATATAAGTGAGGATAGTTATTATCTTCTCCTCACTTATATATTAAAATATAAAAGCTCCAATTAAAGCAGTGAAAATAAGAGTTATAATTGGATTTATTTTAGGAATATATTTTGTTCCTAGAAAAACTATAAGAAACAGACAGAAAGCTTTAATACTTTGTGAATGGTCTTTTACAAGGAATGTAGGTTTAGCAATAATTATTCCAGCAAAAGTGATTAAAGCTAATGTAACAGGTTTTACTCCTTTGAAAAAATACTCTTTTTTTGGATTGTTTTTTATTTTTGAAAAAATACTAGCAATTATAATTATAATTATAAACGAAGGTAAACAAGATGCAGTGGTAGCAACAATTGCACCGAGAATACCTCCAACTTGATGTCCAACAAAAGTAGCGGCATTAATAGCTATAGGTCCAGGTGTAACTTGAGAAATAGCTATTACATCTAGAAGCTGTTGCTCATTCAACCAATGATTTCTATATATAACTTCTTGCATAAGAGGAAGCATAGCTAAGCCACCACCAAAAGAAAAAATTCCAATTTTAAAAAATTCATAAAAAAGTGTAAAATAAATCATTTTTTTGCACCTTCCTTTATTGTAAAGAATATAATACATCCAATACCAAATATTAATATAAGAAGAACAGGCGACAAGTTAAAAAATATTAACCCAATTAAAGAAACTCCAAAAACTATATAACTAAATAAATCAGTTAAAGTATTTTTAGAAAGTTTTATAACAGAGGATAAAATTAATCCAGCTATACCAGCTCGGAGACCTATAAATATTTTTTGCATAATAGGATTTAAGAAACTTTCAGCAAAAAATGCTGATATTATAGTTATAATAATAAGTGATGGGGCTACTACTCCTAATGTAGCAGCTAAAGACCCTATTATACCAGCTTTTTTTTTCCCAATAAATGTAGCGGCATTTATTGCAATAGGTCCAGGTGTCATTTGAGAAATTGAAATAATTTCAATAAGCTCATCTTTACTAATCCATTTTTTATTATTAATCATTTCTTTTTCAATAAGTGGAATCATTGCATATCCACCACCAAAAGTAAACATTCCAATTTTAAAAAAAGTAAAAAAAAGTTCTAGCATAAATCCTCCTAAATTAAATTAAAAGCAGAGGAATTCCTCTGCTTTTAATTTAATTATTATTTATTGTACATCTCTTTAATTTTTTCTTGTAAATCTTCATCAGAAATATAATCGTCATAACTAGTTGATTTATCAATAATTCCACTTGGAGTTATTTCAATTATTCTAGTAGCAACAGTTTGGATAAACTCATGGTCATGAGCACCAAACAATATAGTTCCTTTGAAATTAGTTAAAGCTTTATTTAAAGATGTAATAGACTCAAGGTCCAAATGGTCAGTTGGATTATCAAATATTAAAACGTTAGCATTATTTAGCATCATTCTAGATAACATACATCTAACTTTTTCTCCACCAGATAAAACTTTAGATTTTTTAGTAGCTTCTTCTCCAGAAAACAGCATTCTTCCTAAGAAACCTCTAACAAATGCATCATGTTGGTCAGGCGAATATTGTCTTAACCAATCAATTAGATCAAGATCAGGATTTTCGAAGAATGATGAATTGTCTTTAGGCATATAAGCTTGAGTAGTTGTAACTCCCCAAGTATATGTTCCACTATCAGCTTCCATTTCACCAGATAAAATAGAGAATAACGTTGTTTTAACAATATCATTTTGAGATATAAATACAACTTTATCGTTTGTATGTATAGTGAATGATAAGTTATCAATAACTTTAACTCCATTAATAGTTTTAGTAAGATTTTCAACTTTAAGAAGGTTATTTCCAGCATCTCTATCAGCTTTGAATTCTACAAATGGATATTTTCTATTAGAAACTTGCATATCTTCAAGTTGTAACTTCTCTAATTGTTTTTTTCTAGAAGTAGCTTGTTTTGATTTAGATGCGTTAGCACTAAATCTAGCAATGAAATCTTGAAGTTCTTGTCTTTTCTGGTCTAACTTTTTATTTTTATTATTAATTAATGATATCATTAATTGATTAGATTCATACCAGAAATCATAATTTCCAACATACATTTTAACTTTACCGTAGTCTATATCAGCAATATGAGTACAAACTTTGTTTAAAAAATGTCTATCATGTGAAACAACAATAACAGTAGTATCTTCTAAATTCATTAAGAAATCTTCAAGCCAAGAAATAGCTTGGATATCAAGTCCGTTTGTAGGCTCATCTAATAGTAAAACATCAGGATTTCCAAATAGAGCTTGTGCAAGTAAAACTTTAACTTTATCTGGTTCACTTAATTCTTTCATCATTTTATGATGTAAATCAGCAGTTATTCCAAGACCAGTTAGAAGCATTTCTGCTTCCATTTCTGCTTCCCATCCATTTAATTCAGCAAATTCACCCTCTAATTCAGCAGCTTTCATTCCATCTTCATCAGAAAATTCTGTTTTAGAATAAATTTCATTTCTTTGTGCAATTATACTCCAAAGTTTTGTATGTCCCATTAAAATAATATTTATAACTGAAACGTCTTCATGTGCGAAGTGATCCTGCTTCAGAACAGCCATTCTTTTATTTTTGTCAAATATTACATCTCCTTCAGTTGGATCTAAATCTCCTGAAAGTATTTTTACAAATGTTGATTTTCCAGCACCGTTTGCACCAATAAGTCCATAACAGTTTCCAGGAGTAAATTTAACACTTACTTCCTCGAAAAGCTTTCTACCAGAAAATCTCATACTAAGGTTACTAGTTGATATCATCTTAAGAAATTCCTCCTATATATTTATAATTAATTAGTTTTTTAAATATGTATCTCAAATATTATATCATGAATTTTAATAATAACAAACATAATATATTTTCTTTTTTTATAAATTATGTTAATATATTTTATAAAACTAATAATGAAAGTGAGGCAAAAAGTTGAATTTATTTACTCCTTTAAATATAAAAAATAAAATTTTAAAAAATAGAGTGGTATTACCACCACTAGTTAGATTCTCAATGGTAGGAAAAGATGGATATGTGACAGAAGAATTATTGGAATGGTATAGAGATGTTTCAAAGGGTGGAACAGGATTAATTATAGTAGAAGCGAGTTGTGTTGCAGAAGATGGAAAATTAAGAGATAACCAAATTGGTATATGGAATGATAGCTTTGTAGAAGGTTTATCTAAAGTAGCTCAAATAGGAAAGCAATATGATGTTCCAATGCTAATACAGATTCATCATGCAGGATTTAAAGATGCTATTGCAACTGTCAGTACAGAAAAACTTGATAAGATATTAGAACAGTTTATAGATGCATTTAAAAGAGCTAAAAGTGCAGGATTTGATGGTGTTGAAATACATGGAGCACACACATATTTATTATCTCAATTAAATTCAAGACTTTGGAATAAAAGAGAAGATAAGTATGGAGGTACTTTCGAAAAAAGAATGTATTTTACAAAAGAACTTATAGAAAGAACAAAACAATTATTTGATGCTGATTTTATATTAGGTTATAGAATGGGTGGAAATGAGCCAGAATTAGAAGATGGAATAGAGATAGCTAAATATTTAGAAAAAATAGGTGTAGATATTATTCATGTATCTTCAGGAGTACCTAATCCAGAAAAAAAACAAGAAGTAAAAATAGATATGCCAGAAGATTTTAAATTTGATTGGGTTGTTTACTTGGGCGTGGAAATAAAAAAACATATAAATATTCCAGTAATTGGAGTAAGAAATATAAAAACCGAGGAACAAGCGAGCGAATTAGTAGAAAATAGAATGTTAGATTTAGTAGCAATTGGAAGAGGAATGATTGCTAGACCTAATTGGGTGGAACATGCTAAAAAAGAGTATTTTAAAAGAACTGGAAAATTGGTGAAGTAATGGAAATAAAAAATCTAGATATTTTTTGTGAAATAATTGATAATTTTGGAGATATTGGAGTTGTATATAGGTTAGCTAAAGAGTTTAAAAATATTTATAAAAAAGATATAAAAATAAGGGTTTTTCTAAATAGATTGGATGAGTTTTTGATATTAAATAAAAAAGCTAAAAATATAGAATGGCAAGAAATAGACGAAATTGAATATATAACAAATGAATTTTTAGCTAAAAATATATGTACTTTTTCTCCTGCAAATGTTATAATAGAAGCCTTTGGGTGTAACGTTTTAGAGGAATATTTAGAAAAAGCTAAAGATAAATCAACGTTACTTATAAACTTAGAATATCTTTCTGGTGAGACTTGGATAGAAGGAATACATTTGATGGAATCTCCAATGGGAAATATAAAATTGAAAAAGTACTTTTATATGCCAGGTTTTAAAGAAAATACAGGTGGAGTAATTGTGGACCAGTTATTCTTAAATAGAAAAAATGATGTTTTGAAAAATAGAGAATATTATTTAGAAAAATATTTGCCTCAATTTAAAGATAAAAATTATTTTATAGGAACTATATTTAGTTATGAGAAAAATTTTGAACCTCTTTTTAATAGTTTGTTGAAAAATAATAAAAACAATTGTTTGTTAATTCTAGGTGAAAAATCAAAAAATAGTGTAAGAGAAATTTTAAAATATATGTCAATAGATTGTTTAACAACAGAAATTGTTGAATATAAAAATATAAAAATAAAATTTATGCCATTTTTAGAGCAAGAAGAGTATGAAGAGCTTATAAATTTAGCACATTATAATTTTGTGAGAGGTGAAGATTCTTTTGTAAGAGCTTTACTTACTGGCAAGCCTTTTGTTTGGCATATCTATCTTCAAGAGGAAATGGCTCATATGGATAAAATAGAAGGTTTTATTGAAAGATATAGAGAAGTTTTAGAAAGTTTAAATTTAAATATCCCTTTGGATATACATACAAAGCTATTAAAAGAATATAATTTGAGAGATAATAACTCTTTAGATTTAGGAGAAGAAAACTTTGATGACTTTTTTAAAGAGTTTCAAAATATTTCAAAGCTATCTAAAGTATATTCAGAGTATATCGAATCAAATTGTAATCTTATAGATAAATTAAATAAATTTATTTTAAAATATTAGGAGGTTTAATTATGAAAAATGCTCAAGAATTAAGAGCTGGAAGTACAGTAAGAATCGGAAACGATCCTTTCGTAATTTTAAAAGCAGAGTACAACAAATCAGGAAGAAACTCAGCTATGATGAAGTACAAAATGAAAAACTTATTAAATGGAAACATATCAGATGCTATTTATAAAGCTGACGATAAAATGGACGATATCAGACTTGATAAAGTTAGAGCAGTTTACTCTTACAATGATGGAGATTTCCATGTATTCTCTAATCCAGTAACTTGGGATCAAATTGAGTTAAAGGATGAGGATTTAGGAGACGCTTTAAACTACCTTGAAGAAGGTATGGAATTAGAAGTTGTATATTATGAATCAACTCCAGTAGCAGTAGAGTTACCTAATTTTGTTGAAAGACAAGTGACTTACACTGAACCAGGATTAAGAGGAGATACTTCAGGGAAAGTAATGAAACCTGCAAGAATCAACTCAGGATTTGAAGTGCCAGTACCTATATTCGTTGAGCAAGACGAATGGATAAAAATAGATACAAGAACAAACGAATATGTAGAGAGAGTTAAAAAGTAATAAAAATAGAGTCGAAGATTAAATTCTTCGACTTTTTTTATTCTAAAATTATATTTTAATAAAAGTAAAATACAAAAAATAAAAAATAGCCACAAGCGAATAACAGGAGTGATCTTATACCCGTATTAAATACCTTAGTGCTGCTTCCTTCCAGATCTGACACGGTTCGATACCAATACGCCATAAGGCTCCTGTCACTACACTTGTGACTGCAATAATTATACCACTTAAAAACAAAAAATACAAGCTAAAATTTTAAAAAATATTTTTAAAGAATCTTTTTATTTTATTTTTTTTATCTTCTATTTTATTTTTATACTCTGTTTTCAATTCGCTTTCTAGAAAAGAAATAAAAGTAGAACGCTCTGAAATGAGACCTCTTTTAATTTGAGCAGGAAGATTAGTTTTTATAGAAACAAAATCTGTTACAGTAGAAAAATTACTAGAAATACTAAGTTTATAATCTTGTGATTGAGTTAAATTAATTAATCTATTTAAGATTACTTTTTTAAAGTGATCTAATTTGTTTGATTTATTTATAAAATCTTTATCAAAAATAATATTATTAAAATTAGTAGTACCATCAATATTAATATTAGTATCGTTTATAGTTAAAAGCTGTTCACTACTAATTATTCCTTCTGAAATATATTGATTTATATTCTTAAAAGAACTTACATTAAAACTTTCAAGTTTAATGTAAATGTTAGCATCTAGCTTATTGATATTTATATTTCCATAAATTTGCCCTTTACCTTTTCCATCAATTTCAGTTAAAGAAATATTTAAAGGAATAGAAAAATTTTTTGATAAATTATTATTAATATTTTTAAATTCTCCATTAAACGAGATGTTATCAGCATTACCTGAAAAAACAATACTTTTTATAAATATTTCAGTTTCACTTGTTTTACTGTTTTTTAATGTAGAAATAAAGTTTCTTGATTTTTGTGAAAAAGAGATGATTTTTTTTTCAAGAAGTATATTTACCTCTCTTTGGATAATAACATCTATAAAATCAACATTTTTAATAAAAAATTGAAGCAAGTTTTGGGAAGTATTTTGAGAAAAGTTTTCATTGCTAAATTTAGATTTAAAAAGTGTAGTTAACCCTTTTGTTCCTTTTATTTGACGATCAATTTCACTTATGAATTGATTAGCTTTATCATTTGTTATTTTGGAATCATTTAAAGAGATATTGTTTTTATCGATAGATAGTTTTGTAGTATTTATATTTTGATTAAAAAAGATGTTTTTAAAAATAATAGAGTCGACTGTAAAACTTTTTTTATTTTTTAAAAAATCTTTAAAGTTCATTTTAGTTTTTATATTTTTAATAATGATATCATCTTTAGAAAAATAGGTGTTTTCCAAAATGAAAGTATTACTGATTAAATTTACATAAGCTTTTTCAATAGTAATATCTTGTTTAAATGATTTAGATAACTCTTTTTCAATAATATTTTTAAAGTATAGATTTTTTCCAAAAGATATAACTCCTAAAAATATTAAAATACTAGATATTATAACTAGCATTTTTTTTTTCATAAAATCCTCCTAAAAAACAAAGGACAAGAAACAAACTTCTTGTCCTTTAATAATATTTTGTATATTTGATTCACTCAAATTAAAGAGCTAATCCTCCACTAACTTCAATAGTTTGTCCAGTTATGTATGCTGATTCATCGCTTGCTAAGAATAGCACAGCATTTGCAACATCTTCAGGCATTCCAAGCTTACCTAGAGATGTTCTATCAAGCATTCCTTTAATAACGTCTTCAGGAAGAACATCAGTCATCGGAGTTGCAATAAATCCAGGAGCAACACAGTTAGATCTAACTTGAGCACCTTTTCTAGCAAGCTCTTTAGACCAACTTTTAGTCATAGCTATTACTCCACCTTTTGTAGCTGAATAATTAACTTGACCAATATTTCCATATAATCCAACTACAGAAGAAATAGTAACAATTGATCCTTTTTTATTTTTAGTCATCAAAGGAGCTACAGCTTGAGTAACATTAAAAACACCTTTTAAGTTAACGTCAATAACAGCATCCCATGAATCTTCACTCATTCTAACAAAAGGACCATCTTTCGTAATTCCAGCGTTATTAACAAGTATATCAATTCTTCCAAATTCATCTTTTATTTTTTTTATCAATATTTTAACAGCTTCTCTATCAGTTACATTTAAAATTTCATGCCTAATATTAGCTTGTTCAAAAGTAGTATCACCCATATCACAAGATATAACTAATTCAGCACCTTCAGAAGCCAATTTCTCAACTATAGTTCTTCCGATTCCTCTTGCAGCACCAGTAACCAAAGCAATTTTACCTTCTATTCTATTCATTATTATCCTCCTATAAAATACATATGTGATTTAATAGTATAATTAATTGAAAAAAATGTCAATAAATTCCTAAAAAAATTAATGAGAAATTCCTGATTTAAATAGTGTTTCATTAATAATATCAGCTTGTTTACTAGGTAATAGTAAAACAATAATATCTCCAGCTAAAATTTGACTGTTTCCTTTTGGTATGTATTCAACTTCCGCTCTTTTAATAGAAATTACAAGTGAATGTTCAGGCCATTTAATGTCTTTAATTAACTTATTCTCAAATTCAGAATCAGCCGCGATAGGGATACAAATAATAGTTTTTTCCATCTGTTCATGACGGTCTTCTTCTAAATCATCAACTATTTTCTTTTTTGGCATTCTTTCATAAAGTATTTCATATATAGGTTCAAGTTTTAAAATTTCAGTAACATAATAAGCTACAATTGAAATTGTTGCAATAGCTAAAAGATGTTCAAAACTTCCAGTCATTTCAAGAATAAGAATAATACCAGTTATAGGAGCTCTAACAACAGCTACAAAGAAACCAGCCATACCTAAAATCATGAAATGTACAATAAATTCATTTCCAAATCCAAAAGTATATATAAGTATTAATGCATAAATTTTACCTAAAATAGCACCTAAAACAAGCATGGGAAGGAATATTCCACCTTGAAAACCAGTAGCATATGATATTGTAGTAAAAAGTAATTTAATTATAAACATAAATAATAAAAATAATATTGTTTGATTAAGATGTGGCATTTCTTCAACTAAATGATGTCCACCACCAGCCATATCAGGCAGAATAAAACATATTACAAATGATAAAGTCATAACAGAAGATATTTTGAAAGCTCTAGGAAGTTTAATGTCCTTAAAAATATCTTGCGTTTTAGTCAAACAAACGGTAAATAATTTTCCAGCAAAAGCTAATATAATTCCAAAGATAATAAAAAATAAAAACTGTAAGTAAGGATTTGCATCTGTAGGATATTTCGTATATAAATCAAAAGAAGGTTTCATATCAAATATTCTTCTAGATATAAAATTTGAACAAATACTGGCTAAAAATGTACATATAATTAGTTTAGAAGAAAAGAATCTATGAAGTTCTTCCATACTAAATATTACACCAGATAATGGAGCTCCAAATGCTCCAGCCAAACCAGCACTAGAACCAGCTGTAACTAGATATTTTTCTTCGACGTAATCTCTTTTGAATAATTTTGTAATTCCATATCCAAGATAAGAACCTAATTGAACAGAAGGACCTTCTCTACCTAGTGATAGTCCAGAACCGATACCAAGTAAACCCCCAAAAAATTTAACTAAAAATTCTTTAGGCCAAGATAAATAATCAAGTTTTCTTAAGATTAAAGCTTTAACTTGAGGTATACCACTTCCTGCTGTTGTTGGAAACTTTTTAGAAGCATAATCCACTAAAAGTCCAATGGAAATAAAAATTAACCAGATAAAAATAAGATTAATTGGATTTGTTAATAAATCCTTATTAATATACCTATTTCTAAGAGTTTCGGCAAAAGATAAACCATATCTGTAAAGAGAAACAGTTATTCCAGTAGTAATACCGACTAAAATAGATAGGCCATACAATCCCTTATTTCCTTTTTGGAGAAGTTCCACATGATTTTGAATTTCTTTTTTCGTATTCATAAAATCTCCTTAAAATATATTGTAGCAATCCGAATAATAACACAAAAGTAAAAAAAAGTAAAGTATAATCAAACAAAAGTGAAAGCTTGCGTTAAATGAAAGGATAGGGTAAAATATAGCATAGACAACAGTTATAAAATATGAGGTGATAATTATGAAATTTAAAAAGATGCAAGGAACAGGAAATGATTTTTTACTTTTGGATGGAGTAAAAAATAAATATAAAGATTGCACAACAATTGCAAAAAAACTTTGTGATAGACGTTATGGTGTTGGTGGAGATGGAATTATAATTGCAGAAGAAAGTTTAGTTGCAGATATAAAAATGGTGTATTATAATTCGGATGGCTCAAGAGGAGAGATGTGTGGCAATGGAATAAGATGTTTTTCTAAGTTTGTATACGAAGAGGGGCTAGTAAAAAAAGAAGAGATAAAGATAGAAACAGGAGATGGAATAAAAATAGCATATTTAAATCTTGAAAAAGATGTTGTTAAAAGTGTTACTATATATATGGGAAAGGCTAGACTTAATCCTGAAGATATTCCAGTTTTATCAGAAAAGAAAAAAGTTTTAAATGAAAAAATATTTTTAGACAATAAAGAAATAAAGTTTTCTGCAGTTTTAATTGGAGTACCTCATGTAGTTATAATAGAAAAAAAATTAAAAGAAATTGATGTTAATATTTTAGGAGAGAAGATAGAAAAAAATAAAATTTTTCCTAAAAGGATAAATGTAAACTTTATTGAAATCTTAGATAGAAATAGAATTTCAATAAAAACATGGGAAAGAGGTGCTGGAAGAACACTTGCATGTGGAACGGGTTCATGTTCTGCAGTGTATATTGCAAATTTATTAAATTTAGTAGATTCAGAAGTAGATGTAGAAACTGAAGGTGGAATATTGAAGATAAAGTTGATTAAAGATAAAGTTTACATGACAGGATCAGCAGAAACCACATTTAAAGGAGAAGTAGTATGGGAATAGGACAAAAAATAATATTTATTTTATTTTTAATTTTTATAAGTGCATTTTTTTCAATGGCAGAAATTTCATTAGCAGGAGCAAGAAAAATAAAATTACAGTTGTTACTTGATGAAGGAAATGAAAATGCAAAAAAAGTGATAGATTTACAAAGTAATCCAGGCAATTTTTTTACAACAGTTCAGATTGGATTAAATATAGTAGCTATTTTAGCTGGAATAATAGGAGATGGAATTTTATCTCCTATTGTAACAAAATATATAACGAATCCAACATTTGCTTTTTTAATATCTTTTGCATTTGTAACAGGAGCTTTTATTGAGTTTGCAGATTTAATACCTAAAAGATTAGCAATGGTTTATCCAGAAAAAATAGCAGTAGGACTTGTAAATCCAATGACTTCAGTTATAAAATTTTTAACTCCAATTGTATGGATTTTTAGTAGTGTAGCTAACTTGGTATTTAAAATATTTGGTGTACCTATTTCTAGAAATGAATTAATAACACATGATGATATTTTTGCATTAGTAGATGCGGGAGCAGAAGCAGGAGTAGTTCATACAAAAGAACATCATTTGATAGAAAATGTATTTGAATTAGAACAAAGATGGGTTTCGTCAGTAATGACAACAAGAGATGAAATAATATATTTCACATTAGAAGAAACAGAAGAAAGTATAAAGCAAAAAATAGCAGAATATCCACATTCTAAATTTTTGATTTGTGAAAGTGATATAGATTCTATATATGGCTATGTTGGTTCTAAAGATATTTTACCAAGAATATTAAAAGGTGAATTAAGTGGACTACAAAATATAAAAGAAATTACAAATAGAAATATTTTAATTATTCCTAATACTTTAACTCTGTCGGATATGTTAGATAGATTTAATGAAGCTAGAGAAGACTTTGCAGTTATTTTAAACGAATATGCTCATGTAGTTGGAGTTATAACTTTAAGTGACGTTGTTTCAACTCTTATGGGAGATGTAGTGTATCCAATGCAAGAAGAGTATATAATAAAAAGAAGTGATGGTTCTTGGTTGATAGATGGAATAACTGCAACTGAAGATGTAAAAAAAGTATTAGAAATTGAGAGTTTTCCAGAAGAAGAAAGTTACGAAACAATAGCAGGATTCATAATGTATATGCTAAAAAGTATTCCTAAAAAAGGAGCTCATATAGAATACAATGGCTATAGTTTTGAAGTTGTAGATGTAGACAACTTTAAGATTGATCAACTTTTAGTAATAAAAGAAGATAGTGAATTAAAATCCAAAATACATTTAGAAGAGCAACAATATAAAAAATAGTATTATAGTATATCCCTCCCCTTTTTAGGTAAACAGATAAAAAAAAGACCTGTAAAATGGTATTTGAAAATATCTAACTAAAAGGGTTTTTTTATATCTAAAATTAATAAAAAATATTCGAAGGAATTTAAATTAGCAGTTATACAAAAAATAAAACGGTTTAAACCCTATAGAATACAGGACTTAAACCGCTTAAATATATCTTTATTAAATTATCTAGTAATATTTTGTTCTTTTGCAATTCTTTTAACCTCTTCAGCAACTACTGTAGCCACTCTTAAATCAAAAGCATCTGGAATAACAAATTCAGGATTTAATTCATCTTCAGAGACTAATTTTGCAATTCCAACAGCAGCAGCAATTTTCATCTCTTCAGTTATTTTTTTTGCTTTAGCATCAAGTGCACCTCTAAATATTCCAGGGAAAGCTAAAACATTATTAACTTGATTTGGATAATCAGATCTTCCAGTACCGACAATTTTAGCACCACCTGCAATAGCATCTTCTGGCATTATCTCAGGGTTAGGATTAGCCATAGCAAAAACAATAGCATCTTTATTCATACTTTTAACCATATCTATTGAAAGGATATTAGCAGCAGAAACACCAATAAAAACATCTCTTCCTTCTACAGCTTCAAAGAGTCCACCTTTTATATTTTGAAGGTTTGTTATATTTGCAATTTCAGCTTTTAAAAAATTGTAATCTGCGATATTATCTCTGTTAATAATTCCATCAATATCATTAACTACAATATCTTTAGCCCCCATTTTAATAAGAAGTTTAATAATAGAACTTCCAGCAGCTCCAGCTCCACTAACAACAAATTTAGCGGTTTCAAATGTTTTATTAACTAATTTAAATGAATTTATAAGAGCAGCGACAACAACAATTGCTGTTCCATGTTGGTCATCGTGGAAAACAGGTATATTTAACTCTTCTTTTAATCTAGTTTCAATTTCAACACATCTAGGAGCAGAAATATCTTCTAGATTTATTCCACCAAATCCAGGTGCAATAAGTTTAACAGCTCTAATTATTTCTTCTGTATCTTGAGTGTCTAGGCATATAGGAAAAGCATCAACACCAGCAAATTGTTTGAATAGAATAGCTTTTCCTTCCATGACAGGAAGTGCAGCTTCTGGCCCTATATTTCCTAGACCTAAAACAGCTGAACCATCAGTAACAACAGCAACCATATTACCTTTAGAAGTATATTTATAAACGTTTTCTTTATTCTCTTTAATTGCTAAACAAGGAGCAGCAACTCCAGGAGAATAAGCGAGACTAAGTTCTTCTCTATTTGTAACAGCAACTTTTGATACGATTTCAATTTTTCCTAAATGAGTTTCATGTAACTCTAAAGATTTTTCAAAAACTGTAGACATAAAAGTTCCTCCAATATTTTTTATTTTGAGCTATTTCTAGCTATTTCATATAAATCATTTCCATTACAATCATTGATAACTATAGCAGGAAAATCAACAACCTCTAATTTTCTTATAGCTTCAGCACCTAAATCTTCATAAGCAATAATTTCACTGCTTTTTACAGATTGTGCAATAAGAGCAGCAGCCCCACCAACAGCAGCAAAATAGATAGCTTCATTTTTAACAATAGAATCTTTTACTTTTTGATCTCGAGCACCTTTACCAATCATACCTTTTAAACCCTGCTCTAAAATGGCAGGAGAATAAGAGTCCATTCTGTAACTAGTTGTAGGACCACAACTTCCAATTGGTTGTCCTGGTTTAGCTGGAGAAGGACCAGCATAATATATGATTTGACCTTTAACATCAAAAGGTAACTCTTTACCTTCTTCTAAAAGTTTAATAAGTCTAGCATGAGCTGCATCTCTAGCTGTGTATATAGTACCAGTTATAGTGACAGCATCACCAGATTTCAATGATTTTAAAATTTCATCTTTTAAAGGGGTAGTTATTTTAATCATAATGTAACCTCCTTATGTCTAGCAGCATGACAATTTAAATTTATAGCAACTGGTAAAGAAGCAAAGTGGCAAGCTTGTGTTTCAACTTTAACAGCTAAAGCTGTAGTTTTACCACCAAGACCTTGTGGTCCAACGTTTGTATTGTTAATCAACTCTAAAAGTTCAATTTCTAAAGCGCTAGCAATAGGATCAGGATTTATATCTTCTATTTCTCTTAAAAGAGCTTCTTTGGCTAATTGAGCACATCTTTCAAAGTTACCCCCAATTCCAACTCCGACAACAATTGGAGGACAAGGATTACCACCAGCATTTTTAATACTATCAACTACAAATTTTTTGATTCCTTCAATGCCATCTGCAGGTTTAAACATTTTTAAGGTACTCATATTTTCAGAACCTCCACCTTTAGGGGCTATAATAATTTTAACTTTATCTGAATTTGGAATAAGTTTTGTATGAATAACAGCAGGAGTATTATCTCCAGTATTAATTCTGTCAAGTGGATGCTTAATAACAGATTTTCTTAAATAACCCTCATCATAACCTTTTGCAATTCCAGAATTTATAGCAGCATAAATATCTCCGTTAATTTTAACCTCAGTTCCAATCTCTAAAAAAACAGCAACAAGACCAGTGTCTTGGCACATAGGAACATTATCTCTAGCAGCAATTT
Organism: Cetobacterium sp.; assembly: GCF_051658645.1. Lineage (GTDB taxonomy): Bacteria > Fusobacteriota > Fusobacteriia > Fusobacteriales > Fusobacteriaceae > Cetobacterium_A. The sequence continues at coordinate 39,296 of NZ_JBOFMZ010000042.1, forward strand.
CATCATTTTCAATAATTTGGCTTAAAATAACTTTTCCTAATTCACTTGTTTCTGTAAGTTGTGATTCTTTAATTTTTTTTAGAACATCGTTACCAATAAAATAATTTGCTTCAATACAAAGTCTAGCAACTTCATTAGCTACCAAATTTAAATCTAATATTTTCATATATCCTCCCCAGTTATACTCTTTACTTTTCTTTATAGATAAACAAAAGTACCACTTTTTTAAAAATAAAAGTGGTACTTTTTTAAAATTACTTTTTAATTTTAACTCTCATTAAAAGATCTCCGATTTTAACATTTCCTGAAGCAACAACTTCAAGAGTTTCTACTTCATCCATATTAGCAATAATAACAGGAGTTTTTACAGATTTAGCATTTTCTTTAATGTAAGCTAAATTATACTTAATAAGCTCGTCTTTAACTTCTACAGTAGATCCAGGTTCAGCAATTCTAGTGAAACCTTCTCCATTTAATTTTACTGTATCAATTCCAAAATGAACAATTAATTCAAGTCCGTTAGAAACTTCAAAACTAACAGCGTGATTTGTAGCAAAGATATCAATTTCACCAGCTACAGGTGAACAGATAGCTCCCTCAGCAGGATCAATCCCACATCCATCTCCAATCATTTTTTGAGAAAAAGCGTCATCTGGTATTTCGCTTAAAGGAATAACTTTTCCATTTAATGGTGAGTAAATATTGAACCACTCATCCTCTTTTTTCTTTTTGAATAAATCAAATAATCCCATAGTCAAATCTCCTTTCAAATTAAGTGTGAAATATATTTATAATTATTTCACATCAAGTTTGTTAAATCAATATATTTTTTAAAAAAGTATACAAAGAATAAAAGAAAAGTCAATGTATAATAAATAAATTATATCATAAAGATTAATTGTTTTACTAGTACTTATTTAAATTATTTTTTTATTCTTTATAAAGCTTTTAGGGTGTAGTATAAACAATAAAGTTGTATTTTTTTAATAAAAAAACAAATAAAACTTGACAAAAACGAAATATAACTTTAGTATTGTGGTAAAGTTATATTTCGAACCATATATACTCCTAATACGGCGGAGAGTTTCTACAAGCTACCTTAAATAGCTTTCTATGGGTCAAAACTTAGATTTTTTTATTTAAGTTTATTTGACCTGTTTATGCAGGTCTTTTTTTATTTATAATTTAAAAATTAAAATAAATCTGGAGGGAAAAATGGAAAAATTGTTTCAATTAAAGGAACACGGAACAACAGTAAAACAAGAGATAATAGCAGGAGTAACAACATTTTTGACAATGGCGTATATTATTTTTGTGAATCCATCTATTTTATCATTAACTGGAATGGATAAAGGTGCATTAATTACTGTAACATGTTTAGCGTCAGCGATAGGAACAGCAATAACAGCATTTTGGGTAAATGCTCCATTAGCAATGGCACCAGGAATGGGTTTGAATGCCTTCTTTACTTTTACTTTAGTTTTAGGAAATGGAGCAACATGGCAACAAGCTTTAGGGGTTGTATTTATATCCGGAATAATATTTTTAATTTTAACGTTTTCAGGATTAAGAGAAAAAATAATTGATGCAATACCAGCAGAAATAAGACTAGCAGTAGGTGCAGGTATTGGATTATTTATAGCATTTATAGGAATGCAAGGAATGGGATTAATAGTAACTAATCCTGCAACTATAGTTGGATTAGGAAAATTTAATGTTAGTGTAGTGTTAGGTTTGGTAGGATTTGGAATTATGGGATTCTTAGAAATGAGAAAAATTAAAGGTGGTATATTAATAGGAATAGTTTCAACAACAGTTTTAGGAATTTTATTTGGAGTAGTAGAGTTACCTACACAGATAATGTCAATTCCACCAAGTCCAGCACCTATAGCATTAAAACTTGATATTTTAGGAGCTATTAAACCGATGTTTTTAGGTTCGATTTTTTCATTTATGTTTGTGGATTTGTTTGATTCATTAGGAACTATAATGGCTTGTGCTCATGAAGCAGAAATGATAGATGAAAAAGGAAAAATTAAAAATGTTAGTAAAATATTAGAAGCAGATGCTGTTGCAACAGTAATTGGATCTTTATTAGGAACTTCAACAACAACAACATTTGTAGAGTCAGCATCAGGAATTGCTGTTGGAGGAAGAACAGGATTAACAGCATTGACAACAGCAATATTATTTGTAGTGTCGTTATTCTTTTCTCCAATAATAGGAATTGTGCCAGCTTTTGCTACAGCACCAGCACTTATATTAGTTGGAGTATATATGTTTAAAAATTTATTAGATATAGATTTTCATAATATAGAAGTAGCAATTCCTTGTTTCTTAATAATAATAATGATGCCTTTGACTTATAGTATATCAATAGGAATTTCGTTTGGATTTATCTCTTATATATTAGTATGTTTATTTAACGGGAAAATGAGTCATATAAAACCAGTAATGTGGGCGATAGGATTTTTCTCACTTGTAGAATTGATGTCTAAATAAAATATTAAAATAAAAAATGGAGTATCTGTAAGAAGATACTCCATTTTTTATTAAACAATACTTTTTAAAGATGAACTTTTTGATTTAATAAATAAACTTATAACGAAAGATATTAAAGCTGGAATAATCCAAGGAAAACCAGTTTTAGCTAAAGGTATGAAATCTAAATTTAATTTCAACGTTTCAGCTATACTTATAGCAAGTGTAACACCAACAACAACTTTAAATGTAACATGATTTTTAATCCCAAAAATATTAAGTAAGATTAAAACAATTGTTATAGGATATAAAATTACTAAAACAGGTACAGATAAACTGATAATATAATCTAAGCCAGCAACTGAAAGTATAGTTGAAAATATGCAAATTCCTACAGCTAATTTTTTATAAGATATTTTAGTTAGCTTTGAAAACCAGTCGCTAGCAAGAGCAACTAATCCTACAGAAGTAGTTAGGCAAGCAGCAGCAACACAGATACCAAATGCTATTTTACCAATATCCCCTAAAGTCATTTGTGCTAGTGTTAAAGTTGTTTGAGCAGTGCTCATACCTTTTAAACTACTAATTTGAGCACCTAAATATATTAAGCTTAAATATATTAAACCTAATCCTGTAGCTGCAATAAATCCAGCGTTACTTAAAAATAATTTTTGTTCATTTTTATCTTTTATTCCTTTACCTTCAAGACCACTTATTATGATAACACCAAACAAAACAGAAGCTAAAGCATCCATTGTTTGGTAGCCACTAATAAAACCGAAAGCAAGAGGACTTCCTTTAATAGTTGATGGAATAGGGGTTCCAAGATCACCAGTTACTCCTAAAATAGTAATTAGAGATAAAATAAGTAAAATTATAGGAGTTAAAAATTTACCTAAAATATCAGTTATACTTGATTCATTTAAAACTAAAAATAATGTAATTCCAAAGAAAATTAAAGATGTAATTATAGCGAGAACAGTTGGATTTGAATTTGGAAATAAAGGAAATACTCCCATTTCAAAAGTAGTTGATCCTGTTCTTGGAATGGCAAATAAAGGGCCAATAACAAGTATTAATATAGTCGAATAAAAAGTGTTGAACTTATTTGAAACTTTATTTGCAAATTCATCTAAGTTTCCAACTTTAGTAAAAGCTAGAATTCCTAATAAAGGTAAACCAATTCCAGTAAAAAAGAATCCCAAACCAGCTTGGAGCCAATCTTCACCAACTGCTAAACCAACAGATGGTGGAAACAATAGATTTCCAGCGCCAAAAAACATCGAAAATAAAGCGAAACCTAAAATTAAAATTTCCTTCTTTTTGTTCATTATAACCTCCAAATTTTTAGTATAACAGTATTAAAAAAATATGTGTATTTAATTTGTTAGAAAAATTGTATCAAAAAAATCAAAAAAAATCAAGTTAAAATATTCATTTTGAAGTATAAGTGTGCTTAAAAAATGGTACGTAGAACAAGTCTATAAATTTAAAACATTTAAAAGCCTTTATTTATAAGAGTTTTTTTAAAAAAATACGAACAAAAAAATAAAAAAATTGTTATCTACTAAAGAAAAAAAATAAATGTTAAAATTCTTTATAAAAAAATAATAAAAGGAGTAAAGTATGAACTGGATAAAAATGATAATAGATGTTACAAATTTAATTTTATGGGAAAAAAATATATTAGTAGTTTTATTAGTAGGAATGTCAATATATGCAACTTATAGAACAAGGTTTATGCAACTTCGATTAATTAAAGAAATTTTTAGAACATTAAAAAGTGGAGATGAAAGTGGAGAAGGAGTAAGTTCTTTAGAAGCATTTTATTTAGGAACAGCTTGTAGAGTTGGTGCAGGAAATATAGCAGGAGTTGTAGCTGCTATTTCAGTAGGAGGACCAGGTTCATTATTTTGGATGTGGCTTATAGCTCTTTTAGGGGCTTCGACATCATTTGTAGAATCAGTTTTAGCTGTAATATATAGAGAGAAAAAAGCTGATGGTAGTTATATTGGTGGAACCCCTTGGATAATAAAAAATAGATTAAATAAAAAATGGTTAGGAGTAGCTTATGCTGCTGCATCATTACTTTGTTATGCAGGTGTAATTCAAGTTATGTCAAATTCTGTTACAGAATCAGTTGTAGGAGCATATAAGTTAAATCCAAAATTAATTGGAATGATTTTAGTTTTATTAGTAAGTTTAGCAATTTTTAAAAAGGGAAAAAAAGACACAATAGTAACAGCTTTAAATAAAATTGTACCAGTTATGGCATTTACTTATTTAGCAGTAGTTTTGTATATACTAATAACTAATATAACTGGAATTCCTGGTGTAATATCAAAAATATTTTCAGCGGCATTTGGATTAAAAGAGTTTGCTGGAGGAGCATTAGGTGGAGTTATAATGCAAGGTGTAAGAAGAGGTTTATTCTCTAATGAAGCAGGAAGTGGAAATGGAAATTATGCAGCTGCTTTAGCTGATGTCGATGATCCAGTAAAGCAAGGAATGGTTCAATCATTGAGTGTCTTTGTAGATACATTGATAATTTGTAGTGCAACAGCATTTGTAATTTTATTAGCAGATTCAACTGCTTTAGAAGGAACAAGTGGAATGGTATTATTCCAAGAAGCATTAAGAAATCATATAGGGTGGATAGGAATACCATTCACAGTAACAATACTTTTCTTTTTCTCATTTAGTACTATTTTAGGAGTAACTTTTTATGGAAAAAATGCTTTGAGTTTTATAAGTGAGAATTCAAAGATAAATTTTGTATATCGTTTAATTGTAGTATTGATGGTTTATGTAGGAGCAGTTCAACAGAATTTATTTGTTTGGTCTTTGGCTGATTTTGGTTTAGGGATTATGACAATTATGAATATACTTGCAATAGCTCCATTAACAGGTGAAGCAATTATATATTTAGAAAGATATGAAGAAAAAATGTTATGTTTTATAAAATCAAAAATATAAAGTTTTTAACCAATAAATGCTTAAAAGTTCAACTCTCTAGATTTTTTTTAAAAATTAATATATAATAATATTAAAGAAAAATATAGGAGAAATTCAATGAAGAAGATTAGAGTTACAGTTTCAGAAGATATTTGGAGACTTCTAAAAAAAGATTCAGAAGAGTTTGGTATAAACAATAACAAACTGTGCAACTATATTTTAGATAAATTTAAATATTCTAAAAAATTTGATATTGATAAATTTATCGGATCACAAGGACGACCTTTAAAAAAGGTTATACAATTTGATTTGAATATTGCAAATAAGAGTGTATATTATGATATTTTGAAAGCGAATAATGTAGATATAGAAGCAGAATTTTTTAGAGATTTGTTTCAAATCTATTCATCACAGTTTAAATATCAAAGAGAGATATTTATATTTCAAGAAACATATAAAGATGTTATAGAAGCTATAAAAAATAAAGTTAAAATAAGGATTCTGTATTTAGGAGAAACCTCAACGGTATCTCCTTATTTTATAAAGAGAGAGGATCAAGGAGATGAAAATTTTATTTTTGTATATGATGATGACAATAAAACATATAGAAACATAAAATTAAAAGATGCTTCAATTTTAGGAGTTTTAAGTGAAAAAATACAGATTAGAGATAAAAAACTTATTGAAAATATGAGGAAAAATTTCGATCCATTTTTAGGAGAGAGACTATTAATAAAAGCAAAGTTTACTCAAATTGGAGAAAGTATGTTGAAAAGTTTTACAAATTATAAGCCAAAATTGATAAAGAAAGATGAAGATTTATATTTTTTTGAAATGACTCTTGAAAATGCTAAATTTTATTTTGCTTCGTTTTTAAAAGAGGTTAAAATAATAGAACCAGAAAAATTAAAAGAAGAATTGAAAAAATCCTTCATAGAAGCATATAAAATTTATGATTAATTACTTTATCTACTTGAAAAAAAAAGATAAACGGGGTATAATTTTAAGCCGTATATTAAAAAAATCAGGAGGGAAAAGTGAAAGTTTATTTAACAAACAAAGAAACAGCAGAACAAGTTCTTCTTTTAGGAGAAAATAAAGGGCATTATACATTTACTAAAACTGTATTATTAGGAGTGATGGGAGGTATCTACATAGCTCTAGCAGCTTTGGGTAATTTAATAGCTAATTTTACAATAGGTGGTGGAGCAGGTAAATTTGTAGGTGCGACAGTATTTCCAACAGGATTAATGCTAGTGGTTTTAGTAGGAGGATCATTATTTACTGGAGATTGCTTAGGCTTATTAGCATTTACAAAAGGAAAAGTAGAAAAAACAACATATGTTCGTAATTTAGGTGCGGTTTGGTTAGGGAACTTTTTAGGATCAATATTTATAGCTTATACAACTTATTTAGCAGGAAATTATTCGTCATCAGATTTTTCTACTTATGTTGTAGGAGTAGCTCAACATAAAGTTCATTTAACGTTTATAGAAGCTGTTGCAAGTGGGTTTTTATGTAATATATTAGTTGCTATTGCAGTTTGGTTTGCTTTAGCTGCAAAAGATTTAGCAGGAAAAATATTAGCAATTTGGTTTCCAATAATGCTATTTATCTTAGGAGGATTTCAGCACGTTGTTGCCAACATGTATTATGTAAGTATGGGTAAAATATTAATGTCGTCATCTTATTCATTAACAGAAATGGGTATACATTTGTTAGCTGTAACTTTAGGTAATTTTATATCTGGAGCTTTATTTTTACCTTTAATCTATAAAAAATTATATATGAATGATTAATAAAAAAGGAGTAGAATTTATATTTTCTACTCCTTTTATCAATTATTTTTTTCTATGAACAGTTCTGCCATCAGCTTGATGGTTTGGTGTAACTGTAATTTCTGTTAATTGAATATTTTCAGAAAGTCCAGTAGCATATACAATAACATCAGCTACATCAGTAGGAGTTAAAGGAGTTATTCCTTTATATACACTGTTAACTTTTTCAAGATCACCATCGAATCTAACCTTGCTAAAGTCTGTTTCAACCAGTCCAGGTTTTATATTGGTTACTTTAAGGTTGGTGTTTACCAAATCAATTCTAAGCCCATCTGAGAAAGATTTAACTGCAGCTTTAGTAGCGCAGTAGATAGCGCCACCAGCATAAGAAGAATCTCCAGCAATAGAACCAATATTAACAATATGTCCAGTTTTATGTTTTAACATTAAAGGGACAACAGCGCTAGTAACATAAAGCATACCTTTTACATTTGTATCTACAACAGTATCAATTTCAGTTGGAGAAGCCAAATAAACTTTTTCTAAGCCTAAAGCCAATCCAGCGTTATTAATTAAGATGTCAATTTTTTTGAAAGATTCAGGAAGAGTATTTACTTTTTCTTCTACGTCAAAACTTTTAGTAACGTCCATAACTTGAGTATAAATTTTAATACCGTACTTTCTAACCAGTTCTTCTTTTAATGAATCAAGAAGATCAGAACTTCTAGCTGTCAAAACTAAGTTAGCTCCTTTTTCTGCAAAAGCAAAAGCACAACTTCTTCCAATACCTTTTGTAGCACCTGTAATAAAAACTGTTTTACCATATAACTTGTTCATAGAAACCCCCTTAGCTTATTATATAAGCATTTTTTATTTTCTCAACACTATCATAAATATTTGTGTTTAAATCTATCTTTATTGAAAAATCTGAAGAAATTTTATAGAGTGTTTTTCGTTTTATGTAGAGTTCTTCAATAGTTTTGAACATGTCTTCAGAGTTAGTAAGAAGTGGTCTAGTTTTACTTTTCTTAACTCTTTCGTAAATCGTATTTACATCACAGTCTAAGTAAACAACAAAAGATGTATTTTTAATATTTTTAATATTTACATTATCAACAATTGCTCCACCACCAGTAGATATAACAATATTATTATCACTAGATTCCTCTTCAATAATACTTCGTTCTAAATCTCTAAAATATTTTTCTCCCTGCTCTTCAAAAATTTCTGGGATAGTTTTCTTTTCCCTGATAGATATACAACGGTCTATATCTATAAATTTCATATCTAAGCTTTTAGCGAGAATCCTACCAACAGTAGTTTTCCCACTGCCCATAAAGCCTATAAGAGCAATGTTAGCTTTCATAGAACTTAGAAATGAGTTCCGTTGTCATAATAATTGTTACCTTCAAGGGGATAGAAGATAACAGTTGTGTCATTATTTTTTGTTAATTTTTTACAGAATGTTGTGATAAAATCAGCAACAAGGTCTTTGATTTCTTGGCCTCTATCAAACCAAGCAACATCAATAAAAGTGTAGCCTGGAACAATTGCACCATCAAAGATATATTCAGTTTCAGTATGCTCGATAGTGAACCAAGTTCTGTCGCATTGAATGATGGATGTAAGACCATCTATTAATTCTTTACTATGTTTAATTAAAATTTCTTTTTCAATACCTTTAAATTTTAAATGTGGCATATTATTCCTCCTTTTCTGGTAGAAGAGTAACTTCTACACAATGATTTATATTGAGAACCCTATTGGAAAAATTAACAATAGAATTATAAGTTACAATATCATTATACCTCATAGGAGTGTAAAATTCATAGTCTGATATTAAATTTTTTTTCTCTAAATAATTCTGCCAGAAATTATTAGTTTTTACGGCGGTTTCAAAATTAAGTTCATAGTTTTTTTGAATATCTAAAATTTTATTTTCAGGGAATGTTCCTCTTTGAACATCTAAGACAACAGACTTTGCTTTAGAGATTACTTCATTTACTCTAGTTGTGTCTGTACTAAAAGTTATTTGCAAATAATTTTCACCAAAATTTAATTTTTCAAGATTAGCAGAAGAAGATATAGAATAAACTCCACCAATTTTTTCTCGAACATTTTCAATTAAAAGGATGTTTAATAAATTTGAAAAACTATTGTATAAGGCTCTGTTTTCTATAGTGAAGTTACCTTTATATGGAAAAGTTAAAATAACTACAGATTTTTTATCTATTCCTTGTACAACAGATTTTTTAATATTTCCTTTTGGATAGACAACACCTAGAGGCTTTACTGAGGTAGATACATTTGTTACAGGTAAATTAGCAAAAAAATTATTTAATGCTAACTCTAAAGATTCTTCATCAATTGAACCAGTAACTGTGAGCTTGTAATCTTTAAAATTAGTAAATAAAAAATCAAATGTTTCTTCAAGATTTTCTTTAGAAATATTTGAAAGGTCATCAATATTTAGAGGTACTCTTCTAGGATGTTTACTATTTAGAGTTTCAGAATAAGTTTTTCTGAAAACTGATCTAGGAGAGAAATTTCGATTTTGAATTAATTCTTTATTAGTTTTTAAAGTTGATTCTATTATGTTATTATCAAATTTAGGTTCTAATATAAGACTTCTAAAATATTTCAAAGATTCCTCTAAATTTTCTTTATTAGTATTAATTGTAAATCCTTGAGAGTAGTCTTTAATATAAGGTGATACAGAAAAATTTTTACCTTTAAAATATAATTCTAAAGAGTTATAATCAACGTTTCCTACACCAGAATTAGATAAAATTCCAGGTAGAAAAATACTGTTAATATATTTAGGATAATCTAAACTAGAACTACCTTGTAATTTAGTAAGTTTAAAATTAATATTATCTTTATCAAAATCAGTTTTTTTATACAATACATCAATACCATTTGATAAAGAAATCTCAGTGTATTCTTTATTTTTATTTTTTATTTTACTTGTTCCAGGTGAAAGTTTAATTTCAGAAAGAACAATATTTGATTCGTTTAATTTGATAGTAGATAATTTTTGAACAAGCAGGTCATCTATTAATTTCTGAATTTCTAATTCAGTAGGTAAAATTGCCTTCATATTATCTCTAGATGTAATTAAAACATTATAATTTAAAGAAAGTAAATTTTCAGTAGCACTTTTTAAAGTTTCAGAAGTTATTTTAGGCAAAAATTGTTTTGTTAGTTCAAATTCTTTTTCGGGGTTTAAAAATATATTATCATTTGTAATATAATCGACTATAGAATCTATATAAATATCGTTTTTTATGCTATCTTTATTATTTAATACTGTTTTTAAATTGTTTAATAAATTGTTTTTTTCTCTTTCTAACTCTGTATTTGGAACTCCATTGATAGAGATTTCTTTTAAGTTATTGATAACATCTTTGATAACATTTTCTAAATTGGTATCTTTGATAAGAGAAGAGTTTGCAAAAATACTAGTTTGTTTATTCAAAGAGAAGTTATACATAGAAGAATAAACAAATGGTGAATTTTTCTCTTTTGATAAAATAGATAATCGAGTATTTAAAATAGAATTTAGTAATATTTTTTCTAAAGCTTTTTCAAAAGATAATTCGCTATTTATTGGAGTAATAGCTTCTTTCCACATAATATTAAAATTAGTACTAGTTAGTTCAGGGTCTGTAAAACTAGTGACTGAATTTTTATCAACTAAAGGTATAGGGAACTCTTCTTTTGAAATTTTATTTTTATTAGGAATAGCTGAAAAGTTTTTTAAAATTAACTTTTTAATCTCTTCTTCATTAAAATCACCTACAGCAACTAATGCCATATTTTCGGGTTGATACCATTTTGTATAATAATCCTTTAACTTTTCAGCAGTAGCATTATTAATAGTTTCAGGAAATCCAATTGGAAATCGATTTGAGTAGTGTGAATTGCTATATAGAATCTTTTTTTGCAAATCTCCAATTCTTTTAGTTATTCCTTGTCGAAGTCTCCATTCTTCAATAATTATTTTTTTTTCATTTTCAATATCTTTTGAATCTAAAGTTATTTCAGAAGCCCACTCTTTAAGAACTTCAAAACCTATTTCTAAATCAGGTTTTGTTGTGGGGACTTGCAATTTGTAAACAGTTTCAGAAAAACTAGTATAAGCATTTAAATCTCCACCAAAACTTAAACCTAAAGACTGCAAGTACTTTACAAGTTCATTTTTTTCGTATTTAGTAGTACCGTTAAAAGCCATGTGTTCTAGAAAGTGAGCCAATCCTTGTTGCTCTTCTGTTTCTAAAAGTGAACCAGCTTTAACAATCAAATTTAAAGAAGCTCGATTTTCTGGTTTTTTATTTTTTAAAATATAGTACTCTAATCCATTTTCAAGCTTTCCTGAAATCAAATTTGATGCAGGCTTTAAAGTTGTATTTTGATTGGAAAAGATAAGACTGTACAAGGTTAAAAATACTAAAAAAATAATGGTTGTTCTTTTCTTCATAAAAATCCTCCTTGTTAGATATAATATATGTTTAGATAGTAACATTTTAAGAGTTTTATTAATAGGATTATTTACTAGATTTTTTTAGATAAAATTGTTAGAATATATAAAGCAAATATACTGGTGGAGGACAACGTGAGAGTAAAAGACAAAAAGAAATTTTTCAGATTTTTAATATTATTAGTAATTTTTATTTTTACAATTTCTTGTGGAGTTAAAAGGTTTGTTTTAGACGATAAACCAAAAACTATAGAAATGGTAAGTGATGAAATAAAAGTGGATGTGCTATCTTTTAATAAAGATAGTGCATCTTTAGAATTAAAAAAGGAAGATTTAATTAAAAAAGAAGAAGCCACACCTTTAAAGTTAGAACAAAAAAAAGAAATTTTAGAAAAAAATGAAATGAAATATGTGAAAAATCAAAATTTAAATGTTTTTATGGATGACGCACAGAAAAATAGGCAAGATGTTTTAAGAAAAGGAACAAAAATAAGAATTTTAGAAGAGAAAGAGATAGAAGAAGCGGGAAAAGAAAAAACTTTATTAAAAATAGCTTATAGAAAAGATCTAAAAGAAAAAGAAGGATGGATAAATAAAGTAGAATTTGCACAAAACTTAAATGAAACATTACCGTCTAATTGGAAGAATATAGATTTTGAAACAGATTATCCAATAAATAATTTTGAAAATAATCCAAGAGTAGATGTAAAAGGAATTTACTTGAATATTTATACAATTGGAAGTAGTAAAAAAATGGAAAGGTTAATAAATTTAGCAAAAAAAACTGAAATAAATGCATTTGTAATAGATGTGAAAGATGACAATGGAACTTTATCATTTGAAATGGAAGCTTCAAAGAAATTTAGAATTCCTGTAACAAAAAATTATCCAATAAAAAATATAGAGAGTTTCATGAAAACAATGAAAGAAAACAATATATATACAATAGCAAGAATTGTATCGTTTAAAGATCCAACTTATGCTAAAGCTAATCCAGATAAAGTTATTATATCTAGAGATACTGGAAAACCATATACAAACAGTGACGGAATTATATGGGTATCAGCTCATGATAGAAATTTGTGGGAATATAATTTATCTGTAGCAGAAGAAGCTATAAAAGCTGGATTTAATGAAATTCAATTTGATTATGTTAGATTCCCAGCTTCAAATGGAGGAAAATTAGATGCTAAACTTAATTATAGAAATACTAAAAATGAATCAAAACCAGAAACTATTCAAAAATACTTAAAAAATGCAAGAGAAAGAATAAACTCTTTAGGAGGATATATAAGTGCCGATGTTTATGGCCAAATAGGAACATTTAATGATGATATGGGATTAGGTCAACATTGGGAAACTGTAAGTCAGGTTGTTGACTACATCTCGCCTATGATGTATCCAAGTCATTACGGAAAGGGAGCATATGGAATACCAGTACCAGATGCGGAACCATATAAAACAATATATTATTCTGTAAAGGACTCTATAAATAGAAACGAGAATATAGAATCACCAGCAGTTGTAAGACCTTGGATACAAGCTTTTACAGCTAAATGGGTAAAAGGTCATATACAATATAATGAAAAAGAAATAAGAGAACAAATAAAAGCAATGAATGATTTAAAAGTAAATCAATATTTATTATGGAGTCCAAGTAATAATTACAAGATTACAGCGAATTAAAAATAAATGTTTAAAAAAAGTATAGTGTATGATATAATGGCATTTGACTAAATTAAAGGAGAAAGACTTGGAAGGAATAATAGTTGTAGACAAACCTATAGGTATAACTTCGTTTGATGTTATAAGGGTTTTGAGAAGAAATTTAAAAGAGAGAAGAATAGGTCATACAGGAACTTTGGATCCTTTAGCTACAGGAATTTTGGTTATTTGTGTTGGTAGAGCAACAAAATTAGCACAAGATATTGAAGGGTATGAAAAAGAGTATGTTGCAGATTTGGAACTTGGTTTCAAAACAGATACTTATGATACAGAAGGAAAGGTTTTAGACAGAACAGAGAATTTCAATATATCTAAAGAAACTTTTAAAAATGCATTAGAAACATTTAAAGGGAATATTAAGCAAGTCCCACCAATGTATTCAGCTATAAAAGTTGATGGAAAAAAACTTTATGAGTTAGCTAGAGAAGGTGTAGTGATAGAGAGAAAAGCTAGAGATGTTAGTATAACAAACTTAGATTTACTTTCGTTTGATGGTATAAAAGCCAAAATTAATTGCACAGTTTCAAAGGGAACTTATATAAGAAGTTTAATCTATGATTTAGGAGAAAATTTAGGAACTTTTGCTACAATGACAGGACTGAGAAGAACTAGAGTTGGAAAAGAGAACCTAGACAGATCATTTACTTTAGAAAGTATAGAGAAAATGGTTGAAAAAAATGATTATTCATTTTTAGTTTCTGTAGAGGATTATTTTAAATTTCCAAGAACAGATATTGAAGATGAAATGGATATAAAACTTTTTGTGAATGGCCAAAGATGTAAAAAAAGAATAAATGAAGGAAAATACTCTGTTTATTCTAACAATAAGTTTATAGGCTTAGGTGAAGTAACAAATGGTTTATTAAAAGGTTATAAGTATTATTAATTTATAGAGAGGAAGAGATATGAAAATAAAAAATATTGCAATAATAGCCCATGTTGACCATGGAAAAACAACTTTAGTAGATTGCCTTTTAAGACAATCTGGAGTTTTTGGAGCTCATGAACTTGAGAAAGTTTCAGAAAGAGTAATGGATTCGAATGATATTGAAAAAGAGAGAGGAATTACAATTTTCTCAAAAAATGCATCAGTAAATTATGGAGATTATAAAATCAACATAGTTGATACTCCAGGCCATGCTGACTTCGGAGGAGAAGTACAGAGAATCATGAAAATGGTTGACTGTGTTGTTTTACTAGTAGACGCATTTGAGGGTCCTATGCCTCAAACAAAATATGTTTTAAAGAAAGCTTTAGAGCAAGGACATAGACCAATAGTTGTAGTTAACAAAGTAGATAGACCAAATGCAAGACCAGAAGAAGTTCTATACATGGTATATGACTTATTTATTGAGTTAAATGCAAATGATTTACAATTAGAATTCCCAGTTGTATATGCTTCAGGAAAAGCAGGATTTGCTAAGAAAGAATTAAACGATGTTAGTGATAACATGAAGCCTTTATTTGATACAGTAATAGAGCACGTTGAAGATCCAGAAGGAGACAACGAAAAACCAACTCAATTCTTAATAACTAATATTGAATATGATAACTATGTTGGAAAGCTTGCAGTAGGAAGACTTTATAATGGTATGTTAAAAAGAAATCAAGAAGTTATGTTAATAAAAAGAGATGGAAAGCAAGTTAAAGGTAAAATTTCTGTTATGTACGGATACGAAGGATTAAAAAGAGTAGAAATTCAACAAGCATACTCTGGAGATATCTTCTGTGTAGCTGGATTAGATAATATTGATATTGGAGAAACAATTGCAGATATTAATGAACCAGTAGCATTACCAGTAATTGATATAGATGAGCCAACTCTTGCGATGACATTCATGGTAAATGACTCTCCATTCGCAGGAAAAGAAGGAAAGTTCGTAACATCTAGAAATATTTGGGATAGACTTCAAAAAGAACTTCAAACTAACGTAAGTATGAGAGTAGAAGCAACAGAAGCTGCTGATGCATTTGAAGTTAAAGGAAGAGGAGAACTTCAACTTTCTATACTTTTAGAAAATATGAGAAGAGAAGGATTTGAAATTCAAGTTTCAAAGCCAAGAGTTTTACTTAAAGATATTGATGGAGTAAAATGTGAACCAATTGAATTAGCAATGGTTGACGTTGATGAAGCTTTCGTTGGTGTTGTAATTGAGAAAATGGGAATCAGAAAGGGAGAAATGGTAACAATGAACCCTGGTAATGATGGATATACAAGATTAGAGTTTAAAGTACCTGCAAGAGGATTAATTGGGTTCAGAAATGAATTCTTAACAGATACAAAAGGAACAGGAATATTAAATCACTCATTCTTCGATTACGAAGCATATAGAGGACCAATACCTACAAGACCTAAAGGAGTTTTAATATCTTTAGAGCAAGGATCAACTATAGCTTATGCTTTAAGTGGATTACAAGATAGAGGAGTACTGTTCACTGAACCTGGTGTAGCTGTTTATGAGGGAATGATCGTTGGAGAACATAATAGAGAAAATGACTTAGTTGTAAACGTATGTAAAGCTAAGAAATTAACAAATATGAGAGCTTCAGGAAGTGACGATGCAGTAAGAATAGCTGTTCCAAGAAAGTATACTCTTGAGCAAGCATTAGACTACATTGCTGACGATGAGTTAGTAGAAATCACACCAATCAATATCAGAATAAGAAAGAAATTCTTAAAAGATAGTGACAGAAGAAAAAACTCTAAATAATAACTCATAAGAGGTAAATCTATGAAAAAATTATTGATTTTATTTACACTTCTACTTTCATTAATTGGTTGTAGTAGTTTTGATAAAAAAATATATACAGAAGATGAAATAATAGCAGCAGTTATTGTTGATAATGTGTATATTTTAAATAGAGCAATAAAAAATGGATTTAATATAGAAAAAGAGTTGAAAAGTAGAGATACTCTTTTAAGCTTAGCCTTAAAAGAGGATTCTCTTCAAGTAATTTCTAGTTTATTAGTAAATGGAGCTAATTTAACAAAGGATTTACCTGCAAAAAAAAATGTAGGGATTGATACAGTAATTTCTTCAAGATCTCCAATATTTTTTGTAAATAGTATTGATGCTTTGGAGATGTTTTTTAATAGCAAAGCGAATTTAAATACTTTTACAAGTGATGGTGAGTTGTTATTAAACTTTTATATAAAGACAAAACCTGAAAAATTAGTTATGAATTTGATAGATAAGGATATTCAATTAAAAATTCTTGATTCTAGTGGATGGTATCCAATATTTTGGGCTGTTAACATAGAAAGTGAAAAAATATTAATTGAATTATTAAAAAAAGATAATAGTCAATATATCTTAAAAGATAAAAAAGGCAATTATCCTATTTATTATGCTAATTCAAGTGAAGTTATAGAAGTTTTATTAAATGGAGAATATAATCCAAAAGAAAAAAATATATATGGAGAAAATATATTGGGTGAAGTTTATTTGAAAGTAAAAAAATTAGGTTATGATAATCTAATTCCTATACTATTAAAAAAAGGAGTAAATCCAGATTATATTTCTTATAGATAAAAATAATATTAATTAAAGTAAGGATAGAATTTTTAATTCTATCCTTCTTAATTATTCAGATAACTTGAAAAAATGTTAAAAATAGGTTATAATTACAAAAGCATTTTTTTGCAGGAGGAAATAAACAAAATGATAGAAAAACTTTTAAGTCCTCTAAAGAAACTTTCTTTTTCAAGAAAGTTAATTTTAGGATTTTTTGCAGCGATAGTTTTGGGTTCCATATTGCTATATATGCCATTTTCTTTACAAGAAGGTCATAAAATAAGTTTTTTAACCGCGATATTTACAATAACTTCAGCTATATGTGTAACAGGATTATCAGTTATAGATATAAGTCAAGTTTTATCATTTAAAGGTCAAATTATATTACTTTTATTTATTCAACTTGGTGGTTTAGGAGTAATGACCTTTTCATCTTTATTTTTTCTTTTAATTGGAAAAAAAATGAGTTATAAAGATAGAGAACTTATAAAAGAAGAAAGAAATGCAGAGAGTAGTGGAGAAGTCGTTGGTTTTATAAAGAAAATAGTATTGATAGTACTATTAATAGAAGGAGTAGGAGCATTCTTTTTAACGTTAGAGTTCATGAAAACTTTTAATCTTTCGAAAGCGATATATTTTGGTATATTTCATTCGATTTCAGCATTTTGTAATGCAGGGTTTGCTTTGTTTTCAAATAATCTAGAAAACTATTCTGGAAGTTTATTAATGAATATGACTATAGCATACTTAATAATATTGGGTGGAATAGGATTTTCAGTAATTAGTTCAGTTATAATTGCAGTAAGAAAAGATGTAAAAAGATTTACTTTGACATCAAAAGTAGCTATTTTGGTTTCAATGTTTTTAACTTTTGCAGGAATGATTCTCTTCTTTTTATTAGAATATAAAAATCCAACAACTATTGGAAATTTGAGTTGGATAGATAAAATTTTAGCTTCATTTTTCCAAAGTGTAACAACAAGAACAGCAGGATTTAATACAGTTCCTATGGGATCATTAAACCCAGCAACTGTATTCATGTTTTGCATTCTTATGTTTATAGGTGCTTCACCTGGTTCTACAGGCGGCGGAATAAAAACTACAACTATTGGAGTTATAGTTCTATACGTAATAGGGGTTATTCAAGGTAAAGAAAATATAAACGTTTTTAATAGAAGAATTAGTTGGGATATACTAAATAGAGCTCTTGCAATTTTGGTTATATCCATAATATATGTTTCAATAGTAATAATGGTAATTATGACAATAGAAACTGGAATGAGTTTTGAAAAAATAGTATTTGAAGTAGTTTCAGCTTTTGGAACAGCTGGATTGTCAATGGGAATAACAGCAGATTTAAGTGTAATATCAAAAATACTAATAATAATAACTATGTTTATTGGACGATTAGGACCAATGACCTTTGCATTAGCTTTAGGAGAAAAGAAAATTAAACAAAGTTTAAGATATCCAAAAGAAAATATTCTGGTTGGTTAATAATGGAGGAAAAATGAAACAATATGTAGTGATAGGAATGGGAAGATTTGGTGCAAGTGTTGCAGAGACACTGTATAAATCAAATGAAGAGGTTCTGGCAATAGATGAGTCGGAAGACACTATTCAAGAAGCAATTAATAGTGGAATAGTTGAAAATGCCGTTGTTGCAGATGCTACGGATGACAAAGAGTTGAAAAATATAGGTCTTGAAGGTTTTGATGTTGCATTTGTTTGTATAGGTGCAATTGAACCAAGTATAATGGTAACTTTAAATTTAAAGGAACTTGGAGTAAAAAAAATTATAGTAAAGGCAATTTCAAGAAGACATGGGAGAGTTCTAGAAAAAATAGGAGCAAATCAAGTTGTTTATCCAGAGGAATACATGGGAAAAAGAACAGCGTTAGCTGCTATGGATCCAAATATGATAGAGCACTTTAGATTTTCAAAAGACTTCTTATTAGCTGAAATAAAATCACCAGAAATTTTTTGGAATAAAAATTTAATAGAATTAG
The DNA here is from genome assembly GCF_051658645.1 of Cetobacterium sp. Taxonomy (GTDB): domain Bacteria; phylum Fusobacteriota; class Fusobacteriia; order Fusobacteriales; family Fusobacteriaceae; genus Cetobacterium_A. Next base: position 58,239 of record NZ_JBOFMZ010000042.1, read on the forward strand.
ATATAAGAAAAAGATATAATGTAAATATAGTTGGAATAAAAAAAGGAAATAGAAATTTCATTCCAAATTTATCTCCAAATACAGTTATAGAACAAGGAGATATACTTCTTGTAATAACAGATGCAAAAACAGCAACAGAATTAAAGAATTTAAAGTAAGAGAGGAGTAAAAATGCAAAATTATGATGTTATAGTTATAGGAGCGGGTCATGCAGGGTGTGAAGCTGCTCTTGCTGCTGCTAGAATGGGTGCAAAAACTGCAATACTGACAATATTGCTAGATACAATTGGATACATGTCTTGTAATCCTTCATTAGGAGGACCAGCAAAATCACATTTAGTTAAAGAAGTTGATGCTTTAGGTGGAGAAATGGGAAGAAACATAGATAAAACTTTTATTCAAATAAGAGTTTTAAATACGAAAAAAGGTCCAGCTGTTAGATCATTAAGAGCTCAAGCAGACAAAGTAAATTACAGCAAAGAGATGAAAAAAACTCTTGAAAATACAGATAATTTAGATGTTATTCAAGGGATGGTAACAGAACTTATTGTAGAAGATAATAAAATTACAGGAATAAAAACCAAAGAGGGTGTAGAATACAAAGCAAAAGCTGTAGTAGTAGCAACTGGAACATTTATGAGAGGTCTTATACACATAGGTGAAAATCAATTCCAAGGTGGAAGAATGGGTGAGTTGTCATCAGAAGAGCTTCCATTATCTTTAGAAAATTTAGGAATAAAATTAGGAAGATTTAAAACTGGAACACCTCCAAGAATAGATGCTAGAACGATTGATTATTCTAAAGTAGATATTCAACCAGGTGACGAAGGAGTATTAAAATTCTCTAGCAGAACAACTGCAGAAGAAGTATTAACTAGAAAACAAATACCTTGTCATATGGTGTTTACAAATAAAGAAGTTCACGATACAATAATATCTAACAAAGATAGATCTCCATTATTCAATGGAACTATCCAAGGAACGGGCCCAAGATATTGTCCATCAATAGAGGACAAAGTGTTTAGATATCCCGATAAAGACAGACATCATCTATTCTTAGAAAAAGAAGGCTACGATACAAATGAAGTTTATGTAAGTGGATTTTCTTCGTCATTACCAACAGATGTTCAATACAAAATGTTAAAAAATATAGAAGGATTAGAAAATGCTAAAATAATGAGATATGCTTATGCTATAGAATACGATTATATAATTCCAGAAGAAATTAAATATAGTTTAGAAACTAAAAAAGTAGAAAATTTATTTTTAGCAGGACAAATAAATGGAACATCAGGATATGAAGAAGCTGGAGCTCAAGGGCTTTTAGCAGGTATAAATGCAACAAGAAAAGTATTTGGAAAAGAACCTGTTATATTAGATAGAGCAGATTCATACATAGGAACATTGATAGACGATTTAGTATCAAAAGGTACAAATGAACCTTATAGAATGTTTACAGCTAGAAGTGAATATAGATTAGTTTTAAGAGAAGACAATGCAGATTTAAGACTAAGTGGATTGGGTCATGAAATCGGTTTAATTTCAGAGGTCGAACATAAAAGAGTTCAGAAAAAAGAAAGTGATGTAGCAGAAATAATTGAAAGATTAGAAAAGCAACATGTTGGAAGCAGTAATCAGAGAGTTAATGAGATATTAATGAAAGCTAATGAACCAGAGATTAAATCGGGTATAACTTTAATTGAGTTGCTAAGAAGACCTGAAGTAAGCTACTCTGATATTAAATATGTGTCTGAAATAATTGAAAAATTTGATTTAGGTAGATATGATGCAGATACAGAATATCAAGTTGAAGTTCAAGTTAAATATTCTGGGTATATTCAAAGGTCTTTAAAGATGATAGAAAAGCATAAAAGTTTAGAAACTAAAAAACTTCCAGAAGATATGGATTATGACATTTTAGAAAACATGCCAAAAGAAGCAAAAGATAAATTAAAACAAGTAAGACCATATAACATAGGTCAAGCTTCAAGAATTTCTGGAGTTTCTCCAGCAGATATTCAAGTTTTATTAATGTATCTAAAAATGAAGGGAAAGATATAGATGAAAGAGTATTTAATTGAAGGAATAAAGAAAATAGGATTGAGCTATACAGATGACAAAGTAAATAATTGTGCGACACGTTTTGTAATGAAAAGTTACGACATGTTAAAAGTAGCTTAGTGAAGTGAATTAACATAGAACTATATTTTCGAGAAGTAGAATGAAGGAGTAACGCCCTGAAATGCTTCCTCTGATACTCCGATATGCTGTCTGATTCTAACTAAATTAGACGGTGTAAAGCTCGGTAAAGTCGGTTGAGAGTTATCCCTAACAGGTAGGCTGAGGAAATGCGAACCAGAGGTGGTCGAGATAATGATAGATCGGGAGTCAATCTATATGGTAAGAATGCACGCATGTGCTGACAAAGTTTTGAATGTACGGCTCTAAAATACTATAGAATAGAAATGTTGTAACCGCAAAAATGTGGTGTAAGTGGTGATTAGTAAGAATAGTTATTATGAAACTCGCTATACTGTTAAAGGCAGTATGTAGCTTACAGGGCTAAAGAAACTACCTAAGTAGAATTTATGATAGAAAATATGGAACGTGGAAAACAAGACACAACAAAGACCTAGTTAGAGGGTTGGTGAATATAAGTTGAAGTATGACGAAATTTCTTCAGTCTTGTGAGAGTAGGGGCACAGTACGGATGAAATCATGATAATAAGTGGTGGACGGATAGCCCCAAGTCAATAATTTTAAGATTGTTTTAATTTGAAATTATGATGGAGCGCCGTGTGCGGTGAAAGTCGCATGCACGGTGTGGAGCAGGGGAAAAGGTGGAGAT
>NZ_JBOFMZ010000043.1:0-14240 GCF_051658645.1 Cetobacterium sp.
ATTACCTACTGATTACAAGTCAGTTGCTCTACCAGGTGAGCTAAAGCGGCATATGGTGGTGAGAGAAGGATTCGAACCTTCGAAGGCAGAGCCGTCAGATTTACAGTCTGATCCCTTTGGCCGCTCGGGAACCTCACCACATATATTATATTTGTTTGGTGCCTGGGGCCGGAATCGAACCGGCACGCTATCAGATAGCTCGGGATTTTAAGTCCCGTGCGTCTACCTATTCCGCCACCCAGGCTGATTGCTTTCGCTCTCAACAAGATAATAATACCACAATATAAACTTTATGTCAACAACTTTTTTTTATTTTTAAAAAAAAATGTCTATATTGCTTTTTATATGCTTTAGTGATAATATTAATCGTGTTATAATATCTCATTAATTATAGGAGTGTTTATGTTAAAAAAACAACTGCTTTCAGAACAACAAATTCTTCAAGTTGCAACTTTTGCTGGAAAAATAGCTTTAACTAGTGGAGCTGAAGTTTATAGAGTCGAGGATATTATATCTCGTATTGGACAACATTTTAATTTAAATATTGATTGCTTTGTTACTTTAACTTGTATTATAGTTTCAGGAAAAAATATTAATGGTGAAGTGGTTTCACTCGTAGAAAGAATTAAATCTCGATCTACAAATTTAGATAAAATTCATGAAATACATAAAATAGTAACTGATATTGAAATGTATTCACTTATAGAATTAAAAAAAGCCCTTCGAAAAATAGATGAAACTCGTCCATACAGCTTTGGAATCAATCTATTCGCATCAGCGTTAGGAGCAGCTAGTTTTATTATCTCTTTTAAAGGTGGGCCAAATGATTTTGCTGCAGCATTTGTTTCAGGTGCTGGTGTAGCTGTATTTTCATATACAACTTCTGGATTACAACTCAATAATTTTTTTACTAATCTTATATCTAGCATTATTTGTGTTTTAATTTCAAATTTATTTTATATTAGTGGCGTCATTACAACTCCGTCAATCAGTATAATATCTTCTTTAATGCTTCTTGTTCCGGGTGTAGGGTTTATTAACTCTATTCGTGATATTATCTCTGGAGATTTAATATCAGGAACATCTAGAGCCACTGAAGTTCTTATGACGGGTGGGGCTATTGCTATTGGTGCTGGTCTAGTAACAAAATTATTCTATAACTTTGGAGGAATTTAATGTTTTTTACAGAAGTTCTTTTTGCATTTTTTATAACAGTTAGTTTTGCTATTCTTTTTAATGTCAGAGGAAAATTAATTTTATTTACAGGAATAGGGGGTGCTTTAAGTTGGTTTTTTTATCTACTTTTTACAAAAAATGGTTACTCTTATTCTACTTGTTACCTTTTAGCAACAGCGTTAACAGCTTTTTATTCTGAAATTATGGCTAAAAAACTTAAAACAACTGTTCCTACTTTGCTTATAGCGGCTCTTATTCCTATGGCTCCTGGTGGGGGTGTTTATTTTACTATGTTGTATCTTACTCAAAACAAATACCAAGACTCTCTTTTAAAAGGAATGGAAACCTCTATTATTGCTGGTTCTATGGCTTTGGGTATAATTTTAGTTACAACATGCTTTAAACTTTTTTATCACACAAAAGTGGATTAGAGAGTTAAACAAAATTGATTTCTTTAAATATATAAGCTATAATTGAACTAATTATATATTTAGTTTTGGGAGGATTATTTTATGCAAGAAAAACACAAAGAAATGGGCGAAGAACGTATCAGTAAACTCCTTATTAAATTTTCGCTTCCTGCTATCATTGGAATGTTTGTGAATGCTTTATACAACATAGTAGATAGAATCTACATTGGAAATATTCCAGAAATTGGTCCTGCTGCTATTGCTGGGGTTGGATTAGTTTTTCCAGTTATGCTTGTTTCAATTGGATTTTGTCTTTTAATTGGATTGGGTGGTGCCACAAACATATCCATCTCTTTAGGAAAACAAAAAAAAGATATTGCTGAAAAATATTTAGGAAATGCAACTTCATTAGCTATTATAATTGGCATAATTTTAAGTTTTCTTGTTATTCTATTTATGAATTCATACATAGGAAAACTTGGAACTAGTCCTGTTACAGAACCCTATGCGAGAGACTATTTAACTATTGTTGCTCTTGGATTTCCTTTTTTAATGATTGGTTATACTACAAACGCAGCTGTTAGATCTGATGGAAATCCAAAAATATCTATGATCACTCTATTATTAGGTGCTGTTACAAATATAATTTTAGACCCTATTTTTATCTTTGGTTTAAATTTAGGAGTTAAAGGCGCTGCAATCGCTACAATTATTTCTCAAATTATTTCAGCAATTTGGACAGTGGCATATTTCACTTCTAAATATAGTGGAATAAAATTAAAAGTTAAAAATATGATTCTAAAATGGGAAAATGTAAAAAATATCTTTGTTATTGGTGCTGGACCTTTTGTTCTACAGATGGGTTCTAGTTTAGTCAATTTAATACTAAATAGTACTCTTATGAAATACGGAGGAGATGTAGCTGTTGGAGCTATGACTATTGTAAATGCTGTAAATACATTTATTTTTATGCCTATATTTGGAATCAATCAAGGAGTTCAACCAATTTTAGGATTTAATTATGGCGCAAAACTTTATCACAGAGTTAGAGAAGCTTTTATTTTAGCTGTTAAAGGTGCTATGACTATATCTACAATTGGGTTTTTAGCAATACAGTTTCTTTCAAAATATTTTATTGTTATATTTACAAGTGATTCTGAACTTTTAGCTGCTGCATCTAAAGGTCTTAAAATCTTTACACTAATGTTTCCATTTATAGGTTTTCAAATTATTGCAGCTATATACTTTCAAGCAACAGGAAAACCTAAAACGACAATGTTTTTAAGCTTATCAAGGCAAGTTTTATTTTTAATTCCTATTCTATTAATATTTTCTAAAATTTGGGGAATATATGGAGTTTGGGCAGCTGTACCCGCTGCTGACGTATTAGCAGTTATAGTTACATTTATTATGACTAAAAAAGAGATGAAAAATCTTAAAAAACTAGAAAAAGAAGAGGACTTGAAGAAAAATGTCAATTGAAACAAATGCAATCAATAGTGAACCAATTAATAAAATTTTTTACAAATTTGCAATTCCAGCGGCAATAGGAATGCTTGTTAACTCTCTTTACGTTGTCGCAGATGGTATTTTTATATCCAGAGGTATTGGTAGTATTGGAATTGCAGCAGTTAATATCGGTTATCCAATTATTAATTTAACTGCTGCTTTAAGCCTTATGTTTGGGGCAGGTGGAGCTACTTTAATCTCTTTGAAAAATGATGATCAAGAATTTAAAAATAATTGTTTCACAGCTACAATTTTCTTAAATATTATTTTTTATATTTTAATTGCTTCAATTGTTTTTGTATTCCCAAACAGAATTATGAAATCACTTGGAGCAACTGATTTACTTCTACCAATGGTTAAAAGATATATGTACCCTTGTATTATAGCTTCTTTTTTTCTTATGTTATCAATCTCTTTAAATGCTATTGTTAGAAATGATAATGCTCCAAAGAAAGCTATGAACTCCTTGTTTATTGGAGCTATTGCTAATATAGTTTTAGATTATATTTTTATCTTTATTTTAAATATGGGAATTGAAGGTGGAGCCTACGCAACTGCAATCGGACAGATTCTTTCAGCTATATATCTTTGTATGCATTTTCCTAATTCTACTTTTAAACTAAATTTAAATCTAAAAGAAATAAAATGGAAATTAATGAGACAAATTTGCTCAATTGGTTTTTCATCTTTTATTTTAGAATTTGCTGTTATGGTTATAACAATAGTTTTAAATATAACTCTTTCTAAAAGTGAAGGGCAAATAGGAGTTGCTGCTTATGCAATAATTTCTTATGCTTTTGTTACCTATAGGATGCTGTTTACTGGATTAGCTCAAGGAATTCAACCTTTAGTTAGTTTTAATTACGGGAAACGTAACTATAGAAGAGTTTTAGAAACCTTGAGATATTCACATAAAATCTGCTTTATTGCTACAACTATAGCTTTAATATTAGTTATATTTTCAGCTCTAAACATTGTAAAACTTTTCACACATGAAGAACACCTATTTAAATATACATCTAATGGTTTAATTTTATATTCAAGTGCTATTATTTTTGTAGGTGCTAACTTTATGAACATCTCCTATCTTCAAGCTATGAATAAAGCTTCGTTGGCTAATTTTATATCTATTTGCAGAGGAATTGTTTTTATGGGAATTGGAATTTTAACTCTTCCAAAATTATTTGGTGTAAATGGAATTTGGTTAGCTCTTCCATTTGCTGATGTTCTTACTTTTATTTTAACTATTGTAATCTTTAAGATTTTTGGAATAAATAAAAAATTAAAAAATCTATGATTTTATTTTGGAGGAATTTGTTATGAAAAATATTTTAATTGGTGTTACTGGTGGAATTGCTGCTTATAAATCAGCTAATATTATATCTATTTTAAAGAAAAAGGGGTATAATGTTAAAGTAATCATGACCGAAAGTGCCACTAATATAATTACACCTCAAACTTTAGAAACTCTTTCTAGAAATAGAGTTGTAACTGATATGTGGGAAAGAAATCACCAAGTCGAAGTTGAGCATATATCTTTAGCAGAATGGGCTGATGTTTTTCTAATTGCTCCTGCTACTTTTAATATTATTGGAAAGGTTGCAAATGGAATTGCTGATGATATGCTTTCAACTGTTATATCAGCTTCTAAAAAACCTATTTACTTTGCTTTGGCAATGAATGTAAATATGTATGAAAATCCAATTTTAAAAGAAAATATTAAAAAACTAGAGAATTTAGGATATAAATTTATAGAGTCTGATGAGGGATTTTTAGCTTGTAATGTCAATGCAAAAGGGCGATTAAAAAACGAATCAGAAATTGTTGAAATTATCGAAAACGAATTTATATCTAAAACCTCTAAAATCTTAAAAGGAAAAAAAGTTTTAATTACTGCAGGAAGAACTGAAGAAGCTTTAGATCCGATAAGATATTTTTCAAATAGGTCAAGTGGGCAAATGGGATATTCTCTAGCAAAAGTTGCTATAAGTCTAGGTGCGGAGGTTACTCTTGTTTCAGGCCCTACAAATTTAGAAATTCCTAGTGGATTAAAAGAATTTGTGAGTGTTAGAAGTGCTATTGATATGTTTCATGCTGTTATGGAAAGATTTGATGAGCAAGATGTTGGAATTGCATGTGCCGCTGTGGCTGATTATAGACCAAAAGAAGTTTCAGAACAAAAAATTAAGAAATCTGATAGTGAGTTGACTATTGTTTTTGAAAGAAATCCAGATATTCTCTTTAATATGGGAAAAAATAAAAAAGAACAGATTCTTATTGGATTTGCTGCTGAAACTGAAAACATAGTTCAAAATGCTCAAAAAAAATTAGTTAAAAAAAATCTAGATTTTATTGTTGCTAACAATGCTCAAAATATGCAAAAATCTACTAATAGTATTCAAATTATTAAAAAAAATGGAGAAAGTATAGTTTTTGAAGAGAGTCCTAAATCAGAAATTGCTCGTCATATTTTTAATGAAATTATAAAAGAGGTACAAAAAAAGTAAAATTAACTCGGAGGTTATATGAATTTTGGTGAAAAAATAAAGATAAATTTTGAAAATATAGAAAATGGTATTAAATTAAGTATTTTAAACTTTCCAAAAGGAATAGCTGTGAGTGCTTTAGATTTTGGAACAGATTTAGCTAAAAGAACTGTTGAAGGTTATTCTCCTAACAAAGAAGAAGAAATCGATGTTATTTCTGGTATTGTTGAAGAAGTTACAACGGGTGATGATATAGTTTTTATTTATAATTACGGCGACATTTTATCTAGTATGATTCTTGTTGGCTCTTTATGTAAAAAACTTTTACCAAACACTCTTTCAGCTTTTCCTACTGAAGTAGGTGGAATATTCTACGGAGAAAAAAATGATGCTTATATCAGAATTGCTATTCAAAAGATGATTATTACAAAAGATGCTCTAGGTAGTTCTTTAGAAATTAATCTTCCCGTTGAAACTGATATGTCTAAATTCAAAGGTGAATTTTCTAAAATAGCATTTACTTTAATCCCTGAAATTCAAGCTATTCAATTTGGATATGGATGTGCTATCTCTAAAAAAGCAAACTCAAATCTTGGAGTTACTCCGAAAAGAGCTCAACTTTCTTTTGCTCCACACCTTAAGAGCAAAATTCCAGCTCTTGCTTTAGTATACAATATTGTATTAGAAAGTCTTGCAGCTTTTATTTTAGTAAATATCTAAAAATATAAAATCCCAACCTTCAAATTTGAAAGTTGGGATTTATTTTTTAATGAATTATTTTTTTCCCGTTTTCTATTCCCTCTTTAGATAAAAGATGGATTTTTTTATTAATAGCCATATCCGCATATTTTGTTAGAATTGCTGGTAAATCTGAATTTTCAATTAATTCTATAAACAATGGGTTTTCTGCTATTTTTTGAGCTACTTTATATTTTTTTTCTGATTTCATATCTATTTCAAAATCTCCACTAAATTCTCCATAAACTGGATTTAAGTTATCTTCAATCTCTTTTACAAGCTCTGAAGTAACCATTGAAAATATTTTTTTTACATCTTCAACGCCCTCAGCTCTAGACATTTTAGCTTTATACTCACCCCAATGTTTATGATCTACCTCTGAAAATGATTTTTTGTATCCCATTTTTTACCTCCTCAAATCTAGTTTTACAGATTATCTACTCATATCTACTCTAATTCAAATATATTTCCTTTTTTTTATTTTAAATTTCACTTGTTTTTATTCTTCTAATTATCTATAATATCTTTGTAGAAGAGAATAGTTTTAGGAGGATTTTTATGAATAGAAAAGTTGTTGTTTCTTTTAGCGGGGGTAAAGATAGCATGCTTTCTTTACATAAAGTAATTTCACTTGGATATGAGCCTATCGCTCTTATGACAACTGTTAATAAAAAAAATGACGAATCTTGGTTTCACAACATTTCAATTGAACTTTTAAAACAAGTTTCATTAGCTGTTAACATTCCTTTACTTCTTATTGAATGCGAGGGTGATAATTATGAAAAATATTTTGAAAATGCTCTTAATAATATGAGACTACTTGGAGCTGAAGCTTGTGTTTTTGGAGATATTGATATTGAACAGCATCGAGAGTGGGGAGAAAAAAGATGTCAAAACACTAATTTAAGTGCTTTATTTCCTTTGTGGAAAGAAAATAGAGAGAAGCTTGTTAATGAGTTTATAAATTTAGGCTATAAAGCTATTATTAAAAAAGTTAATCTTAATAATATGAGCAGCGAATTTTTAGGAAAAACTCTTTCTAGTGAAATTCTTAAGGATATAAAAGCAACTGGATCTGATGTTTGTGGAGAAAATGGTGAATATCACACTTTTGTTTATAATGGACCTATTTTTTTGAAAGAAATATCTTTAAAGGGTCATAGAAATATAATGAACAACAATTCTATTTTATTAGAACTATGTTAATATAAAGTAGAGCTCAGCTGAGCTCTACTTTATATTAACACTTTATTTTTATTGATTTATAACTATTCTTGTTCCATCGCTCATTTCTAGAATTTGACTTCTTTGATCAGAGTAAATAACTCTTGTTGATGAATTTCTTCTGTTACTATAAACTTGTTGAGTCATTCCTTGATTGTTGTACGAATAGCCTAATGTATTCATATTAGAGTATCTTCTATTAGCATTTTCTATAACTGCCTGCCTTTCATATCCTCTACGTATCTGCGTGTCTAATCTTCTCAAATCTTGTTGATGTCTATATTCACTTTGGTTGTATCCCGATCCTAGTATTAGAGCTGATCCAGTCACTATTGCGGCTCTAGAACCGCCATCTAAATGTCCCCACCAGCTAGAATAGCTTAACGAAGAAATTAATAATAATAATGCTAGTATAGCTTTTTTCATGTTTCACTCCTTAAATTTTGATATTATATTATAAAGGTTTTTATAGCAAAAAGCAACTTTTGTATATTTTTTTAGATGTGAATTGTGCTATAATAATATTTGATTTTCTTTCTATAAAAATCTGCAATACAAAAGGTTAATTTTAAAATTTTTTAAATAATTGGATTTTTAACCCTTAGTGCTGTTTTCATCTATACAGCACTAGCGGACACAAAAAAGTAAATATTAGTTATAGGAGTTTTCTAATGAACGTATTAAATATTATTATTTCTACTTTATCAAATAGAAATATTGTTGGAGTTATGTCATCATCTATTTTTATTATGATATTAGGATTTTATTTCGGAAAAAGTGGAAAATTAAAAAGTTCTTTTTCTGGCCCTCTAAGTGAAATTATTTTATCTATCTCTATTCCTGCACTTTCTTTTAATGCATTTATGAAAGATTTTGATAAAGATATATTTACAAACGGTTTGAATATTTTAATTTGGAGTTTTTTAATTCATATTTTTTTAATTACTGTTGGTCAACTTTTTTATAAAAATTTAGATTCTGATAAAGTATTAACTTTAAAAATGATGTCTATTTTTGCTGGTGTAACTGTCTATGGTATTCCTATAGTACAAGCTCTTTATGGTGATTCTGGAATAATCTATTCTTCTATATTTTCAATTCCTTACAGAGTATTGCTTTATTCATATGGATTCGTAAAGATGTCTGGAACTAAAATGAATAAAAATAATTTAAAATCAATGTTTTTAAATCCAGTTATTTTAGCAACTTTTTTAGGACTTTCAATTTGGCTTTTCCAAAGCTACCTTTTACAAATAAACATAGAAGGTAAGAGCTATGCTTTTTTAAGAATTGATAAAACAGCTTTTTGGTTATATAAACCTTTTAGTTTTCTTGCTGGATTATGCTCTCCTTTAGCTTGGTTGGCTGCTGGATTAAAACTCTCTGAGCTATCAATTAAAAAATCTTTAAAAAATTCAATTGCTTTTCAATTTTCTGTAGTTAAAACTATAGTAATTCCAATATTAATTTTAATTATAGTTTATAGTTTTAATTTTTTTGGTATTTTACCTATTTCTAAAGAGAGTTTAGGAGTTATCATAATATTGATTGGAACACCTACTGCATCTGTTATCATAGCTTACTCTTTAAAATATAATAGAGAACCTTTAATTACATCAAGTTGTTCTTTTTTATCAACTATTTTTAGTTTGATTACAATTCCAATATTAATAGCTGTTTTAGAATTTATAAAATTCTAAAACAGTTCACTATCATTTTATTTTTTTATAGCCGCTTGTGCTGTAATGATATCGATTTGGAGGAAGTCTATGATTCTTTTAAAAATTTTTATTAACTTTTTATTTTTAGTTTTTTTATTTTTATACAAAGAAGAATTTCCATCTTCTTTTTTTATCAATGTTGTATTCTTTATATATTTATTTTTATTAGTATATTTTCTATTTATATCTAAAGTCAATAAATCAATTAAAAACATTATTCAAATTTCAACTTTTTTATCTGCTGTTATTTTTTTTCTAAGTTTAGGTAATATTATTTTTGATATACATAGCTTTAAAAGCTCTGAAGTTAAAAATGAATACGTTTTGATATTGGGAGCAGGATTACGTAGAGATCAACCAAAGAAGGTCTTAAAATACCGCTTAGATAAAGCTGTAGAGTATTATAAAAAGTATCCTGACACAATCTTTATTGTATCAGGTGGACAAGGTAAAGATGAGATTGTATCTGAAAGTAAGGCAATGAAAAAATATTTAATTAAAAACTCTGTACTCAGCAAAAATATAATTGAAGAAAACAAATCAAAAACGACTTTAGAAAATTTAACTTTCTCTAAAAAACTTATTCCTAAAAATATAAAATCCATTGGAGTAATTAGTAATGACTTTCACATTTACCGTGTTAAATTTTTAGCAAAAAATTTGGATTTAAAATTAAATCCTATATATGCAAATACTCCATTAAAAAGTAAAATTAGTCTTTTTACTCGTGAAGCTTTAGCTGTAATTTACTATAAATTAAAAATAACCATGAGTTGATGGTTATTTTTTATCTCTTTAAAAAATATTGTTTTCTTTCTTTTCTTTTTGATTTTTTAAAACTTATATGAACTCTATTTTCATTTGGATAATATATAAGTTGATCGTAACTAATCTTTGCTCGATCTAGTTTCTTCTTTATATATTTTGCTTTTCCATTTATTTTAAAATCAACCGCTAGTCCTTCTCTATGATAAGAGTTATGAGTGCCACCTACTTTTTTATTTACTTTTTTATTTCTATACCAACTTGTTACATATATCTTTGTTCTCAAAGCTTTTCTTACTTCGTCCATTCTTTTAGCAGCATAAATTATATTTTTGTATTCTGAATTGTTTGGAATATTTTTTATTCTATATTTTTTTGCTGTATTACTATGTATAGCTTCTTTAAAAGTGAAATATTTAGAAATTTTAGAATCTCTAGGACTACTAGAAGAACAACCCAAAAGTAATAGTAATATTAATAACATAATAAGCTTTTTCATTTATTTCTCCTATAATAACGTCTAAAAAAAAAACTTAGATTATTATAATCTAAGTTCTCTATATTTTAACTTGTTTTCTGCTTCAAAATGGCGCCCCCAACAGGGATCGAACCCATAACCCTCTGATCCGAAGTCAGATACTCTATCCAATTGAGCTATAGAGGCTTCCATATGAAATATTACAGTATTTTTGGAATTAAGTCAACCTTTTTTTCTTAATCCCAACATTCAACTCTCTCATTATATGGAAGATCTATATCATTTTTATTAAAAGTTGGATCTAAACCATTTCCTTTTTGTAAATTATAATCTTTTAATGCTTCAAATGCAACTTTACCAAGTAAGAATATTGCAATTAGGTTTAAAACAGCCATTAGTCCCATAAATAGATCTGCTAAATTCCAGACTAAAGCTAATTCACCAATAGAACCAAACATTACCATTCCTATAACTCCAACTCTATAAAGATTTAACCAAGATTTATTTGAAGTTAAAAATTCAATGTTTGTTTCTCCATAATAGTAATTACCAACTATTGAACTAAATGCAAATAGTAAAATACAAACTGCTATAAATATATTTCCCCAGTTTCCTACTTGAGAACTTAATGCGTTTTGAGTTAATTGTATTCCAGTTAATCCTTCAGTTTTATGAGCTCCTGAAATAAGCACCATAAACGCTGTACAAGTACATATTAAAATTGTATCTGTAAATACTCCTAACGTTTGAACAAATCCCTGTTTAACAGGATGAGTCGTTTCTGCAGCTGCAGCTGCATTTGGTGCTGATCCCATTCCAGCTTCATTTGAGAACAATCCTCTTTTTACTCCTATCATTATAGTAGCTCCCATTCCACCACCAACAGCTTGTCTAACTCCAAAAGCATTTTCAACTATATCTCTAAATATTTCAGGAACCATTCCTATATTTTTTATTACTACATACATTGAAATTATTATATAAAGTGTTGCCATTACTGGAACTACAACAGCACTAAAGTTTGCTATTCTTTGAACCCCACCAAAAATTATAGCTGCTGTTGCTACAGATAATATAATTCCAACAATTAATCTATCCATTTTAAATGCTTCTTGGAAAGCAAGAGATATTGTATTTGATTGAACTGAATTAAAAATCAATCCAAATGTTATTGAAATTAATATTGAAAAAGCCACTCCCATCCATCTTTTATTTAAAGCCATCTCCATATAGTATGCTGGTCCACCTCTGAAAGATTTTCCATCTTTTATTTTATATATTTGTGCCAAAGTACTTTCTACAAAACTAGATGCGCCACCTATTATAGCTATCAACCACATCCAGAAAATAGCTCCTGGACCTCCCGAAGCTATTGCTATTGCAACTCCAGCCAAGTTTCCTGTTCCAACTCTTGATGCTGTACTTATACAAAATGCTTTAAAAGATGAAACTCCACCTTTTTGCCCAACACTATCACCTAATATTTTAATCATTTCAAAAAAGTATCTTATTTGTACAAATTTAGTCTTTAAAGTAAAATACATCCCTACAAACAATAACATAATAATTAAAACATAACTCCAAAGAATATTATTTAAAAAATTTATTGCTAAATTTAATCCGTCCATAATCCCTCCACACAAATTTTATTTAGAACTATTTTACCATATTTTTATAAAAATGGAAACTTTTTTTCTTAATTTTGTAAAAAAATACCCAAAAAGATTTTTTGAACTGAATCTTCCTGGGCTGTAGAAAACTATTAAGTATTTTTGAATATATTAGATTAGTTTATTTTTACCGAAATATATTTCATTAATTCATCTATTTGATAATACATTGTTACTGCACCTGGATCAATATGACCTATACCTTTATCTTCTCTGTATCTTGCTCTACCTTTTTTAGCAGACATTTCTCTTGTGTCTTCCATTCCTTGCTTTGCACTAAGTCTAACATTTTCTAGTATTTCTAAAATATTTTCATTGCTCTCAAGTGATTTTTTAAAACTATTAACAGCTGTAAATAATGGATCAATCATTGTTTTATCTCCAGCTTCTGCTTTTCCTCTTTCCATCATTCCTAATAATTCACTATTCAAAATTTCATATATTGAATTTAAATTTAAAGTTTCTACATCAGAAATATTTTTTGCTGCTTTTATATAAGCACTTCCATATAAAACTCCAGATGATCCACCTATAACTGACATCATTATCATACCTATATTTTTTAATAAATCTTTTGGCTTCATATTTGAAAGTTCTTCTTTTTTATTTACAAGAGCTTCAAATCCCATATCCATATTGATCCAATGATCTCCATCTCCTAATTCTGAATCTAACTCTGTTATATAATCTTTTGAAGCTAATAATCTTTTATAAACTAACTCAATATACTCAACATAATCTTTACTTGTTATATTAATATTCATAATTAATCTCCTTTAATTAAATATTTAATGCTAAAGATTTACATTTCTCATTTAACAGATCTTCTAACTCAGTATCTAATTTAAAAAGTGTTATAGAACATCCAGTCATATCCAAAGCGGTCATAAAATTTCCAACCATATTATTTTTTACAACTATATTTTTACTTAATAAAATTTTTCTGACATCGTTATTTAAAACATATAACTCCATAAGAGGCGTTGCTCCTAGTCCATTAATCATAAGTGCTATTTCACTATCATAATAATCTAAATCATTCATTATTTTTTCTAATAATATAGTTGCTATATCTTTTGAAGTTTTTAACAGATCTTTTACAATGCCTTTTTCTCCATGAATTCCCATTCCAATTTCCATTTTACCAACTTCTAAAGTAAAGTTTTCCTTGCTCGCTGCTGGAAGTGTACAAGAAGACATTGATACACCCATTGATCTTATATTTTTTATAGCTTTCTGAGCTACTCTTTTTACCTCATCTAAACTAGCACCTCTTTCTGCCATTGCTCCTGCTACTTTATGAACAAAAATTGTACCCGCTATTCCTCTACGACCATCTGAATATTCTGAATCTTCAACAGCTACATCATCTTTTACAACAACACTTTCTACTTTTATTCCCTCTAATTCAGCTAAATCTTTAGCCATATCAAAATTCATTATATCTCCAGAATAATTCTTTATTACTAAAAGAACTCCTGCGCCATTATCAGCTTCTTTTATTCCTTTCAAAATTCTCATTGGATCTGGAGAAGCAAAAACATTTCCAGCTACAGCAGCATCTAATAGTCCTAATCCCACATATCCTGCATGAGCTGGTTCATGTCCTGAACCTCCACCTGAAACAATTCCAACTTTCTTTTTTCCTGTTTTAACTCTTGAAACAACTTCAAATTCGGGATGATATAATAAATCTTTATTTAAAATACTTAGTCCTTCTAACATTTCAGATACGATATTTTTAGGATCATTCATTATTTTTTTCATTTTTCCTCCAATTACTATCATTTGTATACATACTACAAAGGATGTTCTTTTTTGTCAAGTTTTTTTCTATTTTAATACTTTTTTTTTATTTAAAGAACAATTAAAATAAAAAAAAGAGCTTTTCAGCTCTTGTAAAAACTATACTATTAAAAACTTCCAAAAAATAAAAAAATGGCGCTTCTTGCTGGGCTCGAACCAGCGACAACACGATTAACAGTCGTGTGCTCTACCAACTGAGCTAAAGAAGCACTTTTTTAAGATTGGCAACTTCCTATCCTCCCAGGGGGCTGCCCCCC
>NZ_JBOFMZ010000044.1:0-170033 GCF_051658645.1 Cetobacterium sp.
CAACGAGGACAAGAGATATTATTAATATACATAGTTAAAAACTGCTCCTTTCTTGGGGGGAATATTGGTTGTTTGAATAACTATTATACCTCAAAGGATTAGAGTAGTTTCAATAATTTTTAAGTTAACAGAAACAATAATTTTTTAGGGGGATTCATTGATGAAAAAAGTTACAAAAGCTGTTATACCTGCAGCTGGTTTAGGGACTAGAGTTTTACCTGCAACAAAAGCTCAACCGAAAGAAATGCTTGTTATTGTTGACAAACCATCATTGCAATATATTGTAGAGGAGCTTGTAGAATCTGGAATTACAGATATTGTTATTGTTACTGGAAGAAATAAAAATTCTATTGAAGATCATTTCGACTTTTCTTTTGAGCTTGAAAATACTCTTCAAAGAGATGGTAAAGTAGAGCTTTTAAAAAAAATTGATGATATTTCAAGTATGGCTAATATTTATTATGTTAGACAAAATCATCCTTTAGGTCTAGGGCACGCTATTTTAAAAGCAAAATCATTTATTGGTGACGAACCTTTTATTATAGCTCTAGGAGATGATATTGTTTATAATCCTGGTGCTCCTGTTGCTAAACAACTAATTGATGTTTATGAAAAATATGGTTCTAGTGTTGTTGGAGTACAAGAAGTAAACAACGATGATGTATCTAAATATGGAATTGTTAAACCTTCAACTATTCTTGATAAGAATACAGTTGAAATGGTAGATTTTATTGAAAAACCTTCATTAGAAGAAGCTCCTTCTAATTTAGCATGTCTTGGAAGATATCTTTTAGATGGTGATATTTTTAAATACTTAGAAGCGACTATTCCTGGAAAAGGTGGAGAAATACAACTTACTGATGCAATTTTACAGATGCTAAACGACAATAAAAAAGTTCTAGCACATACTTTCGAAGGTAAAAGATATGATATCGGAAATAAAATTGGCCTTTTAAAGGCTAATATCGAATTCGGACTTAGAAATGAAGAAACTAAAGATGACCTTATGAAGTATTTAAAAGAGGAAATCAAGTTTTAATGGAGGTTTTTTTTCATGGCTAAATTATTAAAATTTAATGCAGAAGCACGAAAAAAACTCGAAAATGGAGTTAATATTTTAGCTGATGCTGTTAAAATAACTTTAGGACCTAGAGGAAGAAATGTGGTTTTAGAAAAAGCATATGGACCTCCTCTTATTACAAATGATGGTGTTTCTATAGCCAAAGAGATTGAACTAGATGATCCTTTTGAAAATATGGGCGCTCAACTTATAAAAGAAGTAGCTAGTAAAGCTAATGATGTTGCTGGAGATGGTACAACCACAGCAACTATCTTAGCCCAAGCTATCGTTAAAGAGGGACTTAAAATGGTTTCTGCTGGAGCTAATCCTATTTTTGTAAAAAAAGGAATTGAAAAAGCTACTAAAAAAGCTGTTGAATTACTTATAAGTAAATCTAAAAAAGTTCAATCAAATAGTGAAATTTCACAAGTTGCAGCAATTTCTGCTGGTGATGAAGAAATTGGAATTCTAATAGCTAAAGCTATGGAGAAAGTTGGGGAAACTGGTGTTATAAGTGTTGAAGAAGCTCGTTCATTGGATACTTCTTTAGATGTTGTTGAAGGAATGGAATTTGAGAAAGGATATCTTTCTCCATATATGGTAACTAATTCTGAAAGAATGGAAGCTATTTTAGAGAATCCATATATCTTAATTACTGATAAAAAAATATCTACTATGAAAGAATTACTTCCTCTTCTAGAAAAAACAGTTCAAACATCTAAACCTTTACTTATTATAGCTGATGACTTAGATGGTGAAGCTTTAGCTACACTAGTTTTAAATAAGATTCGAGGTACACTTAATGTAACTGGTGTTAAAGCTCCTGCTTTTGGAGATAGAAGGAAAGCTATGCTCGAAGATATTGCTATTTTAACTGGCGGTATTGTTATTTCAGAAGAAAAAGGTATGAAAATTGAAGAAACTGATTTAGTTCACTTAGGAAGAGCTAAAAAAATTAAGGTTACAAAAGATTCTACTGTTATTATTGATGGATTTAGTAATATTGATGATTTACAAAATAGAGTTTTACAGATTAAAAACCAACTTTCTTTAATTGATTCAGATTATGATAAAGAAAAACTTCAAGAAAGATTAGCAAAACTTTCTGGTGGTGTTGCTATCATTAAAGTTGGAGCTGCTACTGAAGTTGAAATGAAAGAAAAAAAACTTAGAATAGAGGATGCTTTAAATGCAACTAGAGCTGCTATTGAAGAGGGAGTTATCTCTGGTGGTGGTGTTGCTCTTGCTGAAATTGCTGATGAAATGAAAAGTTTTATATTAGATGGAGAAGAGGGGATTGGAGCTGAAATATTAAAAAAAGCTCTAGTTACTCCATTAAAACAGATTGCTATTAATGCTGGTTTAGATGGTGGCGTTGTTTTAGAGAAAGTTAAAAATTTAGCAAATGGATTTGGTTTAAATGCTGCTACTGAAGAATAT
Source organism: Cetobacterium sp. (assembly GCF_051658645.1). GTDB lineage: Bacteria > Fusobacteriota > Fusobacteriia > Fusobacteriales > Fusobacteriaceae > Cetobacterium_A. Next base: position 2,501 of record NZ_JBOFMZ010000044.1, read on the forward strand.
GTTAATATGATTGATAATGGAATTATTGATCCTACTAAAGTAACTCGTTCAGCTTTACAAAATGCTACATCTATTGCTGCTTTAATTTTAACTACTGAAGTTATTATTGCAAATAAAAAACAACCTATTAGTGAAAATTCAAACTCTAATATGGGGGATAATATATAAGGGGAGGCTTTAAAAATGGATAAATTTACATTAGAAAACTACAACAATTGGTTAAATTCAGATTACATTGATTTACAGGACAGACAGGATTTAGAAAGTATTAAAAATAATGAAAAAGAGATTGAAGATAGATTCTATACAAATCTTTCTTTTGGTACTGGTGGAATGAGAGGAGTTAGGGGAGTAGGCATTAATAGAATTAATAAATATACTATTAGAAAAGCTACCCAAGGTCTTTCTAACTACATTCTTGAGGCTGCTGGTGAAGAAGCTAAAAGTATGGGTGTAGCAATTGCATACGACTGTAGGATTGGTTCTGAAGAGTATGCTTTAAACTCTGCATTAGTTTTAGCTGGAAATGGAATTAAAGCTTATTTATTTAAGTCTTTAAGATCAACTCCTGAACTTTCTTTTGCTGTTAGAGAATTAAAATGTATAGCTGGAATTGTAGTAACTGCGTCTCATAATCCACAAGAATACAATGGATACAAAGTTTACTGGAATGATGGTTGTCAAATTATCGAACCCCAAGCTAGTGGTGTAGTTAATAATGTTAGTAATATTAATTCATTCAAAGATATAAAGCTTATTAGTAAAGAATTAGCTGTCCAAAATGGTCTTCTTCATTATATTTCAGAAGAAATGGATACTAATTTTATTGAAGCTGTTAAAACTCAAATTATTCATAATGAAATTCCTGGCAAAGATGATTTTAAAATAGTTTATTCTCCATTACATGGAACTGGTGGAAGACCTGTAAAAAGAGTTTTTGAAGAAACTGGATTTAAATCAATCTATATTGTTCCTGAGCAAGAAGCCCCTGATGGAAACTTCCCTACATGTTCTTATGCAAATCCAGAAGATCCTGCTGTATTTAAGCTTAGCATTGAATTAGCTGATAAAATTGGTTCTGAAATTTGTATGGCTAATGATCCTGATGCAGATAGAATTGGAGTTGCTGTAAAAGATGAAAATGGAACTTGGATTTATCCAAATGGAAACCAAATTGGACTTTTGCTAATGAATTATATTTTAGAGAATAAAAAAAATCTACCTAAAAATGGTGCTGTTATATCAACAGTTGTTTCTACTCCGATGCTCGATGATGTTGCAAAAGAGAAGGGAATTCAAATTTTTAGAACTTTAACAGGATTTAAATTCATTGGAGAAAAAATAAGAGAATTTGAAGAGGACAAATATGATGCTACATTCCTTATGGGATTTGAAGAATCATATGGATACCTTGTAGGAACTCATGCTAGAGATAAAGATGCTGTTGTATCAACTCTTCTTATTGCTGAAATGGCTGCTTACTACAACAGTATTGAATCATCTATCTCTAAAGAGTTAAAAAAATTATATGAAAAATTTGGTTACTACAGAGAAGGTATTATTGCTGTTACTAAAAAAGGAAAAGATGGAGTTGAAGCTATCTCTAAAATAATGTCAAGTCTAAGAACTAATATCAACAAATCTTTAATTGGACAAAATGTTATTTCAAAAAGAGATTTTAATACTGGATACAATGGTTTACCTAAATCTGATGTTGTTCAATTTGTATTAGAAGACAATACATATATAACTGCTAGACCTTCTGGAACAGAACCAAAAATCAAATATTATTTCTGTGTTGTTGGAACAACAGAAAAAGAAGCTGATGAAAAATTAGCAAAATCTATGAAGGCTTTCGAAGCTTTTGTTGATTAAACCTTGGAGGAACTTATGCTTAGTGGAATGTATATACATATTCCTTTCTGCTTAAATAAGTGTAACTACTGTGACTTTTTATCTTTCAAATCTACTCTAGAAGAAAGAAATAAATACGTAGATTCACTTATTAAAGAGATTGAAATGTATCCTAAATTACCTCTTGAAACAGTTTATTTTGGTGGGGGTACTCCCTCTTTACTAACACCTGAACAAGTTAGTAGAATTATATCCAATTTAAATTTAAAAGAGGGCGCTGAAATTACTCTTGAAGTTAATCCTAAAACAGTAAACTTTGAAAAGTTTAAACTTTTCAAAGCTGCTGGGATTAATAGAGTTAGTATTGGCATTCAAAGTTTCAATGATGAAAAACTGAAGCTTCTAGGTAGATTGCACTCTTCTTCTGAAGGAGAAGAAGCTTTTTTTCTAGCTAGAAAAGCTGGGTTTGATAATATTAGTTTAGATTTAATGTTCTCTCTACCAAATCAAACTTTAGAAGATTTAAAAAGTGATTTAAACCATCTCTTCTTATTGAAGCCTGAACACTTTTCTATCTACTCTTTAATTTGGGAAGAGGGAACAAATTTTTTTGAAAAACTAAAAGCAGGAATATACAAAGAGACTGACAACGATTTAGAAGCTTCTATGTATGAAACAATTATTGAATCTGCTCATAATAATGGATACATTCATTATGAAATTTCTAATTTTTCTTTACCGCAAAAAAGAGCTATACACAATACTAAATATTGGAAAAATGAAGAGTATTTTGGTATTGGTATTGGTGCTTCTGGTTACTTTGAAAATATTAGATACAAAAACATCTTAAATTTTCCTGAATATTATGGTAAAATACTTAATGGTGTTAAACCAATCTTAGAAGAAGAATTTGTCAACAAAGATGAAAAAGAAATTTATGAATATATTTTAGGTTTAAGAATTATACCAGATGGAATTATTCCAAGAGGAAAATATATAGATATTTGTGATAAATTAGTTCAAGATGGGTTTTTGTTAAAAAACTCTTTAAAATATACTTTATCTCAAAAAGGTGTTCTTATGGCCAATGATGTTTTTGATAAATTTATTTAAATATTAGGAGGACTTTGTGAGCATTTCAGAAAATATTAACAATATCACACTTGATATAAAAAAATACTCGCCACATCCTGAGAAAGTTAATTTGATTTCTGTAACAAAATATGTTAATACTACAATTATAAAAGAAGTTTTAGAAAGTGGTGCATATCTTTTAGGTGAAAACAAAGTACAAGTTTTAACTAAAAAATATGAAGATCTTCTCCATTTTAATTTAAAACATGAATGGCATTTTATTGGAAATCTTCAAAAAAATAAAGTTAAATATATTGCTTCTTTTATAGATATGATACATTCTGTTAATAAACTTTCTCTAGCTTTAGAGATTAATAAAAGAGCTCAAGAGCACAATAGAAAAATTGATGTGTTAATTGAAATTAATTTATTTGAAGAAAATAATAAAGAAGGATATATTTATACTGATTTTTTAAATGATATTCCTTTTCTTTTAGAGTTAAAAAATATAAATATTAAAGGATTTATGACTATGGCTCCATACAATTATAATGATGACTTAATTAGAGATGGATTTAAAAAATTAAGAGAATTAAAAGATGAACTAAATATTCTTTATTTCAATGATACATTAACTGAACTCTCTATGGGCATGAGTAACGATTATAAAATAGCTCTAGAAGAGGGTGCAACTTTTATAAGAATTGGTACTAAAATATTTGAGTAATTACGGAGGTTTAAATGAAAATTAATAAATTTAAAAATTCTTTTAGAGATTTTACTGATAGTCTTGGACTTACATTTGATCCAGAAGAAAATGAAGAGGACGTGATAGTTACTGCACCTATTACTTCTAATACTCTTGAAAAACCAGGTTTTCCTTTTGATAATGTAGTTATTAAAGAAGAGGTTAAAAAACCTACTCAAAATACAGCAGAAGAAAATTGCCAAACTATATTTGTTAATCCTAAGAGTTTTGGTGAATGTAGAAAAATTGCAGATTATATAAAGAATGATAAAGTGGTTACACTAAATCTAGAAAATGTACATGGAAAAGATGCTCAAAGAATAATTGATTTCTTAAGTGGGGCTATTAATATAAAAGAAGCTAAATGGATTCCTATTAGTAAAAATGTATTTACATCTGTTCCTAAAAATATCAACTTCCTTTATGACGGAAGAAATGATTTAAAACAAAATACTTTTTTAGATATTGACCACGAATAATTGATGGAGGTTAATAAAATGAAAGCATTAGCACTTTTTTCTGGAGGACTTGACAGTGCTCTAGCAATAAAAATTGTAAAAGATCAAGGGATTGAAGTTATTGCCCTTAATTTTGTTTCTCACTTCTTTGGTGGGAAAGATGAAAAAGCCGAGAATATGGCAAAACAACTTGGAGTTCAATTAGAGTATGTTAACTTTAGTCATGTACATACTGAAATTTTAAAAAATCCAGTACATGGACGTGGTAAGAATATGAATCCATGTATAGATTGTCATGCATTAATGTTTAAAACTGCTGGAGATCTTCTTAAAAAATTTGGAGCTTCTTTCATTATATCTGGTGAAGTTCTTGGTCAAAGACCTATGTCTCAAAATTATCAAGCTTTAGAAAAAGTTAAAGCTCTTTCACCTGGTCTTGAAAATCTTATTGTGAGACCATTATCAGCTAAACTTTTACCTGAAAGTGAACCTGAAAAATTAGGATGGGTTGATAGAACTAAACTTCTTGATATTGAAGGAAGAAGTAGAAAAATACAAATGGAATTGATGGACAAATTTGGTCTTGTAGATTATCCTACTCCTGGTGGTGGATGTCTTTTAACTGATCCTGGCTATTCAAAAAGACTTCGAATTTTAGAGCAAGATGGTCTTCTAGAAGATGAGTATTCTAATTTATTCCATCTTCTAAAAGTTGGAAGATTCTTTAGATTTGAGAAAGGAAAATATTTAATTGTTGGAAGAGAAGAAAGTGATAATCTTAAAATAGATGAACTTAAAACTTTCGGTTCTTTATTTATTAGAGGAAAAGAAGTCCCTGGACCACATATTCTTGGTTTTGGTGAGCTTTCAGAAGAAGAAATTGAATTCTCTCTTAATCTTTTCTCTAGATATTCTAAAATTAAAGGTCATGAAGAAATTACTTTCCTAATGAACAATAATGATATCACTATTCCAATTGTTGATCTTGAATCTCTTGGAAAAAAAATAAAAGAATACCAAATTACAATGTAATTTTAACAGCTAAGATTTTTCTTAGCTGTTTTTTTAAATTTATTATAAGGAGAGCAAAAATTTATGTATACTATTAAAAGTGTTTCTGAAATTGTAGGTCTTTCTTCTCATACCATTAGATATTATGATAAATGTGGATTGATGCCATATGTTGCTAGAAATAAAAATGGTGTAAGAGATTTTACACAAGATGATATCTTTTGGATTGAGATTATCAAATGTTTAAAAAATACAGGTATGAAAATTGAAGATATTAGATTAATCGTTGATTTAAGTTTAAAAGGTGATCATACTAAAGATGAAAGAAAGAACATTCTTTTAGAACATAGAAAGAAAATTCTTGAAAAAATTCAAGATCTAAATAATAATTTAAAAAAATTAGACTTAAAAATTGAATGGTATGAAAATAATTCAACTAATTGTAAATAATATATTGACTTCGAGTTGACTCTAAGGTTTATAATCTTATTAACTAATAATAGGAGGTCGATTTCATGTTAAATTTTAATTTTTATAACCCTACTCACATTGTTTTTGGTAAAGATACTTTAGACCAATTAGATTCTTTAGTTCCTAAAAATGCTAAAGTTTTAATTACTTTTGGTGGTGGTTCTGTAAATAGGTTTGGAACTCTTGATAAAGTTATTCAAAATCTTCCCGAAAGAGAGATATTTCAGTTTGGAGGAATAGAACCAAATCCACAATATGAGACTCTTATGAGAGCTGTTGATATTATTAAAGCTAAAAATATTGATTTTCTTCTTGCAGTTGGTGGTGGCTCTGTTATGGATGGTACAAAATTTATAGCTTTAGCATCAAAATATGATGGTAATTGCTTAGATTTGTTAACTCCTGAATTTAATTTAGCTCCTGTTGACTCTGCCATTCCTATGGGAACTGTTGTGACTCTTCCAGCTACTGGTTCTGAAATGAATAATGGAGCTGTAATCAGTCATAAAAATTTAAAGGTTCCAGTTTTTAGTATGTTTACTTTCCCTAAGTTCTCTATACTTGACCCAACTTTAACTTTTACACTTCCAGTAACTCAAGTTGCTAATGGAATTATAGATACATTTATCCATACAGTTGAACAATATGTTACATTTCCCGCTGATGCTAGATTCCAAGATAGAACTGCTGAAGGGATATTAAAAACTTTAATAGAAATTGGAAAAACTACAATAGAAGAACCTACAAATTATGATGCTCGAGCAAATCTTGTTTGGTGTGCTACTATGGCTTTAAATGGATTAATTGGTGCTGGAGTTCCACAAGATTGGACTACTCATATGATAGGTCATGAGGTTACTGCAATGTTTGGTATTGACCACGCTAAAACTCTTGCTATTTTACAACCAGCTATTTGGGAAGTAAGAAAAGAAAAAAAGAAAGCTAAACTAATTCAATATGCTGAACGTGTTTTAAATATCGTTGAGACTAATGATGATTTAAAAATTGAACTAGCTATCGAGAAAACTCGTTTATTCTTTGAAGACCTTGGAGTAAAGACTCATCTTTCAGATTATGGAATAACAGAAGATAAAATAGAAAACCTTATTAAAGCTTTAGAGAATAATAACAGAACTGCTCTTTCTGAAACAGAGGATTTAACTTTAGAAATTAGTAGAGAAATTCTTAAAAAAGCATTATAATATTACTAGAGGCTGAGAATGTATTCTCAGCCATTTTTTAAAGAGGTGATAATTTTGAAAATAGATTTAATAAATGAAGCTCATCGATGCTTAAATTGTAAAAAACCACTTTGTAAAATACACTGTCCTATCTCAACGGATATACCACATATTATAAATCTGTTTAAAGATAATAAAATATCTGAAGCTGGTGAAGTATTATTTTACAACAACCCTTTATCTATATTTTGTTCTATTGTTTGTCCTCATGAAGAACAATGTAAAGGACATTGTATTAAAGGTATTAAAGATACTCCTGTAGATTTTCCACTTATTGAAAAAGAAATTTCTTCTCAGTATCTTTTAAATCTTCCTACAAAGAAAAAAGAAAAAAATAATATCAATGTTGCTATTATCGGTGGTGGACCTGCTGGTATAACTTCTGCTATACTTTTAGCCAAAGAAGGATTTAACGTAACTATATTTGAAGCTTTTTCTAAACTAGGTGGGGTTTTAAGATATGGAATTCCTGATTTTAGATTATCTAGGGAACTTATAGATACTTTTGAAGAATATCTTTTAAATCTTGGAGTTAAAATAAAATATAATACTTTAGTTGGACCGACACACACTATTCAAAATTTAAAGGATGATGGTTTTAAATATATTATTATTACAACAGGTGTTTGGAATCCAAAACCTATGAGAATAAAAGGAGAAACAAAAGGAGATATTCATTATGCTATAAACTATTTGGTCTCTCCTGAGTCTTATAGGCTCGGTAAAAGAGTTTTGGTTATTGGCGGTGGCAACGTTGCTATGGATGCTGCGAGAGTTGCTAAAAGGTTCGGTAGTGACGTTACAATCATGTATCGACGTGCTCAAGAAGATATGCCCGCTACTAAAGTTGAAATAGCTGAAGCTAAAGAGGATGGAATAGATTTTAAATTTTATTACTCTCCAAAAGAAATTTTAGATGATACAATGGTATTCTTGAGAACAGAATCAAAAATTGATGAATATGGTAAAAGAAACCTTATTACTTTAGAAGATAGTGATATTGCTATTTCTTATAACTCAATTATTGTTGCTGTTAGCCAAGGACCTAAAAAAAATATTGTTTCATCTGAAGATAGAATCAGTACTGAAAAATGGGGAACTATTGTTGTTGATGACAATTTTGAGACTACTTTAACTAACGTATTCTCATGTGGAGATGTTGTTACTGGTCCTAAAACTGTCGTTGCTGCTGTCAATGATACTAAAAATATGGTCAATAATATATTAAGAAAAGAGAAATTGATTTAAATCAATTTCTCTTTTTTCTATTTGAATATTAAAGTTTATTGTACTCTTCTAAAGCTCTTCTCAGTATAATCATTGAGTTTTCTATATCATCAACACTTGTACAGAAAGAGAATCTAACTTCATTTTCACCTTTTCCAGCGGTTTGATAAAATCCAGGACCTGGTGCTAATAATAAAGTTTGATTTTCATATGAATAATCTGTTAATAACCATTTTGCAAATCTCTCTGCATTATCTATTGGTAATTTTGCAAATGCATAAAATGCTCCATGCGGTTTGTAACAAACAACACCTGGAATTCTATTTAGATAAGAGAATAATAAATCTCTTCTGTTTTGATATTTCATTCTTACATCTTCTAAATAATTATCCATTGTATTAATTAAATTAGCTGCTGCATGTTGTTCTATTGTTGAAACACAAAGTCTAGCTTGACTAAACTTCATTATGCAATTCATCAATTCTATATTTTTACTAGCTATAAGACCTATTCTAGCTCCACAAGCACTATAGTGTTTTGATATACTATCAACCAATATAACTCTATCTTCTACATCTTCTAATTGCATAAAAGATGTATATGGAATATCATCATATACAAATTGTCTATATACTTCATCTGCTATTATAAATATATCTTTTTCTTTCGCAATTTCTGCTATCATTCTTATTTCATCTTTAGTATAAACAGTTCCAGTTGGATTTACTGGATTTGATAACATTATTGCTCTTGTTTTTTCATTTATTAGAGATTCTATTTTTTCTTTTGATGGTAAATGAAAACTTGTTTCAATTGTTGTTTCAATTGGTATTACCTCTGCTCCTGCAAGTTGACAAAAACTTGTATAATTTGAATAAAAAGGCTCTGGTATTAAAACATTATCTCCTTCATTACAGACAGCCATCAAAACGAAAAGTATAGCTTCACTTCCACCTTGAGTTATTAACAAATCTTTTTCTTCTATGTTTATTCCCATCTTTTGATAACTTTTAGCAAAACTTTCTAAGAGTTGTGGAATTCCTTGAGAATGTGAATATTTCACAATTTTTTCTTTATAATTATGTAACCCTTCAAAAAATGAATCTGGTGTTACTACATTGGGCTGTCCTATGTTTAACTTGTATACTTTTATTCCTTTTTCTTCTGCTGCATCAGCTAGAGGAATCAATTTTCTTATTGGTGAAAAATTCATTTCTAGTGCTTTTTTTGATAATTTCATTTTGATTCTCCTTACTTTTTTACTATTTTCCCCAAGTATCTGGAGCTTTATTCCACTTTAATGCAACTTTTGCATCTTCTGAATCAATATAATTCTCTTCTGTTGCAACATTAATCAATGATGCAAAGTTTGAAAGAGTTGTCCATGGAATTGAATCTTGTTCAAAATTCTTATAAGCTTTTTCAAATTCATATGAGAATATAGCTAAAACTTCTACATCCAAAGCTCCTGCTTCTCTTGCTGCTGCTACAGCTTTTATTGAACTTCCGCCAGTAGAAATTAAATCTTCTATTATTATAACTTTTTTTCCCTCGAATTCAGCTCCCTCAATCTGTCTTCCAGCACCGTGAGCCTTTTTTTCTCCTCTTATATAAGCCATTGGAACATTCATCTCTTGTGCTATAAACGCTGCCCAAGGAATACCTGCTGTCGCTGTACCTGCAACAATATCAAAGTTTTTATCTTTTAAAACTTCTATAAATGCATCTACAACTACTTGTCTTTCTTTAGGAAATCCTATCATTTTTCTATTATCACAATAAATTGGACTTTTAATTCCTGATACAAATGTGAATGGATCCTTAACACTTAACCTAACTGCTTCTGTTCCTAATAATGATTTTGCTATATTCTTCTCTCTAGACATTTTTATAACTCACTCCTTCTCCAATTTTTTCTATAAAGTTTTTTCCATCATAAACTAATTTACCTCTAACTATAGTTGAAAGTACTTTTCCCCCTCCAACAATTCCATCGTAAGGTGTCCACGAACACTTTGAAACTATATCTTTATTCTTAATAGTTTCTTTAGCTGTTGTATCTACAACTACTAAATCAGCATCATATCCTATTTCTAATTTACCTTTATTCTCTATTCCAAATATTTTTGCTGGATTTTTTGACATAATATTTTGTAAAGTTTTCATATCTAATTTTTTATAGAGTTCTTTTAACATTAATTCTAATGAATTTTCAACTCCTGGAATTCCATATGTAACTTTCAAATTTTTCTCTTCTAAAGTATGTGGTGCATGATCTGTTCCTATAGTATCTATAGTTCCGTCTTGTAAGCCTAACCAAAGTGCTTCATTATCTGATTTTTCTTTTAATTCTGGTTTCATCATTAGCAATGAATTCGCCATAGATGAATTAAGAAATAAATGGTGTGGTGCTACTTCTCCATATATCTTTAACCCTTCTTTTTTAGCTGCTCTTAATTTTTCTACTTCACTTTTTTTTGATAGATGGCAAAGATATAATGGGGTTTTAAATCTTCTAGCTAAATCTATTGCTCTATCTACCATTTCTTCTTCAGCATGAACTGAAACTATTTTTGATTCTTTAAAAAGATTTTCTAAAACTTTATCTTCTTCTACTAACATATCACCTGTTGACATATTCAGAAATATTTTAGTTGAAGCTACTCTATTTTTAACTTTTCTTATCTCGCCACTATTGTCTAACTTACTTCCTCCAAAATGAAATCCATAATCAACATAACTCCTATTCTTAGAGTTCATCTCTTTATCATCTAATATTTTCTTTGTTGTTGTATTTGGTACTGTATTTGGCATATCTATAAATGTTGTTACTCCACCTTTAGCACAAGCTTTACTTCCAGTTTCAAAATCCTCTTTATAACAAAGACCTGGATCTCTCATGTGAGTATGAACATCTATAACTCCAGGTAAAACCCAGTTGTTATCGACATCTATAATATCATCAATATCTAACTCTTCTATCTCTGAACAATTATATACTTTAACTATCTTTCCATCAGCTACTAAAATATCTTTTATACTCTCTTTATTTTTGTATAAAACTTTACAATTTTTTAATAACATAAATTTTTTACTCCCTCTTCAATTTCATCTAGAACTTTCTGAGCTGCTAGTACAGGGTTTTCGTTTTTAGTAATTGGTCTTCCCACAACTAAATAATCACAACCATTTAACATTGCATCTTTAGGAGTCATTATTCTTTCTTGATCATCAGCAACAGACCACTTTGGTCTAACTCCTGGACAAACTGTTTTAAAGTTTTGACCACATAAATCTTTTATTGCTTTTGCTTCCCAAGGAGAACAAACTATTCCATCCATTCCTGAGTCTTTAGTTAATTTAGCTAAATTTAAAGCTAAATCTTTTAACGAAAGTTCACTTTGGAAAGTTTCTTTTAATCCCTCTTCTGAGAAACTAGTTAAAATTGTTACAGCTATTGAAAGAATCTCTGGATTTATTTCCTTAACTTTTTTAGCTACTGATTCCATCATAGCTTTTCCCCCACTTGCATGAACATTGAACATAAATACATTTTGTTTTGCTGCAAATAATGATGCCATTGTTGTTGTATTTGGAATATCATGAAACTTTAGGTCTAAAAAAACTTTCTTTCCTTTTTTAGTTAAATAATCTACCATCTCTCCTTTTGAGTTTAAAAATAGCTCTAATCCAACTTTATAAAATGAAATTGTATCGCCTAAAATCTCAACTATATTTTTTGCATCCTCTATGTTTGAGTAATCCAATGCAACTATTAATCTATCTTTAATATTCATTTTATCCTCCTTCAGTTTATGTATTTACTATTTTGTGTGTGCTGCTCCTATTATTTCTCCGATATTATCTAGTCCATTTTCTTCACAAAACTTTTCTAATCCATCTTTTATTTCTAGTGGTAAAATTGGATTTGTAAATAATCCTGTCCCTAGCGATACCATTGTTGCTCCTGCCATCATAAATTCTATTGCATCTTCTGTTGATGATATTCCACCCATTCCGACTATCGGTATATTTATATTTTGATATACTTGATATACCATTCTTAACGCAACTGGCTTTACTGCTGGACCAGAGAATCCTCCAAAAGTATTTCCTAATACAGGTGCTCTTTTTTTGATATCTATTGCCATTCCTAATAATGTATTGATTAAAGAAACTGCATCAGCACCATTCTCTTCTACAACTTTTGCTATATGTGCAATATCAGTTACATTTGGTGATAGTTTTACTATTAGAGGTTTTGTAGTCACTGCTCTTACTGCTTTTGTTACTGCTCCAGCTACTTCTGGTTTAGCTCCAAATGCCATTCCACCATCTTTTACATTTGGACACGAAATATTTAATTCAATCATATCAACTTCTGGAATCTTCTCAACTCTTTTAGCTATCTCTATGTAGTCTTCTATAACTTTACCATTTATATTTACAATTATAGGTGAATTTATTCCTGAAGCTTTGATCTCTTTTACAATAACATTTTCAAAATAATCAATTCCTGGATTTTCAAGTCCTACACAATTTAACATTCCACCTGGAGTTTCTGCTATTCTTGTTCCATAATTTCCATCTCTAGGTTCCATAGTTATTCCCTTTACAACTATTCCACCTAAAACATTTGGATCAAAATATTCTTTATACTCTAATCCAAATCCAAAACAACCTGATGATGTTACCATTGGATTTTTGAAATCTTTCCCTAAAAAGTTAGTTTTTAATCTATTCATTTTACTCACTCCCTTATTTTCCACAATTACACCCTGTATTTTCTTTTGGATTTACATCTATTATTATGCTCGCATCAAAAACTGGTCCATCATGACAAACCTTTTTCATTCCTGCTAATGTCTTTATTGAACAACCTACACAAGCTTTGACTCCGCAAGCCATTCTTTCTTCTAGTGACACTTCACAAAACACACTGGCTTTTAACGACACTTCAGCAACTGCCTCCATCATCTTATGTGGCCCACAAGTTTGAACTATATCAATTTTTTCTTCAGCTAAAACTCTATTTAAAACTGTTACTACGTTTCCTTTTTCCCCTAAAGAACCATCATCAGTTGTTATATAAATCTTTACTCCATCTAAGTTTAAGTTTTGAAGTATATTTAAAGCTTCTTTACTTCTACCACCTGCAATAAATATTACTTCATTTTCTTTTTTTAATTTGTCTATCAGTAGTTTGGTAGGAGCTATACCCATTCCCCCTCCAACAACTACACATTTTTTATCTTTTAATTCAGTTGTAAAACCTGTTCCTAGTGGTCCTTGAATATTTAAATTATCTCCACTTTTGAGAGCTGCAAACTCTTTTGTTCCTCCACCCTTAACTTCATAATAAAACTCTAAAATGTTTCTATCTTTATCTGCATAGTGAAGGCTTATAGGTCTTCTTAAAATTCTTATCTCATTTTTTAACTTTATCATAAAAAACTGACCAGCTTTTGAGTGTTGAGAAGCTTTATCAGATTCTATTTTCATTAAGTAATAGTCTTCACCAACTTTATAATTTTCCAATACTTTACAATCTTCTAAAAACATTTTTTCCTCCCGAATCTATTCTTAATATTTTATTTTGTTATATCCCTATTACAGTAATAGCAATACATATGCTCTTTTTCTACTATATATTTATTATTAGTTTCTTCAAACTTTGTTATACATCTTTCATTTTTACAAATTATTTTTTCAGACTCTTTTATATCTACTTTCTTTACTTTACTTTTAGATACCTCTACTAAATTCAAAGCTATTGAGAAAATTGCAGCTCTTGTTGGAACTCCATTTGCTGCTTGTTCAAAGTATTTAGCATGCTTTGTATCATCTAAATCTATTTTTATTTCATCTACTCTTGGTAAAGGATGAAGTATTATCATTTCAGATTTACATTTCCCAACAATACTCTCTTTATCTATAATATAAGTTCCCGCTACTTTTTTATAATCTTCTATATTTTCAAATCTTTCCCTTTGTATTCTTGTCATATATAAAACATCAATTTCTTTTAAAACTGCTTTATAGTCTGAACTAATATGATACTTTATTCCTTTTTTTTCCATTCCTCTTATTATATATTGAGGTATTTGAATTATTTCTGGTGCTATAAAGTAAAATTCACAATTAAACAACTCTAAGGCTTTCGTCAATGAATGAACTGTTCTACCATTTTTTAGATCACCTACAAAAGCTATTTTTTTATTTTCTATTCTTCCTAGCTCTTTTTCAATTGTATATAAATCTAAAAGAGTTTGAGTTGGATGCTCATTTGACCCATCTCCTGCATTAATAACTGGAACTTTTGAAATGTCAGATGCAAAACGTGCTGCTCCATCTCTATTGTGTCTCATAACTATTATATCTGAATAAGCTTCTGTCATTTTTATTGTATCTCTTAAAGTTTCTCCCTTTTTTAAAGAGCTTGAATCAGGTGAATCAAAGCCTAAAACTTTTGCACCTAATCTATATGCTGCTGATGTAAAAGATAACCTTGTTCTTGTTGATGGTTCGAAAAATAAGCTTCCAATTATTTTCTTACTTAAAAGTTCTTCATTTTTATTTTCTAGTTCTTTCGCTACTCTTAAAACCTCTAAAATATCCTCTTTTGTAAAATCTTTCATTGAAATAAAATTTCTCATTTTTCCTCCTTAAAAGTTAACTTTAAAAAAAAAGGAATAGAAATTACAAATTATTGTAACTTCTACTCCATATATCAATATTAAAAGATAAAAATAATGAGAACAATGTATTTTTCTTTTTTTCCTTTTGCAATACAAAAATACTTAATAGTTTTCTCACTTTTATCCTCCTCATTTTTTATGCTTTCAAAAGTATAACATCCTATTTTAAATTTGTAAAGCGATATTTTTTAAAGCTTCCAATATAAAATTTAACTCTTCTTCAGTATTAAAAAATCCAAAAGAAAATCTTACAGTTCCTACTTCATAACTCCCAATTGCTTTATGAGCCAAAGGTGCGCAATGAAAACCAGGTCTAACTAATATATTGAACTCTTCATCTAAAATAGTTGATAAGTCTCCACTCTCAATTCCTTCTATATTTAAACTTATAACTGGTCCTTGCTCTCCTGTAAGGCTTTTATACAATTTTATTTTTTCTATTTTTTCCAAACCTTTTATAAATTTTTGACTTAAATTGTCTTCATGCTCTTTTATTTTATGAATTCCAATCTCTGATATAAAATCAATTCCAGCACCGAGACTCATCACTCCTGGCGTATTTAAAGTCCCAGCCTCTAAAACTTCAGGCATCTCTTCTGGCTGTCTTGAAAGCTTTGAAAAACTTCCTGTTCCTCCTTCTATAATCGGCTTGATTTTAACTTCATCTTTCAAACATATAGCACCAATTCCTTGTATTCCAAATAAAGATTTATGACCTGTCAAACATAAAATATCAATATTATCTCTCTCCATATTTATATCTATATAACCCGCACTTTGTGAAGCATCTAATATAAATAATATCCCATATTTTCTACAAATTTCTCCAATTTTCTTTATATCTTGAACCGTTCCATTCACATTTGATATATGATTTATCACAACTGCTTTTGTTTTTGAAGTTATATTTTTCTCTAGTTCTTCATACGTATTAATAAAAGTAAGTTTAACATCTTTTTCATCTTGCATATAAAACAAAGGTCTAAGAACTGAATTGTGCTCAAAATTCGTAGTTATCACATGTGAACTTTTTGGTATTGCACCTTTTATCGCAAAATTTAAAGATTCTGTTGCATTTGATGTAAAAGCTACATTTAAACTATTTTTAACACCAAAAAAAATTGCTACTTTCTCTCTTACTTCATATATTTTTTTACCAACTTCAATAGCTTTTCTATGACCTGCTCTTCCAGGATTAGCACTATATTCTCTTATTGCTGTGTCTACAATTCTATAAACCATCTCTGGTTTAGGAGAACTCGTAGCTGAATTATCAAAATAATATACTTTCATTTCATCTCCTTTTTTAATAAAATAATAAAGAGAGGATTTCTCCTCTCTTTTTATATTAGTTTATTTTTGCAAAAACTTCAACTATATTATACAAATGATCTTTTATTCTTCTGTAGTTATTTAATATATCCATATATCCTGTACTTAGCATAGCTGGCATTACATTTTCTGATACATGCTCTAAATGAGAAGCTCTTGCTTTCTTGTACTCTACTTTTATAAGATTGCATTTTTTTATTGAATCTATAAATAAATCTTTATCTCTCAACTCATAAGCTCTATTTATATCACCAAATAAAGTTTCTACACTTTTATGTAGATTATTTAAAGTTGTTCTCTTATAATCATTTAATTCAATTCCATTATCTTGCATTTTCTTTAACGTTTTTGCAATTCTTAATAAATAATCACTTATCGTTTCATATTCATCACAAGTTTGTAAATTTTCTCTAGTATCTTCTGTGTTTGAATAATCTAATGTTCCATTTAATATACGGAAGTTTACATCTGAAATTTCCTTTTGGAATAAATCTAATGTATCCTCTAATTTTTCTATTTTTCCAACTTGATTTTCTATTTTCTCTTCACCAGTAAACACTTGATTTAATTCTCCAAATATTTCTTTTATTTTAACTCCCATAGCTAAAATCTCTTTTTGAGTTTGCTCTACAACTACTGAAGGCGTCTCAGCCATTAAAATATCTAAATGTGTTACTCTTTCCTTAGCTACTGGTGAATCTGATTTTACTACTTTACATAAGAAGTCACCTAAATAACCTACAAGCGGAACAAACATAACTACATTTAATATATTAAACATTGTATGTGCTGTTGCTATAGCTGCTGTTAAATTATTTACTGGGTCTACTACATTTTCTAATAATCTTAAATATGGTCTAAATAAAGTTGTAGCCCATATAACTCCAGTTATATTTATTATTGTATGTGCATATGCTGCTCTCTTTGCATTTGCTGTTGCATTTAAAGATGCCAATAATGCTGTTATTGTAGTTCCTACATTTTCTCCTAAAACTAGTGCTACTGCTGTAGGGTAATCAATTAAACCTTGTACTGCTAAAGTTATTGTGATCCCTAGTGTTGCTGATGACGATTGAACTACCGCTGTTAAAAGAGCTCCTACTGCAGCGGCTTTTAACACTCCTGAATAACTACTCGCAGAAAATGCATGGAATAGAGAAACAAATTCTGGTAAAGATCTTAATGGTTTTAATCCATCACTCATTAATTCTAATCCAAAGAAAATTAATCCTAATCCCATTACTGCCATCGCTCTTGTTCTAGCTTTTTCACTAGTAAAGAACATTGTTGATATTGCTGCTGCTCCTGCCATTGGAAGTCCATATTTACCTATATTTAAAACTAAAATCCATCCTGTTATTGTTGTTCCTATATTTGCTCCTAAGATTACTCCTAAAGCTTGTTTTAATGATAACAGCGACGCGTTTACAAATCCTATTGTCATTACAGTACTTACTGATGATGACTGAACCAATCCTGTAACAAAAACTCCCATTATTATTGCCATAATACGATTTGTTGTAAGCAATGCTAAGATTTTTTTTAATCTTTCTCCTGCCATTTTTTGCATTCCTTTAGACATGTTCTCCATTCCGTATAAGAATAATCCCAGTCCTCCGAGAACTTTTAAAAAAATATCTAAGTACATTTTTCCTCCTAATTGTATTTTTAATCTTAAATTTTCAGTAAAATAGTTAATTAGCTAGATTTTATCACGTATTTTAAAAATTGTAAAATAAAAAACCTATTTTCGACTTGTTTTTTACACAATTTTAACATTCAATTTTATTTTTATTAAAAAAGGAATGTTTTTCACATTCCTTTCAATAGTTTTTTATTTTTTTTGAAGTTTGAATCCTGCAATTTTATTTACTATAATAGCTATCGCTCCATCTCCTGTTACATTACAAGCAGTTCCAAAACTATCTTGCGCTAAATATAGTGCAATCATTATTGATGTTAATGTTGGTGGGAATCCAAGCATTGTTTCTATTATTCCTAACGCTGCCATTACTGCTCCTCCTGGAACTCCTGGAGCTGCAACCATTGTAACACCTAGCATTAATATGAATCCAAGCATTGTTCCAAATGTTACTGCCATTCCATTTAACATCATTATAGCCATAGCACAACTAACTAAAGTTATAGTACTTCCTGACAGATGTATTGTTGCACATAATGGTACTACAAATTCAGCTATTCCTGGATTAACTCCATTTTCTTTTGTTTGATTTAATGTTACTGGAATAGTTGCTGCTGAAGATTGTGTTCCAATTGCTGTAAAATATGCAGGTAACATATTTTTTATTAGTTTTATTGGATTTCCACCTGATATTCCTCCCGCAATAAAATACATTACTAATAACACAGTTATATGTAATAAAATAATTACTGCAAATACTTTAGAGAATACTGAAAGTATTGTTACAACTTGCCCAGCATAAGTCATATTTGCAAAAATTCCTGCTATATGTAAAGGTAAGAATGGAATAATTATATTTTTAATTATAGCTTCCACAATTCTTTGAAATTCATTCATAACATCTTTTATTGCATTTCCTTTTACTATTGCGATTCCTGTTCCTAGAATAAACGCAATTAATAGAGCTGTCATAACATCCATTATTGGTGGCATATTTATTGTCAAATACCCTTCTAAAAGTCCATGCTCTGGATTCTCTGCTTTAGAAACCATTGATCCTGTTTTTAAAATCATTTTAAACACAGCTGTATTTACAAAATATGTAAATGTTCCTGATAACACTGTTGAGAAGTATGCAATTGCTGTTGTTATTCCCAATAATTTACCTGCTCCTGCTCCAAGTTCTCCAATTCCAGGAGCAACAAAACCTATTATTATCAATGGTATAGAGAATTTTAAAAAGTTTCCAAAAATACCATTAAATGTTGCTAATACTTTGACTGGAATCTCAAGCCCCGTCATTCCTATTCCTATTCCTATCAAAATTGCTAAAATCAATCTTGGTAAAAGACCTATTCTTTTCATATTACATTCCTCCCAGTCAAATTTGTTTGTATAAAGAAGTTACTGTATAACTATTACTACATTATATTTAATTTTGCAAATATATCTTATCAAACTATCATTAAGTTTGTATTTTTTCTATATATGTAATATAATTAATATAAAAATCAAATTATATTAAGAGTTGAGGATGTGAAAAATGATAAAAGGTAATGTTGAAGGTATTAGAGATTCCGTTTTAGCTGAATTAGAAAATATCTATAGTATGAATGTAGAAAAAGGAAAACTCGTTAATCATGAAATTGTTGAACTTATTACTGATATAACAAGACTTATTAATCGTGAAATTAGTGTTTCGATTGATAGAAAAGGTAGGATTTTAGAAGTTGCAATTGGAGATAGTAATAGTGTCGAATTACCTATTCTTGAAATTTCAAGTAAAAAATTAAGTGGTGTAAAAGTTATACATACACATCCAAATGGATATTCTAAACTTTCAATGATTGATATTTCTGCTCTTTTAAAGTTAAAGTTAGATGCTATTTTAGCTATTGGGGTTTCAGAAACAGAAATTACTGGTATCAATATTGGTTATTGTAAAATTAAAAATCAAGAGCTTACATATGAAGAAATTCAAAATCTTTCTCTTGAAAAAACTTTAGATATTGACTATCTTGATAAAGCTTTAGATATAGAATCTGAGCTTAGAAAAAATGATGTTGTTGAGGATGAAAGTGAATATGCAATTATTGTTGGAGTTGATTCTGAAGAAAGTTTAGATGAGCTTGAAGAACTTGCTAGAGCTTGTGAAGTTAATGTCGCTGGAAGAATCTTCCAAAAAATTAAAAGAATAGACAATATTTTCTATATTGGTAGTGGAAAAGTTAAAGAACTTGCACTTTTAAGACAAATCAAAAATGCTAATCTTATAATTTTTGATGAAGAGTTAAGTGGAATTCAAATCAAAAATTTAGAAGCCATTACTGGATGTAAAGTTATTGATAGAACTATTTTAATTCTTGAAATCTTTGCAAGAAGAGCTAGAACTAGAGAAGCTAAAATTCAGGTTGAGTTAGCTCAACTTAAATATAGAAGTCATAGACTTATTGGGCTAGGAAGTGTTATGTCTAGAATAGGTGGAGGTATTGGTACAAAAGGACCTGGTGAAAAAAAATTAGAGATTGATAGAAGAAGAATCAAAGATGATATTTTCGCTCTTAGACAAGAATTAGAAAAAATAAAAAAAATACGAGCTCTTCAAAGAACTAAAAGAGAAAGTTCTGGTATTCCTAGAGTTTCTATTGTTGGATATACTAATGTTGGTAAATCTACTCTTAGAAACCTTTTAGTTGAAATGTACCCTAGTGATAATACAGTTAGAAAAGAAGCTGTTTTTGCTGAAAATATGCTTTTTGCTACTCTTGATGCTACTACTAGAACTATGATTCTACCTGATAAAAGAGTTACAGCCTTAACTGATACAGTTGGTTTTGTTAGAAAATTACCTCATGATCTTGTAGAAGCTTTCAAGTCCACTCTTGAAGAAGTTATATTCTCAGATCTTCTAGTTCATCTTGTTGATGCTTCTAGCGAAACTGTTGTAAAACAGATTACATCCGTAGAAAATGTTTTAACTGAATTGGGTGCTTTTGACAAACCTACTATTTTGGTTTTAAACAAATGTGATGTTGCTACAGAAGAACAAATTCAAAAATTAAAAGAACTTTATAGTCATCTAGATATTATTGAAATAAGTGCTAAAAATGAGGTTAATATTGATTTGTTGATAGATAAAGTAAGTGCGTCTTTACCTAGAACTATGAAAAAAGTTGAACTTCTAATTCCATATACAGAATCATCTATAAATTCTTATCTTCATAGAAACTCTATAATTGAAAGTGAGTCTTATGAAGGTGATGGTACTTTAATGATTGTAACTTTAAGTGATGAAGCTTATAATAAGTGTTCTAAATTTATTGTGAATGAGTTTTAATTTTTTATAATAAACATTGACATTCAATATTTATTATGGTACTATTATTTTGTGATTGCGGGAGTAGCTCAGTTGGTAGAGCGTCAGCCTTCCAAGCTGAATGTCGCGAGTTCGACCCTCGTCTCCCGCTCCATAAATTTTGGTACTTTTGCCCCGTTCGTTCAACGGTTAGGACAATAGATTTTCACTCTATAGACAGGGGTTCGATTCCCCTACGGGGTACCATTTGGGGATATAGCTCAGTTGGGAGAGCGACGCACTTGCACTGCGTAGGTCAGCGGTTCGATTCCGCTTATCTCCACCATTGCCTAGATAGCTCAGTTGGCTAGAGCACCCGGTTCATACCCGGGCGGTCGAAGGTTCGAATCCTTTTCTAGGCACCATTTAGAATTTTAACACTCTTAAAGAGTGTTTTTTTTTACCTATAAATAGAAACAGGTTGCTAAAAAGCAACCTGTTTCTATTTATTATACTTTATATATTTTATTATCTGAATAATTAACGTTGGAACAAACGCTAACAGTGTTATTTGAAGAAAATTCAATAACGTCAAATCTGATACTGCAAACATACTATGAAATAACGGTACTATTAATACAACATACAATAACACTGATCCTAATAAAAATGCATAGATGCTAAACATATTTTTTGTTATTCCTAATTTTAAAATCGATTCATTTCCCCTACAGTTAAATCCATGAAATAATCTTCCTAAACATAGCGTCGAAAACGCCATTGTACTACCCAATTTTGAATCACCCTTCGCAAATCCTAAATAGAAAGCTACAATTGTAGCTACTGCTATTAATAATCCTTCTATTAATATTTTAATTGAAAGCTTTTTATCAAGCAATGGTGTATTTGATTCTCTAGGCTTTTCATCTAGAACATTTCCTCTTGATGGTTCCATTCCAATAGCTATTGCTGGTAAACTATCCGTCAATAAATTAATAAATAAAAGATGTACTGGTGCAAATATAACTGGAAGTCCCATTAAAGATGCATAAAAAACAGCTAAAATTCCTGCTGTATTTCCAGAAAGTAAAAATTTTATAGAGTTTTTTATATTAGAATATAAGTTCCTTCCTATAATAACTGATTTTACTATAGTTGAAAAATTATCATCTGTAAGTATCATTGAAGCTGCATCTTTAGATACTTCAGTTCCTGTTATTCCCATAGCTATACCCACATCAGCTTTTTTCAAAGCTGGTGCATCATTTACTCCATCACCAGTCATAGCACAAATTTTTCCCAATTTCTGCCAAGCTGAAACTATTCTTATTTTATGCTCTGGAGAAACTCTTGCATATACAGATATTTTTTCTACGTGTTTTAACAATTCTTCATCTGTCATCTGCTCTACTTCAAAACCATCTAATGTTTCATCTCCATCTTTATATATTCCAATTTCTTTTGCTATTGCTTTAGCTGTAACCTTATAATCACCTGTTATCATAACTGGCTTTATACCTGCTCTTATACAATTTTGAACTGCTTCTCTAGATTCTTCTCTTGGTGGATCTATCATGCTTATTAATCCTATAAATATAAAATCCTTTTCATCTTGAAAATCTAAATCTCGAGCAATGTCTAACTCTTTCATTGCAAAAGATAAAACTCTTAGGCCTAGTTGGGCAAATTCTAGATTAGCTGTTTTTATATTTTCCCTATCTTCTTCTGTTATAATTTCTACTTCTCCATTTTCTCTTAAAATATACTTTGCTTTATTCACTACAATATCAGGTGCACCTTTTGTTATAAGATAATCTCTTTCATCTATTTTATTTAAAGTACTCATCATTTTTCTATCTGAATCAAATGGTAACTCTTTCAATCTTGGATAATTGTTTCTAATTTTATTTTCAACCATACTGTATTTATGACCTATATTTACAAGTGCTATCTCTGTTGGATCTCCAATCTCTTGTCCATTTATATTTACAGCATCACTACATAAAATTGCTGCTCTTAATAACCCCATCTCTATTTTAGAATTCAAATCTATTTTATCTGCATCTATATTTCTTTTATCAACATATAGCTGTTTTACTTTCATTTTATTTTGTGTTAATGTTCCTGTTTTATCTGAACAAATTACAGATACACATCCTAAAGATTCAACAGAGTGTAATTTTTTTATTATAGCATTTTCTTTTGCCATTTTTTGAGTTCCTATTGCTAAAACTATTGTAACTATTGAACCTAAAGCTTCTGGAATAGCAGCTACTGCTAGTGCTACTGCAAACATCAATGAGTCCAATAAAGCTACTCCTCTTGCTATACTCATAAAGAATACAGCTATACATAAAACTATTATTGCTATTGAAAGTTTATGTCCAAATTTTTCTAAAGATTTTTGCAAAGGTGTTGCTGCATCCTCTGTTTCATCTAATAGTGAAGCTATTTTTCCTAATTCTGTTTTCATTCCTATTGATGTAATAATTAATTTTGCTCTTCCATAAGTAACTAAACTACCTGAGAAAACCATGTTTTTTTGATCTCCTACAGTTAAATTTTGATCATCTATAACAGTAGATATTTTCTCTAAACTTTCTGATTCACCTGTCAAAGAACTTTCATTCACCATCAATGAATATGATTCTAATATTCTTGCGTCACTTGGAACTATATCTCCAGCTTGAATAAGAACTATATCTCCAGGAAGTAATTGAGAAGAGTCTATCTCTTGTTTCTGACCATCTCTAATCACTCTTGCCTTTGGCGAAGACATTTTCTTCAAACTTTCTAGTGATTGTTCAGCTTTTAAATGCTGAACAGTTCCCAATATAGCATTCATGGTTATAACTATTAAAATTACTAATGTACTTTCTTTATTCCCAGAAACAAAAGATATTATTGCCGCAGCTAAAAGAATAATTACTAGAAAATCTTTAAATTGTTCTAAAAAAATTCTAAAACCACTCTTTTTTTCTTTGCTATTTAAAATATTACTTCCATATTTTTCTTTTAATACTTCCAAATCATTACTTTTCAATCCATATTCAGAAGTATTAAAATACCTCATTACCTCATCATTACTTTTAGAATAAAAAAAATTCATCAAAATCCTCCTTTAAACATTTTACTTTCATATTTTATTTACTAATTTTAGCTAGATTTTCATTTTAAAATAAAAAAAAGACTTTAAGTATAAGTTAAAACTTACACTTAAAGTCTTGTCACCATTTAGGTGTATAATACCAGATTTTTCAATCGTGATGTTGATATTATACTTTTGACTACTCCCTTTGAGTATTTTATTATTTTTATATTTTAGATATATCAAATATATCTAGATCCATCTTATCTACATTTAACTCTTGAACTCTTATAACTGCATTTAACGTATCAAGAGATGTTAAAACTTCTACTCCATATTCTATAGCAGTTCTTCTGATTTTAAACCCATCTCTTTGGGCATCATTTGCTTTTGTAGGCGTATTTACTAATAAATCGACATCTCTATTTTTTAATAAATCTAAAATATTTGGAGATTCTTCATTTATCTTTTTCACTGCTACTGCTTCAATTTCATTTTCCTCTAAATATTTTTGTGTTCCTTCTGTTGCAAACAATTGACATCCTAAATTTTTTAGAGATTTTGCTACAGGTAAAAACTCATCTTTATCCTTATCTCTTATTGTTAAAAGAATCTTTTTATTTCTTATACACTGAATTCTTCCTGCACCTAAAAGACCTTTAAATATTGCTTCATCTGCTGTATGTCCAACTCCTAAAACCTCTCCTGTTGATTTCATTTCTGGTCCTAAAGAAACCTCAACCCCTGAAAGCTTTTCTGTAGAGAAAACTGGTACTTTTACAGCTACAACTGATGGTTTCTTATATATCCCTGTTCCAAAATTTAGATCTTTAAGTTTTTGTCCCATTATTACTTTTGTTGCTAAATCAATTACAGGAACTCCTGATATTTTAGCTATATAGGGAACTGTTCTTGAAGATCTTGGATTAACCTCTATTACATATAACTCATTTTCATAAGCGATAAATTGAATATTCATCATACCTTTAATTTTTAATTCTTTAGCTAATTTTTTTGTAATTTCTTCAATTTTTTCTTCTGTTCCCTTATAAAGATTTTGTGGTGGATATATTGTTATCGAATCACCCGAGTGAACCCCTGCTCTTTCTAAATGCTCCATAACTCCAGGTATTAGAATATCTTCACCATCACAAATAGCATCAACTTCAACTTCTATTCCATTTAAATATTTATCTATAAGAACTGGATTTTCTGGATCTCTTTCGAAAGATGCTTTTAAATAATTTACTAGATTAAATTCATCGTGACAAATTTCCATACCTTGACCACCTAAAACATATGAAGGTCTTACTAGAACAGGGTACTGAACATCAATTGCTATTTTTTTTCCAGCTTCAATATCCCATACAGCTTTTCCTTTAGGTCTTTTTATATCTAGTTTTTCCATTATAGCTTCAAACTTTTCTCTGTCTTCTGCTGCATCTACCATTTCTGCTGAAGTTCCTAAAATTTTAACTCCTCGATCTCTCAAATCATTAGCTAATTTTATAGCTGTTTGACCTCCAAATTGTATAATTACTCCTTCTGGATTTTCTTTATCAATTACGTTCATAACATCCTCTGTTACTAACGGCTCAAAGTATAATCTGTCAGCTGTTGAAAAATCTGTAGAAACAGTTTCAGGATTATTATTTATAATAATACTTTCAATTCCCATTTTTCTTAAAGTTTTAATTGAATGAACTGTACAGTAATCAAATTCTATACCTTGTCCAATTCTAATTGGACCAGATCCAATAACTATTACTTTTTTATTATCTGTTACTTCAACTTCATCAAATTGGTCATAAGTTGAATAGAAATATGATGAATCTGCTGCAAACTCTCCTGCACAAGTATCAACCATTTTATAAACTGGATTTATTGATAAATCTCTTCTTTTTCTTCTTATATCTTGCTCAGTAATATTTAAAAGCTGAGCTATTCCTTTATCTGAGAATCCTTTTTTCTTTATATTTCTTAAGAACTTTTCATCTAAATCTTTTAGTTCCATTTTTTTCATTATTTCTTCTTGTCTCACAAGCCACTCTAATTTCTCCATAAAGAACTTATCTATTCCAGTTAATTTTTGAAGCTTATCTTTTACATAACCTCTTCTTAGCATTTCCGCCACTACAAATATTCTTTCATCATCAGGTCTTACAACTATCTCTTTTAATTCTTCCATCGTCATCTTTTTAACAACAGGGTGCTCTAAGTTATAAGTTCCTATTTCAAGTGATCTTAATCCTTTTAAAAAAGCTGCTTCGAAATTATTACCAATCGCCATAATTTCTCCTGTTGCCATCATCTTTGTTCCTAATCTTTTATTTGCTTTTTTGAATTTATCAAAAGGCCATTTAGGTATTTTTACAACTATATAATCTAATGCTGGTTCAAAACAAGCAAATGTTTTTCCTGTTACTTCATTTATAACTTCGTCTAAAGTGTAACCTAAAGATAATCTTGTAGCAACTCTAGCTATTGGATATCCTGTAGCTTTTGAAGCTAGTGCTGATGATCTTGAAACTCTTGGATTAATCTCTATAATTGCATATTGGAATGATTTTGGATGAAGAGCAAATTGAACATTACATCCTCCTACTACTCCTATTTCATTTATTATTTTTAATGCTGATGTTCTTAGCATTTGATATTCTCTATCTGAAAGAGTTTGTGAAGGTGCCACAACTATAGAATCTCCTGTATGTATTCCAACTGGATCTATATTTTCCATATTACAAACAGTTATACAATTTCCATCTTTATCTCTAATTACTTCATATTCAACCTCTTTCCAACCTAAGATTGATTTTTCAATTAAAACTTGACCAACTCTAGATAGTTTTAATCCTTTTAGTAATATATCTTCCAATTCTTGAGGTGTGTCAGCAATTCCCCCTCCAGTACCTCCTAAAGTATATGCTGGTCTTACAACAATAGGATAACCAATCTCTTTAGCAACTTTAAATCCGTCTTCTAAAGTTTCAACTATTTTACTCTCTATTACAGGCTCTCCTATTTTATCCATAGCCTCTCTAAATAGTTTTCTATCTTCTCCTCTTTTGATAGACTCAACTGAGGTTCCAATAACTTTTACTCCATATTTTTTAAGTATTCCTTTATCTTCAAGTTCAATTGCCATATTTAAAGCTGTTTGTCCACCCATTCCAGCTAAAATTGAATCTGGTCTTTCTTTTGCAATTACTTTTTCAACAAATTCAACTGTAATTGGCTCTATATATATTCTATCTGCAACTGATTTGTCAGTCATTATTGTAGCTGGATTAGAATTAATTAAAACTACTTCTATTCCTTCTTTTTTTAAAGTTTCGCATGCTTGTGTCCCTGAGTAATCAAACTCTGCTGCTTGTCCTATTATAATTGGTCCTGATCCGATTACCAGTGTCTTTTTAATTGATTTATCTAACATTTATTCTCCTCCTGAAAATTCTACTAAAATAATTCCTAAACTTTTATCCCTCTATTACTTTTAAGAAATCATCAAATAAATACTCTGAATCTGCTGGACCTGGCCAAGCTTCAGGATGATATTGTACACATAGTATTTTATACTCTTTACTTCTCATACCTTCTATTGAGTTATCATTTAAATTTATATGAGTAACTTCCATTGAATCAGGCACTTTATCTACAACGTATCCATGATTTTGAGAAGTTATGAATATTCTATTTTTTTCTAAATCTTTAACTGGATGATTACACCCTCTATGACCATATTTTAATTTTGTTGTTGTTCCTCCTAAAGCCCAAGCTAAAAGTTGATGCCCTAAACATATTCCAACAATCGGTAATTTCCCAACTAATTTTTTAATTTCATTTATTACTTCTGTTAATTCTGCAGGATCCCCTGGCCCGTTCGATAAAAATATTCCATCTAATTTATGAGAAAGTAATTCTTCTGCTGTTACATTCCAAGGAAAAACAATCTGATGAATTCCTCTTTTTTCAAAACATCTTAAAATATTTTTCTTAACTCCAAAATCTATTACACCTATTCTTTTTCCAATTCCTGAAATTTCATATATCTCTTTCGTACTTACCTGTTCTACAGCATCGCTATTATTAAACTTTGTAAAGTGTGCATCTATTTCTTTTTGAGTAAGCTCTTTTGCAGTTATTAGAGCTTTCATAGCTCCTTGCTCTCTAATTATTTTAGTTAAATGTCTTGTATCTACCCCTTTAAATCCTACAACATTATGTTGTCTTAAGAATCCATCTAATGTCATCTCACATCTAAAATTATTTGGAAGTTTAGCATCCTCTTTGATGATAAATCCTTTTAACTTTATTCCTGTAGACTCCATATCCTCTAGGTTTATTCCGTAATTTCCAACCATTGGATAAGTCATAACAACTATTTGCCCATAGTATGATGGATCTGTTAATAACTCTTGATAACCTGTCATTCCTGTATTAAATACAAGTTCTCCTACACTTTCACCAAGTTCTCCAAAAATTTTTCCATCAAAACACATTCCGTTTTCAAGAATTAACTTCCCCTTCATTTAAACCTCCCAAATTTTTTCCATAAAAAAAGGAATATGAAAATCATATTCCTTATCTATATAAATATTAAAATTAATAACTATAAAATTGAAAAACATAAGCAAATTATTAAAAAATGAAATAAATAAAATTAAAACTGACAAGTGATTTTTTTTTCTTTTTTTTACTTTTCTGCCGCTTTTAAAAATCATATTTCATCCTCCTTTTTTTGCTCTAAGAGAAAGTATATACTAATTTTAAAAACTTGTCAATTATTTTTTTTGCACATTATTAGCTCTACTAGTGCATTTAAAATACATTGTTCATCTTATAATTTTATTTTATTTTTTTTAATCTTGATATATTGTTATTTACGTTGTAATATAATTACTGAAAATTACATTCACAAACTAAGGAGGAATTTATGGACTATAATATAATTACAAACAACAATAAAGTTTTCAATTTTTTCAAAGAAACAGATTGTGTTATTTTTTTAGATGATAATAATATTAATGAAGTTTTGACTTTTGTTGAATCAAAATGTTTAGAAGGTCATAGACTTTTAAGTGATCCAATTCTATATAATTTAGAAAATCAAAGTAATCCTTTTAAATCGATATTAATTACGAATAAACAAATTGAAGATAATTCTCATTCTATTAAAATAATGCTTGGTGTTCTCGATATTGTAAAAAAAGTTACTTTTATTCCAAAAGAAGAACAATCAAATGTTTCTCTTGAAGAATTTAGATTTATAGATTTAAACTTAATTAGAGATAGCATCTCTAAAATTAATTTGTTATAATTTTAAAATGGATAGTTATTTTCTATCCATTTTTTATTTTCTTATATAATTTTAATCTAGTTTATTGTATAATAAAATAAAATAGATTTGGAGGAAATTATTATGGAGTTGATTATTTTAACTGGACTTAGTGGCTCTGGAAAGTCTACAGGACTAAAAACTTTGGAAGATTTGGGTTTTTTTACAATGGATAATATTCCTTTTAGATTTGCTGGTTTAATTCTAAAAGATTTAAAGAATTCCGCTAAAAATAAAGAAGTACAAAAAATTGCTTTGGGACTTGATGTTAGAACTATTATTGATGCGGATGACTTCAACACCTTCTTTACAGAAATCGATAATTTAAACATTGATTACAAAATTATTTTTTTAGAAGCTTCTATACAGTGTCTTTTAAACAGATATAACCTTACAAGAAGAAAACACCCTTTAACTAAAAATACACTATTACAAAGTATTGAAGATGAGATTTTCTTGATGGAAGATATAAAAGATAAAACTAACTTAATTATTGATACCAGTTTTTTAAGCGCTAAAGAACTTTCGAGAAAAATTGAAACCGCTGTTGCTTCTTTTTCTAAAAATATTCTTTTGAATATCCATTTACAATCTTTTGGTTTCAAACATGGTGTTCCTATTGATGCAGATATGATATTTGATGTAAGAACTCTTCCTAATCCTTATTATCTAGAAGAATTAAGAGAAAAAAATGGTTTTAATGATGATGTTTTTGATTATGTTATGAGTTTTGAATCTTCTCAAACTTTATACAATAAAATTTTAGATTTAGTTACATTTTTAATTCCATCGTATATAAAAGATGAAAAGAGACATCTAACTATTGGTATTGGATGTAGTGGTGGCCAACACCGATCCGTTTCTTTTGTTAGAAGATTACAAAAAGATTTAAACAATATCGAAGATATCAATATTTATTCTATGCACAGAGAAAAAGAGCGAGGTAATTGGTAAGATTTATACTCACTCTTTAAAGTCTGAAATTTTAAAAATAAAGGAGATGATTTAATAATTATGAAAAAAATTCTTTTACTTTTTTCTTTAATTACTCTAATTGGATGTTCTCAATTTTCAAATAGAAAAGACCATAGTCAAAATATTTCTTTTAAAAGCTCTCTTTTAAAAGGAAAACATAACTTCACTTTAATTTCTTTATCTTATCCAAAACTTTACAAAGATAAAATTAATTTTTACAATGATTTAAGCCAAAATCTATCAGAACTTAATGAAGTTCAAAAAAATAGTATAAATTTAATTATAACCAAAGATATTCAAGATGATTTTAATTCTATTTTAAAAAATGGATGGTTTGATCAAGAGATTATTGGAATGAAAATTGTTGAAGATTTAAATGATAACGACAAATTAATTCTTCAAGAACTGAATATTCCTACTCCTACAAACGCTGGAGATATTCAAAAATTATTAAATCAACAATATTATCTACTTTTAAAGATTACAAAAAATGAAACTATGTATAATTCTGAATTTCTATATACAGAGCTTGATAAAAGTTTACTTATGCAAGATATTTTAATAAGTAGAAAAATTATAATTGAATCTCTTAATAAATTAAAAAATAATTTTGTTTATTTAGAAGAATCTAACATTAAAAATAAACCTTTATATTTAGCTTCTAATACATCAGATATAAATTTACTTACTAATCCTGTTATCTTCCAAGAGTCTAATGGGTATTCAGGTTTTAAAGTTCTTCCTAACTCATTAGTTCTATTCAACGGAAATGGTAAAAACTTTTTATCAACAGAAGATTTTACACTTACTTCAAACTTAATTTTTATAACTTCTTTTAATAAATTAAAAGAAATTTCTAGAAATTCTAAGTCAGTTTCCGATTTGTTAAAATGGCAAAGAAAAGATTTGAAAGTAAACAATGAAATTGACTCTCTGGATGTTAAGTTTTATAATTGGGAGGCTAAATAATTGATTACATATTTTGCTTTTATTATTTTATCATTTATTTTCTTTTTAATTATAAAAAAAATGGAAAAAAGAAATTTTGAAGAAACGAGTAAAATTTTAAAAAGTTTTATAAGCAAAGAATTTTTAGATGATTTATCAGAAGATTTAAAAAATGATTATGAAAGAGCTACTGCGGCTATCAAAAAGCAAGATTTAGAGCTTGATAACTCTATTGAAGAACTTAAAGATTATAAAAAAGAACTCGAAGTAACTTATGAGTCTCTACTTACTAAATCTAAACAACTTGAATACAGCAATCAAGTTCTAGAGCAAAGAGTAGCTAGTTTATCTAATATAAATTCTTTGTCTAAAACTGTTCTTTCAATTATGGAACTAGATAAAATAATTTCTACAATTCTTGATGCTTATTTTGTTTTAACTGGAGCTAAAAGAATATCTTTGTATCTTTGGGAAGACGGTAAGCTTCAAAATAAAAGAATTAAAGGTGATATCTATTTCAAAGGTGAATTAAGTTATCCTGAAGAAGTTTTATCTCAATTCACTCGAAAAGATTATAAAAATGTCTATATTGAACTTCTTAAAGGCTTTCCACTTACATGTGATGAAAAAATTATTGCTTCACCACTTAATGTAAAAGGTAAAGAATTAGGTGTTATTTTTATCATTGAAGATAAATCTAAACTTATCAAAAGTGATGAAGAAACTATTTCTGCACTTACTATACAAGTAGCTATTGCCATTAATAATGCTCAAATATATTCAGATTTAGTTATTAAAGAAAGAATGTCCCAAGAGTTAGAAGTAGCTTCAAGAATTCAAAAAAGAATTATTCCTAAAAAAATTCAAAAAGTTTTAGGTCTTGATGTCGCTACTTTTTTTGAACCTGCAAAAGAAATTGGTGGAGATTACTATGACTATTCTCTCTTAAATGAAAAAATTTTTAGTATTACGATTGCTGACGTGAGTGGAAAAGGAGTTCCTGCAGCATTTCTTATGGCATTGGTTAGATCTGTTTTAAAAACTCTTGAACTTCAAGGTGAAGAACCTTGTTTCAATGTTAAAAAGCTTAATAAGCTGATTTATCCTGATATTACAGAAGATATGTTTATCACTATGATGCACAGCAAATATAATTATGATACAAAAATTTTAACTTATTCAAATGCTGGCCATAATCCATTAGTAGTCTATAACAGTCTTACTCAGTCTATTGAGTCTCACTCTGTAAAAGGAGTTGCTATTGGATTTTTAGATGACTATAATTATAAACAAGGTGAAATTAAACTTAATATTGGTGATGTTGTTATTTACTATACAGATGGTATTACAGAAGCTGAAAATATTAACAAAGACCTCTTTGGAATTGAAAGATTAAAAAATATATTAATGGAAACTTCTTCTCTTTCCTCTAAAGAAATCAAGAAAAGACTACTTGCTGAAGTTAATAGTTTTCAAAACGGTTGTGAACAAAATGATGATATCACATTTGTAGTAATAAAACGAGATGAATAAAAACAGTTGACTACTTTAGTATAAAATAATATAATTTTACGAGATTATTTTTTTAAACGTAATTTAAAAAAAAATTAGGGAGGATTCTAAGTGAATAATTATATCTTAGAAATGCAGAACATCAGGAAGACTTTCTTAGATGGACAAGTTGTCGCCAATGACGATATTACTTTAAAAATTTTAGAAGGTGAAAAGCATGCTATCGTTGGAGAAAATGGGGCTGGAAAGTCAACGCTTATGAAGATGTTAAATGGTCTTTATACTCCAACTTCTGGAAAAATATTCTACAAAGGAAAAGAAGTGCAAATAGATTCACCAGGTAAAGCTGCAGAAATAGGGATTGGTATGGTTTATCAACATTTTATGCTCGTTCCTACTTTAACAGTTGCAGAAAATATGATTTTAGGTGTAGAACCAAAAAAAGGATTATCTTTAGATATACACAAAGCTAGAAAAGATGTTCTTGAAGTTTCAAGAAAATATGGTCTTGAAATTAATCCCGACGCTTTAATTTCTAATCTTTCAATTGGTATGCAGCAAAGAGTTGAAATACTTAAAATACTCTTTAAAGGTGCTAATTTATTAGTATTTGATGAACCTACAGCTGTTTTAACACCACAAGAAATTAAAGAACTTTATAAAATTATGGATAATTTAATTGCAGAAGGAAAAACTATTATTTTTATATCTCATAAACTTCAAGAAGTATTAGATATATCAAATAATATAACTGTTATTAGAAGAGGTGCTGACATAGCTAACTTCTCAACTCTTGAAGCCACTAAAGAAAAAATTGCCAATGCTATGGTTGGTAGAGCTGTTTTATTTACAACTGAAAAACCTATAGTTGAAATCGGACAAACTGTTTTATCAATTAAAAATGTTGGTGTTAAGGACCAGTTTGGAGTTATTAAAGTTGAAGATGCTACCTTTGAAATAAAAGAAGGTGAAATTTTAGGAATAGCTGGAGTTGAAGGAAGTGGACAAACTGAACTTGTTGAAGCTTTAACTGGACTTAAAGAAAATTTTTCTGGCGAAATGATTCTTGATAATATTATATTAAAGAGAAAAACTCCTCGAAAAATATCTTTACTTGGTTTAGCTCATATTCCAGAAGATAGACATAAAAGAGCTGCCATTTCACAATTTAGTGTAATGGAAAACTTTGCTCTTGGATTAGAAAGAGATGAGTATTCTAAATTTGGACTTCTTAACTTCTCTAAATTAAGAAAAGACGCTGAAATGTTTATGGACAAGTATGATGTTAGACCTAGAAGTGTTGATACTGATTTTGGAAGACTTTCTGGTGGTAATCAACAAAAAATTATTGTTGCTAGAGAACTAGAAAAGAAAAATAACAGTCTTATTATTGCTGGACAACCAACTAGAGGTGTTGATATTGGTGCTATTGAATCAATTCATAAACTTATATTAAACGAAAAAGAAAAAGGTAAAGCCATTATGGTCGTTTCATCTGAGTTATCTGAAATTTTGAATCTTTCAGATAGAATAGCAGTTATGTGTGCTGGAAAAATAACAGGAATTCTTTCTAGAGAAGAAGCAAATGAAGAAAAAATTGGAATTCTTATGGCGGGTGGTAAAATTGATTAAAAATAAAAAAATCTTAAATGCAATTGTTCCTTTTATTGCTGTTTTATTAGCATTGTTAATCGGAGCAATTATAATTTTCTATATGGGTGAAAGTCCTACAAAAGCTTATTATTACTTATTCACAGGAGCTTTTGACGGAGTTACTCCAATTGCTAGAACATTATTAGAAGCTACACCACTTATTTTTACTGGACTATCTGTTCTTATATCGTTTAAAGGTGGAATGTTTAATATTGGTGCTCAAGGACAAATGACTATGGCTGGACTTGCTGCTGCTGCTGTTGGTGGTTTTGTTGCCAATACTTTTGTCAGTAATGTTTTTGTTATTTTAATAATTGGAGGAGCTGCTGGATTCTTATGGGCTTCAATTGCTGGTTGGTTAAAAGCTAAATTGGGTGTTCATGAAGTTATTTCTACTATTATGCTTAACTATATAGCGGTTAGTTTTGAACAATACGCTTTAAATTATCCACTTAAAGCTCCTGGAATTAATCCACAAACTCCTGCTGTGGTTGTAGGAGCTAGATTAGGAAAACTATTAGATGTTAGAGTTCCTTTAAATTATGGATTTATTATCGCTTTAGTTTGTGTTTTCTTAGTTTGGTTTATTCTTGAGAAAACAGTTTTAGGATACCATATAAAAGCTGTTGGTTACAATCCTACCGCAGCTGAAAATAACGGTATTAATGTTAAAAAAATTATTGTTTTAACTCTTGGTATCTCTGGAGTTCTTGCTGGACTTGGTGGAGTTGAAAGAGTTCTTGGTGGAGTTGGACAATATGCTTATAAAACTGGTTTAACTGCAACTTATGGATTTGATGGAATCGCTGTTGCTTTACTTGGAAAAAATAATCCTCTCGGAGCTTTATTAGCTGCAATTTTATTTGCTGCTTTGAGAGTTGGTGGAAGATCTATGCAATTTAATACAAGTGTCCCTAGCCAAATGGTTATAATGATTCAAGCTATAATTATTTTATTAATTGCTGCTGAAAATATGATTAGATCTTGGTTAGAAAAAGGATCAAAAGGAGGAGCAGAATAATGGGGAATATTATTTTTAGTTTAATTTTAGCTACAATCAGGCAAGCTGCTCCAATTCTTATTACAGCTATTGGTGGAATGTTTTCTGAAGTTTGTGGTGTTGTTAATATTGGTCTTGAAGGAATGATGCTTATTGGTGCTTTTTCCTCTGCTGTAGTTTCTTATTATACTGGTAGTTGGGTTCTTGGTATTTTCGCTGGAGCTATATCTGGTGGATTAGTTGCTTTAATTCATGCTATAATTAGTATTAAATATAGAGGAAACCAAACTGTATCTGGAGTTGCTATTAATCTTTTTGCCTCTGGATTTACAATTTTTATGCTTAGAGTTTTATTTGAACAAGCTTCAAATAGTCCTTCTGCAACTAGAATTCCTTTATTATTTAATTTCTCTTTACTAACTTACATTATATATGGACTTGCAATTGGATCTGGATACTTTTTATATAAAACAGTTACAGGCTTAAGAATGAGAGCTGTTGGAGAATATCCTTTAGCTGCTGATACTGTGGGTATCAGTGTTGCTAATGTAAGATATTTAGGTGTTGTTCTATCAGGAGTTTTTGCTGGTCTTGGTGGTACATACCTATCTATTGGTTCTCTTAGTCAATTCTCTAAAGAGATGTCAGCTGGAAGAGGCTTTATTGCTTTAGCTGCTCTCGTTTTTGGCAAATGGAAACCAAAAGGTGTTTTATTTGCAAGTTTACTTTTTGGATTTGCTGATGCAGGGCAAACAGTTATACAACAATATGTTACATTTATTCCGCCTCAATTTATACAGATGATACCTTACTTATTAACTCTTTTAGCTTTAGCTGGAGTTGTTGGTAAAGCCGTTGCACCTAGTGCTTCTGGAAAACCTTATGATAAAAATACAATCTAACTAATTAGGGGTGTTCAAAATGAGTAAAGAAAAATTTTCAAGTATAGGTGGACAAGCTGTTATAGAAGGGGTTATGATGAGAAATTCTAACCTAATTGCTACAGCTGTGAGAAAACCTAACGGTAAAATTGTTTATAAAAAAACAATAATATCAAAAAATAGAAATATACTTTCTACAATACCTTTTATAAGAGGTGCAATCACTCTCTTTGACTCTTTAGTTTTAGGAGTGAAAGAGCTTACTTTTTCAGCTAATCAAGCTGAAGCTGAAGAAGGAGAACTTTCTCAAAAAGAAGCTATTATGACAACTGTTGCTTCTTTAGCTTTAGGAATTGGCCTTTTTATTATTTTACCTTCTGTCGTTAGTAGTTTTTTATTTAAAGATAATAAAATATATAGTAATTTATCTGAAGCTGGACTTAGATTATCATTCTTTATATTATATATATTTTTAATTTCTTTTTCTAAAGATATTCAAAGAGTATTTCAATACCATGGAGCAGAACATAAATCCATATATGCTTATGAAAAGCAACTCGATTTAACTCCTCAAAATGCTGCAAAGTTTACAACTTTACACCCTAGATGTGGAACTAGCTTTCTTCTTATAGTTATGTTTATTGCTATAATAGTTTTTACAAGCTTAGATTTCATTCTTCCACCACCGAGTAGTTTTACGGCAAAATTACTTACTAAGGTAGTTCTAAGAGTTCTATTTATGCCTTTAATTGCAGGAATTTCTTATGAACTTCAAAGATATACTAGTAATCATCTAGATAACTGGTTTATTAAATTAATTGCAGCGCCTGGAATGGCATTACAAAAGATAACAACTAAAGAGCCTGATTTTGATCAACTTGAAGTTGCTATTGTTGCTATAAAAGTAGTTTTAAATAAACCTATAGAAAATGCAACTGAAATATTTAAATAAAAAAAAATCTAAAGTTAAACTTTAGATTTTTTTTTATTTTCTTGATTTTATAACTATACAGTAGTATATTTTAATTATATTTTATTTTAGGAGGTTCTTTATGAATTATAAGTTTAATCAGAATAAAAATTGTGAATTTTTTCCGTGCCATAAAATAGAGAACAAAGAGGATTTTAACTGCTTGTTCTGTTATTGTCCACTTTATATGTTAGGAAATGAGTGCGGTGGTCAGTATAAACATACTGTTGGAGGAATTAAAGACTGTTCAGATTGTATTTTGCCACATATAAAAGATATTGGATATGATCATATCCAAAAAAAAATGATGACTGTTTTAGAAATTGTAAGAAATAAACATCTTAAAGATATTGGAGAAGAAGATAAAATTGTTAATTTAAAGTAAAAAAATATTTTTTAAGAAGAGGTGATTTTATGAATCCTAATAATTTTACAGAAAACTCAATGCTTGCATTAACCGATTCACAAACTTTAGCACAAACTTATTCACAACAAAATATTAAGCCTGAAATTTTAGCACTAGCACTTGTTGCCCACAAAGAAGGTTTAATAACTAGAGTTTTAACAAAGATGGGATTAGATAGTAAAATTTTACAAGCATCACTAGAAAACATTTGTAATAAGCTACCTAAAGTAACTGGAACTTTTACACAAATAGGAATAGATCAAAAAACTAATGAAGTTTTAAGTGATTCCAAGGTATTAATGGAATCTATGGGTGATTCATATATTAGTGTAGAACATATTTTTCTATCACTTTTATCTAAAACTTCTTTTTTAAATAGTTTAGGTATTGATTATACTTTATTTAAAAAAAATATTGTAGAAATCAGAGGAAATAAAAAAGTTGATTCACCTAATCCAGAAGTAAAGTATGAAGTTTTAGAAAAATATGGTCGTGATTTAGTTGAACTTGCGCGAAAAGGAAAAATTGATCCAATTATAGGAAGAGATAGTGAAATTAGAAGAACTATTCAAATTATTTCTAGAAGAACTAAAAACAACCCTGTTTTGATTGGTGAACCTGGAGTTGGTAAAACAGCTATTGCAGAAGGTCTTGCACAAAGAATTTTAAATGGAGATGTTCCTGATTCTTTAAAGAATAAAAAAGTTTTTTCTTTAGATATGGGATCTCTAATTGCTGGTGCAAAATTTCGAGGTGAATTTGAAGAGCGTTTAAAAGCGGTTTTAAAAGAAGTTGAAGATTCTGATGGTGAAATTATTTTATTTATAGATGAAATACATACTATAGTTGGAGCTGGAAAGTCCGATGGCGCTATGGATGCTGGTAATCTTTTAAAGCCTATGCTTGCTAGAGGTGAAATCAGGGTTATTGGTGCTACTACTTTAGATGAATATCGAAAATATATTGAAAAAGATCCCGCACTTGAAAGACGTTTTCAACTTGTTTTGGTTAATGAACCTACTGTTGAAGACACAATTTCTATTTTAAGAGGAATAAAAGAAAAGTTTGAAGTTTATCATGGTATAAGAATAAGCGATGGCGCTATCGTTGAAGCGGCTGTACTTAGTAACCGTTATATCACAGATAGGCAGCTGCCTGATAAGGCTATAGACCTAATTGATGAAGCTGCAGCTATGATTAGAACTGAGATGGATTCTATGCCTGAAGAATTAGATCAACTAACTCGGAAAGTTATGCAACTTGAAATTGAAAAAGAAGCTTTAAAAAAAGAAACTGATCTATATTCAAAAGAAAGACTTGAAACTTTACAAAAAGAACTTTCTAACTTAATTCAAAATAAATCTATTTTAAAAATTCAATGGGTAACAAAATAGTTACATTAAATTGTAATAAATTTAATTAATTAAAAGCCCTGCGTATCTCGTGAGGGGTGCGTACTAAAGGTGTTAAAACGGTGGAAAACCTAAAGCCTTGTTGACTACAACATAACTAGAAATGGTAAGTGTGAATGTGGCGAAAGCAGAAAAAACAATAAGGATAGCCTATGTTGAAAAAAATCTAATTAGGTCTTATAAGTGATAGATAAGATACATTAGGCACTAAGGGTGGTTTAATGGTAGTTCCGTTACGAAAGTGCTAAGTCTTAAAACGATATGCAAGACGTCTAACGACTATCCCCTTGAGGGGGAGTACACTACAAGCTAATGGTAGTGGAAAAATTCCGTTCTCTATAAAATATAAATTAGAGAAAAACATATAGTCTACGCTTATGTGAAAGCATAAGAGGTCTATCAGAAATGAAAAGACTGCTGTAAGAGTTGCGTTTTACAGTGAATAAGATAAATATATAAATAAATTTAAAAATAAAATAATTTTTTTGAATGTATATATTTATTGTATCGGAAAATGAAAAACAAGATTTAAATAAAATTAAGGATATTAAGTCTGAAATTGAAAAAGTTAAACTTCAAATTTTAGAAGCTGAAAGAAAATATGATTTAAATAAATTAGCTGAATTAAAATATGGAGATCTTGCCACTTTAGAAAAAAAACTAATTGAAGAACAAAAACGTATTGAAGAATCTTCTACGAGTAGATTGGTTAAACAAGAAGTTGGAATTGAGGAAATTTCAGAAATTATTTCAAAATGGACTGGTATTCCTCTTTCAAAATTAATGGAAAGTGAAAAAGAAAAACTATTACAGTTAGAAGCAAATTTAAATGCTAAGGTGATTGGACAAAATGAAGCCGTTAAAGCTGTTTCTGAAACTATCTTAAGAGCTCGTGCTGGACTTAAGGATCCTAACAGACCTATTGGTTCTTTTGTTTTTCTAGGACCCACTGGTGTTGGTAAAACTTACTTAGCTAAATCTTTGGCATACTTCCTATTTGACGATGAAGAAAATGTTTTAAGAATAGATATGAGTGAGTATATGGATAAATTCTCTGTAACTAGATTAATCGGTGCACCACCAGGATATGTTGGTTATGAAGAAGGTGGACAACTTACAGAAGCTGTTAGAAGAAAACCTTACTCTGTTATACTTTTTGATGAAATTGAAAAAGCTCATCCTGATACTTTTAATATTTTACTTCAAGTTTTAGATGATGGTCGTTTAACTGATGGACAAGGAAAAGTTGTCGATTTCAAAAATTCATTAATTATAATGACTTCTAATATTGGAAGTCACTTAATTTTAGAAGATCCTTCTTTAAAGCCTGAAACAAGAGAACTTATTAATAAAATGCTTCTTTCTAATTTCAGACCTGAGTTTTTGAATAGAATTGATGAAACCATTATTTTTAAAGGACTTGGAATTAATGAAATTAAAAATATAGTTCATCAACTTTTAAAAACTCTTGAAATAAAATTAAAAGATAGAAAAATTAATTTTATTACTACTGAAGCTGCAATAGACTTCTTATCTAAAACAGCCTACGACCCTTTATTTGGAGCTCGTCCATTAAGACGTTATATCCAAAAATATTTGGAAACTGAAATTGCTAAAATTATTTTAAAAGGTGAAGTAAAAGAAAGAGAAACTATTAAAGTTGATTATATCGATAACAATTTAGTTTTTGAAATTATAAAATAAAAAAAATGGGTTTTACCCATTTTTTTTATTGACTTTTGTTTGAAAAAATGTTATTATAATTGTATAGCTTGGTAACGATAGCTACGGAGGTACACCCAGTCACATTTCGAACCTGGAAGTTAAGCCCGTAAACGCTGAAAGTACTTGGGGGGCAGCCCCCTGGGAGGATAGGAAGTTGCCAAGTTTTTTTATTTTTTGTAATTTACCAAGAATTCTAATCTATTTTCCTACGATAGATTTTCTCTTAAAAAAAAAGACCTTTTGGCCTTTTTAGTTTTATCTTCTATTGTATATTGGAATTATTTCCTCTTCTTCATCAAATCTTGGATTCGTTATATTATTTTTAATTTCTCTATAATCTAATTGATAACTTTTGTTCTTAGGAAGTGAACAATATATCTTATCTCCTGGATTAATAATTTGTCCTTCTTGTATATGAACTGCTCCACTAATAAAATCTAAAATTCTTTGAGACTTTTCTGAGTCTAAATCACATAAATTTATATGTACTATTTTTTCTGCTTTTATATGCTCTACACATTTTAGGCAATCTTCAAATCTATTAGGCTTTAAAAAAATTATATCAAAATCTGCCATTTATACACCATCCTTTTTAATAAAATTATACACTATTTATAAATTTTCTACTACTTTTTTTATAATTTCATCCACTGATAACTCACTTGTAAAACCTGCTGCTTTTATATGACCTCCACCACCAAAAAGAGCTGCTATTTTATTAACATCAGCATTATATTTACTTCTTAAACTTCCTTTTATTTTTCCATTTTCATCTTCTCTTAAAAATAAAGAAACTTCACTTCCACTATAATTAATAAGTTCTTCAACAACACCTTCAGTATCATCTTTTACAGCATTTAAAGATTTTAACTTTTTTGCCGAAAGATTAAAATACATTAATTTTTTATTTTCTACGAATACCATTTCACTTAAAGCAGTACCTAAAACTTTCATCTTTTCAAAAGATTTTGTCTTAAAAAATTCATTTACAATTTTATTGTTGTTGACTCCTAATGCCATCAACTCTGATGCAACTAAAAATGTCTTATCTGTAACATTACTATGAGCAAAATTACCAGTATCATTTACTAATCCTAAATAAATCGCTTCACACATCTCTAAGGTCATCTCAACATCTAGTTCTTTTAAAATTGTATACATCATCTCTGACGTAGAAGATATTTCTTTAACTATATTTATATCACCATATTTAGAATTACTAATATGATGATCTATATTTATTTTAAAAACATCTTCTACCAAGTTAAATACTGTTCCAACTCTATCAATTGTAGCAGAATCTACAAGGATAGCTAAATCATAATTAGGATTTATTACCTCTTCTATTTTCTTTATTTTTTCAGATCCTTTTAAAAAAGAAATGTTTTTCGGTATACTATCTTGTAAAACAAATTCTATTTTTTTTTCTGGATATTTTTTTTCTAATCCAAGTAAAAGAGCTAATCCTGCTCCTACTGTATCACCATCTGGATTTATATGTCCCGCTATAATTATATTTTTACTTTTTTCTATTTTTTCTTTAACTTTTATTATCAACTTAATCTCTCCTCTTTTTTACTACTCTCTTTATCAAATGTATAACCTCTTCCTACAACATCATAAACATCTGAAATTACTACGAAAGCTTCTTTATCAACTTCTGTAATTAAATCTTTTAATAAGAAAATTTCTCGATTTTTCAAAACAGTTGTTACAACATTTCTATTTTCTTTTGAATAAAGTCCTTCTGCTTTATAATAGTTTCCTGTTTTTCCTAAATCTTCAACTATTATTTTTCTAACTTTTTCAACTTCTGTTGTAACTATATATGCCATTTTAGCATTCCCCAATCCATTTATCATCTTATTTATCACTATTCCTGTTGTATACAAATTTATAAGAGCATATAATGCTTTTTCTATACCAAATATATATGCTGCTAAAAGTACAACAATTGAATCTATTATTATTAGTGCTTGCCCTATAGGTATTTTAAAGAATTTATTTACTATTCCTGAAATAATATCACTTCCACCAGTTGTACCACCATTTTTAATTACTGTTCCAATACCTACTCCCATTAATACTCCACCATAAAGAGTTCCCAATAAGATATTACTTGAATTTGTGAAATCTACCACTTTATCTATTTGAGGTAAAAAAATTCTAACTAACTCAATATTCAAAGATAAAAATGAAATTCCAGCTAAAGTTTTAAAGCCATAAGATTTTCCAAATATTTTTATTCCTATTAAAAACAGTGGAATATTTATAGTGAAAACTAATGCTCCTACCGAAATTCCTGTTACATAATTAATTAAAATCGCAAGACCTGTTGCTCCTCCTGGAGCTAAATTAGATGGAACTAAAAAAGCTTTAATACCTATCGATGCTATCAAAGTTCCTATATAGATATAAATATATTCTATTAAAACTTTAAGTTTTTTTCTTTTCAATTTAACCCCCACAATTTTTAATTGTTTTCTATACTTTGTTTATTCTTTAACTCTTTTAAATAAACTTCTTCAGAATTATATCCCATTCTTTTTGCCATCAAATTCATCACGGCTATTTCAACCATTGCTGCAGCATTTCTTCCAGAAGATATATACAATTTTATTTTAGAAATTTCATTCCCCAAAAGTGTTTCTGTAGATTCTTGATAATCCATTGCAGTTAAATAATCCTCGCTTTTTAATTCTTGTAATTCTATTATTACATCTAGTCTTTTACTTATTCTTACTGCTCCAACACCATATAAAGCTTTTATATCTATTATTCCTAATCCCCTAATTTCCATAAAATACGGTAGTTTTGAGGCTCTTCCTGTTATATCTCCTACAATACCTTTTTCAAATTTTACAGAGTCATCTGCAATCAATCTATGTCCTCTATGTATTAATTCTAATGCTGTTTCACTTTTCCCTATTCCACTTTTCCCTGTAAGTAGAACACCAAAACCATATAATTCAACAAAAACTCCATGTAATGAAATTGATGGTGCAAAATAATTTTCTAGATATGCACTAAAAGTAGCTACTACATAACTCGGCTTCTCTAGTTTTGTTTCTAACAAAATCATTTTATTTTGTCTTATTTTTTCTAAAAAATAATCAGGAATATTTTTTACTCCTGAAACTATAATCGCTGGAAATTCATCTTCTAAATATCTATCCAAATTTTTATCTCTACTATCAATTGAGATACTATCTAAGTATTTAAATTCCGTATCTGTGAATAGTTGTAAACCTTTGTACCCTTCATCATTAGATATATCAAAATATCCTGTTAATGCTAAAGAAGGTCTATAAACACCTGTCGTTGTAATATTTTTTATATCTAAATATTCCTCTCCATTTAAAACATTCAAATTAAATCTAGATTTTATATATCTAACTGGCATACTTGTCTTATCGTTCACAACTAAACCTCTCTTTTTATTTTCTTTGTTTTCTTCTATCATTTTTTTCGATTCTTTCCAAAAATATTCTGCTGAATTAACACCTGTTTTTTTCAATCTATAATTAATTGCTGCTGTTTCTATTATTATCGCAAGATTTCTTCCTTTTCTAACAGGAACTGTGACTTTAGGTAGTTTAAATCCAATAAATTCTTCATAAACCTCATCTAATCCAAGTCTATCATAAAATTTTTTTTCATCCCATTTCTCTAATTCAATCAAAAGTGTTATCTTTTTTTCTTTTTTTGTACTCTTAATTCCAAAATGAGTTGTCACATTTATATCATTACCATCTTTTCCAAAAAGATAAAAATTGCTATCCCCATTCTCTTTATCTGATGTATTTGATCCTAAAATAAATCTATTTGCTATATTTTGAATTTTTAACTTTGTATCTGTTATAAACTTATGGCCTCTTTCTAACAATTCAACTGTTGCACCTAATCTAGCATCTTCATAACCTTTTAATAATATTCCAACCCCATAGATATCTAACAATATACAATTATCAATTAAAATCTCTGTTGCTAAGACTTTTTGTAA
The DNA here is from genome assembly GCF_051658645.1 of Cetobacterium sp. Taxonomy (GTDB): domain Bacteria; phylum Fusobacteriota; class Fusobacteriia; order Fusobacteriales; family Fusobacteriaceae; genus Cetobacterium_A. The sequence goes on from NZ_JBOFMZ010000044.1 coordinate 47,460, forward strand.
ATAAAATTTAGCATTTCTTATAAATTCAATTGTCTTGTTATTAGATTTTAATACTGGTTTATTATATTTCTTTGCTATTTCTATAATCTCTTGAACAATTTCATTTTCTGTTGTCACTACTAAAACTGGAAATGAATAGCTCAAATACTTCTGTAATATTTCATTTCTTTGTATTTTATCCATTTTTTCTAAATAATTAAGCTCTTTTCTTCCTAAAACGTTTATATTTGTTTCTAGCTCTTCACCATCACAAAAAAAACCAATTAATTCATAACCAGCTCTATAAATACTTTGTGTTTTTATTTCTATTTCCATATTTACTTCTAACAATGGAACTAAATCTAAAATCTTTGACAGGTCTTTTATATTTGGAAATCTTCTCATTCTTATTCTTTCCATCTTACTCCCCTACTTTTGTTTATAAAAATCTTCGTTTCTTTGTTTATAAGTTTCCTCTATTTTTTCTAAAAATATTTTTTTCTGATTTTCTCTTTTTATATATTCAGATTTTAATATTATAATTTGATTATATAAATAATAACTCAAAACTATTGTTAAAACTATTATTATAATTTTAAAAAAAAACTTACTTTTCATTTAAAAATACTTCCTTTTTAAATTTACTCAATAGATAAAATGATCCACAAAATAAAATTACTTTTCCTGAGTGTTTTTTTGCTAATTGATAAGCTTCTAAAATATCTTCTTTATAATTCTTTTTTATAATTTTTGACGAACTATAAAGCTCTAAAGCACTTTGGCCTCTTAGATTTTCAATTAAAGAAGTAAATATAATTTCATCTACATTATTTTCTAAAAGTTTTAATATTTTATTGGAATCTTTGTCTTTCAAAATAGAAACAACCGCTACAATTTCATTTTTTTTATAACCACATTTCAGTGTTTCACAAAGAGTTTTCATGCCATCTTCATTATGAGCTCCATCTAATATTAAAATTTTATTATCTATAGGAACAACTTCGAATCTACACTGCCACTTTACTTTTTCTATTCCTTTTTTTATAATATCTGTTGAAATATTTAATTGTTTTAATACTTCAAATGCACATAAAAAATTCTTGTATTGATAATCACCAAATAAAGAAAAATTATATATTTTATTTTCTATTTCAATAATAGTTTTATAATTATTAAAATCTAAACTATAGTTTATATCTTTATATTTCTCTATGACATTTATATATATTTTAGTTTTATCTTCAATAGCTTTTATAAAATAAGGATTACAACTTCCTACTATAACTTTTGAATTTTTTTTTATTATTCCAGCTTTTTCTCCTGCTATTTCATATATTGTTTTTCCTAAAAAATCTGTATGATCTAAACTAACATTTGTTATAACGCATATATCACTTTTAATTATGTTAGTAGCATCAAATTTTCCACCCATACCTACTTCTATTATTGCATATTCAATTTCTTTATCTGAAAAATATTTAAACATCATAGCTGTTGTCATTTCAAAAAATGTAGGAGTTATTTCTAACTCCTTAACTACATTTTTTATATAAGAATAGTAATATGCAATTTCCTCATCTGTAATTTCTTTTCCATCTACAGATATTCTTTCATTAAATTTAAGAATATGAGGTGAAGTGTATTTCCCTACTTTTTTTCCAGATTCTATTAAAACTGTTTCTATTGTTGTTGACGTAGAACCTTTTCCATTCGTTCCTGCTACATGTATAGTTTTATAATTATTTTGAGGATTACCCATAGCATTACATATATCGTCAATATTTTTTAATCCTAGTTTTATTCCATGAAGTGAGTATGAATATAGCTCTTCTAATAACTTTTCAATATTCACAAAATTTCCCCCTTATTAATTATAAAATTATAATGCGTTTAGCATTCCTTCTATTATTATTTTAGAATTTTGGGCTGCTAATTTTACAAACTCATCAAAATTCATATTTGCATCATGATTTGCTTTATCAGAAATTGATCTTATTACTACAAATGGTTTATTTAAAATTTGACATACATGAGCTACTGAAGCTCCTTCCATTTCTGTACATTCACCAATAAATGTTTCTCTTAACCAGTTTATCTTTTCATTTGATGCAACAAACATATCTCCACTTAGTATTCTTCCAACAAAAACTCTATTTTCTCCAAAGTTTTCTGTAGCTACTTTTTTTGCTAAATCTATAAGCTCTAAATCTGCTTTAAATTTTGAATTTTCCATTCTTGGAATTACTCCTTGTTCATAACCAAAAGCAGTACAATCAAAATCATGCTCAATTAAATCTGTAGATATAACTATATCTCCTATATTTATATCTGGATTTAATCCACCTGCTACTCCTGTAAATAAAACTTTATCTACTGAAAATTCTTGAATTAATAATGTCGAACAAATAGCCGCGTTTACTTTTCCTATTCCACATTCTACTAAAACTATCTCTTTATTTAAAAGGGTTCCTTTAAAAAATTGGTATCCTCCTATTTCACTAGTTTCAATTAATTCCATAACCTCTTTTAGTTCAATTACCTCTTCATGCATTGCTCCAATTATTCCTAATAACATCTTTCCTCCTAATTAACTTTTTATGTTGTTTTTATTTAATTTTTTATATAATTTCCATCTATCATGAAACCACATCCATTGGTTTGGATGATTTTTTATTATTTGTTCAATCACATTCATTACTAACTGAGTATTTACTTTCACATCATCTTTAAATGAGCTCGTTCTTATTAATTCTATCTCATTTGTAAAAAATGTTGTACAAGTATTATCCCTATGCATAACATTATAACCTATAACTAACGGCAACTTATGCTTTAATGCTATATTAACTATTCCTGTTGGAGAAACAGTATCTTCACCAAAAAAATTAACAACTGCTCCTTTATCTCTGTGATCTGTAAACAAAGCTATTACTTTTTGTTTTTCAATCTCTTTTAACAACTCTCTTGAAGTTTTTTTTGATTTTTTTAACAAAGTAATCTTTAATTTTTTTCTAGCTTCTGTTATGAATTTGTCTATATATGGATTTCTTTGAGCTTTTGCAACAGTTACAATATCATAAATTTCTCCTGCTTTTAAATTTGCTTCCATATTTCCCATATGAATTAGAGCTACTGCTAAACCATTATTTTTTTCTTTCAACAAAACTAACTTTTCAAAGTCTTCTAATTTCACATTTGTTTTCAAATAATCTTCAAACCATAGTGATGATATAAAACCTTTAGCCATTATTTTATATGATTCCATTGCTATTTTTTTTCTTTCATTATATGGCTTATCTGGAAAAGCTAGCTTTAAATTCGCCAAAGCTATTAATCTTCTCTTTTTAATAAGATAATAACCTAAAATTCCTAATTTTTCAGCAAATTTAAACCTTGTTTTTTCTGAAAATAGAAGTAAAATACGACGAATAACTTTAAATATTAAATACTGAAGTCTATACATTTTCCTTATCACCTTATCTATTTATTTCAACAAATTTATTATATCATATAATAAGAAGTTATGCTATGCATATCAAAAAGGGTGAGCATAGTGCTCACCCACCTTTAAAATACTATTACCATTACATTTTCATCTGGTCTTTGTTCATTTGATTTTCTATTAACTTTACCATTGGTTACCCAATCAAACAAGAATTTTATATGTGATTCCATATTTCTAATACATTTTCTTGTTCCTTCAACTGTTCCCAACGAACCATCTTTTTCTCTTAAGAAAAAATCTCTATTAATATTTTCTTCAAAATTAACAGGTGTACCATGAATATATCCTCCACCAGAGAAACGAATTGCATATTTTGCCATACCTGCAGCATTATTGTACTCATCTCTATAAGCCATTTCATACTTTAATACTGGTACTATAAAGTAACCCTTCGGAGTTTCAAATCCTAAAGCACTTTCTATTCCAGTTTTATTTAATGTGTATGATATCAATTCCCATCTTCCATCAGAATTTTTTTGGAATATTCCTTGGTTTTCATTATCTAAATCAATTGCTATAACTTTTCTGAAATTTGCATTTACAGCAGGGTATCTTGTTATTGCATTTTTAGTAATTTTTAATGATTTTTCTGGTATTGAAAGTGCATTTACATACACATCATTTCCTTTTGTAGATTCAACAGACATTAAAGACCTATCGGGTATAAATATAGTTTCACCATTTGAAGTTGCTCTTGCATTCTGATCTGCTGAAACTCCATATTTATCTTTTTCTCTACTCATATTTTGATTACTTGGATTAGGTACATAAGTATTTACAGATACTAACTCTTTTCCATTTTGTGATTCTGTTTGTAAAAATTGTGATAATTTATGAACTCTATTATTCATTTCATCAAACCTAAATCTTCTTAAAGTTACAAGCATTGCAGAAACATATCCATATACTTTGTTTCCATTATTATCTTTTAACTCTACCTTATACCATTCATTTCCACTTGATTCAACTTTTTCTAAAACTTGTAATTTTGTATTGAATGGAAACCTTACAATTTCTTTAGAATATATTGAAGAATCCTGTCTTATTGGTGCTTCTACACTTTTTATAAATGCATAATTTAAATATTCTGGTTCTGCTTCATTGTTCATTATATTTACGTAAACACTCATCGGTATTATATTTTCATACTTTTCTTTCAATATTTTAGTAACTGCATGAAGTGGCTGTGATAAAAAAGTTAGTCCAAATACCATAATCCCTAAAGAGATCAATTTGCTTTTTTTCATTATAAACCGCCTATTTTAATTTTGACTCCATTAGATCTGTCACTATCTGTGGATTAGCTTTTCCCTTAGATAACTTCATAACCTGTCCTATTAACCCCTTTAAAACTCTAGGTTTTCTACCTTCATCTGAGTTTTTAAAGTCCTCTACCATCTTAGGGTTTTGAGCTAATACTTCATCTACTATCGTTTCTATTTCCCCTAAGTCAACAACCTGAATCATACCTTCTTCTTTTACAATAACTTCAAGATCTCTACTATCATTTAATTTTATAGTAAATAACTCTTTAGCCATTTTTGAAGAGATTACATTTTTTTGAATTAGATTAATTATTTTACCTAATTCTTCAGATGATATTTTAGATTCATCTATTGTTTTTCCACTTTCTTTTAAATCTCTTAAAACTTCTGTCATTATCCAATTTGAAGAAAGTTTTGCATTGTCAGTTATTAAAACAACTCTTTCAAAATAATCAGCTAATTCTATTTCGTCTGTTAATATATTTGCATCATATTTTGGTAAACCATAATTTTCTTCAAATCTTTTTAATTTAGCTGTTTTTGATTCAGGCATTAATGCTTTTATTCTTTCAATTTCTGAATCTTTTATGATTAATTTTGGTAAATCTGGTTCTGCAAAATATCTATAATCCATTGCATCTTCTTTACTTCTCATTATTCTTGTAACTTGAGATTCATCATCCCAAAGTCTTGTTTCTTGATTTATTATTTCTCCATTTTCAATAGCATCTATCTGTCTTCCAATTTCATAATCAATAGCTCTAGCTACTGCCTTAAATGAGTTTAAATTTTTAACTTCTACCCTTGTTCCAAAAACTTTACTTCCTTTTTCCATTACAGATATATTTGCATCACATCTTAAAGAACCTAACTCCATTGAGACATCACTTATCCCAGTATATTTTATTGTACTCTTTAAAAGATTTAAATATTCATAAGCTTCTTCAGAAGTTCTTAAATCAGGATCAGATATTATCTCTATAAGAGGCATTGATGCTCTGTTAAAGTTTATTAGTGACTCTGAGCCAGCATGTATAGATTTTCCAGCATCTTCTTCTATTTGAATTCTTGTAATTCCAACTCTTAACTCTCTACCAGAATTTAATTTAACATCTAAATGACCTTTTTCACAGTAGGGTTTTTCAAATTGAGTTATTTGATAATTTTTTGGTGTATCTGGATAAAAATAATTTTTTCTATCAAAACCACTTACATTATTTATATTACAGTTTAAAGCTAATCCTGCTTTTATAGCATACTCTACCACTTTTTTATTTAATTTTGGTAATGCTCCTGGATGTCCTAAACATATTGGACAAGTATGTGTATTTGTTGGTGAATTGTCATAATCTGCATTACATCCACACCATACTTTTGTTCCTGTTTTTAATTGAAGGTGTACTTCAAGTCCTATTACTGATTCCCATTGTTTGGCCATTATACTCTCTCCTTTATAGCTTTTTCAAAAGCATCTCCAGCTTTTAAGATATCTTTTTCTCCGAATGCTCTACCTAACAGTTGAATCCCTACAGGTAATCCTTCTGTCATTCCAGCTGGAATTGAAATTCCTGGAATGCCAGCTAAGTTTGCTGGTATTGTAAAGATATCTTCTAAATATAACTCTACTGGTGATTTTTTTTCATCTAATCTAAAAGCAGGTCCTGGTGTTACTGGAGTAAATATAATATCCACTTTATCAAAAGCTTCATTAAAATCATTTTTTATTAAATTTCTAACTTTTTGAGCTTTTTTAAAGTATGCATCAACGAATCCAGCACTTAGAACATAAGTTCCTATCATAATTCTTCTTTTTACTTCATCTCCAAATCCTTCACTTCTTGATTTGATGTATAATTCATCTATATTGTTTGCATCTATTGTTCTATGCCCATACCTAATTCCATCAAATCTAGCTAAGTTTGAACTTGCTTCTGCTGGTGCTAAAACATAATATGTTGGAGCTGCATATTTTGTGTGTGGTAATGATATTTCAATTATTTCTGCTCCTAAAGATTTAAAAGTTTCTAGAGCTTCATCAACAACCTTTTTTACTCCTGGATTTAGTCCTTCTATAAAATATTCTTTCGGAACACCAATCTTCATTCCTTTAATATCTCCAGTTAAATAATCCAAATAATTTGGAACTTTAACCTCTTCTGATGTTGAATCATAATCATCCGCTCCAGAAATAACATTTAAGCTTAATGCTATATCTTTAACTGTTTTTGCAAAAGGTCCTATTTGATCTAAAGACGAAGCAAAGGCCATTAATCCATATCTTGAAATTCTTCCATAAGTTGGTTTTAATCCTACAACTCCACAGAATGAAGCTGGTTGTCTTATACTTCCACCAGTATCAGATCCTAAAGAAATAAAACATTGTCTTGCAGCAACAGACGTTGCTGCTCCACCACTACTTCCTCCTGGAACTCTTTCTAAATCCCATGGGTTTCTTGTTGTTTGTTTATATACTGATGTTGTAGTTGTTGATCCCATTGCAAACTCATCCATATTTGTTTTTCCAATTATAATAGCATCAGCTGCTTTTAATTTTTTTACAACAGTTGCATCATATATTCCCTCATATCCTTCTAAAATTTTAGAAGCTGATTGAGATGGCTCTCCTATAGATACCATATTATCTTTTATTGCAATTGGAACTCCTGCTAAGCTTCCAACTTTTTCTCCTGATCTTATTTTTCTATCGACTTCTTTAGCTTCTAACAAAGCTTTTTCTTTTCTTAAAGATACAAAACTTCCAATTTCTTTATCAGTTTCTTCTATTCTATTAAAAATTGCTGTAACAACCTCTTCAGATGTAAGCTCTTTATTTAAAATTTTCTCTCTTATTTCAAAAGCTGTTAAGTTATATATTTTTTCCACAGATAAATCCTCCATTAAATTATTCTCCAATTACCTTAGGTACTATTAATGCTCCATGTTCTGAAGCTGGGGCATTTTTCATAGCCTCTTCTGATGTTAATGATTCTTTTATAACATCTTCTCTTAATTTAACTCCAGTATCATGAACTTGTACTAAAGGTTCAATATCATCTGTATTTACTTCTGCTAATACATCTATATAGTTTAATATATTATTTAAATCTGCTTGAAATCTTATGATTTCCTCTTCCTTAAATTCCAATCTTGCTAATTTAGCTACATTTAGAACTTCTTCTCTTGTTAAAGCCATGTATTTTCCTCCTTTATTTCTATAGTGATTTTAAGTATTTTATCTCGTGTCCTGTTAGTTTTCTATATTTACCTACTTCTAAATCTGCTAAGTTTATTTTACCAATAGCATCTCTTCTTAAATAAACAACTGGATGTTTTACAGCATCAAACATTCTTCTGATTTGACGATTTTTACCTTCTCTAATAGAAATTATAACTTCACTTCTTCCTTGTACTCTTTTTAATATTTTTGTTTTAGCTGGCAATGTTTGACCATCTTCAAGTAAAATTCCTTTTGCAACTCTTGAAAGATCTTTATCTCTTATTTCACCTTTTAAAATTGCAAAATACTCTTTGTATATTTCACCTTTTGGATGTATAACTCTATTAAATATATCTCCATCATTTGTTAAAATTATAGCTCCTTCTGTATCTGAATCTAATCTACCAATAGGATATAATCTTTCTTTTGTATCTATAAAATCTACAACAGTTTTTCTTCCTCTATCATCTTTTGAAGCACTTAAAACACCTTTTGGTTTATGTAGTAGGTAATAAACTTTATCTTCTGATTTTACTTTTTCAAATATTTTTCCTTTAATAGAAATTTTATCATCATCAGTTACTTTTTGACCAGGTGTAGTGTCTTGTCCATTAACTTTGATATCTCCATTTTCTACTAATTTGTCTATTTCTCTTCTTGATGCATATCCGTTTTGAGCTAGGTACTTATTTATTCTCATTGGTTCCATTTAATTTCTCCTTCATTATTTCATATTGTGGCAACTCATCTACCGTTGATATTCCTAGGTATCCTAAAAACTTATCTGTCACTTCATATAAGTTTGGTTTTCCTATTGATTCCTTTTTTCCACAAACACATACAAATTTTCTTTCTTCTAGTGTTTGAATAACTCTATCCGTTGAAACTCCTCTAACTGCTTCTATTTCACTTTTAGTTACAGGTTGACGATAAGCTATTATTGATAGTGTTTCTAATCCTGCATTCGATAATTTTTTGGGCTTTATATCCTGTTTAAAGTACATGTTTACTATTTCACCGCATCTTGGGTTTGTTATTAAACGTACAACCTCTTGATCTATCTCTAAATTTACTCCAGTATTAAAACGCTCTTTTTTCAATTCTTCTAATAAATCTAAAATCTTTTCCACAGTTATTGAAAAAAACTTGCTTAAATCTCTTATTTTTATTTCATCTCCACCTAATAAAAGTATTGACTCAATATGTTCTTTAATTCCTATTATATCGTTCATTTTCATATTAATCCCCTATAATGAATATTTAATAAATATGAGAATATTTCTTCTAAATCGAGCTTAGAATAAATATCATTAAGATTAACGAAGTAATCTATATTATAGAATATTTTATCACTTTCTACTACAAAATTATTTTTATACAATAATAAAGCCAAGTTTAAATTTGCTGTTATATCTACACCTGTAGGACTTTCTAATAAATAAAATGAATTATTATTTATTTTTTTCAATTCATTTTTTATAATTTTTTCTTGCTCAGCAGTTGATAAAACATCTAAATATTTTATATATTCATTGTTTTTTAGATTTCCAGAAGAATTAATCACTTCTTTTTTTACTACATTTTGAATCTCACTTTTCATTTTTTCTAAACTTTCAAAATCTAAAAAAATTAGATTATATTTTTCTACGTCTAATAGAAATCTATAAAATATAACAGAACTTTCTAACCATTCTCCTTCTTTATTAATTATACTTTTATAAATTTCAAGAATGTCATTTGTTATTAACTTAGAATTTTTAGCTATTAATTCTGTACTTATTTTTTTATTTTTTAATTCTAATATTTTAAAATAATAATAGTAGGAATAAATATTCTGAATATTATCTTCTTTATTAAAATTAAAATTTGGAATTTTTTCTGTTCTATTTAATATAGCATTTAAATGTAGTACTTTCAATTGCCTTATATAGTTTACTCTACTCATGTTCATATTCAAACTATTTTGAGCATAATTACTCGTAGAAATAAGGTAAAAATTTTTTATTTGATTAACTACATTTCTTCTTAAAAATTCATATTTTTTATCAAAACTATCCCAGAATTCAATTTCTTTAGATAATACCTCTTCGAATGTTAAATTCATAAATCTTGGAGACTCTTTTTCTAAAATAATATTTAAAAAATCTCCATCCACTTTGTTTTTTATATTTTTTACTAAATAGATTCTTTCATCCAACTCTTTTTTTAAAGATGTTTCTAAATACTTAACTTTAAAATCTTCAAAATTTTGTTCAGTAGAAACAATTAATTTAGAACTATCATTTTTTAAAATATTTAAATTATCATATTTATAATACCCATCTTTATTTTGTATATTTCCTTCTAAATTTAAAACTGAAAATTTGTAGACCAAATCATAAGGTGCTTTCCAAGTTAACTTATTTAAATTAGTATATATGTATATACTATTTTTTTGTTCATTCGAAAGTACAATATAAACCTCTAATATTTCATTTTCTATATAATACTTTATATGAAAAATATTTTTACCATTTAAAAACTTTGTTTCTGCATAATATTTTTTTGCTCTATACACTTTATAATCTTTAATTAAAAGTATTTGTAAATTTGATAATATATCTTTTTCAATTTTTTTATCTCTTACATTTTTTAAAATATTATTTTGGACATCATAAAAAAGAGCTATCTCACCGTTAGTGATGAGATAGTCTGCTCTCAATAATGAATATAAAAATAGAAATAAAAATAGTTTTTTTTTCATAATTACTCTTTTTAATAATCACTTTCTGGTGAAATTAAAACCCTCTTGTATCTATCAAATTCTTTTAAAAGTTGTTGAATACCATTTACAACAGCATTTAAAGGATCCTCCGCAATAGTTACCTCTAAACTTAAGCTTTCAGATATTCTCTTGTCCACACCTCTTAAAAGAGCTCCGCCACCAGCTAAATAGATTCCTTTTCTTTTTATATCAGATGATAATTCTGGTGGTGTTTTTTCAAGTATTCCTTTTATCTCTTCTATAATGAGTACCATAGCTTCTTCTAATGCTTCCGCTATCTCTGATGAATAAACTTTTACATTCTTTGGTAATCCGCTTAATGCATTTCTTCCACTTATTTCTATAAAAATATCTTCTTCTAAATCTATTACAGCTCCAACAGCTATTTTAATTTCTTCAGCTGTTTTTTCTCCTATAAACAAGTTATGTTTTTGTCTTATATAATCTATGATTAATGAATCAAACTTATCTCCAGCCATTTTTAATGATGATGTCTTTACTATTCCTGCTAAAGATATTACTCCTATCTCAGTAGTTCCACCACCGATATCCACCACCATATTTCCTTCTGGTTCAAATATATTTAATCCAATTCCTATAGCAGCAGCCATTGGTTCTTCAATTAAATATGCTTCTCTTGCACCTGCTTCTCTTGTAACATCCATAACTGCTCTTTTTTCAACTTGAGTTACTCCTGCAGGAACACATATTATTACTCTTGGGCTTGATAATGTTTTTCCTCTATTTACAATTTTATAGAACTCCCTTAACATTTTTTCTGTTATTTCATAATCTGCAATAACTCCATTTTTAAGGGGTCTGATAGCTTCTACTGTGTGAGGAGTTCTTCCAATCATTTGTTTTGCTTTATCACCAACTTCAAAAATTTCTTTTGTTTTAGTATTAATAGCTACAACTGATGGTGCATTCATTATGATACCTTTATTTTTTACACATATTAAAGTGTTTGAAGTTCCTAAATCTATTCCTAAATCATCTGAAAATATTCCCAAAATTTTTCCAAACATTTTTTTCATTATAACTCTCCTTAAATTGATTTATATTTTATCTAAACTTTCTACCGTTATTTCTAAATCGTTTAAAGTTTTTATAAAATGATTTATTGGAAACCCCATAATTGCAAAGAAATCTCCATCTATCTTGTCTACAAAAATAGATCCCAACCCTTGAATGCCATAAGATCCTGCTTTATCCATTGGTTCGCCACTCTCTATATACCACTTTATCTCTTCATCACTAATATTTTTAAAATAAACAATACTTTCAACAGATTTGGTTATATTTATATTTTTCTCTAAATTTATAAGAGTATATGCAGTTATAACTCTATGAGCTTTTCCAGAAAGAGCTTCTAGCATCATTCTTGCATCTTGCCTAGATTTTGGTTTTCCAAATATTACTCCTTCCAACTCGACAACAGTATCAGCACCAACAACGTATTCACTTTTATTTTCTTTTGCAACAGCCATTACTTTTTTCGTTGATATATCTTTTATTTGATCAACAATCAAAAGTTTATCACTTATTTCTTCTATATCTTTAGTCTTTATGTTCAACTGAAATCCCAGTTGCTGTAATATCTCTTTCCTTCTCGGAGATTTCGATGCTAATATCATTTTTAGACTCTTTCCTTTCTTTATCTTCTAAATTATTTTTCTCTTCAGTTTTAACAATTTCAAAATTCTGTTGAGCTTTAGATAGATTTTCTTCTAACCTTTTTTCTTTTTTTTCTACAATTTGTTTCATTTCATCTTTTTCTTTATATATTTTTTGAATATTACAAATTTCATCATATATTTCTTTTTCCAACTTAGCTTGTTTTTGAATTCTAATTTTATCTCTTTTTAATCTTTTACTTTCTTTTGCTTTAGAAATTTTTCTCTTAAAGAAATTTATTATTGATAAAATTGTTGCTGTTATTATTTTTCCACAAACCATGAATAAAGATATAAAAATTATAAAAATTAAAACCCATAAAAATATATCTGTTCTAATCTGTGGAAAAATCTTTAAAAATGTATACAATTCAATATATCCTAAGTTTATATTCAACAATCCAACTTCAATTACAAAGTCTTGAATAGCTTTTAATGACGACTCATTTAATTCTTTTAAGCTTTGTAATAAATAAAGGTACCCTGTGGCTACTCCTAAGATCACCAGAAAAAACAGTCTTATTTTTAAAACAATTTTTTTTTCTGGGTTCTTCATAAACATAGAAAAACCATAAGCTATTAAAAATATCCACAACATTTTTTCATATATTCCTAAATATTGAAATAAATATAAGTAAACATCGTTTATTTGTAAAAAATTAGGATAAAAATATCCTAAAAAAAAGTAAGTCAAAAAAATAGTGTATATAATTTTAAAATTAAATAACATTCTTATCTTTTTCATTTGAACACCTTTTTATTAATTTTTTTTTCATATTATTGTACCATAGAGATATAGAGTTTTCAAGCAATTAAGATTTGAATAAAAAAAAAGTAGACTTATTTAAAGTCTACTGTTGAATTCTATAAAATGGTGCGAGAAGAGGGACTTGAACCCTCACGTCGAAACGCCAGATCCTAAGTCTGGTGCGTCTGCCAATTCCGCCACCCTCGCAGTGGTGCCGCTTATCGGAGTCGAACCAATTACCTACTGATTACAAGTCAGTTGCTCTACCAGGTGAGCTAAAGCGGCTTTTATTCTATTTTTAAATTAATGGCGGGAGTGACGAGGGTCGAACTCGCGACCTCATGCGTGACAGGCATGCGCTCTAACCAACTGAGCTACACCCCCATTAAGTTGTATATGGTGGAAACAACTGGACTTGAACCAGTGACCCCCTGCTTGTAAGGCAGGTGCTCTCCCAACTGAGCTATGCTTCCAATGGTACCCCGTAGGGGAATCGAACCCCTGTCTATAGAGTGAAAATCTATTGTCCTAACCGTTGAACGAACGGGGCAAATAAATGGTGCGTCATACTGGGCTCGAACCAGTGACAACACGATTAAAAGTCGTGTGCTCTACCATCTGAGCTAATAACGCAATTTGTATGGAGCGGGAGACGAGGGTCGAACTCGCGACATTCAGCTTGGAAGGCTGACGCTCTACCAACTGAGCTACTCCCGCATCACTTACAAATATATAGTACCATAACTTCTGTAGTTTGTCAACAAACTTTTTTTATTTTTTAAAAAATTATTTTTTCTTTTGCTATTCCTTCATTGTGAAGTTTATCAACTGGTGTTATTTTATAATAGTATTTTTTATTATTTTCCACTGATTTATCTAAAAATTTTAATCCATATTTTCTTTTCACAGTTGCAAGTAAATACTTTGATTCTACTTTTTCAAAATCTTTATCTAGACTTCTATAGATAGCATAATAATTGGAATAATTACTTGCAGGATCATCCCAAGTTAAAAGAATACCTTCTTTTGTAACCTTTCCAACTAAATTTGTTATCATTTTTGGTGCAACTTTATCTATCCATGGAGTTGTAGGAGGTAAGATTTGATTTTGGTATACCTCTTTTTTTAAATTAGTTTTTATATTTAATATATTTTTTTGTAATTTATCAAATCCAAAGAATACACTTCCATCTATACCCTTCGTTTTTCTATTATATTTTATTTGATTAATCAATTCAAATTCATTTTTCCAAGCTTTTGTTGTATCTAATTTATAAGCTGCATGGCCTATATAAAGATTTACATTACTATCTTTGACTTCATTTTTCCACCAATCAACTAAAATATCATATTGAGCTACTTTCAAATCAAAATCCCAATATATTTGTGGGACAATATAATCAATCCATTCATTTTTTATCCATTTTCTTGTGTTGGCATATAAAGTATCATAATTCTCAGCTCCTGCTCTTGTTGCAGATCCTGTAGGATCTTTATCATTATTTCTCCATACACCAAATGGACTTATTCCAAATTTTACATATGGCTTAGCTTTTTTTATTTTTGTAGATAATTCTTTTACAAAAATATCTGTATTCTTTCTTCTCCAGTCTTCTCTAGTTATTCCTTTTCCATACAAATTATAAGTTTTATTATCTTCAAAAGGAATTATTTTTTTATTATTATCTAGAACTGGATATGGATAAAAATAGTCGTCCATATGAACTGCATCTATATCATAATTTTTAACAACATCCACTATAACATCTTCAGTAAATTCTCTTGCTTTTGGATTTCCTGGATCATAATAAAGTTTTTTATCATATTCTATTACCCAATCTGAATTTTTTTTAGCTATATGCTCACTTGAAAGAACTTCTCCTTTTTTTAAAGTTATTCTATAAGGATTAAACCATGCATGAAATTCTATATTTCTTTTGTGTGCTTCTTCTATAAAAAATTCTAAAGGATCATAACCAGGATCTTTTCCCAACTCTCCTGTTATATATTTCGACCATGGTTCACTTTTAACTTTTTTATAAAATCTATCAGCTGTTGGTCTAACTTGCATAATAACAGCATTCATATTTAAATCTTTAATTTCATCTAATATCTCTATAAATTCATTTTTCTGTTCAGCTATTGTCAATCCCTGTTTAGAAGGCCAATTTATATTGTCTACAGTAGCTATCCATACACCTCTAAATTCTCTATCACTAATTTTTGAACATTCAACTGATAAACTTATCAAAAATAAAAAAATAAAAAAAACTGATTTTTTCATGAAATCTCCTTTAGTAATTTATTTTACCATTGAAAACTTTTCTTTCAATTCATCTCTTAAAGTACAAATAAATTCTATTTTTTTCCCCATTATAAGTGGAACTATAATCTCTCTTTTATCTTTTGTAATTATTCTAACAATAACTTGTAATTTATTTCCTTTTCCTACAACATCTTCTTTTAAAACACAAGTTTCAATATCATCAAAAGCTAAATCTAATCCCTGACCTATTATTTTTTTCTTTTCACAATCTAAAACTATCTTATACATAAATATTTTTTTTAAATGTTTTAATCCTAAAAATAATAATACTCCTGCTATTGCTAAATATGGAATGCTAAATCCTTTTATATATCCTATATATCCTTGAAGTATTCCAATTAATATAAGTGGAAATCCTGTTCCTAACCACATAATTAGTTTTTTACTTTCTAAAGAATATTTTCTAACTGGTTTAAACTCTATCTTTGTTTTTGCTATTTTTTTTATAAAGTCATCAAAAAAAAACATGTTACCTCCTTGTTAAAGAAGAAAAGTAGAGATAAATCTCTACTTTTCTATTTATTTATTTTACTAATTCCATTATACCTTCAGGTTTATAATCTAAGTTGTGAACAGCATTTATATATCTTACCGTCTTACTTTTCCCTCTAATTACTAAAGTTTGAGTTCTAGCTATATTTCCTTTTCTCTTTACACCTTCTAAAAGATCTCCACTTGTTATTCCTGTTGCTGAAAAAATAACTTCATCATCTTTTACAAGATCATCTAACTTTAAAACATCTCCTACTCTAAGTCCCATTTCTTCACATCTAGATTTTTCATAAGCTGAAATTTTGTCATTTTCTAAAGAAACACCCTTAACTTCACTTCTCAATTTTAATCTAGCTTGCATATCTCCACCTAAAGCTTTTATTACAGCTGCTGAAATAACTCCTTCTGGGGCTCCACCAATTCCATATAAAACATCTACTTCTGAATCTACAACTGATGTTAAAATTGATCCTGCAACATCTCCATCTGGAAGTGCATAAACTTTTATATTTAAATCTTGTAAGTCTTTTATAATTTCTTTATGTCTGGGCTTATCCAATATAACAACAGTAAGCTCATTTAAAGGTTTTTTTAAAGCAATACATATATTATTTATGTTTTCCATTAATGGTTTAGACAAGTCAATAACACCTTTTGCTTCTGGTCCAACAATTAATTTTTCCATATACATATCTGGAGCTTTTAAAAAACTTCCTTTATTTCCTACTGCTAAAACTGCTATTGCATTAGCTTGACCTTGAGCAGTCATTCTTGTTCCCTCAACAGGGTCTACAGCAATATCAACTTTCGAATATCTATCTTTATCGATAGTCTCTAAACCAACTTTTTCTCCTATAAATAGCATTGGAGCTTCATCGATCTCTCCCTCTCCTATTACAATTTCCCCTTGAATCTTTATTCCGTTCAGCACAGTTCTCATAGCATCTACTGCTGCTTGATCTGCTGCATTCTTATCTCCTCTTCCAACCCATTTGTAAGCGGCTAAGGCTGCTGCTTCTGTTACTCTAGCAAACTCTAAAGCTAACTCTCTTTTCATTTCTTCCTCCTACTTTGTTTCAATCAATCTATAAATTTTTTCTCCTGGCAAAACCATTTGAAGTTGATTCCTAGCTACTTTCTCTCTGTAAAATGGATTATTTATATCCTTAATCATATTATCATATTTAAGGACTAAGCTTTCAATCTCTTTTTGGTGCTTTAACTTTATCTCTTGTTCTATTTTTAGTTTATCAATCTTTACAAAGGATCTAAAAATATTTTGCCCTAAAAATGCAAAATGTATAGCTAATGGAACTATTAAAAATAAATTTTTCATTAGTTTTTACCGAATTCCTTCTTTAAAAGTTGTAATTTTTTAGAAACCATTCTTTTAGCAACTGGTGATATTTTATCTACAAATAAAATCCCTTCTAAATGATCATATTCGTGTTGGAATGCTCTTCCTAATAAATCTGTTCCTTCTTCTATTACTTCTTCACCTTTTTCATTTAAATATTTTATTTTAACTGTAACTGATCTTTTTACTGCTTTATAAATTCCAGGTACACTTAGACATCCCTCTTCTTCATTTTCAATAATGTCTGATAATTCTATAAGTTCTGGATTTATAATTTTTCTTACAATCCCATCTCCAATATCGATAACAAACATTCTTTTAGCTATACCTACTTGAGGAGCTGCAAGACCCACTCCATTTACATTATGCATAGTTTCTACCATATTATTTAGAACCTCAAGTATCTCTGGGGTAATTTCCTGAACAGGCTCTGCCATAGTTCTTAAAGATTCATTTCCATATATTTTGATTTCATATACCATACTTTTCCTCCACATCTCTTTTTACCTAATATGTATTATATCATATTAGGTTAATAGGGTCTATATCAACAATTACTCTATATTTTTTATTTTCAACTTTTTTTATTTTTTCTTCTAATTCTTTTTTATATAAATTTATATTATTCCTACTTCCTTTTATGAAAATATTATATCTATACCGCCCTTTAACCTTATATACCAAAGATTTCATAGGCCCATACAACTCAACACTATTATTTTCTATTGACTTAAATACAAGATCACAATACTCTTCTAATCCTTTTTCTTCTTCAGATGAAATTCCTATATTTATTATTTTAGAGAAAGGCGGATAAAAAAGTATCTCTCTTTTTTCTATTTCTTTTTTATAAAAATTTATATAACTATTTTCTTGAATTTTTTCAATTATATAGTTCTCTGGCTGATATGTTTGAATTATCACTTTACCTTTTTTTTCTCCTCTTCCAGCTCTTCCAGCTACTTGAGTTATCATTTGGTAAGTTCTCTCTCCTGATCTAAAATCAGGTATACTCATTATTGTATCTGCATTTATAACTCCTACCAATGTTACATTTGGAAAATGTAGACCTCTAGATATCATCTGAGTTCCAACCATAATATCATATTTTCCATCTAAAAAATCATTATACATATTTTCGTAGAAATTCTTCTCTTTAGAAACTTCTCCATCTACCCTTATTATATTTACTGGAAACCTTTTTCTTAACTCTTCCTCTATTCTTTCTACTCCGCGTCCGCTAAAAGAAAGTTTTTTACTTCCACATTTTGAACATTTCCCAACAAACCTTTTAGATACTCCACAATAATTACATTTTAAACTACTATTACTAGCATAGTAATTCATCTTTATTGAACAATGTTCACACTCTTCCATATATCCACAGTCTTGACATTGAATTAAAGTAGAATAACCCTTTCTATTTAAAAGTAAAATTATTTGCTCTTTTTTTAATAATGTTGCTCTTATTTCATTTAAAAGAACTTCACTAAAGAAAGTATCTTCTTCTTCTTTCATATCTATAATTTCAATTTTAGGTAATTGTGCATCATTATATCTTCCATCAATTTCAAACAATTTAAATATCCCTTTTTTTCCATAATAGTAACTTTCTATTGCCGGAGTAGCTGATCCTAAAACAACCTTTGCATTCTCTAGTTCAGCTTTTTTTATTGCTACATATTTAGCATTATATCTTGGAGTAGAGTCTTGTTTATAACTATTTTCATGTTCTTCATCTACTATTATATACTCCAAGTTTTTTACTGGAGCAAAAATAGCTGACCTAACTCCTAAAACTATTTTTTTATCTCCTACATAAATACTATACCATTCTTTTGCCCTATCAACATTTGATAATCTGCTATGTAGAATTGCTACTCCCTCTCCAAACTCAATTTTAAATCTTTTCACCATTTGAGGAGTTAAAGATATTTCAGGAACCAAAAATATAGAACCATTACCTCTTTCTAAAGCTCTTTTTATTAATTGAATATATATCTCTGTTTTTCCTGAACCAGTTACCCCTCTAATTAAAAAATGTTTCTTGTTTGAATTTTCAATTCCATCTTTTATTTTCTGTTGCTCTGGATTTAATTCTGTATCCTCTTGTATTTTTTCTATCTCACTCTCTCTTTTTAATTTATTTTCATCAAATGTTTTTATTTTTCTTTCAAATATTAAAGTTTCTTCTTTTAAATTTTTCTCTATTATTTTTTTATCAAATTTTTTATTCAATGTTGCTTTTCCAACTTCTCCTCTATTCTGAAAATACTGAATTAATTCTAATTCATCTTTGCATACATCACTTGTTAAAGTGTACCATTCATCTGTTTTTTTTAAGTATCCTTTTTCTTCAAACTCTTTTAATTTATCTTTTGAAAATCTATCAACCAATGCTTTTTTTCTTGTTTTCAATTTTTGAAAAAAATATTCTAATAATTCATCTCGAATTAAAACATCTTCTATATTCTTAACTCTATAAACATCTTCATATTTAATTTTTATTCCAGCTGGAACAGCTGTTGAGAAAACTTGTTCAAAAGGACTCATATAATAGTCTTTTATCCAAATTAAAAGCTTTATAAAACTTTTTGAAAAACTTAACTCTTCGTGCATTTTTCTCTTTATTTTTAAAACTTTGAAAGAATATTCTTTCAAAGTTTCTTCTTCTACAATCAAGCCAACTTTATCTCTATTTCTAAAAGATATTAATACCCTGTCTCCAATACCTATATTTTTATCATCACTCGCATAAGTATAGAAATCGTTTGTCTTTTCTATGTAGACACTAAAATATCTCATTACTTTCTCCTAATTTAATTTAATTTTTATTTTTTTTACATTTAATAGCTCTTTGTGGGCTTCTAAACTCTGTGTCAACACTACTCCTGTTCCAGTTATTTCCAATTCTATACTACTACCTTTAAATATTTCAATTACCTCTCGAGCACTTAATCCTTTTAAATCTGGCATTAAAAATAACTCTTCATTATTTTCAATACTTCTCAACGTTTTTTTGCTAGTTATTTTTATATTTTCTACTTTTTGTGAATGTATATTTTTTACTTTAGTAACTCTTTTTACAACTTCTCCCAAAACAGGTGCTGCTGCTGTTCCTCCAAACTTATCATATAAAACATCTCCTTGTGGCTTGAAAAACATTGCTAAAAGTATATATTGAGGTTTATCTACAGGAAAAAAACCCATAACTGATGAAAGATATTCATGCTTTACATATCTTCCGTTTTCACTATATTGAGCGGTTCCTGTTTTTCCACCAATTCTATAATCATCTACATGTGCTTTTTTTACTGTACCTTCTAATACTGCTAATTCTAACATACTTCTCATCTCTTTAGAAACTACCTCATCTAAAATTTTCTGTTTTGCTGTAGGTAAATTTCTTCTGATTATCATCCCATCTTTATCTGTTATATGATCTACTATATAAGGTTTGTAGAGTATCCCCCCATTTATTACAGAGGAAAATGCTGTAATCATTTGTACTGGAGTAACTGCAATACCTTGACCAAATGACATTGTACTTTTTTTTAATCCATTCCAACTTTTAACTGCTTCTCTTCTTGTCTTTTTTTCATAAGGATAATCTACTCCTGTTCTATCATACATTCCATATTTTTCTAGATATTTATCAAATTCTTCATTTGTAAATTTATCACCTATCAAAACCATTCCTACATTACTTGATTTTTTTAAAACTTCCTCTGTTGTTATAATTCCTTTCATACTTCTGCTACTCTCTCTAATTGTATGTTTATATTTTGTTATTGTTCCGTCGCCTATATCAAAGTTTGTATATCTTTTGATTTTTTTTTCTTGTAGTGCTGCTGCAATTATTAACGGTTTAAATATTGAGCCTGGCTCAAGTTGTGATTGAAATACTGGGTTAGCTACATTTTTCTTATTTTTTCTAAAAAATGAAGTAGCCAAAATTTTTCCAGTATTTGGATCCATCATAATTGCATGAGCTTCTTCTGAATTTGTTTTCTTGAATTGCTTTTCCATTTCATCATTTAGTATATACTGTAGATCATTGTCTATTGTTAAATGAATATCCATTCCATCTAAATTAACCTTTGATCCAGCTCCTGCTGTTGGCAATCCAATTCCTAAGCTTCTTATACTTGGTACTATCTTCGAAGATTTATCCCCTTTCAAATATTTTTCATAAAAAAGTTCAATTCCAAATATTCCTTCTTTTTCACTTGTTTTTTTAAACCCAATATTTCCTACTAAAAAGAAGTACTGATCTGGTTTATAATAACGTCTTTCTTTTCTTCCATTTAAAAATATAATATTTTTTCCTTTTATTTTATAATTTTCTAAAATATCTTCAATCTCTTTTTTTTCTACATCATCTATATTTCGATTTAGTCTTTTGTAAATTCTTTCATCTTTACCTAATTTATTTATAGCGTTTAATAATGGTTTATAATTTTCTTTTACATATTTTTTATTTACAAGTTCTTTTAAAACTTTAGGAGCTTCTTCTGACTTTATAAACCTTTTAGGATCTACAGATAATTCGTACATATTTATGCTATAAGCTAATCCCTTTCCTTTTGAATCATAAATATTACCTCTTTGTCCACCTTCTTTTCTTTCAATATTAACCTGTTTATTAATTGCTTCTTTATAATTTTCAGAATCAAAAAGTTGTATTTGAATCATTCTAAACATCAATATAAAAAAACAAAATAAAATAACATCTGATACTATAAATGATCTTAAAATAAAATTATTTTTCATTTTTATTTTTTTCCATTTAAAAAATATATACAAATTAAAAATTAACATTAAAACAACCGCTACACTTAACAGGAACTTTTTATAATATAAAGAAAGCCCTATAGTAAGTATTTGTAATAAAAGTAAAAGTATCTTTAGTTTCTTATTCATTCGTCCATCCTCTTTTTTATTTTTCTTTTAAATATTATATCAAATATTAGCAAAATAAGGTATAATAAGAATAAAATTCCACAAAAGGAGTAATTGTATGAATGTTTTATTTCTATTACTTTTTATAACCACTTCAGCTTTTGGGCTTAATATCGGAGTAATTGATTCGGAATATATTTTTAATCAATATAATAAACGTTATGACATGGAAGAAATTCTTGAAAACAAAAGACTAAAATTAAATTCAGAAATCGAAGGATTAAGACAAAGTTTATTAAAACAAGAAAAAATTATTAAAAGTAAATCTAAAATTACTGAATCAGATAAAAAGAAATTACTTAATCTAAAAAAACAATTTCAAGACAAAATCGAAATTTCTGAAAGACATTTTCAAGAAGATCAACAAAATTTTATTTATGATATCAAATTTGAAATTGATTCTGTTGCTATTCTAATTGGAAAACAGAAAAATTTAGAAATGGTTATCGAAAAAAGTGCTACAATTTTTGGAGGAGTAGATTTAACTGATGATGTTATTAATTTTTTAAATAACAGAGACTCTTATAAACTAGATACAACTAATCTTCTAAAAAAACAGTTATAAAAAATGGGGGCTATTTAAAAATATAAACCCTTTTTTTATTTGAAATAAAAAAAAAGCACCTAAGTGCTTAAAATTTCTATATGGTGGAAACAACTGGACTTGAACCAGTGACCCCCTGCTTGTAAGGCAGGTGCTCTCCCAACTGAGCTATGCTTCCAAAATGGTACCCCGTAGGGGAATCGAACCCCTGTCTATAGAGTGAAAATCTATTGTCCTAACCGTTGAACGAACGGGGCAATTTCCGCTAATGCGTTATTGCTACTTAATAATAGTACCATATTTTTTATAATTTGTCCATATCTTTTATTTGTTTTTAACAGTTTCCCATTCTTCTTCCTTGAAACCTACGAAAACTTTTTCAATTCCAATAAGCAAAGGCCTTTTTATCAACATCCCATTCGATGATAAAATTTCTAAAAGCTCATTTTCACTACTTTTAGTTATTTTTTCCTTTAGGTTCATCTCTCTATAAAGTAATCCACTACTGTTAAATAGTTTCTTTATAGGCAACCCACTTAAATCTAACCATTTTTTTAATTCTTCTTTATTTGGATTATTTTCTACAATATGCCTTGATTCAAATTGAATTTTATTTTCATCTAACCATTTTTTTGCTTTTATACATGTTGAGCACTTTGGATAATTCAAAAATAAATACTTCAAAGTATCATCTCCTTTTTTAATCCATTCTTATTTATTTAAATATTTTTTTAATTCTTCTACTTTATTTATTCTTTCCCAAGGTAAATCTAAATCAGTTCTTCCAATGTGTCCGAAAGCTGCTAAATCTTGATAACTAAAGTTTCCACTTCTTAACTCTAAATCTCTTTCAATTCCTCTTGGTGTTAAATCAAATATATTTTGTACTGCTTCAGCTAATTTTATTTCTTCAAATTTTCCCGTTCCAAAAGTTTCTACTTTTACTGAAGTTGGTTTTGCTACACCTATAGCATAAGATAATTGAACTTCACATTTATCAGCTAAATCTGCTGCTACAATATTTTTAGCTACCCATCTTGCTGCATATGCTGCTGATCTATCAACTTTCGAAGGATCTTTTCCTGAAAATGCTCCTCCTCCATGTCTGAAAAATCCTCCATAAGTATCTACAATTATCTTTCTTCCTGTCAATCCTGTATCTCCATGAGGTCCTCCAATTACAAATCTTCCTGTTGGATTAATATGGTAATGTTTAACTTCATCTGAGTTTAGATTATAAGCTTCTAAAACTGGTTTTATCACTAACTCTTTTACATCATTGTGTATCTGCTCTTGTGTTACTTCTGGATTATGTTGAACTGAAACTACAACTGTATCTACTCCTACTACTTTTCCATTTTCATCATAAGCTAATGTAACTTGTGATTTTGCATCTGGTCTAGCCCAAACCAATTCTTTTGATCTTGTTAATTTTGTTAATCTCACAATTATCTCTCTTGACAATACTAAAGCTAAAGGCATCAATTCTGGAGTTTCTTTTACTGCTCCTCCAAACATTATTCCTTGATCTCCTGCCCCTCCAACATCTACACCCATAGATATATCTGGTGATTGTGAATGAATAGCATTTAAAACTCCACAGTCAGAGTCAAATCCCATTCCTTGTCTGTAACCAATTTCATCTATTTTATTTCTAACAATTTCTTGAATATCTATATAAGTTGTTGTTGTTATTTCTCCACCAACAATTACCTGTCCTGTTGTACAGAAAACTTCACATGCTACTCTTGCTGCAGGATCATTTTTTATACATGCATCCAATACTGCATCTGATATTTGATCTGCTATTTTATCTGGATGTCCTGGTGATACACACTCTGAAGTAAAGTAAGTTAAATTTTTCATTTTATTCCTCCTAAATATTTATCAAAAGAGATAAAAAAAGCCTTTTATCTTTCCAGAAAGATAAAAGGCTTAGGGCTCTTTATAGGTCATCTTTCTGGAATTAGCACCACACCTCTAAGGTAGGTTGCTGAGACGTCATAGGGCCAGTCCCTCAGTCTCTCTTGATGAATTTATTTTTATATTTGTGATTATACTCTTTTTTTATCAAAAAGTCAATCCATTTTATTTTTTTTCTTCAATAAGTGTTAAGTTAACCATTTTATTAAATATAGTTGCAATATAATTAAGCTGAGAAAGTCTATTGTTTTTAATAGTTATATCTTTATCCATTACCATAACAGACTCAAAGTATCTATTTATAACTTCTTCAGTTGATAGAATAGTATTTAGATAACCTATGTAATTTTTAGAAGATAACATTTCTTCTGCTACTCTTGCTACTTCTTCAGACTTTTCAAATAATTCTTTTTCAACATCTTCTATTAATAAATCTGAATTAACGATTACTCCATCAAATTCTTTAGAGATATTTCCAACTCTTTTCATTAATGAAACTAAATTGTTAAAGCTATCCATCTTTGTAAACTCATCCACAGACTTTATTCTTAATAAAGTATCTACTAGGTTATCTGAACTTTTATCTACCACTGCTGATACAACATCCTTCGAATATCCCATCTCTGTAAATACATTTAAAGCTCTTTGTTTAAAGAATTCTAAAACTTCATTTAAAACTCCAGCTTTTTCTCTCTTTAGTACTCCTGAATTTTGAAGAGTATCTAGAGCTCTTTCAACTAAAGTTTTTAAAGAGATTTTTAAATTTGAATCCAATATAATATTCACAATTCCTAAAGCAGATCTTCTTAAAGCAAATGGATCTTTAGATCCACTCGGAATAATTCCAACACCAAAACATCCACACAAAGTATCTAATCTGTCTGATATTCCTGCTATTATCCCCTCTATTCCTTTTGGCAATAAATCTCCTTGGTATCTAGGATAGTAATGCTCTTCTATTCCTTTTGATACTAACTCTGATTCTCCTGATTTAAGTGCATAATCAGCTCCCATAAATCCTTGCAATTTTGTAAATTCTTTTTCACCGATCATATTAGATACTAAATCTGCCTTTGCTAAAAGTAAAGTTCTCTCAATACTTTCTCTTCTACTTTCCATTCCTGTAGATTGTATTAAGTAATCTGCTATTTTTTGTGCTCTTTCTATCTTATTGTAAATTGTTCCTAAATCTTTTTGAAAAACAACTTGCTTTAATTTTTCAACACTTTCAATTAATGGCTTCTTTAAATCTTCGTGATAGAAGAATCTTGCATCAGCAAGTCTAGCTGATAATACTTTTTCATTTCCTTTTCTTACATTATCAGAACCTTCTATTCCATTTCTAACAACTACAAACTTAGGTAATAGTTTTCCATCTAAATCTAAAATAGGAAAATATCTTTGGTGAACTTGCATTGATATTATTAATACATCTTGAGGAACTTCTAAGAAATCTGAGTTAAATGTTCCAACTATTGGGAATGGATATTCCACTAAATTCGAAACTTCTTTTAACAACTCTTCATCTATTAAAACTTGCTCATTTGTTTCTTCACAATTTTCTTTGATTAGTTTTCTAATTAATTCTTTTCTTTCTTCAATATTGATTATTACATTGTTTTCTTTTATTTTTTCAAAATATTCATCTATTGTTGAAATTTCAAAATTACTTCCAAAGAATCTATGTCCTCTTGATGATCTTCCACTTTTAATTCCTTCAATTTCAAAATTTATTACATCTTCGTTTACTAATGCCAAGAACCATTGAATAGGTCTTGCAAACTTCAACTTTTTCTCTCCCCATTTCATTGATCTTGGGAAATTGATTTCAAGTACTAGCTCTTTCAATAGTTCTGAAAGTAATTTTTTTGTAAAATCACCTTTCATAAATTTTTTAACTGCTATATACTCACCTTTTGGAGTTTCTATTATCTCTAAATCAGTGGCTTCTACCCCTTGAGACTTTGCAAAACCTAATCCTGCTCTTGAAATCTCTCCATTTTCACCAAATGCAACCTGTTTTGCAGGTCCCATATTTAATATATCTAAATCTGCTTGAGTTTCTGATAATCCTTCAACTAAAACAACAAGTCTTCTCGGTGTTCCAAAAGTTTTTATCTTTTCAAACTTTATTCTTCTATCTTTTAATTTACCTTCTAAGTTCTCTTTCATCTCTTTCAGAGTTTGAACAAGGAATCTTGCAGGTAACTCTTCCATTCCTATTTCAAAAAGTAATCTCACTTTGTATTCCTCCTCTTTTTTCCTTTTACTTCTTTTTTAGTAAAGGGTATCCAAGTTCTTTTCTATTTTGCACAAATACTTCTGCACATCTTTTTGCTAGGTTTCTAACTCTTAAAATATAAGCCATTCTTTCTGTTGTAGATATCGCTCCTCTTGAGTCTAGAACATTAAATACGTGAGAACATTTTAAAACATAGTCATATGCTGGCATTACTAAGTTTTCATTTAGTGCTCTATCTGCTTCTTTTTCATAATCGTCAAACCATCTAAAGTGACTTTCTAGGTCTGCTATTTCAAATGAATATTTTGAATTTTCATATTCATATTGGTATCTCATATCTCCATATTTAATTCCTGGAGCCCATTCTAAATCATAAACACTTTCTTTGTTTTGGATATACAATGCTAGTCTTTCTAATCCATATGTTATCTCTACTGGAATAATCTCTAATTCTAAACCTCCAACTTGTTGGAAATATGTAAATTGAGTTACTTCCATTCCATTTAACCATACTTCCCACCCTAATCCCCAAGCTCCTAGAGTTGGTGATTCCCAGTCATCTTCAACAAAACGAATATCATGCTTCAATGGATCTATCCCTAAAACCTTTAGTGATTCTAAGTATAACTCCTGAATGTTATCTGGTGATGGTTTCATTATAACTTGAAACTGATGATGTTGATAAACTCTATTTGGATTTTCTCCATATCTTCCATCTTTTGGTCTTCTTGATGGCTCTACATACGCTATATTCCAAGGCTCTGGTCCTAAAGACATTAAAAATGTATTTGGATTAAATGTTCCAGCTCCTGTCTCTATATCATATGGATTTCCAATGATACACCCTTTTGAACTCCAATACTGTTGAAGAGCAAATATCATCTCTTGAAATGTCATTTTACTTCCTCCTAATTTTTCTTTTTCCTTTTATTTTCTAATAAGCTATCAATTATTATTAAAATAACGCCTATATTTATCCAAACATCAGCTAGATTAAATACAAATACCCATATTCCTCTAAAATCGACCATATCAATAACAAAACCTCTAAATATTCTATCGATTATGTTTCCAATAGCTCCTCCTAGAATAAATGAATATCCTAATTTTTCATAAACTGAAAACTTTTTATTATTTTTATAAAAATAATAGCTCAGTCCTAATATTACTGTAACTGTTAAAATAGATATTATATCCAATTTACCTTGAAACATTCCAAAAGCTATTCCTCTATTTTTAACATATGTTAGATGGAAAAATTCCCCTATTAAGGGGAATGTGTCTCCTTCTATCAACCAAGTGTCTATTTCATACTTTGAGATTTGATCTAAAATAACCAATATAGCTATTATTCCTATGTATAACACAGCTCACCTCTTTTAGAAATTAATCAATCAATGCTGATGTACATCTTGGACAAATTGTTGGATGTTCTGCATTAGTTCCTAACTTTGTAGAATACTTCCAACATCTTTCACATTTTTCTCCGTCTGCATGTTCAACTTTAACAAATAGATTTTCTTGCTCCTCTCCTTTTACAAATGAATCATTTTTTTCATTAGTAACTAGTAATTGAGAAACAATTAATACTTCTTCTAAAACTTCTTTATTATCTTTTAAGAATTTCTCTAAAGTTTCATCTGTAGAATTCAATGTCACTTTTGCATCTAAAGAATTTCCAATTATCTTATTTTCACCTTGTCTTGCCATCTCTAAAGTTTTATTTATATCTTTTCTTAATTTAGAGATTTCTTCCCACTTCATATCTAATTCATCATTTAAATACTGATCATTATTTGTATACCAATCAGTTAATAAAACTGATTCAGAATCTTTTAAAGACTCTGGTAAAGTTTCCCAAATCTCTTCAGCTGTGAATGATAGAATTGGTGCTACCATTTTAGTTAATGTTACTAAGACTTCTGACATTACTGTTTGAGCTGCTCTTCTTTCTTTTGAATCAGCTTTTTCAGTATATAATCTATCTTTGATTATATCTAGATAAAATGCTGACATTTCAATTCCTGAGAAGTAATGTATCTCTTGGAACAGATTATAGAACTCATATTTCTCATATGATTGTGTTACTGCTCTTTTTAATCTCTCTAATTTATTTAATGCCCATTTATCAATTTCCATTAAGTCCTCATACGCTACTGCATCTGTTGCTGGATTGAAATCCGCAGAGTTACCTAATATATATCTAGCTGTATTTCTTACTCTTCTGTAAGCTTCTGCCATTTGCTTTAAAATATTATCAGAAATTTTTACATCTTCACTATAATCAACTGAAGCACACCATAATCTTAAAATATCTGCTCCATAAACTTTTATTACATCCTGAGGTGCAACAACGTTTCCTACAGATTTTGACATTTTTTTACCTTCTCCATCATTTACGAATCCATGAGTTAAAAGCATTTTAAACGGTGCATCTCCTGTTGAACCAATAGATGTTAATAGCGATGTTTGGAACCATCCTCTATGCTGATCAGATCCTTCTAAATAAAGATCTGCTGGTCTATGAAGATTTTCTCTAGTTTCTAATACTGACCTATGAGAAACTCCCGAATCAAACCAAACGTCCATTATATTTGTTTCTTTTCTTAATTCTAAGCCTTTTAAGTTATATTTTACTAATAGTTCTTCACCTATTAATTCTTCAGCTGAATACTTTACCCAAGCTGATGATCCTTCGGTTTTAACTATTTCAATTACTTTATCTAAAATTTCTTTTTCAAAAATCTCTTTTCCAGTTGCTTCATTATAGAATATAGGAATTGGAACTCCCCATGTTCTTTGTCTTGAGATACACCAATCAGGTCTTGACTCTAACATTGAACCTATTCTATTTTTTCCCCAATCTGGAACAAATTTAACATCATCTAAAGCATTTAAAGCTTTCTCTCTTAAATCAGAACCTTCACATCTTATAAACCACTGCTCTGTAGCTCTAAAAATTACTGGAGTTTTTGATCTCCAATCATGTGGATAAGAATGTTCAAACTCTTTATAACTTAATAGGTGCCCTGTTTCTGTTAAATAAGCAGATATTACTTTGTTTGCTTTTTTATAGAATAACCCAGCAAATTGTCCAGCCTCTTCTGTTAAAACTCCTTTGTTGTTAATTGGAGATATTATAGGTAATCCATATCTAACTCCTACAACATAGTCATCTTGTCCATGCCCAGGAGCTGTATGAACTACTCCTGTTCCAGCTTCTGCTGTTACATGAGTTCCTAAAACAACTTTTCCAGTTCTATCTAAAAACGGATGTTTATAAGTTAAATTCTCTAAATCTGCTCCTAAAAATTCTTTTACTAACTCTACTTCTTCTATTCCCATATCAACAAAAGCTTTATCTGCTAAAACTTTCGCTAAAATCAGATTTCCTTTTTCTGTTTTATATATCCCATATTCAAACTCACCATTTAAAGCTATTCCAGTATTCGCTGGTAAAGTCCATGGAGTTGTTGTCCAAATAACTAAGTGTAAAGACTCAGTCATTCCTAACTTTTCCATGATTTCTTTGTTAGCTTCCATTTTTACATAGATCGATGGTGAAATATGATTTTTATATTCAATTTCAGCTTCTGCTAATGCTGTTTCAGTTACTGGTGACCAGTAAATTGGCTTTAATCCTTTAAAGATATATCCGTTTTCGTAAAGCTCTCCAAATACTTCTAGTTGCTTTGCTTCATACTCTGGGTTTAGAGTTAAGTAAGGTTTGTCCCACTCTCCTAAAATTCCTAATCTTTGGAATCCTTCTTTTTGAATTTCTACCCATTTTTTAGCATATTCTGCACACTTTTCTCTTATTTCAAGAGCTGACATTTCTTTCATTTTTGACCCTAACTCTTCACTTACTTTTAATTCAATTGGCAAACCATGAGTATCCCATCCTGGAACGTAAGGTACTGTATAACCTGTTAATCTTTTATACTTTAAAATAATATCTTTTAATATTTTATTTAAAGCGTGACCTATATGAATTCCACCGTTAGCATACGGGGGGCCATCATGAAGGATAAATGATTCTCCCCCTTTTTCTAACCCCTTTTCATAAATCTTCTGTTCATCCCATTTTTTTAAAATATTTGGTTCCTTCGTCGGTAAGTTTGCTCTCATCTGAAAACTTGTTTTCGGAAGGTTTAGCGTTTTAGCATAATCTCTTTCTTCCATTAGACTTCCTCCTTATATACATTTAATGTTATTTTTACTTCTGTACTATTCCCCTCTTCTGAGAAGTGTTTAATTACTCCACGATGATCCTTTATAATTTTTCGTACAAAGAATAGTCCAAGTCCTAATCTTTGAGTAGAATAACTTATAAAAGGTTCATAGATATTCTCTAATTGATTTGGAGATACTCCCTCTCCATTATCTATGATTTTCAACTCTATCTTTTCATTAATTCTTCTTTTAGATAGAATAATATCAATTCTTCTATTATTTTTTTTATTTAAAAGAGTATTATATGAGTTATCTATAATCTCCTTTATTACTTTTTTAAGTTGATCTCTACTTCCTAAAACAGTTCCATTTGTAGTGCTAAAGAAAGATATCGAAATATTTGCATTTTTAAATTTTTGACTATAGCTAGTTATAACTTCACTTATGATTTTATCTAAACAAACACCTTCATATTTAGTTTCTTTTTCTTCTGAATAGAATTTTAAAGATTCATTATCCTCTTTAATTCTTTCTAAATATGGTTTTATTTTTGTTAGTTCCTCTATTATTTTTTGCCCTGGATTTTCTGAATTAATACACTTTAAAAGTTGATTAACAACATCTCCTCGTAGACTTAAGAATCTTGTTGCTAATTTTTCTATTGTATTTACTCGTTCATTTTCTATATTATCTATTGCAATTTCTTTATTATTTATTCCTATTGAAAAGTTCATTGAAAGTAAATTTAAAAGTTCCAACTCTTCTTGATTTATTCGAGTATCTTTTGTATAGTTGTCCACAACTATTACTCCAGAATATTTTCCTGCGCCGTGAATTGGGAATATAAAGAAATTTTTTAATCCCACAGCTTTTAGAACATCATTTCCAAAATCATATTTATAACCCATATCATTTTTATATATTATTTTTTTCTCTTTAAAAGATTTTGCTAATAAATTATCATTATTTATAGGTATTTTGGTAAACAATATTAATTCTTTTAAATTTTTTAGCTGAAACTTAAATCCTTTTTTACTATCTTCTTTTAAACTTGAATTTATAGAAATATCTTGGCCTATTAAATAGTCATTTTCTCTACTATATCTAAAATACATCGCCCTGCTATAACCAAGTCCAACTTCTGAAGTAAATCCAGAAACTAGTTTTTCTATAGTTTTGAAGGTGTCTTGTTCAATATTAATGCCCATCAACAATTTATCAATTGCTTCTATTTTTTCGATATTTGTAACTAATTCTTTATTTTGAATTGTTAAATCTTCTTGTGCAACATTTAGTTTCTCAATCATCTCTTTAAAAGAAACTGATAATGTTTTTATCTCTCCTTGACCTACAACCTTTATGTCTTCAACTTTTTGACCATTCGAAATTTTATCTGCTAAATCAGCTATTTGTGTTAAAGGCATCAATAGTTTTTTCAAAACCTTACTGGATACTGTTGAACTTATAACCATTATCAAAAGAACTAAAATCCCAATATATAAAGCTGTCATTAGTTTCTCTTGGGTTATTCTTTCTTTAGAAAGTGATATCACAAAACTTCCTAAATAAATATCATTATAACCTATTAAATTGTAAATTCCTACATAATATGATAACCCATTTATTTTTTTATTCAAATAATAATTTTTATAATCTTTTTTTAATATATCTCTATATATTTTATAAGAAAAGAAATATTTAGCTTGAAGCTCATTTTTATCAGAAGTATTCGTCACAAAGTATATTTTATCCTTTGAACTTAATTCTAATCCCTCTGTTAAAGAAGTTAAAAAATCTTTGTTTATTGGTATTGAAACAACTAAATAGTACGTTGTCATTTCATTTCCATAAGGAATTACAATTCTTGCATAAATTTTGTCACGTACTTTTGCCAAGTAGTATCCATTCGTTTCAAATTCTTTTTTTGCGGATGTTTCTAACAAAATATGAATATTATCTTCTGTCAAAGTTCCTAGATTATCTTTGTTTCCATACTCACCTAAAAGCTCTCCCTTTGAAGAAATTATAGTAATAACTGAGTTATAGTAACTTCTAAAATCTTCTTTTAAAAGATTATATTTTATAATTTCTGCAACCTGTTGATTTCCTTCATTTATTCTGTATTTACCTATCTCTTTATAAACATCATTTCTAATATCACCAAAATAAGATTTATAATTACTCATAAGTAAATCCATTTTATTTTTTGTTGTATCTTCTATCCTTCTTTCCATATCTTGGAAAGAGGTCAAAGCTACAACTATTGCAATTAAAATTGAAGTTAAAAATATTGCGATATCATTATAAAAGATTATTTTTATTAACAATGAATTGTTTTTTATCTTCATCTTTTAAAGCCCCTTTTTAGTCAACCCTACTCTTTCTCTTTCTTTATCAATATCTTTGATTTTTACTTTTATGATTTGACCAACTGCTAATACTTTATTTGGATCATCTACAAATTTATCTGATATTTCAGATATATGAAGTAAAGCATCATTTTTTAAACCTATATCTATGAATGCTCCAAATTTAATAACATTTCGAACTGTTCCTTCAAGTTCCATTCCTGGTTTGAGATTATCTATTTTTAATATATCGGATTTTAGAATTGGTTTTTGAATGCTATCTCTAGGATCTCTTCTTTCTTTTACCAATGCATCGTAAATATCCTTTACAGTTTCATAACCATAACCATTTTCAATAGAAAACTTTCCATAATCAAATTCTATCAGAATTTCTTTTGCTTTTGCTAAATCTTTTCCATAATCTTTTAAAGACAAACCTACACATTTTAATATTTGTTCTGCTACTTTATAAGATTCTGGATGAATTACTGTGTTATCAAGATGATTTTCTCCATCAAGTATTATTAAAAATCCAGCCATCTGTTCATAAGCTTTCGCTCCTAAACCCTTAACTTTTAACAATTCTTTTCTATTTTTAAAGTTTCCGTTATCTTTTCTATAATCGACAATACATTTAGCAACACCTTTTTTAACCCCTGAAACATATGCCAATAATGCCCATGAAGCTGTATTTACATTTACTCCTACACTATTTACAACAAGCTGAATTACCTCTTCTAAAGATTGATCTAATCTTTTCTGATTTACATCATGTTGATACATTCCCACTCCAATTGATTTGGGATCTATCTTCACTAATTCCGCTAAAGGCTCTTGAATTCTTCTGCCTATTGAAATAGCTCCTCTTACTGTTACATCTAATTCTGGAAATTCTTCAACAGCTATTTTCGAAGCTGAATAAATTGAAGCGCCTGCTTCATTTCCTATTAAATACTTTACATCTGTATCAACACTTTTTAAAACGCTTGCAACAAAACTTTCTGTTTCTCTTGATGCAGTACCATTTCCAATAACAACTATATCTATATTATATCTTTTTATGAAATCTTTCATTTTTCTTTCAGCATCTTTAAGTTGATTTTCATGATGCATTTCTTTTACAAGATAGAAAACCGTATTCTCTCTAAAAAATCCATTTTTATCTATAATTGCTACTTTACATCCTGTTCTATAACCAGGATCTAAAGCCAATATGTTTTTCTCATGTAACGGTGGTTGCATTAAAAGATTCTTTAAATTCTCTTTAAATACTAGTATTGCTTCATCTTCTGCTTTTTCTGTTAATATGTTTCTAACTTCTCTTTCAATAGAAGGTAAAATTAATCTATCTAGAGCATCTATTATAATCTCTGTATGCAAAAAATTCATCTCTTTATTTTTAAAATCTTTTAATAGATATTTCTCGATATCATTCCTATCTTTATCTTCAAAATTCAAAGAAATCGTTAGTATATTTTCATTTTCTCCTCTATTTAAAGCTAAAACTCTGTGAGACAGTACTTTGTTTACAGGTTCTGTATATTCATAGTAATCTTTATACAGTTGTTTTAAATCTAACTCTTCTGCTTTCTTACTTTTTTTAGCACTTATAGAAGCCTTTTTTAACATATCATCTCTTAATTTCTGCCTATACTCTAAAGTTTCGGATAGATTTTGAGCGACAATTAATTTTGCTCCTTCAATTGCTTTTTCAACACTTTCAACTTCTTCTGTTATAAAACTCTGAGCTTCTTTTTGAAGTTCTTCAAGCGAAGTAAAAGTATATATTTTTTGAGATAATAATTCTAAGCCTTGCTCTTTAGCTACATCAGCTTTTGTTTTTCTTTTTTTCTTGTATGGAAAATAGATATCCTCTACAGCTTGAAGTTTTTGAGCTAAACTTATTTTTATTTTTAATTCCTCTGTTAACTTTCCCTGTTCTTCAATTAATCTAATAACCTCTTGCTTTCTTATCTCTAAGTTTCTTAAGTAAGTCACTAATTCAGATATTTTTAAAATATTTGTTTCATCTAGATTATCAGTAATTTCTTTTCTATACCTTGCGATGAACGGTACTGTTGATCCTTCATCCAAAAGTTTAACAGTATTAATTATTTGTTCAACTTTTAATCCTGTTTCTTTTGCGATTCTATTAAAGAGTGTATTCATTAATCCTCCTCTGCACAGTTGAATTTACAACGTATTATACCATATTTTAATAATCAATGTCTAACACAAACAGAAAAAAAGGTGCCTTTTCAGGCACCTAAATTCATGCAATTAGTTTTTCTTTGCAGCTTCGAACTTTGCCCAAACACCAGATTTATCTAATAAAGACTTTACTGTTCTTGTAGGTTGTGCTCCATTCATAAGGAATTTAACAATTTCCTCTTCTTTAAGAGATACTCTTCCATCTTCTAATGGGAAGTAGTTTCCTAAATAAGCTACTGCCTTTCCATCTCTTCTTGATAAAGCTTCCATTGCAGCTATTCTGTATACAGGTTTCTTTTTGCTTCCCATTCTAGTTAATCTTAATTTTAACATTTAAAATCACTCCTTTTATTTTTTCTATTTTTTTATTTTGGTATCACTAATCTAATCTCTATTTAAAATGGAAACTTCATTCCACCTTTTCTTCCACCCATTCCAGGAAGTTGTGGGAACTTTCCAGTTGAAAACATTTTCATCATTTCTTTCATCTGCTCAAATTGCTTTAGCAATTTATTTATATCAGCTACATCTGATCCACTACCCTTAGAAATCCTTTGTTTACGGCTAGCTTTTAATATCTCAGGCTTTTTTCTTTCTTCTTTTGTCATTGATTGAATAATAGCTTCTACTTTTTTCATCTCTTTTTCAGCTGGAGCTAAATCCCCTAATTGACCCATACCTGGAATCATTTTCAAGATATTTCCAATTGAACCTAACTTCTTTATGTTCTGTAATTGCTTTAAGAAATCATCTAAATCAAATTTTTGAGTTCTAATTTTTTCTTCTAAAGACTTTGCATCCTCTTCACCAATTGCTTCCTGAGCTTTTTCAACTAATGAAACAACATCTCCCATACCTAGTATTCTTGATGCTAATCTCTCAGGATGGAATAATTCTAAATCATCTATTTTTTCACCGGTTCCTACGAACTTAATTGGTTTTCCAACTACTGCTTTTACTGATAAAGCTGCTCCACCTCTAGTATCTCCATCAAACTTTGTAAGCACTACTCCATCAATACTCAATGCATTATTAAAAGATTGAGCAAGATTTACTGCATCCTGTCCTATCATTGCATCCACTACTAACAGAATCTCTTGTGGTCTAACTACTTTTTTAACTTCTTTTAATTCTTCCATTAATTTTTCATCTATATGTAATCTACCAGCAGTATCTATTATTAGATATGTTGCTCCAGACTCTTTAGCTTTTTGTAATCCTCTTTCACAAATACCTATAGCATCGTTACTTCCTATTTCAAAGTAAACATCTACTCCTACTTGTTGAGCTAAAACTTCTAATTGTTTCATAGCTGCAGGCCTATAAATATCCGCTCCTATTAAAAAAGGTTTTTCTCCTTGCTTTTTTAAATGTTTTGCCAACTTTCCAGCAAATGTTGTTTTTCCAGCTCCTTGAAGTCCTGCTAACATTATTACTGTTGGATTTCTAACACTTTTTGTCAACCTTGAGTTTGTTCCTCCTAAAAGCTCTACCAACTCATCGTTAACTATCTTGATAAACTGCTGACCTGGATTAACTCCAGTCAAAACTTCTGCTCCAACAGCTTTTTCTTGAATTTTTACAACAAATTCTTTTACAACTTTGTAGTTTACATCGGCCTCTAGTAAAGACATTCTAACTTCACGTAAAGCCTCTTTTATATTACTTTCGCTTAGTTTTCCATGACCTCTTACTTTTTTCATTATGTCTTGGAATCTATTTCCTAAATTTTCTAACATGGGCACCCCTACTAAAAGTTTTTTTCGATTATTTCTTCAAGTTTTTCAATTTTAAAGTCTTTCTTTAAATCTTTCAACTGTTTAAGAAGTTCTAGATCTCTTTTGTAGAAACCTATCTTTTCTTCATAATCTCTTAAAATTTTTATTCCTCTTTTTATGTTATCATAGACAGCTTGTCTAGTTATATTATACTTCTTTCCAATCTCTGTAAGAGATTGATCTCCTTCAAAGTGCTCTAACAAATACTCCTTTTGTCTCTCACTTAAAAGATTACTATAATAGTCAAGCAAAATAGATACTTCTAGCATCTCATTCAATTCCATAACATCACCAAGATATTATATCTATTCTTACAATTTTTGTCAAGCATTTTTTCTTTACAAAAGTTTAAGTTTTTTTACTTTTATCTCTATGCTATAATTAATATATATCAAATTTTACGAGGTGGTTAAGTGAATCTAAAAGAACATATAAAAAAAATTATTATTGAAATAGATAACAATAATAATCTGATTTCAAAAGAAGTTATAGATAATACTCCTGAAAGAATCGAGCTTTTTTACAAAGAAATTTTTTCTGGTCTTCATATTAATCCTTACACTTTTCTAGAAAAAACATTTCCAGTTAAAAGCAATGATTTAGTTATTGAAAAAAATATCACTTTCCATTCAATGTGCGAACATCACTTTCTACCTTTCTTTGGAAAAATATCAATTGGATATATTCCAAACGGTAGAATTATTGGATTTGGAGATATTATTAAAGTTATTGAAGCTTATACTAAAAGACCTCAACTTCAAGAAAGACTTTGCAATGAAATATCTGAATCTATTTATCAGGGATTAAAGTGCCAAGGCGTTTACGTTATCATTGAAGCAGAACACACATGTATGACTATGAGAGGTGTTAAAGCTTTGGGTTCTAAAGTTATTACAACTTCAGCTAAAGGAATATTCAATCAAAATGAAAATATAAAAATGGAATTTTTAAACTTAATCAAATAATTAGGAGTGCTCTTATGGATAAAATATATATTAAAAATTTAGAGTTTATAGGAAACCATGGTGTTTTCCCAGAAGAAAAATTTCTTCAACAAAAATTTATTATCTCTGTTGAAATGGAAACCTCTACTCGAAAAGCTGGGGTTGATGATGATTTAAACCACTCTACACATTATGGATTTGTTGCTGAAGATATTGAAAAAGTATTTTTTTCACAATCTTTTGATTTAATTGAAGCTCTTGCCGAAAATATAGCAAAAACAATTTTAATTAAATATTCGCTTATAAAGAATGTAAAAGTAATCGTTAAAAAACCTTGGGCTCCAATAAAAAAACACTTTGATTTTGTCGCCATAGAAATATATCGTTCGAGAAATATAGCCTATCTTTCAATCGGTTCAAACATTGGTAATTTGAAAGAAAATCTAAAGAATGCTATTTCTGCAATTTCAACTTTAGAAAATACTACCATTACAAAAACTAGTACTTTTTTAGAAACTAAACCTTTCGGAAATATTGAACAAGACAATTTTTTAAATGCTTGTTTAGAAATAACAACTCTCTCTACTCCTCAAGAGCTTCTTAAGGAACTACTAAATATTGAAAATATTCTAGGTAGAACACGAGAGATTAAATGGGGACCTAGAGTAATTGATTTGGACATACTTCTCTTTAACGACCTTATTGTTCAAGATGAAAATCTTGCTATTCCTCATCCTTGGATGTGTGAACGTTCATTTGTTTTAGATCCTTTAAATGAAATCGCTCCAAATCTTATTCATCCTTTAGAAAAAAAATATATTTCAAGATTAAAAAGAGATTTATATAAATCTTTATAGGAGGTTTTCATGACTTTTTCTTCATTAGGCAAAACATTTTATTTAAATAATGAAACTTTAATTATGGGAATACTTAATGTTACTCCAGACTCTTTCTCTGACGGTGGAAATTTCAACTCTCTCACCGCTGCTTTTGAACATGCAAAAAAACTAATTGCTGATGGAGCACATATTCTTGATATAGGCGGGCAATCAACTCGACCAGGACATATTGAAGTAGATTTAGAAACTGAAATAAGCAGAGTAGTTCCTATTATAAAAAAAGTTTCTACAGAACTAAATTGTATAATTTCAATCGATACTTATCGATATGAGGTTGCTGAAGCTGCAATAAAAGCTGGCGCACACATTATAAATGATGTCTGGGGTTTACAAAAAGATTCTGGTGAAATGGCTAAAATAGCTGCAAAATATAATTGTGTCGTTATAGCAATGCATAATCAAAACTCAAAAATTTACGATAATGATATCATTATATCTATGAAAAATTTTTTTAAAACTACTTTTAAAGTTGCTGAAGAAAATGGCATGAATATAAATAATATTATTATCGATCCTGGTATTGGTTTTGGAAAGGGATACGAAGAAAATATTGAAGTTTTAAATAGATTAAATGAATTATCTTTTATTGCTCCTATTCTTATTGGAGTATCTAAAAAAGGATTTATAGGTAAACCCTTAAATTTATCTCCAAATGATAGAATTGAAGGAACAATAGCTGTGAATACTCTTGCTGTATATAAAGGTGCTAAAATTTTAAGGGTTCATAATGTTTTAGAACACAAAAAAGCTCTTTCTATCATAGATAAAATAATCTATTTCAATAAAAATTATTAAATAAAAATGAGCTCAGAATTAAATTTCTAAGCTCATTTTTATTTAATAATTGTAGAAATAACTTCCTCCAATAAACTCTTTTAAAATAGATTCGTCTGGAACATATCTATCTGAAATTGTTGTAAAATAATTCAAAAGCCTCAAAAGTTTTCTAGCTTCTTCATAATGTGGACTAGTCATTTTAATTTTAATCAATTCCCTTTCTACTGCAGGTTTTAAAACTCCTATTTCATAAGCCAAACTGGTGTCAAATATAATATCTGCATTTTCTTGATAAGGAAAGATATTCTTCTCCTCTCCTCTTCTAACTCGATCCCACATTTCCAGAGTTTCTTCAGCATTAAAGTTTCTAGATATGCTGTCTCTAACAATTCTTCTCATTTTTCTAACAATACTTGTTTTCATTCTATTATGTGAATCTATATTAAGTTGTGTTAAACAACTAATATAAATCTTAAAAATATGATTTTGAGAAATACCTTCTAGTAGACTACTATTTAAACCATGTATTCCTTCTAATATTACAATTGTATCTTTTTGTATTTTTACTTTTTCTCCTTTAGATTTTCTTTTTCCAGTACTAAAATCATATTTTGGAATTTCTGCTTCTCTTCCTAACATCAACTCTTTCAAATTTTTATTTAATAATACAACATCTAAAGCTCTTATAGTTTCAAAATCTTTTTTTCCATCTTCATCTACAGGAATGATATCTCTATCAATATAATAGTCATCTAGAGATATCATTAATGGTTTTATTTCAGAAGCCATCATCTGAAGTTTTAATCTATTGCTAAATGTCGTTTTTCCAGATGAACTTGGTCCCGCTATTGTTACAATTCTTATATCTCTATCTTCTAATATTTTTTCCGCAATTTTAGTTATTTTTTTATCATGTAAAGTTTCATTTACCCTTATAAGCCCTACAATATCACCTTCTAAGTTTATCCTATTTAAACTTCCAACACATGAAACTTTCATAATATCGTTCCATTTAGAACTTTCTTTATAAACTTTAGCTAGTTTTTTATCATCTATCATAGGCGGTATTTGGATTACATCATTTATATTTTCTAAAGTTTTAAAAATGAATCCCTCGTCATATGAATATATTTCAAATAAATTTACAAAAGATGTATTTTCATAAAGTTCTTCAATAAAATAACTTTTATAATCATCTATTTCATAAATAAAAAATGATACTATTCCTGTTGTTTCTAAAAGTTCTTTTAAATCAGCTCTGATATTTTGAAGGTTACTCTTATTTATTCTTTCTGAATTAAAATGTGTCTTTTTTATTTTTATCTTTTTTGACACTATCTCATTCATTCTTTCTTTTATTTTTTCTACATCTTCTTCACAAACATATTCTTTCCCATTTACGGTTATATATACTCCATTATTTAAAGAGTTTCTAAAAGTTAATTCATAATCTGGATAAATATCACTTATAGCTTTCAATAAAACTAACTTTGCAGTTAAGTGATATTTTCTACTTTCAAACTTCTCCATAAAATCCTCCTCTAATAAAAATAACTCTAAATTAGTATTTAACATAATCTAGAGTTATCCTTTTTATTTTTTAGTATTTTCTTCAATTAAATGACATGCATAAAAGTGTCCAGGTGAAATTTCTCTTAGAATTGGTGTCGAATTTCCACAATTTGGAACTGCTATACTACATCTTTTTCTAAATCTACAACCCTCTCCAGGATTAACAGGAGAAGTTATCTCACCTTTTAACATCTCTCTATTCATTTTATGTTTTATACTTGCAATAGGAATTGCTGATAATAAAGCTTTCGTATATGGATGCACTGGATTTTTAAATAATTCTCTCGCTGGTGCTTTTTCAACGAGTTCTCCCAAATACATTACAGCTATATCATCAGAAAAATGTTTAACTACTGATAAATCATGAGTTATAAACATAAATGTTAAACCAAATTCTTCTTGCAAGTCTTTCATCAAATTTAGAACTTGAGCTTGAATAGAAACATCTAAAGCTGAAACTGGTTCGTCACAAACTATAAATTTTGGGTTTAAAGCCAGAGCTCTTGCTATTCCAATTCTTTGTCTTCTTCCCCCATCTAATTCGTGTGGATAAGTATTTGTTAGTCTTTCACTCAAACCTACAGTTTCCATAAGTTTCTTAACTTTTTCTTGTAAATCTTTTTTATTTTCAAATTTTTTATGTATTGTTAGAGGCTCTGCTATTATTTCACTAACAGTCATTCTTGGATTTAACGATGCATATGGATCTTGAAAAATTATTTGCATCTCTTCTCTCAATTTTACCATTTCAGCTTTTCCATACTCTCTAATATTCTTTCCTTCAAATATTATATCTCCATCGGTCGCTTCTAACAATCTTAAAACAACTCTACCAGTTGTTGATTTTCCACAACCAGATTCTCCAACTATCCCTAAAGTTTTCCCTCTTTCAATTGAAAACGTAACACCATCTACCGCATGCAGAAGTCCTTTTGGTGTGTTGAAGTATTTCTTCAGATTTCTTACTTCTAGTATATTATCTGCCATTTTCCCCTCCTTGTAGTTCTGGTACATCTATTAATCCCTCATAAACTAAACATTTAACTCTATGACCGCTTTCATCAGATGTTCTTGGAGTTCTTTTTGAACACTCATCTTGTACATATGGACATCTCGGATGGAATCTACATCCTGATGGTAAGTTTGTTGGATCAGGCATTAATCCTTTTATTGGTTTTAATCTTGTAACTTCTTCATCTAAGCTTGGTATTGAGTCAAATAATCCAAGTGTATAAGGGTGTTTTGGATTTTCAAAAATATCATATAAAGTTCCCGATTCTACAATCTCACCAGCATACATTATTGCTACTTTATCACAAACTTGTGCAACAACTCCTAAATCATGAGTTATTAATATCATCGATGTTTTTAACTTCTTTTTTAAATCATTCATCAAATCTAATACTTGAGCTTGTATTGTTACATCTAAGGCCGTTGTTGGCTCATCTGCTATTAACAATTTAGGATTACAAGCTAAAGCTATAGCTATTACAACTCTTTGCTTCATTCCACCAGAAAATTGATGTGGGTAATCATTTAATCTATTTCCAGGTATTCCAACTAACTCTAACATCTCACTAGCTTTTAGCATTGAATTTTTAAAAGATAGCTTTTCATGTATTTGTATAACTTCAGCAATTTGATCTCCAACAGTTAATACAGGATTTAAAGATGTCATTGGATCTTGAAAAATCATGCTTATCTCTCTTCCTCTAATAGCTCTCATGTCATCTTCTGAAATAGTCAATAAATTTCTTCCTTCAAAAATTATTTCTCCGGATATAATTTTTCCTGGTGGATTTGGGACTAATCTCATAATACCTAAAGCTGTTGTGCTTTTTCCAGCTCCAGTTTCTCCTACTAATCCTAATGTTTCTCCTTCATTTAATTCTATTTCTAAATCTGTTACAGCTCGTACTTTTTCATCGTTCGTTTCATAATTTATTGATAAATTTTTTATACTTAATAATTTTTCCATTTGCGCTCATCTCCCCCACTGTAATTATTGTTTTAATCTTGGATCTAATGCATCTCTTAATCCATCTCCTAAAAGATTTAAAGATAATATTGTTATCATTATAGATACACCTGGGAATGTTGTTACCCACCATGCATATCTTAAATATTGTCTACCACCAGATAACATAGAACCCCATTCAGGCGCTGGAGGTTGAATTCCTAATCCTATAAAACTTAACCCTGCTGTTGCTAGTATAGCATTTGCAACTCCTAGTGTACCTTGTACAATTACTG
Source organism: Cetobacterium sp. (assembly GCF_051658645.1). GTDB lineage: Bacteria > Fusobacteriota > Fusobacteriia > Fusobacteriales > Fusobacteriaceae > Cetobacterium_A. The sequence goes on from NZ_JBOFMZ010000044.1 coordinate 91,415, forward strand.
GTGCTAATGAGTTTGGAATAATATGACTGAATATTATTCTTGCGTCACTTGCTCCTATCGCTCTTGCAGCTTCTATAAACTCTTGATCTCTAATTGATAAGACAGAAGCTCTTACTATTCTGGCATACCTAGGTATTGAAGAAATACTTACTGCAACCATCAAATTTAATAAATTTGGTCCTAATGCAGATACAATTGCAATTGCTAACAATATACTTGGTACTGCTAAAAATATATCCATTATTCTCATTATTACGTTATCAAGCTTTCCGCCATAATATCCTGCAAGAGAACCTAAAAAACCACCAATTATTATTGCTATTCCAACCGCCAACATTCCAACTTTCAAAGATACTCTTGCTCCATGAATTAATCTTGCAAAAATATCTCTACCAAACTCGTCAGTTCCTAACCAATGCTCACTTGACGGTGGTTTTAATCTCATTCTTAAATTTTGCTTTATTACCACCTGATCATAATTTGCTATTTGATCTGCAAATAACGCAAGTAAGATTATTATAACTAAAATCACTAAACCAAACAAGGCCATTTTATTTCTTTTTAAATTTTTCCATAACTCTGCCCATTGACTTCTTTTTTTTATAACATTTTCATTTTTTATGTCTGTCATTTTACCCACCCCTTTACTTATATTGCGATTTTATTCTTGGATCTACATATGCATATAATATATCTACTGCTAAATTTACAATGCTAAACGTAACAGCCAAGAAAATTACCGCAGCTAAAACTGTTGGTGTATCTTTTTGCCGAATGGCATCAACCATCATTCTTCCTACACCTGGCCATGAATAAACTGATTCTGTTAATACAGCTCCCCCTAGAAGCCCACCAAACTGTAATCCAACTACTGTTATAACTGGGATTAACGCATTTTTCAATGCATGTCTATTTATTACAACTTTCTCTGACACTCCTTTTGCTCTTGCCGTTCTAATATAGTCTTGTCTTATCACTTCAAGCATAGAAGAACGAGTCATACGAGTGATTATTGCGGCTGATCCAACACCTAAAGTTAATGATGGTAAAATCAAACTTTTAAAACCATCAAATCCACCAGATGGTAACCATCTCAAATTTACTGAGAATGTTAATATTAACATTAATCCTAGCCAAAATACTGGCATTGATACTCCTAATAGCGCTCCAATCATACTTACACTATCAATTAGTGTATATTGTTTTGTTGCTGAAATTATTCCTAAAGGTATTCCTATGCACACAGCTATAATTATTCCTACAACTGCTAATATTAATGTATTTGGAAATCTTGAAAATATCTCTCCAAATACCTCTCGGCCCGTAGTATAAGAATATCCAAAATTTCCTACAACTGCATTCTTAATAAATTTGAAATATTGAATAAAGAATGGATCATTCAATCCCATTTCTCTTCTTAATTGTTCAATTGCTTCTCTTGGTGCACTTTCACCCAATATTAGTTGTGCTGGATCCCCTGGTGTTAAGGACATTATTGTAAACACTAGAAAAGATACCCCTAATAATACTGGTATTAACAATAATATTCTTTTTAATATATATTTATGCATTTTCTAAACCCCCTTATTTCATTTATATCAGAAAGAAAACCATTACAGTTTCCTTTCTGAATTAATATCTATTTTACTTAGTCTTATAAGTTCCGTAAATTTTATGATGTCCTGCTGGATGCATTTTAAATCCTTCTACATTCTTTTGTTTTCCTATATTTTGTGATGTATATGCTATCGTAAATATTGGTGCATCTTCTTGCAAAATATCTTGAGCTTCAAAATAATATTTTTTTCTTTCTTCTGTATTTGTTGAACTTCTTGCTTTTGTTAGCAATTCATCAATTTTAGGGTTTGTATAGAATGATCTATTTCCAGCACCACCTTTATTGGCAGAATTAAATAATGGATCCAATCCATAATCAGCATCTCCTGTTACTGATACCCATCCTAATATGAACATATCGTGATCTCCTCTTGCAGTTCCATCTAAGTATGCTCCCCACTCAAGAGTTTCTATAATCACATCAACGCCAACTTGTTTTAATTGATCTTGTACAATTACAGCAATATCTCTTCTTGTTGGATTGTCATTTGTCCAAAGTTTTAATTTTAATCCTTTTTCATATCCTGCTTCTTTTAATAATTCTTTTGCTTTTTCTGGATTGAACTCGTAAGATTTTGCATTTGGGTTATATCCAAATACTTTAGGTCCTATAGGCGAATTTGCTTTTATTGCTGAACCTTGATAAGCTACATCTATTATATCTTGAACGTTAATTGCATAAGAAATTGCTTGTCTCACTCTTTTATCCTTTAAAGACTCTTTATTAACATTAAATCCAATATAAGACATTGATAATGATGGTTCCTCTACAAAATCTAACGATGAATTATCTTGAACTATTCCTTTATCTACAGGTTCTAAATCATAAGCAATATCTATTTCTCCTGTTTCTAATCCAATTGTTCTATTTGTTCCTTCTACTATACTTCTAAAAATAACTTTATCTATTGGTGCTTTTCCCATATAGTAATCCGAATTTACTTCTAAATTTATTCTATCTCCAGCTTGCCAACTAGTAAATTTATATGGTCCTGTTCCTACAGGGTTTTGTCCATAACTTCCACCTAACTTTTCCACAGCTTCTCTATTTAAAATCGATGCTGCTGTATGAGCTAAATGACTCAATAAAGCTCCAAAAGGTTTTTCTGTTTTTACTCTAACTACATAATCACTAACTATTTCAACTGATTTTACCGCTGATATGATGTGAGATACTTGAGGCGAGGCTTTCATTCTATCCAAAGTAAATTTAACATCATCTGCCGTTAATTCTTCTCCATTGTGAAACTTTACACCTTTTCTTAAATTAAACTCTATTGTTGTATCGTCAATTTGAGTCCAACTTTCTGCTAATCCAGGAACTATATTCATATTAGCATCTTGTTTTACTAACGAATCATAAATTTGCCCTGCAACTCTAGATGAAGGTTGATCGTTAGATGCATGTGGATCTAAAACTTTTGCATCAGCTCCTTGAGCTATAATCAATGTATTTTTATCCGCTTTCACTTCTGAGTTCATTCCTAAGAAAATTGTAAAAGCACTCAGTAAAAGTATTTTTTTATTCATTTTTATCCCCCTATGTTTTAGTTTTGTACATTATTAAATAAATTAATATTGTTAATAGAATATAACCTTTTATATATAACAAATCAAATTTATTTAATGAATACGCCCTATTCACAAAATGAATTATTTTCATAAAATAAAAAAAAGGAAATTTATTTTCATTTTATGAAAGGGCGCTTAAATTAAATAGAACCTCCTATAAATTAGGAGGTTCTATCTATTATATGATTAAATTTAATTAAGGTGGCTCAATTTATTTTGCTTTTTTTTCAGTTTTTTCTACACTCTTTTTTTGCATAGCTACATACTTGTCTGCTCCATAATAAGCTCTTAAGTACATCTCTCTTAAATCACTCATTAATGGATATCTTGGATTTGCTCCTGTACATTGGTCATCAAATGCTGCATCTACCATTGTATCTAATTTAGATAAGAATTCTTCTTCAGAAATTCCGTATTCAGCGATTGTTGGTTTTATTCCAATTTCAGTTTTTAATTCAGATACTTTCTTTCTAAATAATTTTGCTTTCTCTTCAGGTGTTTCGTTTCCTTTTGTTAATCCTAAATAGTCAGCTAATTTTCCATAACGCTCTTTTGCATTTGGATATTTATATTGTGCAAATCCTGCCATTTTAAAAGGCTTATCTGTTGCATTGAATCTTATTACTTCATCAAGTAATAGTGCATTTGCTACTCCATGTGGTATATGGAAAGCTGCTCCTAATTTATGAGCCATTGAGTGGCATATTCCTAGGAAAGCATTTGAGAAAGCCATTCCAGCCATACATGATGCATTTGCCATTTTTTCCTTAGCTTTTACTGCTGTTGCTCCTCCCTTTACTGATTCTGGAAGATATTTGAATGTTAATCTTGTAGCTTCTAATGCTAAAGGATTAGTGAATTCAGAAGCTAATACTGATACGTATGCTTCAACAGCATGCGTTACAACGTCTATTCCTGATGCTGCTGTTAACCCAGCTGGCATTGTTAACATTAATTGTGGATCTACTACTGCTACATTTGGTGTAATTTCATAATCAGCTAAAGGATATTTCACTCCTGTAGCATCATCAGTTATAACTGCAAATGGAGTTACTTCTGATCCTGTTCCAGCTGAAGTTGCTACTGCCCAGAACTCAGCTTTACTTCCCATTTTAGGGAATTTAACTATTCTTTTTCTGATATCCATAAATGTCATAGCTAAGTCTTTAAAGTTTACAGTTGGGTGTTCATACATAACCCACATAATCTTAGCAGCATCCATCGCTGAACCTCCACCAAGAGCTATAATAACATCTGGATTATAGTTTCTCATTAACTCTGCACCTTTTTGTACTACACTTAAAGTTGGATCTGCTTCAACATCAGAGAAAACTCTGTAATCTACTCCTATGTTATCTAAAACTGATGTTATATGGTCTGTATATCCTAATTTTGCTAATTGATTATCTGTTACTATGACAGCTTTTTTCTTTCCTTTTAATTCTTCTAAAGCTACTGGAAGAGATCCAAATTTAAAGTAAACTCTCTCAGGTATTCTGAACCAAAGCATATTTTCTCTCCTTTTAGCAATAGTCTTTATATTAATTAAATGTTTTACTCCAACATTTTCAGAAACAGCATTTCCTCCCCAAGATCCACATCCAAGTGTTAAAGAAGGTGCTAATTTGAAGTTAAATACATCTCCAATTGCTCCTTGAGCTGCTGGCATATTTATTAATGTTCTTCCTGTCTTCATTGTTCTTGCAAATAAATCAATTTTATCTTTTGCAACTAACTCATCTGCATATAAAACTGAAGTATGTCCCATTCCACCAAGCTCTATTAATCTGTCTGCTTTCTTCAAAGCTTCTTCAAAATTTACAGCTTTGTACATTGCTAATACTGGCGATAACTTTTCATGAGAGAATGCTTCTTCTAACTCAACTGATTCAACTTCTCCAATAATTACTTTTGTTTCTTTAGGAACATTTACTCCAGCCATTTTAGCTATTTTATAAGCTGATTGACCTACAATGTCACCATTTAAATGCCCATCTATTACTATTAATTTTCTTACTTTATCTACTTCTTCACCTTTTAAAATATAAGCATTTCTAGCTGCGAATTCAGCTTTTACTTTATCATAAATAGATGATTGGATTATAACTGCTTGCTCAGAAGCACATATAACTCCATTATCAAAAGTTTTAGATAGTAATATTGAGTTTACTGCCATCTTTATATGTGCAGTTTCATCTATTATTACCGGTGTATTTCCAGCTCCAACTCCAATTGCAGGGGTTCCAGATGAATAAGCAGCTTTAACCATTCCTGGTCCTCCAGTTGCTAATATTAAATCTGCCATTTTCATTAAATCATTTGAAGCTTGAACTGAAGGTTCTGATATCCAAGCAATGATATCTTTTGGTGCTCCTGCTTTTACTGCTGCTTCTAGAACTATTCTTGCTGCTTCTATAGTTGCATTTTTAGCTCTTGGGTGTGGAGAGAAAATGATTGCATTTCTTGTTTTTAATGCTAATAAAGCTTTAAATATTGCTGTTGAAGTTGGATTAGTCGTAGGTACAATTCCAGCTATAACTCCAATCGGTTCAGCGATTTTTTGTATTCCATAAGACATATCTTCTTCTATAATTCCACAAGTTTTTGTGTCTTTATATGCATTATATATATATTCAGAAGCAAAATGGTTTTTTATAACTTTATCTTCTACGATTCCCATTCCAGTTTCTTCTACTGCCATTTTAGCTAATTTAATTCTAGCGTTATTTGCAGCTAATGAAGCTTCTCTAAAAATTTCATTTACTTGCTCTTGAGTAAACTTTGAATACTCTTTTTGAGCTAATCTTACTTTTTCTATTGTATTTATTAGTGTCATAAACCATCACTCCTATGTGAATTTTTATTTTATAATCCTAGTATACTTGTGTTTTCCATTTTTTGAAAATTTTTTTTTGGCAACTTTTACAATTTTTAACCGTCAAGTTTTAACCATTTCACAATTTTAGACCCGCGATTCAATTTTTTTGTATTTTTATTAGCTTTTTATTTTCTTTTATAGTATACTCTATTAACCTTTATTTTTCTAAGGAGGTCTATATTTAAAATGAAAAAAAACTATTTAAAAAATGAATGTTTAAATTTTTGTAATATTAACAATATTTTTAAAGAATTCTTGATTTCTAATCTAAATTTTGAGCAATTAATTGCCGTAACAAATTTAAATGGTAATTTTTTACTTCTTGCTGGCGCTGGTTCTGGTAAAACTAGAGTTATTATTTATAGAACTCTTTTGTTACTAAAATTACAAACAAAACCTGAAAAAATTTTAATTTTAACATTTACAAGAAAAGCTTGTAATGAAATTAAAAAACGTATAGAAACTTTTATTCCAAATTCAAATGTTAATATTGAAACCTTTCATTCCTTAGCTTATAAAATTTTGAGAAAGTATACTCAAAATAAAACATTTCAGGTTTTAACTATGGATAGTGCATTAAGTTTAGCAAAACAATCATTTTTTTTTAATGAAATTTCAAATGTAATTTCAAAAGAAGAAATTATTAAAGCTACCATATCTTCAAGAACACATTATTTTAATTCTGATTTTTTTAAAAATTTAGAAACCCACTCTAAAAAAATAATTTTAAATTTTTTAGAAACTATTGACTTATTAAAAAAAAATCAAAATCTTTATTCTTTTGATGATCTATTAAGTCAATTGTATAATTTTTTAAAATTAAATATAATACCAATATCTTTTGAATATATTATGGTTGATGAATACCAAGATACTGATAATTTACAAATTGAAATTTTGAAATTACTTTCTCAAAAAAGTTATCTAATGGCTGTAGGTGATGATTATCAAAGTATTTATAGTTTTAAAGGAGCTACAATTGATAATATAATTAATTTTTCAAATGATTTTGAAAATACTAAAATTTTTTTATTAAAAGAAAACTATAGAAGTTCTAATCATATTTTAAAACTATCAAATGAATTTTCAAAAAAATTAAGAAATTCTTTTAGAAAAACTTTACTATGTAACAATACTTCTAATGAATTACCTAGTTTAAATATTTTTAAAACACATACAGAAGAAGTTAAAGCTATTTACAATAAAATTAAAGTTATTTTAAATAATACTCCAGATGCGAGTATATCTATACTTTTTAGAAATTTCTCATATATGCAAGAGTTCGTTAACATTTTCGACCACTATAAATTAAGTTATAATATTAGTCAAAATATTTTTCTAGAAAATATTTTTAAAGATAGAACAGTTAATGATAATACAAATCTAGCTTTATTAACCATTCATAGTTCTAAAGGCCTTGAATGGGACTATGTATTTTTACCCCTTCTTTTAGATGGAATAATTCCAACGTCTATTGGTAATCCCATTAATTTAGAAGAAGAAAAAAGACTTTTTTATGTAGCTTTAACTCGTGCTAAAAAAGAACTTTTTTTATCTTATCCACTATCTTTTTACAATAACTATGGATTATTTTTAACTCCTACTCCATTTATAAATGATATCAATTCTAGCTTTTTTCAAATTAAAAGAGGATAGTTGAAATCAACTATCCTCTTTTAAATTCCATTATAAATTTCTCAATACCTATACTTTCTTCTATTCTACCAGTCTTAATAGAGTGTTCAACTAGTAATATTTTTTCTATCATATCTAATAAAAATTCTTCATTAAATAATGATATATATTTTAATTTTAAAAATATAGGATATTCTCTTAAATAACCTTTATTAGTTTTAAAGTTTTTCTTTATTTTTTCATAATTCGAAGCTTTGAATTCATTATAAGATATATTTTCTTTAATATTTCCCAATTTATTTAATGCTACTAATTTTAATGCTAAATTTAATTCCTCTGTTATAAGGTATATAAATATCATATACTCTTTTGTCTTTTTTAGATATTCTATAATAAGCTTCACATTATCTAAAATCATATAATTTTCTACCATTTTTTTTATATTATACTCATCACTTATCGATATAATACCCAACACTTTCTCTAAAATAAAAGAGTCTCCATTTAAAAAATTCTTTATTTTTTGAACTTCATTTCTTACTTTAAAAAAATCATCTCCTAAAATCTCAGCTAATTTTTCAGATTCGTATTCAGAGATTTCTAACTCCTTTTCAATGAAAAAATGAATTCCTTTTTTTTCTAAAGCTTTCCTAGCTACTATTGTTTCCCCTATTTTTTCAGCATTTGTTACCACTCTTTTTCCAATTTCATTTATAGCTTTTCCATAATCATTCAATTCTTCTTCATAAGTAACAACTACTTCTTTCTTTGTCAAATCATAATCAGCGATTATTTTAAGAAAATTATCCAATTTTTTTAATTTTTCTGATCTTTTTAAAACTATTAATTCTTTTTCAACAAACATTGAATTTATAGATATACTTTCCATAAATTTTTCATCTTCGCCTTGAGAAGCATCAAAAATCTTAACTGGGATACAAGGATTTGACTTCTTTATTTTTTCCATTAACTCCTCATATTTTAATGGTAGAGGCGTATCACCATAAATAAAATAAAACATCTTTTTCTCCCTCTTTTCTTTTTTATATATTATAACATAAAAAAGAAAAGAGAGACTAACTCTCTTTTTTTTTTAATCTTTTTTAGTTAAAATCTTCGAAGCATTTAATACTGCTAAAACCGAAACTCCAACATCTGCAAAAATAGCTAACCATAAATTAGCAACTCCAAGAATACCCAAAATCATAACCACTATTTTCACACCTAGTGCAAACCCTACATTTTCTAAAACTACTTGATTATTTTTTTTCGCTAAATTCAATGCTATAATAACCTTATAAGGATCATCATTCATTAAAACTATATCTGAACTTTCTATGGCTATATCACTTCCTATCATACCCATAGATATTCCTATATCAGCCATTGCTAATACTGGAGCATCATTTATTCCATCTCCAACAAATATTGTTCCCTTTTGACTTTTAGCTTTAATCTCTTCTAATTTTGTTACTTTATCTTCTGGTAAAAGATTTGTACATATTTTATCTTCATCTATTCCTAAAATATGACCTATATGTTTTCCAGTTTTTTCATTATCTCCTGTTAACATATATACATTTATTCCTTGAGCACTCAATTCATCTATAGTTTTTCTAGATGTTTCTTTTATTTCGTCTTCAACAGTAAATTTTCCTATAAGTTCTGAATTTAAAGCTACATATACAACAGTCCCAAAATCTTCTTCTAACTCTACAAAAATATCATTATTTTCTAAAAATTTTTTACTTCCTACTAAAATTTCTTTTCCACAATAAAGAGTATTTACTCCATATCCTGCTTTTTCATTGTGTCCTTGAATGTCCCATTCTGATACTTCAACATCTCCATATTTTAAAATAGCTTTTCCTATAGGATGATTTGAATAAAATTCTCCTGCTTTTGCATATTCTATAAGTTCATTTTCAGTTCCTTTTAAAACTTCAATTTTTGTTACTTTAAAACTTCCTTTTGTCAAAGTTCCTGTTTTATCAAATACAACAGTATCAATATTTTTTAATCTTTCTAAATAATTTCCACCTTTTATTAATATTCCCTCTTTTGAACCTTTTCCTATAGAACTAAAGAAAGTTAAAGGTACAGATAACACCAATGCACATGGACAAGATATAACTAAAAATATTAATGCTCTACTAAACCATAATTTAAAATTCCCATCATGCAATATCGGTACTCCAATTGCTATTGCAATTGATAAAAATACAACTAAAGGTGTATAGTATCTTGCAAATTTTGTTATAAATTTTTCTGCAGATGCTTTTTTACTTCCTGCACTTTCTACCATCTCAATTATTTTATTTACAGTTGATTCAGAATAATTTTTAGTCGCTTTAAATTCAATTGTTCCATTTATATTTATAGAACCACTTAGAATTTCACATCCAACCTCTCCTATTACAGGAACAGCCTCTCCAGTCAGTGCTGATTTATCTAAAGTTGTTGTTCCTAATATTATTATTCCATCCAACGGAACTCTTTCTCCTGGTTTAACAAGTAAAATATCACCTGTTTTTATCATTGATGGATTAACTACTTCTACTGTTCCATTTTTATTTTTTAGATTTGCATAATCTGGTTTTATACTCATAAGTTTTTCAATTGATTTTTTAGAGTTATTTATAGCCATATCTTGGAAAAACTCACCTAATTTGTAAAATATCATAACTCCTGCAGCTTCTCCAAAATCTCCAAGACCTAAAGCTCCTATTGTTGCTATTGACATTAAAAAATTTTCATCTAAAAATTTTCCTCTTTTTATATTTTTAAAAGCACTAAATAATATATCATATCCTGATAATCCATAAGATATAATTAAAATAATATCTTTTTGTAATCCTTTTGGTAAAGTCAATCCTACAATAAACAAAGTCAATCCTATTGTTAAAATTATTAAATTAACTTTAGAAAATATGCCTTCCTCATGTGAATCTTTGTGTTTATGACCTTGGTTTTCTTCTTTTGTATTTGATATATTATCTTTGAAATATGTTCCAGGTTCAATTTTATCTGCAACTTTATTTAATTTTTCCAAAATAATATTTTCATCAATATCTTTTACTAATGTAAATTTTAGTTTTTTTGTATAAAAATCTACATTCACTTCTTTCAATTCATCTAACCTTTCCAATTCATATTGGATTTTTGAAGCACAACCTCCACAATGAAGATTTATAATTTCATATTCTTTTTTCATTTATATCTCCTTTTCGGGTATACCCATACCCCCTATATCTATATTTTAAAATACCACATTTTATATTTTTTGTCAAAATTTTTTTGAATCTTTTCAATTTAAATAGTATAATATAAATTATTGAAAAAAGGAGTTTAGTATGAAAATTATAGTTCATGATATCATAGATATTTTTAAAGAAAATATTAGCAATCTGGAATTTATTAGGGGTGTTTTCTCAAATCCTTCTAATCCTAATTTATACAAAAAAATAAATTTAAAGCCCGTAGAAATAAAAGGAGATATTTTTATACAATTTGAAAGTTTTAAAGATAATAAAGCTTTTCATAAAAATCTTTCACTAAAAGAAACTTTTACCTATTTAATAGAGATAATTAAAGATTTTAAACAAATACTTATAACTACATCTAAACAAGAGATTCAAATTTTACAAAATAAAAAAGGTTTCTCTTTAAAAAGAAAAGCTATTACTAGTAAAAAATTAGAATTTTCTCATAACAAACAAAAAAATTATATTCTTCAAGATAATACTGAAATACCATTTTTAATAAAATTAGGTGTTATGTCTGAAAATGGTAAAGTTACAAAAGATAAATTTAACAAATTCAGACAAATTAATAAATATCTTGAATTTATTGAGGATACTTTAAAAGAGTTGCAAGAAAAAAAGCTTGTTGATAACAGTATGAAAATTGTAGATTTTGGTTGTGGAAAATCATATTTAACATTTGCTCTTTATCATTACTTAAAAAATATTAAAAATCTAAATGTTGAAATTATTGGACTTGATTTAAAAGAGGATGTTATTAATCACTGTAATTCTATTGCAAATGATTTAAAATTTAATAATTTAAAGTTTTTAAAAGGAGATATTAAAGAGTTTAACCAATTTGATAATGTTGATATGATTTTCTCTTTACATGCTTGTAATAATGCTACAGATTACTCTTTATTAAAAGGTCTAGAACTTAGAGCTAAAGCAATCTTAGCTGTTCCTTGTTGTCAATCTGAAATTAATCAAAAAATTGATAAGTCTTCAACTACCGAAATAAAAGGTATTTTATCTCCATTTGGAAATCATGGTATTTTACAAGAAAAATTTAGTTCTTTAGCTACTGACGCTTTAAGAGCACTTGCACTTGAACTTTGTGGTTTTAATACAAAAGTTATAGAATTTATAGATATGGAGCATACTCCTAAAAATATTCTTATAAAAGCTATAAAAGGAGCTCCTTCAGAAGATAAGTTAGTTAAAAAAAGATTAGAATATGATAGATATATTGAATTTTTAGGTGTTAATCCTATTATAGACAACTTACTCCAACCATACTTTAAAAAATAAAAAAAATGGAAGTTAAACTATAACTTATATAGTTAACTTCCATTTTTGTTTTCTATTTTTCTAATAAATATATAACTCCACCAACTAATAGCGCTGGTATTATATTATATAAAGTTACAATTAAAGCTGATTTTTTACTTAGAGCTAAAAGAGGAAAAAGAGCATCTCCATCATTACAAATAGCATTTGCTACTAAAGCTGAGAATGGTATTCCACCTGAAATATATAATGCTGCTAAAAGTATCTGTGGACCACATCCAGGTATTAATCCTACTAAAGTTGCTCCTATTACAACTAAGTATCCAGTATTATTTAAAAGCATTTTCAATGAATTTTCTCCACCTATATACACTAAAAATATTTCATAACTTAAAAATGCTATAAAAACCCATGTTACTAAAAATGCTGCCTCTTCAGCTGTGTGAATAAAGGTTTCTATAATTGAGCCTAATTTACTTTCTGTTTTATCAAAATCACTTCCTTTTATTACTTTTCTACTTAGTATTGTATATAATATACAAAGTAAGGTTCCTACTACTCCTACTAATTCAATCGGATTTATATGATCCTCTACGTGTGAATGCCCTTCTAAAAGATGTTTAAAAGCAAAAGGTATTGAAATTATTACTAATAACCAAAATAATTTATACCAAACTTTATGAGTCAATATATATATATATTTTAAACTCGACTTTTTATGTAAAATCTTATCTATTATATCCCCCTTTTCGTGAATTATATGATGATGATTTTTGTGGCCACTCTCTTCATTCAATAGCTCTTCTGAATCTTTTTTTTCTAAATTTTTATTTAGAATAATATTTTGACCAATTTTCAATTTATCTATAAGTAATCCAGAAGCAACTCCTACAAAACCACTTATTATTAAAATTTTAAAATATGATTCAATATCTCCAACTATCAATACAAATGCTGCATCTCCCATCGTTGTTATAAACGCTGCAACTAAAGCTCCAAAACTAACTTTCCCCAAAATAAATAATGGAACAATGACTATTGCTCCACCACAGCCAGGTATTAAACCAAGTATCGTTGAAAAATACACTCCATTTTTTTTATTTTTCTCTAACAACTTTATTAAAATATCATTAAACTTATAATCTACAAATCCTATGAATAATAAGGACAAAGAAACAAAAACACCAACTCTAAAAAATGAATCCATTGCTACATTGTAAATAGTATGAAATATTTCCATAAAAATCACCTCATATTTTATTCTTTACAATCTTTATACTCTATTTTTCTGTAGTTCTTTTAAAAAGAAAAAGCCAGTATATCAAAATACTGGCTTTAACTCTATAAATATTACATTCTTTCTAATGTGCCAATTCCTAAAAGATTTAATCCCTCTTTTAATACTGATGACGTTCTTTCCGCTAATAATAATCTCGAATAAAGAACTTCGTCTTCTTGATTTAATATTTGACATGCATTATAAAAACCATTAAATTTCTTTGATAATTCAAATAAATAATCTGCTAATAAGTTTGGTCTACAAGTCTCTGCTGCTTTTAATACAACTCCTGGGAATTGAGTTAAATGATGAGCTAAAGTTCTTTCTGTTTTATCAGAAACCTTAATAATTATATCTTCTTTTAAATTTTTACCTTGTTCATCTGCTTTTCTTAAAATAGACTTAATTCTTGCATAAGAATATTGTAAGTAAGGCGCTGTATTTCCTTCAAAGCTTAGAATTTTATCCCATTCAAAAACAACTGCTGTTTGTCTATTTTGAGATAAATCAGCATATTTTATAGCTCCTGTTCCTACAACTTCTGCTATATTATCTTTTTCTTCAGCTGACAAAGTAGGATTTTTTTCATTTACAATTTCATATGCTCTTCTTTTTCCTTCATCTAAAAGTTCTTCTAATCTAATTACATTTCCTTTTCTAGTTGAGAATACCCCATCAGCAAATCTCATAATTCCAAACCAAACATGCTGCTTTTCTACATTCCATCCTAACATATTAGTTATTCTAAAAAATTGTCTAAAGTGATCTTGCTGTCTTTCATCTGTTACATATATTAATTTATTTACATTATAGTTATTTATTCTAAATTTAACTGTAGCTATATCAGAAGTTGCATATAAGAATGCTCCATCTCTCTTTTGAACAATACAAGGATTAATTTTTTCCTCTTCAGGGAAAAATACTACCTTTGCTCCTTCACTTTCTATTGCAATTTTTTTCTCTTCTAACTCTTTTAATACACCTGGCATTAAATCATGATAGAATGATTCTCCATAATATGTATCAAAGCTAATTCCCATTCTTGTGTATAACTTTCCATACTCATCTAACGAAACTTTTATAAACTCTTGCCATAGTCTAAAGTTTTCTTCATCACCATTTTGAAGTTTTCTTAACTCTTCTCTAGCTTCATCTTCTAACTCTGGATACTCTTCACTTTGTCTTGCAAATTCAACATACACTCTTTCTAACTCTTCAATAGCATTAGCTTTGTAAGACTCTTGGTTTAACCAATTTCTGTAACCTATAATTAATTTACCAAATTGAGTTCCCCAGTCGCCTATATGATTGTCTGCTATAACGTTAAACCCTAAGAATTTATGCATTCTTTTTATAGAATCACCAATTATAGTTGATCTTAAATGACCTATATGCATTCTTTTTGCTATATTTGGAGAAGAGTAGTCTATTATTACATCTCCTTTTATATCTAAATCTTTGAATTCATAGCTTTCTTTAGTGATTCTTTTTACTGAATCTCCTAAATGTGAATCTTTTAAAAATATATTTAAAAATCCTGGACCTGCAATTTCAATTTTTTCAATTACATTATTTTCTTCTAAATTATTTACAACATTTTCTGCAATAGCTCTTGGATTTCCTCCAATTATTTTAGAGTTCATCATAGCAAAATTTGATTGAAAATCTCCAAACTTTTCATTTGTTGCAACTGTTATCTCTATTGATTTTAACTCTTTATCTGAATAAAGATTATTTACTGTATTTAATAAAATTAATTCTATTTGTTTTTCAACAATTAACATATATTTCTCCTTTTGTTGTGAAATAAAAAAAAGGACCCTAAAGTCCTAAAAGAATAACTCCAGTCTACCGCCTTCCATACGGTTTTGGTCGCCGTTTCATATACGTGGTA
Organism: Cetobacterium sp.; assembly: GCF_051658645.1. Lineage (GTDB taxonomy): Bacteria > Fusobacteriota > Fusobacteriia > Fusobacteriales > Fusobacteriaceae > Cetobacterium_A. The sequence continues at coordinate 106,825 of NZ_JBOFMZ010000044.1, forward strand.
ACCAGTTAATGCTTACACTCAGGGTCCGTGAAACAAGGGTTTCCGTGACGAATCTGACTTATAAACAAAAGCGCCAATCCCAATAGCGACCTTAGGCCCAAAACCTCCGGAAATAGCGAATAGACCAGAAATATTTATTCTTAAGACAATTATATCACTTCTATATTATTTTTTCAATTAAAAATTCATTCTAAACAGTATATTTTTTATACTTAAACTATTTCTAAATTATATGTTGAATCTAGATGAAGTTCTTTTAATTGTTTGTCATCAACTTTACTTGGTGCTTCAGTCATCAAGCATTGTCCTTTATTTGTTTTAGGGAATGGAATTACATCTCTTATTGATTGCTCTTTTAGCATAACCATTAACCATCTATCAATTCCAAATGCTAATCCTCCGTGTGGTGGTGCTCCATATTTAAATGCATCTACAAAGAATCCAAACTTATCTTGTGCCTCTTCTTTAGATAATCCCAACTTTTCAAACACTTTACTCTGAATCTCAGGGTTAAATATTCTAATTGACCCTCCACCAATCTCTGATCCATTTAATACTAAATCATAAGAATTCGTTCTAACATTATCCATTTCACCTTCTAAGAACAATTGCATATCCTCTTCTTTTATAGATGTGAACGGGTGATGTTGAGCTTTATATCTTTGGTCTTCGTCATCATATTCAAACATTGGGAAATCTACAATCCATAAGAATTTGAATTCATCATTATTTATTAAGCCTAACTCTTTTCCTAACTTTAATCTTACTGCACCTAAAGCACCATAAACTACTTTAGCTTTATCAGCAACTATCATAATCACATCTCCAACTTTTGCTTCAGTTCTAGAGATAATTGTAGCTATCTCTTCTTCTGAGAAGAATTTAGCTATTGGAGAATTTACTCCCTCTTCAGTTACTTTTATCCAAGCCATTCCTTTTGCACCAAAGTATGTTTTTGCATAATCTTCATACTCTGTTAAAATTTTTCTTGAGAATTGCTCTGCCACACCTGGAGCAACTACAGCTTTAACAACTCCACCTGCTTCTACTGCACTTTTAAATCCTTTAAATTGTGAATTAGCCATTATATCTGTTAAATCTTTTAACTCTACAGCAAATCTTACATCTGGCTTATCTGATCCGAATCTTTCCATAGCTTCTGAATAAGGCATTCTAGGGAAATCATAGTCTGCTGATTCCTCAGTTACATTTTTAAATACTCTTTTTGCTAGACCCTCTATTTCATTCATAATATCTTTCTGCTCAATAAATGACATCTCTATATCTAATTGAGTAAATTCAGGCTGTCTATCTGCTCTTAAATCTTCGTCTCTAAAACATTTGGCAATTTGGAAATATTTTTCTATTCCAGAAATCATCAATAATTGTTTAAAAAGTTGCGGTGATTGAGGCAACGCATAAAATTCTCCTGGATTTGTTCTACTTGGAACTAAGAAATCTCTTGCTCCCTCTGGTGTTGATTTTGTTAAAACTGGAGTATCAACATCTAAAAACCCTTTTTCATCCATATAGTTTCTTATAGACATTATCATTTTATGTCTCATTTTTAAATTTCTAGACATATGATTTCTTCTTAAATCTAAATATCTATATTTTAATCTTATATTTTCACTTAAATTTTCATCTCCAGTAACTTGGAAAGGTAAAACATCACAACTATTTAAAACTTCTAATTCTGTTATAAATACCTCTATATCTCCAGTTGGAATATTGGCATTTTTACTCTGTCTTTCTTTTACAATTCCAATTACTTTTATAACTGATTCATTTTTTAACTTTTGTGCACTTTCTACAACAGAAATTTCTGCTATATCTGTGTGGAAAACTATTTGTGTTTTTCCTTCTCTATCTCTTAAATCAATAAAAGTTAACCCACCTAAATCTCTTTTTGTATCAACCCATCCAGATAAAGTAACTGTTTCACCAATATTTGAAGCTCTTAATTCTCCTAAGTTATGCGTTCTATAATACGTCATCTCTTTTTTCTCCTTCTTTTACTTTAATATATTTTTTAAATTTTCTATACTTACTTCTTCTTGTGTTCTATTAACAAAATCTTTAAGCATAACAACACCTTTACTCATCTCATCCTCACCTATTATGATTACATTTTTAGCTCCAACTTTATCGGCTTTTTTCATATGAGATTTCATTCCTTTAGAATTATAATCAATTGCCACAGATTTCCCTGAAAGTCTTAAATCATTTGCTATTTTAAATGCAGGATCCATTGTTGATTCTCCTAGCCAAGCTATATATACATCTAAATCTCTTTTAGGAAAATCTTCTCCTAGAAGCATCATTATTCTTTCAACTCCAGCTGCAAATCCAAATGCTGGTATTTCTTTATCACCAAGTTGCTTTAAAAGGTTATCATATCTTCCTCCTCCTAAAACAGTTCCTTGTGACCCTAATTTATTTGTTACAATTTCATAAACAGTACTTGAATAATAATCTAACCCTCTAACTAACCTTGGATCCTCTTTATATTTCACACCAAATAAGTTTAAATATTTTTTTACTGTTTCATAATGATTTCTTTCTTCTTCTGTTAATGAATCTGTTATAATTGGTGCTAGTGCTGTTAGTTCTTTACATTTTTCTATTTTACAATCTAGAACTCTTAGTGGATTTTTTTCCATTCTCATTCTACAATCATCACATAAATCTTCTTTCATTGGATTCAAAAAATTTAATAGTACTTCTCTATATTTTACTCTACTCTCTTTTTCTCCTACAGAATTTATAGTTACTTCTAAATCTGTTATCCCTATTTTATTTAAAAAAGAGTATCCCATTGAAATTACTTCAGCATCTAATATTGGAGAGCTTTCTCCTAATACTTCAACTCCAATTTGATTAAACTCTCTTTGTCTTCCTGCTTGAGGTCTTTCATATCTAAACATAGAACCTGCATAGAAGTATCTAGAAACATCCTCTTTTGCATATACTTTATTCTCTAAATAACATCTTACAACTGCTGCCGTTCCTTCAGGTCTTAAAGTTATACTTCTTTCTCCTCTATCTTGGAAAGTATACATTTCTTTTTCAACAATATCAGTTCCTTCTCCTACTCCTCTTTTGAAAAGATCTGTTTCCTCAAATATTGGAGTTTTTATTAATGAATATCCATAATTTTTAAAAAATTCTTGAGCTGTTTTTGTTATAAAGTCATACTTTATCCCATCATCTCCATATATATCTTTAGTTCCTCTTACTGCTTTAATTAGTTTCATTTGATCACCTCAATTATTTTAATTTCCATAATTTTTCTAACTTTTCTTCAATTAATTTTTCGTTTCTGTTATTCCCAGGAATATAATATCTTTTTCTACTTTCTCTATACTTTTGCTCAATAAAATTATTTTTATAATCATGTGGGTACTTATAACCTACAGCTTTATCTTCTATGTGCATTGGTACAAATTCTAAATTCCCATTTTGAATATCTTTTAAAGCTTCATCAATAGCTAAATAACTTGAGTTACTTTTTGTTGATATCGATAAATATATCACAGCTTGAGATAAAATTATTCTTATTTCTGGCATCCCTATTTTTTCACTTGCATTCATAGCACTATTAGCTATCATCATAGCTTCTGGATTAGCCATTCCTATGTCTTCACTTGCATGAATACATATTCTTCTAGCTATATACCTCGGGTCCTCTCCTCCATGAAGAAGTCTTGCTAACCAATATACTGCAGAATCAGGATCGCTTCCCCTTATGCTTTTTATCATGGCAGAAATAAGATTATATTTATCCTCTTCTTTGTGATAAGAAGCTTTTCTATCTCTAAAAATATCTATAATTTCTTCTTTACTATATCCTATGCAACTACTTTTATAAAGCTCTAAGTAATTTAAAGCTATTCTACTATCACCTCTTGATATGTCCAAAACAACTTCTTTTATCTCTATAGGTAAATTAACTTCTAAAAGTTTTTCACCTTTAAGTAAAATCTGAGATATATTTTCTCGTGTTAAAGGTTTAAATTCAAAAATTAAACATCTGGATAGAAGTGCATTATTTAAACTATAATAAGGATTTTCTGTAGTAGCCCCAACTAAAATCAATATTCCTGATTCTGTATAAGAAAGTAAGGCATCCTGTTGGGTTTTATTAAACCTATGAATTTCATCTAAAAATAAAATAGTTTTTTTCCCATACAACTCTATTTTTTTTTTAGCTTTTTCTATAATCTCTTTTAAGTCATTTAAACTAGCTACAGTAGCATTCAATATTTCAAAGTTATAATCTAACTCTCTTGAAATAATCTCTCCCAAAGAGCTTTTGCCACAACCTGATGGTCCATATAAAATCATATTAGATATACTTTTACCCTCTATTATTTTTCTTAAAACACCATTTTCTCCTAAAATTTTATCTTGACCTTGAAAATCAATAAAATTTTGAGGTCTTAAACGAATTGACAAAGGTTTTGCCTTTTCAAAGTTTCCACCAAATATACTTTTCATCTAATCACAACCTATTTTTTAAAATAAAAAAGCGTATTGTGTACCCCAACACGCCTTTAATTCTTTCAACTATTTTACTAGATACAGAAGAAGTGCTGATACTATAAATAAAAATGCTACTACTTCAGTTGCTCTAGCTAATGGTCCTCCATCTTTTGAAACTCCAAATACTGTGTTTGACCCCCCCATTCCCATGCTACCTGACATTCCATGGCTTCTATCTGGTTGAACAAGAACTAATATTATCAAAGCCAAAGCAAATACAAATAAAAATACTGTTAAAAGTGTTTCCATAACTTTACTCCTCCCAAATCCCGTCTTTAATCTTACACTTTATTATAATATATATATTCATAAAATAAAAGAAAAAATTATAGAAGTTTTGCTGCTAATTCAGCTAAAGCTGAACGTTCTCCTTTTTTCAAAGTAATATGCCCTACTATTAATTCATTTTTTAATTTATCTGCCAAGTACGTTAATCCATTTGTATCTGCATCTAGATATGGACTATCTATTTGTTCTGGATCTCCTGTTAATACAATTTTAGTATTTTCTCCTGCTCTAGTTATTATTGTTTTAACTTCAAGCGGAGTTAAATTTTGTGCTTCATCTATTATAATAAATCCATTAGGAATACTTCTACCTCTTATATAAGTTAGTGCTTCTATTTTTAAGAGTCCCATTGTTTGAAGCCCTAAAATTACTTTTTCACCTGTTTTTTCACCCTTCTCAACTGCTAAATAGTCTATATTGTCATATATTGGTTGCATCCAAGGTCTTAATTTTTCCTCTTCACTTCCTGGAAGATATCCCAAATCTTTCCCCATAGGAATTATTGGTCTAGCAATCAGTAATTTTTTATACTTTCCTTTTTCTACAACCTGTTCCAACCCTGCCGCTATAGCTAAAAGTGTTTTTCCTGTTCCTGCTTTACCTACTAAAGTCACAACTTTTATGCTTTCATCCATTAGAAGTTCCATTGCATATTCCTGCTCATAATTTCTAGCTCTAGCACCCCAAGCTGATATCTGTCCTTCTAAGTTTCTTCTGATTTTTCCTCCAATATATCTTCCTGAAGTTTTTTCTTCTCCACACTTGAATCTAATAAACATATTTTCAGTAAAATGATATTCTTTTCCAAGCTCCCATACATTTATTTTTCCAGATTTATCAAATTTCATATATATATCTCTCGGTACTTCTACCTCTACAAAACCATCATCTAATGTTGTATAATCTGTTCTATCACTCTCGTAATCTTGAACTTCCAATCCTAAAGAATCAGCTTTAATTCTCATATTTATATCTTTCGTTATTAATATAACCTTTGTTTCTGGATTTTTTTTCTTTATTCCTAAAGCTGAAGATATTATCATATTATCTGTAGAATCTTTCTTTAAAGCAGTAGGTAACAAATCTAAATCGTTTTCGATTTCAACTTTAAAGAAAATTCCTTTTTCTAATTGAACACCTTTTGCTATTGAACCTTTTTTTCTTATAGAATCTAATTCTCTTGCCGCTAACCTAGCTTGAATTGCTGTTGTGGTATTTCTTTTTAATTTATCTATTTCCTCTATAACAAAAATTGGAACAATCACTTCATTATCTTCAAAACTATAAATACTTCGGTGATCATGAATTAAAACATTCGTATCTAGAACATAAATTTTTCTCACAAAATCATCTCCTTAACTGAATTTTTTTTAAAACTCCTTTAATCGCACTTTCTAAAGTTGTATAATCTTTTAACTCTTCTTTACTTATAAGTGAATCTATTTCCTTTTTACTATATCCTAAAGACTCTAAAGCCATATAAAGTTCCTCTTCAATTGCATTGTTTAAAATTTCTCCTGATGGCTCTTCTGTCGACATTAAATTCAATGTTTTTATTTTATTGTTTAAATCTATTATTATTTGCTTTGATTTCTTTTCTCCTAATTTCGGAACTCTTTTCAAAGTTTTAAAATCTTCATTTAAAACAATTTCTCTTATATTCTCAATTGTAAAAGTTGACATAATTGACAATGCTAAAGATAATCCTATTCCACTTATTCCAATTAGCATTTCAAACAACATTCTTTCTCTCTCCTCCAAAAAACCAACAAGTTTAAAAGTATCTTCTTTTATAACATTATATATGTAAAGCTCTTTTTTTTCTCCAATTTTTACTTTATCATATGTTTTTAAAGTTATATAAACTCTATATCCAATCCCATTTACATCGACCGCTAAATATTCAGCTTTTTTTATTTTAATTACTCCATTTAAATATTCAAACATTTTTATTTCACTCCCTTTAATCCTTTTTTGAAAAGACCCTCTTAGTACTAAGAGGGTCAATTTTTAATAATATTCAATTAGTCCATTCTCATAAAAACTATAATATGATTCATCACTCACTATAATATGATCCAAAAGCTTTATGTCTACTTTTTCAAACAGCTCTTGCATCTCTAAAGTAAGCTCAATATCTTTTTTTGAAGGCGTTAAATTTCCACTTGGATGATTATGGGCAAATATAATTCCTTTTGCTCTATTGTGTATTGCTTGTTCCATTATTTTTCTTGGGTAAACAACACTTCTATCAATTGTTCCTTTAAAAAGAACTTCATCAGCAACAATTCTATTATCTGTACTCAAATAAACAACTTTAAACTCTTCATTTTTCAAAGAACCAACATCATCTTTTAAATAGTTTATCAAATCTGTTTTTCCTTTTAATGTTTTAAGATCTGCTGTTTTTACACTTTTAAAATAATGATTTGATATTACATCACCAATAAGTTTTAATTGCAACGCTGTTTCTGTTCCAACACCTTCTATTTCTTTCAAGTCGTTAATCTCAGCTTTTACAACTGCATCAATCGTCTTAAATTCATGTAATAAATCTTTGGATATCCCTTTGCAATCCTTAATCTTTATAGAATATGTCAAAATAAGCTCTAATATCTCATAATCTTCTAGACCTTTATATCCAATTTTTAAATACTTTTCCCGTAATCTCTTTCGGTGTCCTTGCATTTGGCTTTTTTCCAAATTAATCACCCCTACTACATCTTTATTGGAACATTTTATAAATTTCATCTTTTGTTTTCATCATTTTAGGTATTTCTACTGCTGCTTTTAAAATAGGATATGCTAATACTGCTCCTGTTCCCTCTCCTAAACGCATCTCCATCTGTAAAAATGTTTTTAAGCCTAAGGCTTTCATAACTGTTTTCATTCCAGGTTCTTCACTCATATGTGTTGCTATTAAATATCCCTCTACCTTTGGTTCAATTCTTGTTGCAACTAAAGCTGCAACTGCTGATATAAATCCATCTATCAACATAGGTTTACGTTCAATAGCTGCTCCTAAATACAATCCAACCATACAAGCTATATCTAATCCTCCTACGCATCTTAAAACTTCAAGTGGCTCTTTATTAAATAGATTATAACTCTCTACTGCGATCTTAATAATTTCTTTTTTTCTTTTTAAACCTTTATCTGAAAGTCCTGCTCCATAACCTACAACATTATCTATGTCTTCTTTTGTTAAAGCATACAATATTGCTGAACTTGTAGTTGTGTTTGCAATTCCCATCTCTCCATTTGAATAAAAATCATACTCTTTTTTCTCTTTAATCATCTCTATTCCAATATTTATAGCGGATATAACTTCTTCTAAGCTCATAGCAGGTTCTTTTACAAAATTCTTTGTTCCATAAGCTATTTTTTTTCTATATAAATTTGTATATTTTTTATTAATATCACCTTTTATTCCAACATCTATTAAATTTAATGGAATTTTTAAATTTTTACATAAAATACCTATAGCGGCAAAAGAATCCAACATAGCTTCTGAAACTATTCTTGTATACTCTAAGGGACAAGAAGAAACACCTTCTTCTATGACTCCATTGTCTGAAGATGCTATAAAATGGCACCCTGCATTTAAAGAATTCAATGATTTTCCTGTAATTCCTGCAACCTTTATTGCTAACTCTTCTAAAACACCTAAACTTTTTTCTGGCTTCATTCTAGTATCTAAAATTTTTTTACAGTTTTCCATAGCAGTTATATCTACAGCTTTTATTTTATTTTGAATTTCTTTTATTCTATTCATTTCATACCCCTATATTTAAGCCTTTTAATATTGGATAACCATCCGAAAACTCAATTATAACAACACCTGCATTCTTAACACTAAATTTCCAATAAGCATCCAATCCTTTTGAAAAATAATGACTTAAAATAGTATTTATGACTCCCCAATGAGTAACTAAAACTGTATTTTCATTTAAATTAATATTTTGAGCTATAAAATCAATAGCTCTATTTTGAAGTTCAACTACACTCTCACCTGTTACATAATTATAGTCTTTCCAATTTTTTTGACTTTCTTCTAATTCTTTTGGATATTTTGTTTGGATCTCTTCAAAAGTAAAACCCTCAAAAACTCCAAAATTTAGCTCTCTTAATCCTTTATCTACAACTATATTTAAATCTTTAAAATTTACTATTGAAGCTGTATCAAAAGCTCTTTTTAAATCACTCGCATATATTCTGTGATAATCAATATTTTTTAAAATATTTCTCGTATTTTTTGCTTGTTCTTTTCCTAATTCAGTTAATGATGGATCTAACGATCCATAATAAACTCCTTTAGCATTTAATTCTGATTCTCCATGCCTAATCAAAATAACTTTCCCCATCCACAACTCCTTTTCTATAAAAATAGATACATTAGTATTAATGATAATACTGAAGATAATTCTAATAAAGCTCCTAAAGTATCACCTGTTATTCCACCTATCTTTCTTGTCATTAATTTCCCAAATAAAAAAGCAGATATCATTAAAATATTTAAAATAATAAATAAATTTTTAAAAGATAGTCCATAATAATTAGATACTCCAAATAAAATAATTAATATTGTCATATAAGATATTAAAACTCCATTTTTATTTGTATTTTCTACAAATGTTTTTCCCATTCCAGTTGCTCTTGCATATGGTTCGAAAGCACAATTTACAACTCCAACTATTCTAGATAAAATTGGAACTAACAACATTATTACCCCTTGATTTATTCCAAGCAATTCTGATGTTTCAACTAAAAATGCTATTTTAAATATAAAATAAAGAACTAATACTAAAACTCCATTTGTTCCTACTCTAGAATCTTTCATTATCTCTAACATTTTGTGTTTACTTCTATAGCTAAATATTCCATCAAAAGTATCAGCTAACCCATCCAAATGTAGTCCACCTGTTATTATTACATCTAACGTAACCAATATTATACCTATTAAAAGAGGGGATGGAATAATCAACTCTAATACTGATGCTGTAAATAAATTTATGATACCTATTGCTAATCCAACTATTGGAAACCATTTTATAGAATTTCCTAAAGCTTTTGAATCAAATCTATTTCCTCCAGGAAATGGTAATCTTGTCATAAATTTAAAAAGTAATGCTAAACCGTTCATGTTTTCCTCCAATTCTATTTTAATTTTAATTCTAGTCCTGAAACTATAAGATAAGCTTCATCGCTTTCTTTTGCTACTAACTGGTTTATTCTTCCAGCGATATCTCTAAAACATCTTCCTAAAGCATATGCTGGAACTAATCCCATTCCAACTTCATTTGAAACTATAACCATATCAAGATTACTTTCTTTTATAAATTTTATTAATTTTTGAACTTCTATTTTTATTTCACTCTCTAAATTCTGAACTTCTTTTTGAGGAAAATTATCCCAATCTATTTCTCTATCCATAATCATATTGTTACTTACTAAATTAGTTAAACAATCCAAAAGAATAATTTTATCTGATTCTTTATACTCTTCCAATAATTCGGTGATGTTTTTATATTTTTCTATTGTTATCCACTTTTCACCTCTTTGAAGTTTGTGCAAATGAACTCTTTCTTTCATTTCATCATCAAAAGACAAAGCTGTTGCTATATATATTCTTTCTTTTTTAGTTTCAAAAACCTTTTTTTCAGCAAAATAACTTTTTCCGCTTCTTGCCCCACCTGTAACATATGTTATTCTTCCCAAATTTATCACCTTTATCCCTTATAATACTTTAATAGTACCATAATATTACCAAAACTTCAATAAACGAAAAAGAGTGCTTGATTAAATCAAGCACTCTACTTTTTTATCTATTTTTTTTGGAAATGTCTCTCTAATAAACCTAAGAAAGCTCTTCCATGTCTAGCTTCATCTTTTGCCATTTCATGAACTGTATCATGTACTGCATCTAATCCTAATTGTTTTGCTCTTTTTGCAAGGTCAAACTTTCCTGAAGTTGCTCCATATTCAGCTTCTACTCTTCTTTTTAAGTTTTCTTCTGTAGAATCAGTTACTACTTCTCCTAATAATTCTGCAAATCTTGCAGCATGACCAGCTTCTTCAAAAGCTATTCTTGTGTAAGCTTCTGCTACTTCTGGATACCCTTCTCTGTCTGCTACTCTAGCCATCGCTAAGTACATTCCAACTTCCATACATTCACCATTGAAATTTGCTCTCAATCCTTCGATTATTTCTTGATCTCCGCAAGATAGACCTTCTCCAACTTTATGTTCAGTAGCCCATACTCTTCCTGCTGTTTCATCAAATGGAACACATTTATCTAATCCTACTTTACATAAAGGGCAAGCTCCTAAAGCCTCTTCAAATACTTCTCCACATACTGTACATTTTACTTTTGACATTTTAATCCTCCTCGATTTCTATATATAATACACTTAATTTTCATTTAATTGTTTCCATTACTTATTTGTAATTGTTACAAATTTGTTTATAAATATAATATACACCTTTTTTGAAAATATGTCAAATCTTTTTTATTTGTTTTTTAAGTTAAAAAAAAGAAAGAAATGAATCCTGAGTACATACAATAAAATAACTATTATTTCTAATAAGTAAGTTTATTTTTTATAACAAGGAGGTTTTATGTTAGTTCAAGTATTAAGTTCAAGTTATTTGGGTATTGAACCATTTTTGGTTGAGGTTGAAGTTGATGTAACAAATGGATTACCAATTTTTAATATTGTAGGATTAGGTGACGCAACTATATCCGAAAGTAGAGATCGTATTCGGTCAGGAATAAAAAATATGGGATATCTTTTAGAACCTCGAAGAATTGTTGTGAATTTAACTCCTGCTAATATAAAAAAAAGAGGATCCCATTTTGATTTACCAATTGCTATAGGAATTATGATAGGTATGAGATTCATATCTGATTATCGAGGAATATTAAAAGATTATTTATTAATGGGAGAGCTTTCTTTAACTGGAGAAATTAGAAGAGCTGATGGAATTATTAGTGGTGTTTTATTAGCAAAGAGCAAGGGATTTAAAGGAGTTATTATTCCTGAAGAAAACTTAGAAGAAGCATCTATTATCAAAAATATTGATATAATTCCTGTTAAAAATTTAAGAGATGTCGTTAAATTTATTGAAGAAGGAACAATCAGAAGTAAACGAGTTATTAATCCTATTAATGAAATTAAAAACAATTTAGATATGTTAGATGTTAAAGCTCAAATTCTTGGTAAAAGAGCTCTAGAAATTGTTGCAGCAGGTGGGCATAACATTATAATGGTTGGTGCCCCTGGAAGTGGTAAATCAATGCTTGCTAAAAGAATTCCTACAATATTACCATCTATGTCTGAAGATGAAATTATTGAAACTACTAAAATATATAGCATCGCTGGCGAATTAAATGAAAGAATTCCGATTGTTATAAATCGACCATTCAGAGATCCACACCACACTTCAACAACTACCTCTATAATTGGTGGTGGCCGAACTCCAAAACCTGGTGAGATTAGCTTAGCAAATAATGGCGTACTTTTTTTAGATGAATTTACAGAGTTTGATCGAGTTGTTATTGAAAGCTTAAGAGAACCACTTGAAGAAAAACGAATTTCAATTACTCGAAGCTTAGGTAAAATGGAATTCCCTGCTAAATTAATATTTGTTGCTGCTTGTAATCCATGTTCTTGTGGAAATAAATTTAATGAAGAGTTATGCACCTGTACTCCTTATGATTTAAGAAGATACACTAAAAAATTATCGGGTCCAATAATAGATAGAATTGATTTGTATGTTCAAATTAACAGATTAGATGATAGAGAAATTTTAGATAAAGAGGTCGGTGATTCATCAAAAATAATAAAAGAAAGAGTTATTAAAGCAAGAGAAATACAAAAATCTAGGTTTTCATCTGATAAACTAAATCGAGATATGAACAATAATGATATTGAAACCTTCTGCTTTTTAAATGATGAATGTGAAAATACAATTAGAACATCTATCCGAAGCTTAAATTTATCTATGAGAACATATCATAAAATATTAAAAGTAGCTAGAACTATTGCTGATTTAGATAATGCTCCTAATATTGAAAAAAAACATCTGTTAGAAGCTCTCAGTTTTAGAAAAAATTAAAAAAGAGGATAACATTTTATAAAATGTTATCCTCTTTTTTAATTCTTAGCTATTTTTTTCTACAACTATTTTAGCTAAAACTCCATTTATGAATTCGTGTGATTTATCATCACCGTATTTTTTAGCTAATTCTACAACTTCATTTACAATTATTTCTTCTGGAACTTCTTCAAATAAAAGCTCATATGTAGATATTTTTAATAAAGCCTTTTCTACATTTCCAATTCTTTCTAAGTTCCATCCTGTTATATTACTTTTTAAAGTCTCTACAACTTTTTCATCGTTTAAAGTCATACCATTACAGTATTTTTCTATAAACTCTTTCTCATTTGTGTTTAAATTAGTTTCATCTCTTAATAGGTAACTTTCTAAAGTTTCGTTTATCTTAACTTCAGTCAACTCCGCTTCAAATACTATTTTAAACAATTCTTCTCTCGCTACTCTTCTACTCATTATTATTATTTCCTTTCTATTCTTTTAATCTATTTAATATTTGTTTTTTTAACTTATTTTGAAAATCTCTATCTCCTAGTTTATACCCTATGACCATTAAAAGCAATATAAATATTGTTTTTAATAATCCATATTGCACTAAAAGAACTCCACATATTAAACCCAAGACAGCATATAGATATTTTTTGAAATTAAGAATAAAGTTTTCAATAATCTTTTCTAACATCATATTTGCCCCCTATTATCCAACTACATCTTTTTTTATTGATAATTTTGAAATTTTTACCTCTATATAATCAACTTTTAAATCGAGTTTTTCTTCCAATGAATTTTTTACTAAATTCTGAATATCTACAGTTTTTATAGATAAATTATTATTTGATATCATATCTAAATTTAACTTAACAAAATACTTACTACCTCTATTTCCACAATCTATTCTTAAACCCTTTATATCATTATCTTTTGATAATATTTCTCTAATTAGATTTTTTACTGTATCTGTTGAAATATGCACTGATCCATGATCATTTTTTATAACATAATCTTTTTGTTTTGAAAAATTAGATAATAATTTTAATATTGTTACACATATATAAGCTAAACATATATTAAAAATTACTACTTTAAACATAAGTGAGCTTGTATCTATTGTTGAAAAATATTGTGGCATTGTAACATAACCTATACCTAATGAAGATATAGTAAACATACCCAACCATGCAAAGAAAAACACTATTTTTTTTATCAATAAACTCACCCCTGTAAAGAAAGATTAGAGGCGTAATAAAACGCCTCTTTTTTATTAATTATATTATATCTATATTTTCTTGATTATCTTCTTGTTCTTCTTCTAAAATTTTTACATCTTGTACAAATACATTTATCTCTACTACTTTTAAGCCAGTCATTGTACTTACTGCTGCTAAAACATTCTTTTGAACATTTTGAGCTACTTCAGATATTTGATAACCATATTCAACTATTATATATACTTCAACACTACATTCTTTTTCTCCAACTTCTACTTTGACACCGTTTGTAAGCCTTTTCTTTCCTAGCATCTTACTAACTTCATCTGCTACTCCACCAGCTAGCTTATAAACTCCAGAAACATCCTGTGCTGCCTTTGCTGATATTGTCTTTACTACATCATCTGCTATTTTTATATTTCCTAATTCGTTCATATAAAACACCTCCGTAGATATTATACATATATTATTACATTTATTTAATTTTTTTCCTAGCTATTTATTTAATTTTTTTCAAAATTATCTTCAATAAACTTTGTTGTAACTCTTCCTGCTCTATAAATTTTATTATCTAAAACTTCTAAGTGAAATGGAATAGTTGTATCTATGCCCTCTATAATGAACTCATTCAATGCTCTTTTCATTTTTTCAATAGCTTCTTCTCTAGTAATTCCATGGACAATAAGCTTTCCAATCATCGAATCATAATAAGGTGAAATTTCATATCCTTGATATGAATGAGAGTCTACTCTCACTCCTGGTCCACCTGGAACTATATAAGTTTCAAGTATTCCTGGCGAGGGTAAAAATCCTGATTTTGTATCTTCTGCATTTATTCTACATTCAATTGCATGCCCAAATAAAACAACATCTTCTTGAGATATATTTATTCTTTCACCTTCTGCAACTTTAATTTGTAATTTAATAATATCTATTCCTGTCACCATTTCTGTAACAGTATGTTCAACTTGAACTCTTGTATTCATTTCCATAAAGTAGTAGTTATCATCTTTATCAACTAAAAATTCTAATGTTCCTACTGAATCATAACTAATTGACTTAGCTAATTTTACAGCTGCTTCTCCCATAGCTTTTCTAACCTTTGATGGTAATTTATAAGAAGGAGCTTCTTCAATTAATTTTTGATGTCTTCTTTGAATAGAGCAATCTCTCTCTCCTAAATGAATAACATTTCCATGCTTATCTCCAATTATTTGAATTTCAACATGTCTAGGATTTTCAACAAACTTCTCTATATATACGTCTGGATTTCCAAACGCCGCTTCTGCTTCTGTTTGGGCAGCTATTATTTTACTTTCTAACTCCTCTTCAGTTCTAGCAAATCTCATACCTTTTCCACCGCCACCAGCAGTAGCTTTAATCATTACTGGATACCCAATTCTTTCTTCTACTTCTTTTCTAGCTTCCTCTATACTTCTAATAATTCCTGTTCCATTTGTAAGTGGAACTGAATTTTCAATAGCAGTTTTTCTTGCTGTAGCTTTATCACCCATACTTTCAATTGCTTCTGGACTTGGTCCTATGAAAGTTATATTATGTGTTTGGCATATTCTTGCAAACCTAGCATTTTCAGATAAAAATCCATATCCTGGATGAATTGCATTTGCTCCTGTTATTTCTGCTGCTGCTAATATATTTGGAATTTTTAAATATGAATCTGTACTTAAAGGCCCACCAATACAAACAGCTTCATCAGCTAATCTTACGTGTAAACTTTCTTTATCAGCTTCAGAATAAACAGCAACTGTCTTTATTCCTAGCTCTTTTGCAGCTCTTATTATTCTAACAGCTATTTCACCTCTGTTAGCAATTAATATCTTTTTAAACATAAAATCCTCCCAATTATCTTGCTATAGCTTTTACTTTAAGTAATACTTTTCCATAATCAACCACTCCACCATCTTGTACTGTTATTTCTATTATTTCACCAGTAACTGTAGCTTTTAAAGGAGTTTTTAATCCCATTACATAAATATATCCAAGATCCTGTCCAACCTTTATTTTGTTGCCAACTTCTACAGAGTTAGTATAAAAATATTTTCCTATCCCTGGAGATGTTATCATTTTTATATTTTCTTCAACTTTTTTAATTTCTTTTTTTACTTGTAGAATTTCTTTTGGTACAACATTTTTTTTGTGTGGTAATTTTTTTATATTTATTTTTATATTTTCATTTTCTTCATAACAAATCTCTGTAAGTCCAGACTCACTAAGTATATTAATTAAATCTTCTATTTGAAGCTCATCTTTTTTCATAACTCCTCCATCATTTTTTATAACCTATTCTAACATAATTTAAAAAATGAATCAAGATAACATGCGTTATATTACCTGATAACTATGCTCTCTTCTCCTAATAAATATTTTATTTTTTTTATTAAATCAGCAGTTATCTCTATAGTTATTTTTGATTTTTTAACTTCTTTAATTCCATCTATATCTATAGCAAAACTTAATGGCACTTCACCTTTAGAACTTAATAATAGTTCCTTCAACCGACTATATTTATCCTTTGATTTATCATTTATTAAAATATAAACTCGATTTTTTTCATTAAACTCAATTGAATTTAAAAATTTAATATTTTTTACAACTAATTTCTTAGTTTCATTACCATTAAAATAATCTACTTGAATAGTGCCATCTATTATTACTGCTTTTCCTTCTAACTCTATATTTAGTAGTGTTTTGTATTCTCTAGGAAAAACAATTCCAGATATTTTATCATAGTAATCTTCTAGAATAAAAGTACACATAGGCTCTCTATTTTTCTTTGTTAATATTTTTTTTACATCTCTTAGTATACCATAAGTTTTCACTATATGCAGTGAATTTTCTAATTTTATATCTAAAATTTTGTTCATTTTATATGTTCTACTTATCCAACTATATTTATCTAAAGGATGAGCACTATAATAAAATCCTAAATATTCTTTTTCGCCATCTAATTTTTCTTCAGAAGTAAAATCTGTCACTTCTGGAAATGCAAAATTTACTACCTCTGACTTTGCACCACCGAAAAGATTCATCTGTTGAATATCATCTTCTTTTATTTTTTTGTTTGTATAATCTATTACTTGTTCAATAGATTCTATCTTCTGTTTACGACTTCCTGATAGTGAATCTAAAGCTCCTGCATAAATTAAAGCTTCTATATTTTTTTTATTTAAACCTTGCCCTCTCATTCTGTAGATAAAATCTTCATATCTGAAAAAATTCCCATTTTTTTCAAATTCGATTTTTATTTTTTGAGCTAAACTTTCACCTACATTTTTTATAGCTGCTAAAGAGAATCTTATTCCACCATTCTCTATAGTAAACTTTGATTCGGGATTATTTACATCTGACAATTTCAATTTAATTTTATGAGCTTTAGCATCTTCTATATAAAAAGCAACATTCTCTACATTACTTTTTTCAGAGGTCATTATAGCTGCATAATACTCCTCTGGATAAAAACATTTGAAGTAGGCTGTCCAATAAGCTATTAATGCGTAGGCAGCTGAATGCGACTTATTAAATCCGTATCCTGCAAATTTATCTATCAAGAAAAATATCTCTTCTGCTTTTTCTTTTGAATATCCATTTCCTTCAGATCTTTTTACAAATTTTTCTCTATTTTCATCCATTGTAGAAGCTTCTTTTTTTCCCATAGCTCTTCTCAGCAAATCTGCTTCTCCCAAAGAATAACTCGCCATTATATTGGCTATTTTCATTACTTGTTCTTGATAAAGAATGACACCATAAGTTTCTTTTAAAACCTTCTCTAAACTTGGATGTGGATATTTTATCTCTTCTAAACCATTTTTACAATTTATAAAGTTTTCTACCATACCTGACCCTAATGGACCAGGTCTATAAAGAGCTAATAATGCGATTACATCTTCAAAATGAGTTGGCTTTAATTGAATTAATATTCTTCTTATTCCTGCTGATTCTAATTGAAATACTCCTAAACTATCCCCTTTTGATAACATTTCATAAACCAATTTTTCATTTAAAGGTATGTCATCTAATTTTATGTTTTTTTCTTTACTTTCTTTTATATAATCAATTGTCCTTTGAAGATTTGTTAAATTTCTTAAACCTAAAAAATCCATTTTTAACAATCCTAAATCTTCTAATTCTTTCATCTGGTATTGAGTAGAAATTGCTCTTGTTTTATTGTCTCCATATAAAGGAACTATATCTGTCAAAGGATCTTTAGTTATTACTACTCCCGCTGCGTGTATTGATGCGTGTCTCACTTTATTTTCTAAACGCTGAGATAAATCAACTAAATTCCTTACTTCTAAATCTTCTGTATACATCTCTCTAAACTCTGTATTTTCTTTTAAGGCTTCTGCTAAAGTTGAAAATGCAGGAATTAATTTTGTTATTCTATCAATCTTAGCTAAATTAATATCTAAAACTCTTCCAACATCTCTCAAAGCCGCTCTTGCTTTCATTCTTCCAAATGTTATTATTTGAGCAACTTTATCTTCACCATATTTTTTAGTTACATACTCTATTACCTCTCCTCTTCTCTCTTGACAAATATCTATATCTATATCTGGCATTGAAATTCTTTCGGGATTTAAAAACCTTTCAAAAATAAGATTATATTTTATTGGATCTAAATCTGTTATTCGTAACGAATAGGCAACTAAACTTCCTGCTGCTGAACCTCTCCCTGGCCCTATAGGTATATTTATACCTTTCGCATAAGTTATAAAGTCCCATACAACTATAAAATATTGTTCATATCCCATTTTTAAAATTACATCTAATTCATATTCTATTCTTTTTAACAACTCTTCAGTTAATCCTGCGGGATATCTCTCTGCTAAACCTTTATATACTATTTTTCTTAAAAAATCTGCAGAACTTTCTACACAATTAGGAATTTCATATTCTGGAAATTTTAATTTTCCAAATTCTAACTCTAAATTGCACCTATTTGCTATATCTTCTGTTGTATTAATTGCATCTATAAACTCTTCACCCAAAGAAATTATCATTTCACTTCTACTTTTAAAAAAAAGTTCTTTTGTATCTATCTTCATTCTATTATTATCTGAAACCTTCGCTCCAGTCTGAATACAGATCACCAAGTCTTGTAATATATGATCACCTTCATAAACATAGTGTGTATCATTTGTTGCACTACATTGAATAGAATGTTTTTTAGCATAACTAAAAAGTTCTTTATTTAATTCTTTTTGTCCATCTATACCATTTCCTTGTATTTCTAAATAAAAATTCTCTTTCCCAAATATTTCTATATAACTATTTATTTTTTCGTTTATTATCTCTTCGGATTCATTCTCTAATATTGCTCTTGAAACTTCACCTTGCATACAAGCAGATAAAGCAATTATTCCTTCACTATGTTTTTTTAAAAAATCTTTATCCACACGAGGTCTGTAGTAAAATCCATTTAAAAAACCACTTGATGAAATTTTCAAAAGATTTTTATAACCAATTAAGTTTTTTGCTAATAACACCAAATGAAAATTTCTACCCTCTTTTTTAGTCATTTCAAACTCTGAAATATATGCTTCAATTCCTATAATTGGTTTTATCCCTCTAGCCATTGCACTTTTATAAAATTCTATAGCTCCATACATATTTCCATGATCTGTTATTGCCATAGCTTTCATTTTTAATTCTTTAGCTCTATCTAAATATTCATCAATCTTTCCAACCCCATCTAGAAGACTGTACTCTGTATGTAAATGTAAGTGAACAAAGTTTTTATTCATTAATTCCTCCTCTGAATGGTTTTTATTTTTAACTATATTATACAATAGAATTTACTAAAAAAAAACACTTCTAAAATTTTATGTTGTATTAATTTTTTCAAAAAAAACAAACGACCTTCTGGGGGGGTAGAAGGTCGTTTACAGGGGGGGATTAAATAACACTTTTATTATTTGTATAAAGTTTCATGCAATTACAAAACTTCTTATTTTCTAATTACACTTTTTTGACGAGAATAAGTTGATAAAAGTTTTATTTTTTTTATTTTTTTCAAAAACATCTATATTTACTTCAATTGTTGTTTTTAATTTATCTAAAGAGAATAACTTTTCAACTCCTGATTGAGGGCTTCTCCATCTATATGGTGTCATATTAAACAAATTTTCAATGCTATCTTTCTCTAAAATTTCTTTATCATATTTTACATTTAAAGTTTCTAAATGGCTAAATATATTTAAATCTTCCACTGGAGAATAATAATCTTTTCTAACAGTTTCATAAACAATCTCTTTTAATTGAAGCAAATGATTTTCTCCTGTTGAAACTATTATTAATTTTCCACCTTTTTTTAAAGTCCTCATTTTTTCTTCTGGAATTATTTTTGCAAACATACATACTATAAAGTCTAAAGATTCATCTTCTATTGGTAATGAGCTTGCGCTAGCTACAATCCATTCTATTTTTTTGTATGATTTTGCTGCTGATATAATTGCTTCTTTCGATATATCGATTCCTATTATATTACTTTCAACACCTAAATCATCTAAGTTATTTTTTAATCTGCTTGTATAATATCCTTCACCACAACCAATATCTAAAATATTAACTTCTTTTAATCCTTTTAAATTTTTATTTACAATTTCATTTATAGCGTCAGATATTCCTTTATAATAACCTTTCTCTAAATAATTTTTTCTGCTCAGAACCATCTCTTTATTATCTCCTGGGAGTTTACTATTTTTTTGACTAGATAGCAATAAGTTTACATGATTAAACTTTGAAATATCAAAATTATGATTTCCCTCACATATATATTTTCTTTCAATTTTTTGCATTTTCTTACTACAAACAGGACAAACTATCATTTTATATACCTCACTTTTTTTATCTTTTATATATTATATCACAGTTTTTATGTTATAATATCCTAAAAATTATGGTGGTGATTAATTTATGAAACAAAACTTTTTTAAGGATTTTATTGTTAATTTTTACGAAAAGATTGAACTTGAATTTGAAATGCTTATAAAAAAAGAAAAGGCGAAAAAACTCTCTGTTCTTAACTTAGAAGTTGATGTTATTGATTATTTAGATGGTACCAAAACCCCTATTATAGAAACAATTAAACAGGGTGATAATGGGATCGAAATCTTTTTAAAAAACAAAGAAGAAACTCCTTCTGCATATAACATTGAAGATATTTTTCATTCTTTCTCTTTAGCTGTTTTAGTTGACAAATTGATAAAAAAAGATAAATATGTTGGAATCTTAGAAAATTTTTATATCCAGTCAGAAGAATTAATCAGAGAACATTTACAAAATTTAAATCTTGAATCTTTAAGTATCTTAGATGAAGAGTATGAGGTTTTAGCTATCTCTAAAGCTTCAGGATCTTATAAAGTTGGAGCAGGTATAGTCAAAGACATTCTTTTACAAAATAATAGAGTTTTCTTAAATATAGAGAGTGATAATAATGAAATAATTATGGCTCATATTGTTGAATGTAGTGCAGCTGATTTAGCTATGCTTTTAAACAATATCTTATTTCCAGAATAATAATAAAGTGGTGACAGAATATTTCTATCACCACTTTCTCAATAAATTATTTTAAAGTTTTCAAAATTATCTTTGTCCAAAATTGATTCTTCTACAATCTCTACTTTACTCATTATTGAGCCTATTTTTAAATACTTTTTAAAATTTTTAATTATAATTTCATCACCTTGAGCAAAAATTTCAACATCTCCATTAAGCAAATTACTAACACTTCCTTTAATTCCAAATCTTTGGGCATTAAGCTGAGTTGTTATTCTATAGCCAACACCTTGAACTTTACCTTTAATTATAAAATGATATGTCTTCATTCGCCACCTCAGAATATTATCTTGAAATAATTTCAACTATTTTTAAAATTACTTTTACAGATTTTTCCATTGATTGAATTGGAATAAATTCAAATTTTCCATGAAAATTATGTCCACCTGTAAAAACATTTGGACAAGGTAATCCTTTAAATGATAATCTAGCTCCATCAGTTCCACCTCTTATAGGTTTTATTATGGGTTCTATCTCTAATTCTAACATAGCTTTTTTCGCTAAATCAACTATATGATAAACTGGTTCAATCATCTCTTTCATATTATAATAGCTATCTGTTAAAGTTAAAACTAACTCTGCATCACAATACTTTTTCTGTAAATATTTTGTTGCATTAGATATCAATTCTTTTTTCTCTAAAAATTTTTCTTTTGAATGATCTCTTATTATATAATCTATCTCTGTTAATTCAATTGTTCCTTTAAAATTAGTTAATAGGAAAAAACCTTCGTATTCATCAGTATATTCAGGCCTTTCATTTACAGGCAACATTGAGTTTAGCTCCATTCCTAAAAGCATTGCATTTATCATTTTATTTTTTGACGCTCCTGGATGAATATCTCTTCCTTTTATAACTATATTTGCTGATGCTGCATTGAAGTTTTCAAATTCTAACTCTCCTAACTCTCCGCCATCGATTGTATATGCAAATTCAGCTCCAAATTTTTCTATATTAAACAAATTTGCCCCTCTACCAATCTCTTCATCAGGAGTTATTCCTATTTTAATCTCTCCATGCTCTATCTGTGGATTTTCTTTTAAATATTTTAAAGCAGTCATAATTTCGACTATTCCAGCTTTATTATCTGCTCCTAAAAGAGTTGTTCCATCAGTTACTATTAAATCTTGATTAATATATTTTTTTAATTCTGGAAAATCTTTTGTATGCATAACTATATTGAGTTCTTTATTTAAAACAATATCAGTTCCATTATAGTTCTCTATTATTCTTGGCTTCACGTTAGTTCCATTAAAAGATGGTGCTGTATCCATATGTGCAATAAATCCTATTGTAGGAATATCTTTTTTTGAATTTGATTTTAATGTCGCCATTATATATCCATTTTCATCTAAAGTTATATCCATTAATCCTATCTCTTCTAAGTCTTTAACTATAATTTTTGCTAAATCCCACTGAATATCTGTACTTGGACATGTTTTACTCTTTGAATCTGCTGTTGTATCAATTTTTACGTATTCTAAAAATTTCTCTAATAAAAAACTCATTTTTCCTCCTGAATTACTTTTTTTTACTCCTACTATAAATTAACACAATTCTTTCTAAAAAAATAGCTAGTTTTGCAAAAATATGATAAATATGTTAACATCTTTATAAAAAGAAAACAAAAAAGGTGAGGTTGAAATTAAAGTTGAAATTAAGATTAGAAAAATACTTAGTTGAATGTGGTGTATGTAGTAGACGAAAAATTAAAAAAGCTATTGCTGAAGGTAGAGTAACTGTTAATGGTGCTATTGAAGTAAATGATGCAACCGAAGTTGAATGGAATATAGATATTATTACTTTTGACGGGCTTATTCCTGAGAAAAAAGAATTAAAATATTATATCATGTACAAAACTTCAGGATATATTACAGCTATGTGGGATGACAATAAAAAAACTGTTGCTGAACTTTTACCTGATTATATTAATAAAAATTCTGTTGCCCCAGTTGGAAGATTAGATAAAGATACAGAGGGATTATTACTTTTCACAAGTGATGGTGATTTAAGCCATGCTATGGCACACCCCGATAGAAATATGGAGAAAACTTATTATGTTGAACTTGATAAAGATATTTCAAAAGATGATATCATCTCTTTAGAATCAGGTGTTAAATTAGATACTGATTATACATCTCTACCTAGTAAAGTGGAATATATATCTTCAAAAAGTATTTACTTAACAATTACAGAGGGAAAATATCATCAGGTAAAAAAAATGCTTAAGGCTGTAAAAAATAAAGTTGTATATTTAAAAAGAGTTACTTTTGGAAATCTTACTTTAGAAGGTATGCTTCCTGGTGAAGTAAAAGAGATATCTCGAGAAGATATAGAAATTTAAAAAAACTGGAGAAATTTTTCTCCAGTTTTTTTTTATCCTACTACTAAATATGTTAAAAATGATGATACTGCAATTATTAATCCTATTGCAGATTCATAAGGTATTAATTTTAATCTTTCTTCTAGACTCATATTGCTTGCACCACAAGTACTATGAAAAAACGATCCGTGTGGAAGATGATCTAAAACTGTAGACCCTGAATTTACCATCGCAGCTCCCCATACAGCACTTACTCCTGCAGCTAAAATAGCTCCTGAGAATGTTGCTGAAGCTATTGTTGCTCCCGCTGTTGTTGAAGCTGTTGCTCCTGACATCAAAGCCCCTGCTATTGGTGCTATTAAATGTTCATTAATATGAGTTTTCTCTAAAACAGAAAGAATTACATCTTTTAATGTCGAATTTTTTATAATCCCCGCTACTGTTCCTGTACCAACTAATAAGATTGCTACTCCTGACATTTTTTGTAACCCATACTCCATCGATTCTTTTAATTTTTTTGTTTTACCCATGATAATTATTCCAACTAATCCTCCAACAGGTAAAGCTATTAAAGGATCAATATTTATTCCTGCTATTGGTCTTAATGATAAAAGTAAAATTGTTACAACTGGACCTATTATACTTCCAAAAAAACTAGGTAAATCAGTCTTTTCTTCTACGTTTTCTACATCTAAAACCTTTTCTCCTTTTTCAACTAAAAGATTAGCTATAAAAACAGTCGCTATTAATCCAATTATTGCAGGTACTATATTTACCCACATAACTGATGATAACGAAGCTCCAAAATTCTCTGCTGCTGATATTGTATTTGGATTTGGAGAGATTATATTTCCACATTTTCCTCCACCTACCATAGCTAGTAACATTGACATTTTTGACATTTTTAATTTTCTTGCAATAGCTAATGCTATTGGAGAAACTGTTATTACTGCAACGTCTACAAATACACCTATTGATGTTAAAATAAGAGCTGATAAAGCCAATGCTAAAATAGCTCTTTTTTCACCTAAAGTATCTATTATTGTTTCTGCTATTTTTGTTGCTGCTTCTGTTTTTATCAAAATCCCAGCTAAAACTCCAGCTGTCAAAATTCTAACTATAGCTGGAGTTACATCTTTTACTCCACTTATCATCAGATTAACAGTTTCAGAAAGTGAAACCCCACCTATTATTCCACCTAATATCGCTCCTAAAATTAAACTATATGCTGGATTTGCTTTTCTAATAATTAATATTATTGCTATTACCAAACCTAATACTGCCCCTATTGCTGTCATTTTACCCTCCTAATTACTTTGAATATTTTTTTTCACAAACTTTTATTAATCTAAATATTTCTTCTGCATTTCCTTTTACAAATTTATGGGCTGTCTCTTTTTTCATAGCTTCTTCTAATGTAATTGGATAATTTATTATTGAAAAGAAACTATCTATTCCTTTTTCATGAGTTTGTGAAGCTTCATCTGTTAATCCTCCTGCTAATGCTATAACTGGTATATTAAACTTCTTAGCTATCTTTGAAACGCCAACTGGAGCTTTTCCCATAGCTGTTTGATGATCCAGCCTTCCCTCTCCTGTTATAACAAAATCTGCATTTGAAAGTTCTTTTTCTAAGCCAACTTTTTCTAAAATCATATCTATTCCTGGAGCTAATTCTCCTTTTAAGAATGCTACTAATCCTCCACCTAATCCTCCTGCTGCTCCAGAACCAGAAAGATTAGAGATATCTATTCCTAACTCTTTTTTTATAACTTCAGATAAATCTTTTAATCCTTTATCCAACTCTTTTACCATCTCTTCTGTTGCACCTTTTTGTCTTGAGTATATCTCGGCTGCTCCTTTTGATCCATAAAAAGGATTGTCAACATCACAAGCTACTAAAAATTTACATTCATTCAGCTGAGACATTTTCATCGAAGAATCTATGTATTTAACTTTAGATAAAATTTCTCCACCATAACCTAGTTCTTTTCTATTTTCATCTAAAAACTTAAACCCTAATGCTTGTAACATTCCAAGACCTGCATCGTTTGTAGCACTTCCACCAATTCCTATTATAAATTCACGACACCCTTTTAAAATTGCATCTTTTATTAATTCACCTGTTCCGTAAGTTGTAGCTTTCATTGGATTTCTTCTTTCTAAGCTTAACAATGGTAATCCAGATGCTTCCGCCATTTCTATTACAGCTGTTTCATCTCCCATTATTCCATATGTTGCCTCTATTTTCTCCATTAGTGGATTATTAACAATAACTTTTATTAATTTTCCAGCTGTTCCTTCAACTAAAGAAGATACAGTTCCTTCTCCACCATCAGCTATAGGAACTTTAACTATTTCTACTTCTGGATAAACTTTTTTTACTCCTTGTTCTATTGCTTCTCCCAACTCTGCTGAACTTAAACTTCCTTTGAATGAATCAATTGCAATTACTACTTTCATTTTTTTCCTCCTAATTTATATTTTTTTATTTTAGAACGTAAAATTTATTGCTCAAAGACTCCCAAATCTTTGTTATCTATTAATAACTCCACTCTCAAATCTTCTTGTAAGTATGCATATTTATCTACAAACCATTTTACTAACTCTTCATCTCTTTCAACTTCAGTTCCATTATTTATAAAAATATTTATTGTTATACTTTTAAAATATTTCAATCCTAATTCAATATCATTTTGAATCATCTCTTTCGTTTGACCTTTAACACAAATTAAAAGACAAATCGAATATAATTTATCACTCAAATCTTCTAAATCTATTTTTGTTAATTTAAAGTTTTTTCCATATGAATTAATTCTAAATTCATCATCAAAGGTTTCCATTCCCATTCTAAATCTAATATCTACACCTTTAAAAAAATCTTTTATTTCATCTAATCTATTTTTATAACCATAATAAATTTCAAAATAAATTAACTTAATCTTCTTTTTTTTCACAACTTCTCTAATTCTTTCTAATGTTGATTCTGGTAATTCAAATACTGATCCTGAGTTTATAATTTCTAAAGCTCCAAATTCTCCTGTTACTTCTTCTAACGTTACTTTATTAACCCGATCTATTTCTTCTAAATTTGTTGAATTATCCTCTATATAATTACAAAATTTACACTTTCCATATTTACATGGTAATCCTTTTAATAATACAATCTCTCTTTTATTTTTATTTTCAATTTTACTATATCTAATTCCCATTTTTTCTCCTTACTTAAATATAGAAAAGAGCAGGAAAAAATCCTGCTCAATCCCTTTATAATTAGTTGTTAAATTTTGGTGCTGCTTCTTTTTTTATCATAGCTACAAAATTTTCTAACGACATAGATTCCTGGTTTTGAGAACCAATTCTTCTAATATTCACTTCTCTATTTTCTACTTCACTTTTACCAATGATTAATTGAACTGGTATTTTATATTTTCCATTTGCTTCTCTTATTTTATATCCAATAGATTCAGCTCTTGTATCCATTTCAACTCTAATTCCTTCTGATTTTAATATAGCTACTAACTCTTTTGCATAAGGAATTACTTCGTCATTTATAGTTAATACTTTAACTTGACATGGTGCTAACCAAGTAGGGAATGCTCCTGCATAGTGCTCTATTAAAATACCCATAAATCTTTCTAGTGAACCATAAACAACTCTATGAATCATTACTGGTCTATGCTTTTCTCCATCTTCTCCTATATAAGAAACATCAAATCTCTCAGGTAAGTTAAAGTCCAATTGAATAGTTCCACATTGCCAAGTTCTTCCAATAGCATCTTTTATTTTAAAGTCTAATTTAGGACCATAAAAAGCTCCATCTCCTGGATTTAGTTTGTAGTTTCTTCCTAATTTTTTTAGAGCTCCTTCCAAAGCTGATTCAGCCTTATCCCAAATCTCTTTAGAGCCAATAGCTTTTTCTGGTCTTGTTGATAATTCAATTGAATATTCAAATCCAAATAATCCTCTATAGAATTTATCAATTAAGTTTACTACTCCTACAATTTCATCTTCAATTTGATCTGGCGTCATAAATATATGTGCATCATCTTGAGTAAAGTTTCTTACTCTCATAAGTCCATGAAGAGCTCCTGAAAACTCGTGTCTATGAACTATTCCTAACTCACCAGCTCTTATTGGCAAATCTTTGTATGAATGCTTTCCATGTTTATAAACTAAAATTCCACCTGGACAATTCATAGGTTTTATAGCGAATTCACCCTGATCTATTTCTGAAGTATACATATGTTCTCTATAGTTCATCCAATGACCAGATGTTTCCCAAAGCTCTTTGTTTAACATAATTGGAGTTTGTATCATTTCATATCCAGCTTTTTCATGTTCTTTTCTCCATAGATCAGTTAAAACATTTCTCATTTTCATACCATTCGGTAAAAAGAATGGGAATCCTGGCCCAAAATCACTTGTAAAGAATAAATCTAACTCTTTACCTAATCTTCTATGATCTCTTTTTTCTGCTTCTTCTAAAAACTTTAAATGTGCTTTTAGTTCATGCTCAGTTGCAAATGCAAAACCATAGATTCTTTGTAACATCTTGTTATTAGAATCCCCTCTCCAATATGCACCCGCTACTGATTTCAGTTTAAAAGCTTTTAAATAAGATGTAGATGGTACGTGTGGTCCTCTACACAAGTCTATAAAATCGCCTTGCTTATAAAATGTTAACATTTCATTAGCTGGAATACTTTCTATTATCTCTACTTTATAAGTTTCACCTAAGTTCTTAAAGTGCTCTATAGCCTCTTCTCTAACCATCTCTATTCTTTCAATTTTTATATTTTCTTTTACAATCTTTTTCATTTCAAGTTCAATATTTTGTATATCTTCATCTGTAAATTGATTTTCAGGATCAAAATCATAATAGAATCCATTTTCAATTGAAGGTCCTATAGCTACCTTTGTTCCTGGAAATAATCTTGTAACTGCTTGTCCTAATAAATGAGCAGTTGAATGTTTTATGATCTCTTCTCCCTTCTCACTCTCGGGAGTTATTATTTCAATATCAGCATCTCTATCTAATAAGTAGCTCATATCTACTTCTTTTCCATCTACTTTTGCTCCTATAGCTTTTTTAGCTAAAGAATTACTTATTGATTTTGCAATTTCAAACATGTTCACACTGTTTTCAAATTCTTTTATATCTCCGCTTGGTAATGTTATTCTCATTTCTCTCTCCTCTTTTCAAATAATTATATTAATCCTCTAAATCATCTATTTTTATTCCATTAAATAGATATGTATCAGGGGACGTCTTTTTATCTTTATCAGTTGATGCTCCTAATCCAAATATATTGGCATTTGGGAATGTTAACAATCTAAATTGAAGTGCCATACTCCATTCATAATCTTTTGTTTTATATGAATAATCTCTTTCATAAGCAACAGCCCATTCATAGTACCCAAACTCTTTTCCTAACTCTACACCAAATCCATCAAAAGCACTTCTTCCATTTTCTCCTGACTCTCCATCTAATTGATCATAGAATTTAACATATGCTTTTGTTCTCCATCCTTCACTTGGTTTTCCAATTTTTGCATTTAAACTAAATTCATGCTCTCTTTCTGTATCTTTCCAAGTACTTAAATTGCTATAATCTCCGAAAGCTGATTTTTGATTATAGATATATCCCAATCCTATTCTATTATAAGAATAGAATAATCTTCCTTCTAATTCTTCTAAAGATTTTAAATAATCTCCAGTTTCTTCATATCTTTTATCGTTTCTTTGCATCATAAGTGATGTATTAAATCCTCTTTTGTAATCACCAAAATAAGTTCTATCATCTACAATTCTATTTAGATTAAATGTTTTAACTCTAGAATTTTCTCTATCTTCTAAAACTTGTCTTATTCTATCTATTTCAACTTGTGATAGTTGATCTGGTGTTTTTTTATATTCAGAAGCTGCATATGAAACTAACTCTGTATCTGTAAATCTTTTATCTTTATAAGTATAAGATAAATAAACTACATCTGAGTTATAGTTTGATAACGAACTATTCCATTCTCCAGCATTTTTATAATCTTCATAACTAGCCCTGTATAGATGTTCTACATCTCCACCTACCGAGTATGATACCGAGTATGTTCTATTCTTAGTATCTATTACTTTAGAACTTACTTCTTCTCTTTCATCTCTACCTTGAATATATTCTAAGTTTAACTTATTTTTACCAAAGTCATATGTATATCCATAAACATCTTCTCTAATTTTTTCTTCAGCATCACTTATTTTATCAATATTCCATATGCTCGATTCTATTCTACGATTTTTATAATAAAAATTATTATTACTATATCTATAATTTGTTCCGTAGTTTTGAAGTGTTAAATCATTATGATTCTCTTTTTCTGTATTAATATCTGTGAACCTCTTATCTAAACCATAGTTTAGACCAAAACTATTTTCATCATCAATCAAGAACTCTAAATTTTGATTTAAAATCTCACCTTTTTTATTATCATTACTTGCTCTTTTAACATCTTTGTAATCAACTGTATAGATAGTTTGTGTATTTCCTAAATCAAATGTTAACATATCTGATACTTCATTTACATTTTCTTTATGGAACATTCTTCTATCACTCATCATCTTAGAATCAGAGCTATAAGAATAATCTTGATACATATATGTAAATCTATTATTTAAAGCTAAGTCTGTAGATCTATTTTTATTATCACTATTATCAAACAATGTCATATCATGTGCAAATCCAGCTCTAATTCTCGTCGATTTATCATCTGTTGATAGCTCTTTTGATTTTTCATCGTCATAGCCTTTATCATACTGATCAAATCTAAGGTTTCCATACAACTCTAAATCTCCCAAAGTTCCTAAAGCTAGCTTCTCATTAGATAATCCTACTTCATAGAAATCTGATTCATTTCTATAAACTCTATATGCTTCTCTATCTAGAATTCTATCAGAGTCACTATAAATATTATAAATTCCTTCTCTATCCCAGATTTCCTCTTTCGTATTACCACCAGCTACAGTAAATTTATAGTTATCATAAATAAAATCTATGTAACCTCTATTTTCTATAGTTCTATTGTAAATTATATTTTCGTATCTATTATATTGAGTATCTCTATAGTTGCTAGTTTTTCCTTCGATCAAAGCTGTTTTTCTAAATTGATCACTTTGAAGATTTAACTTATACTCAAACTCACTATAATCGTATCCAACTTTATAGAACAAATTCTTATATAGATGATACTCCCCAAGTGAAGTTTTTAAATCTTTACTATCATAGATATCATACTGTGAAACTGTCCAAGGAGTATAGTCAAACTCTATTCCATAGAATCCTTCTCTATTTAACTTACTAAAATTAGGGTCTCTTTCCCAAGAGTTTAGTTCTCTAAATTTATCTCCTGATTTATCATCATAAGAAAGTGAAATTTTATTCTCTTTGTCATTAAAGTTAAATCCAAAATTTTCTGCTCTAGATTGCAAATCCTTTTTCGTAGAACCAGGATCCATATCATAAAGATAATTATAATAAGCTCCCATTGAATATCTATCATTCTCTTTATTTATTGAAACATCACTACTTAAATCATAATCTGCTGATGATCCATAATCCATATCATCAAGCTGCTCAGCTACTATTACTCCATATGTTTCTTTATCTGAAACTAAATTTAGTTTCGCTTTTAAAGTTATATCTCCATCGCTCCCTAAATTTGTAAGCTCTGTATCTAGATTATAAAATCCTAAATTTCCACCTTTATTTGGCACATCATCTACATATTGCCAATCTTCATTTTTCTTTCCACCAAAATAATTATCAATTCCGTCATCTAAAGTTGAAATCATATTATATGTTGAATTTTGATAGTTTAAATTTAAGAATCCATACTCTCCTGAGTAGTTATGATTATAATTTGTATCCCATCTATTAAAGTTTCTTTCTATTTCATCTTCATCTGCTTTTTTATGTATAAGCCAATCGTTCACATTCAATTGTCCACTTCCATAACTACCTAAATCATACCAATTTTCCATTCTCCCAATTAAAAGTCCAATTCTATCTCCAAATTTCGGAGATATTCCACCTTTAAATTTACTATCTTTATCACCCCATAAAACTCCTGAAGTTATATACCAACCATAGTCATCATCAGAACCCCAACTTGGAAATAGAGGTACCTCTGATCCTTGCCTTATATTAAATCTATACCATGGCAATGAAAATGGAATTATATC
This sequence comes from Cetobacterium sp., assembly GCF_051658645.1. Taxonomy (GTDB): domain Bacteria; phylum Fusobacteriota; class Fusobacteriia; order Fusobacteriales; family Fusobacteriaceae; genus Cetobacterium_A. The sequence continues at coordinate 139,116 of NZ_JBOFMZ010000044.1, forward strand.
AGTTTGGCCTATTAATAAATTTGTATTTTTAAAAGTTACCTGCTTATCAGCTTCTATTACTATAGTATCTGATTGTAAATGATATCCAACTTCTGCAGGATTTCTAGTTTCAATAATTTTGGGATCTGTAGTAAACCATGCGTCTCTTAAATAAGTTTTTCCATCTAAGTATTCAGTTTTGTTTCCGCCAAAATATATTCTATCATTTGGTTTTTCAGCTCCTGTTACTTGACCTATTTCTAGATAACCAAAACTCTTTCCAAAATTACCTATATTTTTTTCAGTGTCAAACTCTCCATTTGATGAATCAATTTTTAATTTTCCTGTAGGCTCATCAACCTCTAAGAAAAATTCCCCTGGAACATAAGCTTTATTTTTATCTCTATCTACTCTAACTTCAAAAGCTTTTAACTTTAATGATCCATATCTAACATTTACTCCATCTATTGAAGTCATAGTATTGGAGTTTAAATCTATATCAACTTCGTTTTGTATATCTTCAGAATTTTGTATTTCTGCTTTTAAATTTGTGACAGCGACAACCATTAAAGCTAAAATTAAATAGATTTTTCTTTTCATCAGCCCTCCCATCTTCACTTTTATATTGAGTTCAATTATACCATAAAACAAAAAAGGTTGCCACTAGCAGCAACCCTTTTATTTATTATTTTAGTAAGAATTTAATTTTTCTAAAAGCTCTGATTTTTGTCTTAATCCAACAATTTGATCTACTTTAATTCCATCTTTAAAAACAATCATTGTCGGAATACTTCTTATTCCATAGTCTCCAGCTAAATCTCCACTCTCATCTACATTTATTTTACATATTTTAGCTATTGTGTCTTCTGATAACTCCTCTAAAATTGGAGCTAACATTTTACAAGGTCCGCACCAATCAGCCCAGAAATCAACTAAAACTATTCCTTTAGATTCTGTTACTTCATTTTTGAAATTTGAATTGTTTAAACTTAATACTTTTCCCATTTTAACCTCCTCAAGATGGAGAACACTCCCTTAAATATATTTGTACTTTAACATAAACGACTCTATTTTGTCAATTTTAATTTGTTATCTATTTATAGAAGCTTTTTAATATATTTCCTTTTTTCTCTTTATCTTTTAAAGATTTAATAAGTAAGGCTCCTTTTTCGACATCGCCTATTAAAATTCCAGAAGTTATTTCACCATCTTTAAAATTTAATCTTTTATATGATAGCTCTTCTGATGAAGTTTCTGAAATAAAATCTCCACTTTCTAAAATACCACCTACTGAAAATATCTTTGTTCCTGCACCTTCAAAAGTCACAGGTTGAATTTTATCTTCGTATTTTTCATCTATTCCTATTGAATTTAATCCTGCTATTTTCCCTTGGTCAGACGAAACCTGCCAAAGACCGATTACATTTCCTTTATATTCTGCAACATCTCCACATGCATATATAAATTCTTCTGATGTTTTCATCTTCTCATCTACTACAATACCTCTATTAATTTTTATTCCAGCAGAATGAGCCAACTCTTTATTTGGTATTATTCCAGAACTTATTATAACAACATCTGTCTTAATCAATTCACCACTGTCTAAGTATATTCCTTCTACCATTTCAGTTCCTGTAAATCTTTCTGCTTTAGAGTTTTTATATAATTTTATCTCACTATTACTTATACAAGTTTCAAATAATTTTGATCCTTCTTCATCAAGCTGTCTCGGTAATATTCTTTGCATCATTTCAATTACAGATACATCCATCCCTAATTTTTGAAGTCCACAAGCTGATTCTAATCCTAAAACTCCACCACCTATAACTACTGCTTTTCTTTTTCCAATACAATATTTTTTTATTTTATCAATATCTTTTTCATTTCTAACTGTAAAAATACCATCTAAGTGTGAATTCCCTATACTTGGGACCATTGATCTTGCTCCAGTAGCAATTATCAATTTATCATAGTTTATATAGTCACCATCTGAAGTTCTAATTTTTTTATCTGTTGTCACAATATTTTCAATAGTAACATTTAGCTTTATATTGATATTCTTGTCTTTATACCAATTTTCTGGCTTAACTAAAAACTTAGTTCTAGATATCTCTTCACCTATCATTTCTGATAAAAGAGTTCTGTAATAAGGATATTCTTTTTCATCTGATAAAATTGTTATTTTTGATTCTTCACTTCGTTCTCTAATTATTTTGGCAGCTGACAAAGCAGCTATTCCTCCACCAATTATTATTATATTTTCTTTATTTACTACCTTTTCTAACTTTGTTTCCAAAGAAGAAGGTATAAAAAATTCTTTCCCTACTCCACAAGCTGGGCATATATCTGGTGCATCTATTTGAGTATATGATTGCCCACAAACACTACAAGTCCATTTCATAACTTTTTTATCTGGATTTAAATTTTCAATTCTAAAACTATGTTTTTTTTCTGGAATTGTTTTTAAAATCATATGTTTTGCATACTCTCTTCCAAATTGAAATGCTAAATCTAAGTCTTTACGTGAAGCTCTAAAATTAACTTTAAATCCATCAATAACATTCATTCTTAATTGGTTCAATCTATCTATTATATTCTGAACAGCTTCTCCACTCCATCCATAGCTTCCAAATGCTGATACATATTTCCCTCCATGAACAATCGGATTTAATGATGCTAATAAATCCCATATTATTGGAAGCGTATCTCCATTTATAGTACAACTTCCAAATATTATTCCATCTGCCCAAAGAAATTCTCTTAAAATCTCTCCCTCTAACTTAGGAAAATTTTGTACATCTAAATCATACATTTTTACTTCAATTGTGCTGTTATAATCTTTAATTCCTTTCTCTATTTCACAAGCCAACTCTCTTGTATATCCATAAGATGTCACATATGGTATTATTACACTTTTAAATTCATTTGGATTTTTTACTGTTGACCAATTTTTATATGTTTCTAGAATTTTCTCTATATCAATATCTAAAATAGGACCATGACCTGGAAGAATCATTTCTAATTTCAAACCTTTAATTTTCTCGATGCCTTCTAACACATATTTTCTAAATGGTGAAAATATGGACATGTAATAATATCTTAATGCAACTTTATAGTCTTTTTGTTTTTCTACTGGTAGTTTTGAAATTAAAAGTTCTTCAAAACTATAATGAGATCCAAATGAATCGCAAGTAACTAATATTTTATCCTCTTCTATATATGTATACATAGAATCTGGCCAATGTAAAAATGGAGCCATTATAAATTTAAGAGTTTTATTTCCTAAAGATATTATATCTCCTTGGTCAACAACTATATAAGCAAAATCCTTGTTTAGTATTTCTTTTAAAAATTGAATCGTATTTTTAGAACCTACAACTTTCGCATTAGGAGCTAAGTCTAAAAGTTTTCCAACAGATCCTGAATGATCCGGTTCTGTATGGTTTAAAACTATATAATCTATAGACTTTATATCATCTATACATGTTTTTAGTCTTTCTAAAAATTCTGGAAATTTCACCTCTTTTACTGTTTCAAAAAGAGCTGTTTTCTTATCACCCTTTACTAAATATGAGTTGTAAGTTGTTCCAAATTCTGTTTCCATTATTACATCAAATACTTTTAAATCTGGATTTAAAGAACCTACCCAATGGATATCTTTTTTTAGTTTAAACGATTTCATTCTTCACCTCACTTTTTCTATTTAGCTTCTTTTTCTCTTTCAGCTTGTGATTTTGTTACATAATATGGTTCTAGAGTGAATAAGTTATCCTCTTTAATTACTGCTAGTTCAGCCAATAATGAAGCTCTTGATACATTTAATGATTTCTTAATAAAAATTGCCTTTTCACCCAGTCTATTTTTTATTAATTCCTCGTAAACAATAGCTCCATCTCCAACAAAAACAGTCGCCTCTTCTACAGAAATCAATATATTTTCTAAATCTTCAGCCATATAATCACCATCTAAAACAAACGCATCTTCATGCTTCCTATATACTCCACAAAAAACTCTTTCCTTTCTGGCATCTAACATAGAGATTACTTTTTTATCTCCAGTGTATATTTGAGCTAATAAATCTAGTTCATTTATTCCTGCTATTGGTTTTTTTAATGCATATGCTAAACCTTTTGCTAAACCTACACCTATTCTTATTCCTGTAAATGATCCTGGTCCTGTACTTACAGCTATTTTATCCACAGATTTTTTATCTACTGAGCTTAATTTAAATAAAGTATCTATTGTTGTCATTGTTATTGCAGAATGATTCTGCTTCACATTTAAAGTTATCTCTCCAACCATTCCTATTTTGTCATCATACAAAGCTACCGTCCCTATATTTGTAGATGTATCAATTGCTAAAATCAACATACTTTAACATCTCCTCCTCTTTTTCTTTATCTCCTATATATTGTAAATCTAAAGCTCTTACCTCTAAATCATCATCTACTAAAGAATATTGAAATTCTATTTTTATATATTTTTTAGGTAGTTCGCTCTCTATTATATTTGCCCACTCTATTAATGCAACTCCATCATTGTTTATATAGTCTTCATATCCTATTTCATAAATTTCTTCTGAACTTCCAAGTCTATAAACATCAAAGTGATACAATGGTAGTCTTCCATCTAAATATTCTAATACATAATTAAATGTTGGACTTTTTAAATTTTCTTCTATTCCTAATTCTTTTGCAAAATTTTTAGTAAATGTTGTTTTTCCTGTTCCTAAATCACCTATCAATGCTACTACTGTATTTGGTGAAACATAATTTGCTAATTTTTTTGCTAATCTATTTATCTCTTCAAACGTTAATACTTTCTTCATAAAAAACTCACCTACCCTTGGATTTTATTAACTATATTCGTTGTTGATTTCCCTTCTACAAAACCTAAAATTCTAACTTCTCCACCATTTTTTTCTACAATTTTAGTTTCGGGTAAATCATCTTTAGTATAGTCTCCTCCTTTTACATGTATCGATGGCTTTAGATCATCTAAAAGCTCACAAGGAGTATCCTCTTCAAATATAACTGTATAATCAACTGCTTTTAGTCCACAAAGCATTTCTGCTCTATCCATCTCTCCATTTATTGGTCTTGATTCGCCTTTTAATCTCCTTACTGAAGCATCTGAATTTACTCCAACAATTAATATATCTCCCTGTTTTTTTGCTTCATTTAAATAAGTTAAGTGTCCTACATGTAAAATATCAAAACAACCATTTGTAAATACTACTTTTTTATTTTGCTTTTTTAATTCTTCTATCAACTCTTGTGCTATAGCTCTTTTTAAAATCATACCTTTCTCTCCTGTAACCTTAATTTTATTTTTATTATACCATAATTTTTAAAGCTTATGTACATGTGCTAGTTTTTTTTCTTTGAACATGATAAAATATTAAGAGGTGATTTTTTTGAGAGTTTTAGGTATTGATCCAGGTACAGCTATTGTCGGATATTCAATTGTTGATTACACAAAAAATAAAATTAATCTTATAAAATATGGTTGTATTTTTACAGATAAAAATCTTCTTATGGAAGATAGACTTTTACAAATTTTTGACGAACTAGAAAAAATTATTGATTTATATTCACCAGAGCATATGGCTATTGAAGATCTTTTTTTCTTTAAAAATAATAAAACTATTGTTAGTGTTGGACAAGCGAGAGGAGTTCTTATCCTTGCAGGAAGAAAAAAAAATCTTAAAATTGAAAGTTATACTCCACTTCAAGTTAAAATGGGGATTACTGGATATGGTAAAGCTGATAAAAAACAAGTTCAATCAATGGTTCAAAAAATATTGAAATTAGATGAAATTCCAAAACCAGATGATGCAGCTGATGCTATCGCTGTTGCAATAACACATATTAATTCTCTTACTAACTCTTTATACACTCCTAAAGTTTCAGTTAATGTTAAAATAGAAAAAGAAGTTAAAAGTAATAGAATGACTGCAAAAGAATTTCAAGAACTTTTATTAAAAAAATAAAACAAAAGGTGCTAGGAATTTATTCTAGTCACCCTTTGTTTTATTTTTTGTTATATTTTTGTAAACCTAATTTTATAATTTTTACAGCTTTTTCTAATATATCTAAATCTAATGCATAAGATATTCTAACTTTATTTAATCCTAATTCTTCTCTTTGATAAAATCCTTTTGCTGGTGTTAGCATCACTGTATAATTTTCATATGAAAATTCCCCTAATAACCATTTTGAAAACTCTGTTGCATCTTCTACAGGTAGCTGTACAATACAATAAAATGCTCCTTCTGGTTTATTAAGAACTATACCTTCTATATTTTTTAATCCTTCAAATAAAAAATCTCTTCTTTCAGTATATTTTTTATTTACAGCATTATAATAGCTTTTATCTTTACATCTATAAAGAGCTTCTGCTCCTATCATATCTAATGTTGAAATTGAAAGTCTTGATTGACATAATTTCAAAATATAGCTCATAAACTCTTTATTTTTATTTAAAATAGTTCCAACTCTAGCTCCACAAGTTGAGAATCTTTTTGATATTGAATCTATCAATATTATTCTTTCTAAGTTATCTACAAATGTACCACAACTTACTGTATCTTTTCCATCATAAATAAATTCTCTATAAACTTCATCGCTAATTAAAAATATATCTCTTTCTTTAGAAATTTCATTTAGCATTAACAACTCTTCTCTTGAATAAACTGATCCCGTAGGATTTCCTGGATTTGAAAACATTATTGCTCTTGTTTTTTCAGTAACTAAAGTTTCAATTATTTCTTTACTAGGCAATTTAAAGTTTTCTTCAAATTTAGTTGGTATTCCTACAACTTTTATTCCTAACATTGCAAAAAAACTATTATAGTTTGCATAATATGGTTCTGGAATTAGAACCTCTTCACCTTCATTAAAAAGTGTCATTAGAGTAAATAATAATGCTTCGCTTCCCCCAGCTGTTATTAGTATTTCTTCATTCAAATAATCCATCCCTAAATTTGCATAATATTTTTTGATTGATTCTATCAATTCTTTTCTTCCAGAAGAATCTGAATATGCTATTGTTTCCTCTTTAAAATGACTTATAGCTTTAAAAAACTCTTTTGGAGTTTCTAAGTCTGGTTGTCCTATATTTAAATGTATTATATCTATCCCCATTTCTTTGGCTTTTTTTGAATATGGTATTAATTCTCTCACTGGAGATGTTTTTAAGTTTTGAATATTTTTAGAAAACATCTGTCCCTCCTAGGCAAACTTTTTTCTAATATTATATCAATCTATGAGAATTATGTGAAGTTTTTTTTTGATTGAATAGTTATCTAAACTTTAGTATAATTATATCAAGAACTATTCTTTAAAGGAGAACTTAATATGAAATTAAATTTAAAATCAATCTTCTTATCATTAGGAATTTTTTATGTTTTAATTGGAGCTTTAGGTATTAGTAGTGTAGGATTTTTCAATAAAAATATTGAATATATCTTAAGTACAATTTTATTTTTAAATGGAGTTTATCATCTTTTTTATTCTACAACAAATAGAAAAGATCCATATTTTCATTGGGGAATTGTTTTAGCAGAAGGTGTTATTGAACTTATATCAGTTGCTGTTATCATTCTCAATACTTTCACCAATGAATTATTTTTTACTAGTTATATCGGTATTTTACTTTGTTTAAAAGGATTAATTTTAATATTAGGTAGAGATAATAAACTCACATCTTGGGAAAATACAAAAGCTAAAATTAAAATTATTGTTATTATTAAAGGTCTTCTACATTTTTTATTTGGATCTTTAATTATTACTCTCCCTCTACTTACAGATAAAGCTGTTTATATTGTTTTTGGATGGTATATTTTATTCTTAGGAATACACTTTTTAACAGAAGAATATATAAACATAAAAAAAAGTGATGATTAATCATCACTTCACTTTATATTCATCTTCTAAATAATCTTATCTGAGATTTTTCATAAGAGTTTAACCCTAAATTCCAAAGTAATATTCCGTAAATAAAAGTGTATAAACTTGTTTTTAATATAAAGTTTAAATACTTTATTTCACTCAAGTACAAATTTAAAACATATCCAAATAACATTGCTATAACAATTGGTATTGTCATTTTTAAAATATTTTTCCAAAATCTTATAATATTAAGCTTTATTACAACTTTATAATATATATTCATAATAATAATTTGACCAAGTATAAAAGATATTCCTGTAGCTACAGCACAACCGATTGCTCCATATTTTTTCACAAATAAAATACTTAAAGCTAAATTTAAAAAAGCAATAACTAAGTAGATAATGGATCTAAATTGATGCATATTTTTAGCTTGTATTATTGCTACTCCAGTGCTCTGAATCAAAGGTATTGTTAATGGAATCATAATCCAAAGAGCGATTTTGTACGCCTCTATATAATCTTTTCCTACCCATAAAGTTATAAAATCTTTACCAAAAAGTATAAATCCAGAAGATATTAATCCTAAAACAATATATTGTAATCTTCCTATTTTTAAAAACATCTCGTCTATCTCTTTATTTTTTCCTTCAACTATCAATCTATTTATTCTTGGAAATAAAACTCCTGATATTGCTGCTGCAAACCCCATATAGAGTGTATTGAAAATACCACCTATCGAATAAACTGCTATCCCAGCAATACCAACATATTTACCTATAATAACCCTATCTGTTCCCCAATATATTTGATCTATTAGTACATTTAAAAAAATAAAAAACGAATATGTAAAAATTTCTTTTAAAATGCTCATATTAAATTTAGAAAACTTTATTCTCATTCCTAAATATATTGAATAAATTATATCAAATCCATAAGATATAAGTGTAAAAATAAGAGTTGAAATTGTTAATTCTAATAATCCAAATCCATTTAACATCAAAAATACACCCAGAAGAGGATTTAATATGATTGTTATTAATTTTATTCCTCTTTGATATATAAACTTTTCTCTTGAAGTTATATTTGTTGAAAAAATACTTAATGGAAATGATAAAACCACATTTAAAAACATTATTATAAAAATCGATTTTGTTTTTTCTAATTCTTGAAATGTGAATTTACTTCCAAAAAAATTATATATATTTATATATATATATATTCCTATAGCTAAAGAAAATAGCATTAGTATTGAAAAAATTGTTAAAAACATTCCATTTAAAGATTTTTCCTCTTCAATTTTACCTTCTGCTCTATATCTGACTGTATATCTTAACATAGTATTTCCTAGTCCTAAATTCAAAATAGATATATAACCCATTATAGATTGAACTAATGAATTAATTCCATAATCTCCTGGTCCTAAATACTTCATATACATTGGTGTATAAATAATTTGAATTAAAGAGCTTAATATTACAGTTACTAAAGATAATAATGTTCCTATTTTTAATTCATTTTTTTTCATACAAACCTCTATTTATTTATAAATTCATCTAATTTAAAAAAATGTTTTTCTCCATCTTGAGATGCTTTTAATAAAGATTGTTCTTCCAAAACACCATTTTCTTTAAATTTTTCATAATTTAAATTTTTTAGATTATCTAATGATGCAAAATTACCTTTAAATTCTAAATCTTCTAAAACATTTGTCATTTTTTTACTATAGGCAATTGGAAAAACTGGTTTTTTCAATACAAAGCCTAAAATCATAGCATGAAATCTTGTTGCAACAATACTTTCTGCTTTATTAATGATTTCTATCGCTTCATTTATGTCTCCTCTATAAAAATATTTTGATATATTTTTATGGTGCTGATTAGGAATCATATTTAAAAGCTTTATAATTGCTTCTTCATCTCTTTCTTCTTGACAGAAAGACATCAACTTAACTTTTTTTTGATCTTTTATCATATCTAAAATTAAACTTTTTAATCTATTGAAATATTCTGATTCTACTCCTTTAAATCCTGGTCTTCCTGAAGGAAGAACTATAGAAAACAATACATAGTTTTCTTTTTCAACTTCTTCTTTCTTTAAACTAAAGACTATGTCACTGCCACATCTAATATTTTCTAAGTCTTTGAATAATTCATATGAATATTTTTCTCTAAAACATACATCTTTACATTTCTTAAAAAATTCTGTATATGTTTCTTTAAACTCTTCATTTTTATATGGACCAAAATTAGCTCCTAAAATAAAATAATTCTTTCCAAACTTCAAATTTCTCTCTCTAATTTTTAAATCTTCTTCAGAAAAATCATTTTCTATAAATATAGATCCCCCTATATTTACAACTCCATCTAACTCTTTAGATTTATAATCTTCTAATATATTTGAAATCCCAATTTTTCTTCCCAAACGAAATAATATCTTTTTTATAAAAGTATTATTAGTTAACAAATTTAAATTATTACTATCTATTCCCTTTAATTCTTCATATCCTGGAGTAGCATAAAGATAAAATTGAGTTTCCTCATATCTTTCACAAAGCATTTTTATAAAAAGATCATCTCCTAAGTTTAAGTGTGCATATGCTTTTACTAATATTTTTTTCAATCTCCCTCACCCTATTCCCTTATCAATATTTTCTTATATTTCTTTAAAAAAATCATTCTTAATCTTATAATTCTGTAATAATAACACAATTGTATATCTAAAGTTTTTAAGTTTTTAAATCTATTTATATTTTTTTTGACAATTTTATAAAATTGCTGCCAATCTTTGATTTTATTTTCATTCAATTTTTGAAGTACATCAAAAGGATATATTATACCATGGTACTTAAAACATTCCCTAATCTTATCTATATTCTTATAATATACTTCATTTTTTTTATAAAAAGATACTAATTCATCTATAACTATATAAATATCCGTTCTATTTTTATAGTTATTTGAAATAGAATTACTATTCATAAAGTAATTATAATACGTTTTATTAATAGATACAACCTTTCTACTAAAGAAAAAACACATAAAATTAAAAAACATATCTTCACCAGTATAAATATTCAACAAGAATTTAATTGTATTTATTTTTATTATTTCTTTTTTGTATATTTTATTACAAGGAGAAGAGAACCACTCTGTTTTGCTATCAGTATAGCTTTCACTACTATCTCTTTCGGGAACTTCAACTATTGATAAGATTTTTTCTGTTTCATTAAGTTTTTTAAATCCACAGATTACAATATCTGCTTTTTCTTTTTTTGCTTTATTTAACATATCTTTATACATATCTTCATCAACCCAATCATCCGAATCTAAAAAAGCTATATAATCTCCTTTTGCAACCTCTATACCTAAATTCCTAGCCCTACTACATCCACCATTAACTACTTTTTTATATATTATTTTACTATTCTCAGCTACTAATTCATAACATATCTCAGAAGTTCTATCAGTTGAGCCATCATCTATTATTATGATTTCAATCTCTTTTAAAGTTTGATTCAAAACAGAATATACGCATCTTTTTATATATTTCTCTACATTATAAGCTGGAATTATAACACTTAACATTTTGCCTCCGCAATTCTAAGTTTTTTTTTAAATTTAAATAAATTATAAACGGGTGGACATAAGACCACCCGTTTATAATTTATTTAGTTCCAAAAATTCTATCTCCACAATCTCCAAGACCAGGATAAATATACCCATTTGAATCTAAGCCTTGATCTATTTTAGCCGCATATATTGCAACATCTGGATGCGTTTGTAATACTTTTGCAATTCCTTCTGGAGCAGCTACTAAACACATGAAAACTATATTTTTAACACCTGATTTCTTTAAGTAATCTATAGCATAAATTGCCGATCCTCCTGTTGCTAACATTGGATCAACTAATATCACTTGCTTACTTTCTATATCTACAGGCAATTTGCAGTAATAGTATACAGGTTCCAAAGTTTCTTCATCTCTATAAACTCCTATATGCCCTATTTTAGCTGTAGGTATTAATGAAACTATTCCATCCACCATTCCTAATCCTGCTCTTAAAATAGGTACAACTGCTATATTCGTCCCCAATACATACCCAGTTGTTTTCATTAAAGGAGTTTCAACTTCTATTTCATCTAAAACTAAGTTTTTTGTTACTTCATAAGTCATTAATTTAGAAATTTCAGTTAAACTTTCTCTAAATGCTTTTGTATCAGTAGTTTTATTTCTTAAAATCGTTAATTTATGTTGTATTAACGGATGATTTACCTCTATTACAGCCATTTTGACCTCCAATTTGTTTGCGTTTTAAAAAAAAACAGGACATAGTCCCGTTTTTTATTTATGACTTCTTTATACCAAACTTTTTGTTGAATTGTTCTACTCTTCCAGCAGCATCGTTAAACTTAGCTTTTCCAGTGTAGAATGGGTGGCAGTTTGAACATACAGCTAGTTTAAGCTCATCTTCTTTTGCCTTCATTGTTGATCTTGTTACGAACCTATTTCCACAAGTACAGTCAACAGTTATTAGTTTGTAATCAGGATGTATTCCCTTTTTCATTATTGTCACCTTCCCTAAAATCTTTCTATTTATCGTAAAGATTTTATCATAAATTTTTGAGATTTGCAACACTTTTTTGATAGTTAAGAAAAAAAAAAACTTATTTTTTTTCTTTTTTTTAAAAAATTATGATAAAATATAAATAAAATATAAATAAAATATAAAAGGGGAATTATGGCTACAAAATATTATGCTTTCATTATTGACAGAGATAATTACTCTGCTATTGTTACATCTTGGCCTGAATGTCAACGGTTAATAAAAAATAAAAGTGCAAGATATAAATCTTTTAAAACTGAAAAAGAAGCTAAAGAATGGCTAGCTAATGGTGGCATCTATGAAGATAAAAAACAAAAAATTAAAGATGCTAAAGAAAAATTGACTGATGGAATTTATTTTGACGCTGGAACAGGTAGAGGAATTGGAGTGGAAGTTAGAGTAACTGACAAATCTGGTTTTTCTCTATTAGATGTTATTATGCCCGAAACAATGATCAATGAATTTGGTAACTACTTGGCTCCAGAAGGAAGTACAAATAATTATGGTGAACTTATTGGAGCATATTTAGCTATAGATATTGCTATTAAAAAAAGAAACTTACAGATTTTTGGAGATAGTAAACTTATTATAGATTACTGGTCTAGAGGACACTATAACAAAACATCTTTAAATGAAAAAACTATAAATCTGATAAAAAAAATTTCTATAAGAAGAGAGCAATTTGAGAAACTTGGTGGTTTAATTAAACATGTCTCTGGAGATATTAATCCTGCAGATTTAGGTTTTCACAAATAGTTTTAGGGGGGATTGTATGGAGTTTGAATTGTTTGATAGTTTACATATTTTTTACCTTTTAGGATACTCTTTAGTTTTTGCTTTTTTATATCTAAGTATTATTTATAAATCTAATTCTGAGAGTAGAGAAAATAAGAAAATAGAAGCTCAAAAAATTATGAGAATAATATCTTCTATTATTTTATTAATTAAATGTGGTGAACTTTTTATTAGATATAAACTAATTGGAGAAGCTTGGTATGAGCTTCTTCCATTACACCTTTGCAACATTACTCTTATCTTTGCTGCTTTAGGTAGTATCTTTAGATTTACACCATTTTTATACGCTACATTTTTCTGGTCATTTGGAGCACTATTTGCTGTTCTTACACCAGAGGTTAGAGAACCATTTCCTAGCTTTTTTAATATCAGCTTTTTTTCAACTCATTTTTATATAATTTTTGTTGCTTTTATTGAGCATAAAATTTTTAAATTAAAAGTATCTTTAGAATCTTGGACAGCTTGTTTTTTAGGGATAAATCTTATTATGTCTGCTGTGTTTTTCGTTAATGGTGTACTTGGAACGAATTATCTATATATTAATAGAAAACCAACATTTAAGTCGCCTTTAGACTTTTTCGGCAAATGGCCTTATTATATAATAGTTGTTGAAGTTATCTATATAATATTAACATTACTATTATTATTCTTTTTCAAAAAAAAATCTTCAAAAAAAAGCAGTTAAAATCCTTAACTGCTTTTTTTTTATATGATAACTAGTGTATCTTTTAATTCTTGTAATATTTCTAAGGTTTCCGAAGAAACTTTAACTCTATAAGTTACTCTTTCATTAAAATCTTTGTTAAGTAATTCATCTTTTCCTGCTATAAGAATAGCTTCTATTTCGTTTATTTTTTCATAAGAAAAATCTATTAAACACTCATATCTTTCTACAAACTCTATAATCTCACCCTCTAAAACTGCTAATTTTGCTGTTTTAGCATAATTTCTTACTAATCCACCAGCACCTAGTTTTATTCCACCAAAATATCTCGTTGCAACAACAACAATATTATTTACATCCATATAAGTTAATACTTCTCCCATAGGTTTTCCAGCTGTTCCACTTGGTTCACCATCATCATCTGCTTTAAAATATTCCTGCCCACAATCTGTAACTCTATATACAGTACAATTGTGAGTTGCATCATGATGCATTTCTCTAATTATATTTATAAACTTTTCTGCTTCTTTTTTTGTTGAAATAGGCTTTGCATAACCTATAAATTTTGATTTCCTTTCTTCAAATTCTATTTTTACTGCATTTTTTATACTTTTCATCTTACTAACTCCTAATTATAAATTCTATAACTCCTATCATAAAATTATATATAGGAGACATTACTTTACTTAAAATTCCTAAATAACTTAATCCTAATATAATTATTATTCCATAACTATCTATTGTAAATAATTTTATTCTACTTTCATCATTTAAAAACGAAGCTATAACTCTTGATCCATCTAAAGGAGGGATTGGTAAAAGATTAAATGTTCCCAAAGCCATATTTATAAGTATAAAGTAAACTGATAAATCATTAAAAGGAACAATTTCAAATTTTATTAATAAAGCTCCTAATATCATTAAAGAGTAATTTGTTAAAACTCCTGCTATTGCAACTAAAAATTCTCCAAATCGACCATTTTTAAAAGCAAAATAATTCACTGGAACTGGTTTTGCCCATCCAAATATAAAATTACTACCACTAAATAACATAATAATTGGAATCAAAGCTCCCACTGGATCTAAATGTTTTAAAGGATTCAAAGATAATCTCCCCGACATTTTAGCTGTTTTATCTCCACAAAAAAGAGCCATATATCCATGTGCTAATTCATGCAACACTAAAGAAAATAATAAAATTATAACTTTAAATACAAACATCCGAATCCACCTCCTAAATAGTTTAGCATTTCTATAATTCTAAAGTCAAATACGGAATTTCACTCAACAATTGAACTACTTCAATTAAAAATATATAACTTATATTTAGCAAAGGCATTGTTAAAAACTCTAAATATAAATTCGATAATAACATTGTTAAAAAACTAATTATTATAAATGCTGAAGCTATAGGAATTACAATTAAATTACTAAAAAAAGACAAAAATGGAATATTGCTAAAATAAATATAAAATATTGGTGTCATACAAATTTGAATCACTAAAGTTAGTGAAATTGTATTAATAAAATTATTTATATATTGTTTTTTAAATCTTTTAATTTTAGGAATTTTATCATATATAAACACTATTGAAAACACTGCTGTATAAGACATCCAAAAAGATATTGTATATATCCATGTCGGATATATTAAAAGAGATATCACAAAAGCTACTATCAAAGATTTCTTTGTGTTAACTTTTTCATAAAGAATATTTCCAAGCAAATATATAACTGCCATTATATAAGCTCTAAATACCGAAGGTGTTTTCCCTATAGAAAAAACATACAATGTTAGTATAATTAATACTAACATACACCTTTCTTTTTTTGGTATTTTAAATTTCATCAATGCATATGATACTCCTGATATTATTACACCTATATGTAAACCTGATATAACTAATATATGAGCTGTTCCAGTATATCTAAAACTTTCTTTCAAGTGATCATCTATTAAGTATCCTTCTCCTAATAGTGTTCCTCTTAAAAAATTCAATAAATCAATTGAGTATTCTTTTGTCATTCTTTTAAGTTTTTTTATCAAAAATTCTTTAAAAAAACTATCAACATTTTTTATTTCTTCAACATTAATTTTATAATTCGTTCCCCATTTTGAATAATTTATTTTGTTTATCGTTCCTAAAATATTAACATTTCCATCTTCAACTTTATCAACAATAAAATATATATATTGAGATGGATATTTTCCATTTATAGATTCAATTCGACCATTTCCTGCATCTACTCTACCTACAATTTGAACTATATCACCAACCTCAACACCTCCTTTAAAACTTACCCAATTTAATCTAAATATGAAAATTGTAATAAAAATTATAACAATTGTACTAATTTCTATTTTTTTCAATTGCTTCTCCTATTCACTATATTTAAAATAAAATATATATGAGATTACAAAAGATACTGCTGAAAATATTGCAGATGAGTATATTCCAAACTTTGTTACCTCTCCATTTCCTCCTAAAACTAGCATTAAAGGTAACGTTACTATTGATAATAAAAACGCCATTTTAAGAAAAAATCCTTGAATTCCAAAACAAACACCTTCAATTCTATTATTTATTCTTTTACTAATTTTTTCACTTATATCGCTCATCATAGCTGGTGGAAATATAAATGCTGCACCTGAAATAGGTATTCCTAACAATCCAAATATTAAAAATCCATATTTCACTGGAATAATTTTCCCTAACAAAGCTAACGCTATTGTTAATATAACCAATCCTATTAATGATGCCAGCATAATTTTTCTGTATCCAAATTTTCTAGATAATTTGTTAATTGGATAAAAAAATAATGCTGAGGCTCCAAATAATAATGCTGAGGCTATTGTCATTGTTTCTTTTCCATATCCCATAATATCTTCAACATAATAATTCATCATCGCTCTAAGAGAGTTAAATCCTACAAAAAAGAACAACAATCCTAAAAGATAATATTTAAAATTTTTGTCCTTTATAACTTCTTTTAAAATATCTTTAATAGCTCCTACATTTTGAACAGGTTTTGAATATTTTTTTTCTGGTACTAAAAATACAGTTACAAAACTTCCTAAAACACATAATAAACTTAATGATATAACCATTCCTCTAATACCAACTAAAGTATCTCCTTTTCCAAAAAACTTTATTAGTATTCCTGGTAATATCATAGCTATTGCACTATATATTAATCTAAATACAGACTGCCAAGTAGATAAATTTAATCTTTCCTCTGAATTTTCTCCAATCTCAGGAATTAAGGCATTATAAGGTGCTCCTACTATTGTATAAAATGTAAAAAACAGTGATCCTACCATTGCCAAGTAGATAAATGCAGCACTTTCACTTGATGTCGGTGGATAAAAAAATGCTATTGTAGATATTCCTAGTGGAATTGCTCCCACAGCTATAAAAGGTATTCTTCTTCCCCATCTACTATCAAATTTATCTGATAAATATCCCACAACTGGATCTGAAATCATATCAACAACTCTCGAGATAGCCAAAGCTAAAGATATTAAAACTGGTGTTAAAAATGGTTTTAATCCAGAATTTTCTGGCGGAAGATAGAAGTAAAGTATCCACTGCGCAAATATTTGATCTACAATTGCATAACTTACCCCAACTCCATAAAATATTTGTGTTGCTAAAGGTATTCTTCGTTTCAAATTTTTTCCCCCTCTATCAATTTTATTAAGTAATCTTTTTTATTATAATCTGGATTTTTCAAAACTAAATCTAAAATTTTATCTAAAATTATTTTAAATCTTTTTCTATCTTTAATTTCTAAATCTATTAAATCTTTTCCTGAAATTTCTAAATCTTTTAAAAATATAGCTTCTTTTTTTGAAATTATCTCCTCTAGTAGATCTCTTACATTAGAAACATTACTACTTAACTCTTCTAATACTAATATATTTTTAAAATCCTCTATCCCTATTTTTAATATGATTTTTTTAAGACTATATTTATCAGAAATTTCTTTTATCTTATCTTTATTTTCTATTATATTCAATATTGATTTTTTACTTTTATTGTCCAACTTCAATGTTGATAGCTCTTCTTTTGTTTTAGCAAAAATAACAGCTAATTTTATATTGAGACTATTTCCTATTTTTTTTTCTTTTAAAGTATCCATTTTTTTGAGAATATCTAGAATTTTAGACATTTCATTTTTCTTATATGTTTCTGGAAATATTTCTTCAAATACTCCAATCTGATTTAAAATTGAAAAAGATTTTTTTGAATTCTTACCTTTCAAAATTTTAAAAAATTCATCCTGAATTCTTTCAATTGAAACTCTTTTTATTTCATCTTTTTTTGCTTTCATCGCAATTTCAGTTTCTTTTAAAATTTTCAATTTCTTCTCTCCTGCTATTCTAACACCTCTTAAAATTCTAAGAGGGTCCTCTTCAATTCGTGTTTTAGCATTTCCAACAAATCTCAAAATTTTATTTTCTATATCCTCTTTAGATTTATTTGATGAATATATTATTTTTTTTCCATCAAATGCTATTGCATTAATTGTAAAATCTCTTCTTTTTAAATCTTTATATATATCATTTACAAACTCTACCTCTGTAACATTTCTCTCTTTTGTAAAAGATATATCTTTTCTTAATTTAGCTATCTCATAACTTTTTTCCTTATGTTTTATCTGTATTATTCCAAAAGCTTTTCCAATCTCTTTTGGAGAATTTTCTTTAAATATATCCTTTAATTTTTCATACTCTATGTCTGTACAAAAATCACAGTCTTTAGGTTCTATTCCTAAAAGATAGTCTCTAATATATCCTCCAACTACATATCCTTTTCCGTATTGGTTTAATTTTTTTAAAACCCACTTTACTTCATCAACTAATTTTATTTTTTTCATGTCACTTACCTTATAATTATTGGGACTTTTCTTTCTTGATAGTAATTTATCATTGAATATATCTTACTTCCTGTTTCATTTTGTTCTAAAAATCTCAATTCATCTTTACTTAATAATTTTTGAATATTTTTTAAAGCTGTTAAAATAATAATTTCTTTCTCTTTTAACTTTTTTAAATAATTTTGACCATCTTTTGTAAATCCTAAAACTCTTATATAGGGAACTTTTACTTTTACTACTTCTGTTGCTTCTTTTTTTATATTTAAAAGTATATGTATTAGAATTCTTTGTGTTCTTCCTAATGTGTATCTTTTAGTTTGTATCTTTTGAAAAAAACTTTCAAAATCTAAACTTGAAAAAGCAGCTTCATATAATCTATTTTCAAATCCTATTTCAACATCTTGAATATTTTTTAAATTTTCTCTCTCCAATAAAATTCTATGTCTTATGAGTGAATAAAAATCTTCGATTTTTGCGAATCTATTTTCATTTAAAGCATTTTTTAAAACTTCATAAGTTGTATGTGGAACAACTTCTTTAATATCTTCTCCAGATTGAAGTTTTTTTCTAATTCCAGTGGCACTTGATATTCCATCTTCTATTCCTTCTGAATAATATCCACTTTTTTCTCTTTTTATAGCAACTGGTTTTATACTACTATTCCAAAATTTCAAAGCTTTTATATACTCAACACCCAAAATATCATTTGAATTTAATTCTTTGTTTACTTCTAACTTTTTTAAAGTATTTGAATAAGCTGTCGGATAAGAATACCCCTCTTTTAACTGTTTCTTTAACTCATCTTTAAACTCTTCTTTCTCTTCTAAGTCTGCTCTATCTGTTAGACTTTTTACATCTCCTATTTCTGATCCAAAAACAATTTTATCCACGTTCATTTGATTTAAAATTCCTACCGCTCCTCTAGAAAATATTTCTGCACTTTGAGTTGAATAAAATACTGGTAACTCAACCACTATATCTACTCCATTTTTTAATGCTAACTCTGCTCTATCCCACCTATTTATTAATGCAGGTTCCCCTCTTTGGACAAAGTCTCCACTCATAACTGCTATTACTACATCTCCATGTTCTCTAGCTTTCAAGCAATGATATTTGTGTCCATTGTGGAAAGGATTATACTCTACTATTATACCTACTGCTTTTTTCATATAAACACCTCATTTTATTATTTCTTATATTATATGAAATTTTAATAATTTATCCGAGAAAAATTTACATTTTTCAAAATATAGTTTATAATATCGATTATATAAATTTTATTAGGTGGTGAATTATATGCTTTTAGCTGTAGATATTGGAAATACTCATATTGTTACTGGATTACTTGATTCAAACGGAGATGTACTACTAAGTTTTAGAGTATCTTCTAACGAAAAATTAACTGAAGATGAATATTTTTCGTATTTAAAAAACATCTGTGACTTCAATGGTGTTGAGATAAAGAAATTAAATGGAATTGTTATTTCATCTGTTGTTCCTAACTTAATTGGAATATTTCAATTTTTAGGAAGAAAATATTTTAAAATTGAGCCTATGATAATCGACTTAACTTTAAAACTTCCATTCACATTTGCTAAAAATCTTCAAGTTAATGGTTTTGGAGCTGACAGAATAATTGATATTGCACAATCTGTTGTCGATCATCCAAACAAAAACCTTGTTATCTTCGATTTAGGGACTGCAACAACTTACGAAGTACTTAAGGACGGTATTTATATCGGAGGTGGTATACTACCTGGAATAGAGATGTCTATCAACGCATTATTCGGAAACACTGCTAAACTTCCTAAAGTTAAATTTAGTACTCCAGAAAGCGTTCTCGGAAAAAACACTGCTGAACAAATACAAGCAGGTGTTTTCTATGGATATGCTGGACAATTAAAAAATATAATTGAAGAAATTAAAAAAATAGTTCCTGACCCTTATATCATTGCTACTGGTGGCCTTGGAAAAATTCTTTTAGCTGAAATTCAAGAAATTAATGAATATTGTCCTGAGCTTAGTTTAAGAGGTCTTTTTACTCTTTATCATATGAACATATAACTTAGGAGAATTTTATGAAAATTATTTTATTATTATTCATTTTTGCTTTTCAATATAGTTTTTCTAAAGATATTTTAATTAGTGGTGCTGCTTCTTTAAAAGAATACTTAGAAAAAAATATAAAAGAATATAAAAATATAAATCCTACTCTGAATATATTTTTAAATCTAGGTGGATCTGGCACACTAAAAAAACAACTCGAAAGAGGTGGAGATGTTGATATAATTTTTCTTGCAAATAGAAAGTATATGATTGATTTAAAAAACAACAAATATATTCTAAATGAAGAGGTTGTTTTAGAAAATTCTTTAGCTTTAATAGAAAATAAAAATAGCAATAAAAGCAATCCAATTCTAGCTATTGGAGATCCAAAATATGTTCCTGCTGGATCTTATGCTACTGAAGTTTTAAAAAATAACTCTTTAAACAATTACTCTTTAGTTTATGGAAAAGATGTTCGAAGCGTACTATCTTATGTCGAATTAGGAGAAGCTGATTTAGGAATTGTTTATTTAACTGATACAAGATTTCTTAAAAACTCTAAAGTCATTCAAATATTTGACAAAAATTTACACACACCAATAGAATATTCTATTGGTATTTCAAGTTCATCTAAAAATAAAGAAGAAGCTAAAAACTTTATAAAGTTTTTAAAAGGAAAAAATTGGAATGATTAACTCATTAAAGATATCTTTATCTATTGTTTCTATTTCTATTATTTGGAATATTTTATTTAGCATTATAATTTATTTCTTTTTTAACAAAAAAAATAAGTTAAAAAAAATTATAGAGTTCATAGTTACTTTGCCTATTTTTCTTCCACCATCTGTTATTGGCTATATCTTAATTATTGAACTCGGAAGAAATAGTTTTTTAGGCAAAATTTTTTATCAACTTTTTAATTTTAGATTTATTTTTTCTTTTGAAGGAGCTACTTTAGCAGCAATTATAGTATCTATGCCAATTATCTATCAAAGTATTAGAGTGACTTTCGATAGTATTGACAAAGTATATATCGAAACAGCTCAATGTCTTGGAATATCTACTATAAATATGATTAGATATATCTATATCCCTATGGGTTATAAAAAAATATTATCAGGAGTTATATTAGGAGCTGGAAGAGCTTTTGGAGAGTTTGGAGCTACTATTTTAATTGCAGGAAATATCCCTGGAAAAACTCAGACTCTTCCTTTAGCTTTATATTCAGCTATTGAATCTGGAGATTACATTCTTGCAAATAATATTTTAGTCTTACTTTTAATTTTTAGTAGTTTATTTCTATTATTATATATTTTAGTAACAAAAAAAGAGAGCTGAAAGCTCTCTTTAAATCTATAACTATACAGTTGTAATTTCTTTTTCTTTTAAAGCTAATAATTCATCAATTGTTTTGATAGTTGCATCTGTTAACTTTTGAACGTCATCTTCAAATCTCTTCAAATCGTCCTCAGTTATTTCTCCATCTTTTTCTAACTTTCTTAGAGCGTTATTCATATCTTTTCTGATATTTCTAGCTGCTACTTTACCACTTTCAGCTTCTGATTTAGCAAACTTAACGTAATCTTTTCTTCTATCAGCTGTTAACTCAGGAATTACAAGTCTTATAACTTTTCCATCATTGTTTGGAGTTAATCCTAAGTTTGAAGTCATTATGATTTTTTCGATTAAAGGTATAACTGACTTATCCCAAGGATCAATTACCAACAATCTAGCTTCTGGAGCTGATACTGTTCCTAATTGATTTAAAGGCATTAAAGATCCATATTGCTCAACTTTAATTCCATCCAACATTGAAACCGAAGCTCTTCCTGCTCTTATAGTTGTAAACTTAGCTTTTGTAGATTCAATAGCTCTAGTCATTTTTTCTTTACATTCATTCATTATTACTTGTGAACTCATTTTTATCCTCCTAAAAATTATCCGTTTATTACAGTTGTTCCGATTTTTTCACCTAAAACAACTCTTTTTATATTTCCTTCTGTTATTGAATCGAATACAACGATTGGTAAGTTATTTTCTCTACATAAAGAGATTGCTGTTGCATCCATAACTTTCAAATCTTTATTTAGAACTTCTGTATAAGTAACCTCTGCGTATTTTTTTGCATCGGCAAACTTTACAGGATCCATATCATAAATTCCATCAACTTTAGTTGCTTTTATAACAACATCAGCATTTATTTCAATAGCTCTTAAAGCTGCTGCTGTATCTGTTGTGAAATATGGATTTCCTGTTCCACCACCAAATATAACAACTCTACCTTTTTCAAGATGTCTTTGAGCTTTTCTTTTAATAAAAGGTTCTGCTACCTTTGGAATTTCAATTGCAGTTTGTACTCTTGTAGGTACCCCTAATAGTTCAATTGAGTTTTGAAGAGCCAATGAGTTTATAACTGTTGCTAACATTCCCATATGGTCTCCAGTTACTCTATCTATTCCTTGCTCAGTTCCAGATAAACCTCTAAAGATATTTCCACCACCGATTACAATTCCTACTTCTACTCCTAATTCTACAATCTCTTTTATTTGTCTTGCATAAGAAGTTATCGTTTCTGAAGAGATTCCAAATTCTTGATCTCCCATTAAAGCTTCTCCACTTAATTTCAATAGAATTCTATTATAAACTGGCTTCATTTCAAAACTCTCCTTTGATTATCTTAGTTTAGCTTAAAAAAAGGGGGTGCTTAGTCGCACCCCTATACTTTTTGTTGTAATTACGCGTTAAGTTGAGCTGCAACTTCTGCTGCGAAGTCAACCTCTCCCTTTTCGATTCCTTCTCCAACTTTATATCTAGAGAATGAAACTACTTTAATATCTCCTGCGTATGCTGCAACTGTTTCTTTATTTTCAGCTTTAACGAAAATTTGGTCAACTAAACAATTTTCTTCATAGAATTTATTCATTTTTCCAACTAATATCTTTTCAATAATTTGAGCTGGTTTTCCTTCAGCTTCTAATTGCTTTCTAGAAATTTCTCTTTCTCTATCTAAATCATCTGTAGTTACAAGTGCTCTATCTACATATTTAGGATCCATAGCTGCTACGTGCATCGCGATATCTTTAGCTTTTGCTACGTTAGCCTCTGTTGCTTCTCCAGTCATTTCAACAATAACTCCTAACTTTCCTCCTAAATGATTGTAAGTAGTTACAAACCCTTCAGCAGATACTTTATCAAATCTTCTTAGAGACATATTTTCTCCAATTTTTGCGATTAAGTTAGCTATTGTTGTTTCAACTGTAACTCCATTTAAATCAGTAGCTTTTAACTCTTCAACAGTATTGATTCCAGCTCTTAAAGCTATTTCTACCATTGCTTGTCCTAAAGCTCTAAACTCATCATTTTTAGCAACGAAGTCTGTCTCAGAGTTGAACTCTAATACTACTGCTGTTTTATTATCAGCAGAAACACCTTCGAATATTAAGCCTTCAGCAGCTATTCTTCCTGACTTTTTAGCAGCCTTAGCAATTCCTTTCTCTCTTAGTAAGTCTATCGCTTTTTCGATATCTCCGTTTGTTTCTCCTAATGCTTTTTTACAATCCATCATACCAGCACCAGTTCTATCTCTTAGTTCTTTTACTAATTTTGCTGTAATCTCTACCATTTTTTCCTCCTAATTTTTTAGAATTCTTCACATCTATATAGTATAAAGAATTGAGTGCTAGCACTCAATTCCTAAATTTAAATATTAATTACTTAGCTGATCCTTCTTCAACAACGATTTCGTCAGAAGCAACTGCTGCAGTTTCTTTACCTTGGTTTCCTTCGATTATAGCGTTAGCCATAACTGAAGCGATTAATTTTACTGATCTGATAGCATCATCATTTGCAGGAATTGGGTAAGTTATTAAATCAGGATCTACGTTTGTATCGATCATAGCGAATACAGGGATTCCTAATTTAGCAGCTTCTACTACTGCTAGAGTTTCTTTCTTAACGTCTACTACGAATATAGCAGCAGGAGCTTGTTTCATCTCTTTAATTCCAGATAAGTTCTTAGAAAGTTTAACTAATTCTTTTCTGAAATTAGCAGCTTCTTTCTTAGTGTAAGCTGTATCTAAAGTTCCATCAGCTTCCATTTTTTCTAATTCTTTTAATCTTTGTACTCTAGTTGCGATAGTTTTGTAGTTTGTTAACATTCCACCTAACCATCTGTTGTTTACATAGTACATTCCTGATCTCTCAGCTTGATCCTTTACAGCTTCTTGAGCTTGCTTTTTAGTTCCTACGAAAAGAACTTTTCCACCGTTAGATGCGATTTCTCTCATTACAGCATAAGCTTCCTCTATTTTCTTTAAAGATTTGTGTAAATCGATTACATGAATTCCGTTTCTCTCAGTGAATATGTATCTAGACATCTTTGGATTCCATCTTTTAGCTTGGTGTCCAAAGTGAACTCCAGCTTCAAGTAATTGTTTCATAGTGATTACTGCCATTTTTAATTCCTCCTAGTTTTTGGTTTTTTCTTCCACTGATCTCAAAACTAAACATCCCCTAAGGGCACCTTGTTTAGAAATAATCAATGTGCATTTTATTAGCAAATAATTGTACCATTATTCTCTTTAATTGTCAATAAATATATACGCTCCATTTCTACCAGAACTCTCTTTTTCTCTTCTATAAGAATGAAAATTCCCATCAAATGTGCATAATGTATTCGAGATAATATTTTCTTTTTTAATTCCACAATTTATCATTAAATTATAATTAAATTTCTGATTATCAAAGTAGTATTTTTTTTCTTTTTTTACAAATACATCTTTCAACAAATTTTCAGAAAATTCTTTTTTGAACTTTTCATAAAATTCTTGAGAGACTTCATAATTTTGAATAGAAATTCCAATTCCAAATACAACTATTATATTTTCCAATTTGCTATGAAAATTAGTTTCTAAAATTTTTATAGCATTCTCTCCTATTTTCTTAAAACTGCCCATCCAACCTGAATGAACACATCCATAGGCTTTATTTATTTTATCATAAAAATATATTGGTAAACAATCTGCATATTTTGTAAATATTACAACATCATCTCTATCTGTTAAAAAGCCATCTGTATCTTCCAAATACTGCGATGTATCTTTTTTTATTATAGTTATATTTGAAGAATGAGTTTGAAATCCAGAATATATTTTTTTTTGAGATATACCTAATAATTCTAAAATCTTTTTTCTATCACTATCTAACTTTACATCACAAAAATCTTTTTTTGTATAGATAGCTTTTAAACCCTTTTCTTTTAGTTCCTTAACTTCAAAGTAAAAATCTTTTTCTACAAACATTTTAAACTTTCTTTAAATTCTAATGTTTTTTTAAGCTTTTTACAAAGAATTATAAACTCTTCAAATGTTAAAGTTTGGTCTCCATCTGATAAAGCACAAGAAGGGTTTTTATGAACTTCAACCATTGCTCCATCTGCTCCTGCTAAAACACATCCTAATGTAACTGGTTCTACTAAAGACCTTTTTCCTGTTCCATGACTTGCATCTATTATAATTGGCAAGTGTGTCTTTTCTTTTAATAAAGCTATTCCATTTATATCTACAGTATTTCTAGTTGCAATCTCAAATGTTCTTATTCCTCTTTCACAAAGAATAACTTCTTTGTTACCAAAAGCAACGATATATTCTGCTGCCATTAAAAAATCTCTTATCGTGGCACTCAATCCTCTTTTTAATAAAACTGGTTTTTTAGTTTTTCCAAGTTCTTTTAACAAACTAAAATTTTGCATATTTCTAGCACCAACTTGAAATATATCTGTATATTTTTCAATTATTTCAATATCTCTTGTATCCATTACTTCTGTAACCATTAAAAGATCATAAATATCACAAGCTTCTCTCATATATTTCAATCCTTCTTCTCCTAAACCTTGAAAATCATAGGGTGACGTTCTTGGTTTAAAAGCTCCACCTCTTAAATACTCTCCACCATTCTCTTTAACAATTCTTGCAATTTCAATTATCATTTCTCTATTCTCTATCGAACAAGGTCCTGCCATTAAAACTAAATCTGTACTTCCTATTTTTCTACCTTTTATCTCTATTACTGTATCTTCATTTTTGAATTCTCTACTTACAAATTTAAAAGGTTTTGCTATTTGTAATACATTCTCTACTATTCCAAATTCTTTCAAAGATTCTTTTGTAAGCCCGCTTTTTCTTCCCATAATCCCAATTTTTTTTATACTTCCATCTAAAATTTCTAAAGCTCCATGTCCTGTTTCTTTTATAAACTTTTTTAATTTTAAAATCTCTTCATATGTAGCACTTTCCTTTAACACTATATACATTCTTATCACCTGATTTTTTTTATTATTATTATATCATATTTATACCAAAACAGTGCTTTTTAAATTCACATTTCAAACATTTTTCTTTAGATGTACTTTTTTCAGAGAATTCACCTTGTAATATTTTTTGAGATATATTATCAAACTCTTTTAAAATTTCACTTTCATCTCCAATAGAGTATTTAATCTCTATTTTTTTTTCAGTTTTTATAAAGTATATCTCTCCACCAACTACTTTTTTTGAACTATTTAAAGATAATAAATAACAATATAACTTTATCTGTAAAATATACTTTTCTAAATTTTCTGTATCTAAACTATCAATCCCTGTTTTAAAATCTACTATTTTCAAATGATCATTTTCTTCTAAAATTAAATCTAACGTTCCTTCTATTGTATAATCTCCTCTTAAGACAAAAATATTTTTTTCTGCTGATATAAATTTTCTTTTTATAAAATCACTTTTAAAATATTTTAATATCTGTTTTAATCCCACTTCTAAAATATCTTTTTTTAGAGATAGTCCATCTCTTTTTTTCATCATTTCATATATTTCAAAATATTTCATCTTTATAATGTCATCATCCAATATTACGTTATTAATAATATTTTTATTGATTAATTCTAAAACTTCATGAACCAACGTTCCATAAAAATTTTCTGAAGTTTTAATTCTTTGAAAATCTAAAATTTTATTTAATCTATATCTGTATGGGCATTCTTTATATTTAAGCAAACCTCCTGTATAAGAATAACTACATTTTATATCTATACTATTTGTTTTCTCTATCTCTAATTTTGAAAAATCTAATTCTCCCGAAAGAATATCTGGAATAGCTTCATACACTCTTTTAAAAGGTAGTGATGGAATTTGTTTTTTACTTTTATTTGTTTCAATACAAGTTAATACCAATAAATTTTTAGCTCTTGAAAAAGCTGTATAATAAAGTCGCCAAAAGTCAAAATCTTTTATTCTATAATTAGGTTCAAAATCATTGTAAGGTATATATTCTTTTTCTATATCTTCTTCATCAACTCTTTCTCCTTCAGGTACACTTTCTAAAGAACCAACTATAACTATTGGGAACTCCAATCCTTTCGATTGATGTATTGTTAAAAAGGATACTGCTCCTTCTGGAGCATACTCTTTTATATCTTCATATTCATCAACGCCATTTTGTTTTAAAAACTTTAAATGCATTGTAAAAAAGTAATCTCCAATTTTCAATATATTTTCATCAGTTAAATTACTTACTTTAGATATACTATCTGCTTTCCCAATTATTTTAGATAAGATTCCAAGATTGTAAAGTTCTCTATTTTCTAAAACTCCTTCACTTTTTTTCTGAAATCCTTCTTTAAACATACTTAAACCTATTATTTTATAATAGAGATTCAGTAGACCA
The DNA here is from genome assembly GCF_051658645.1 of Cetobacterium sp. Lineage (GTDB taxonomy): Bacteria > Fusobacteriota > Fusobacteriia > Fusobacteriales > Fusobacteriaceae > Cetobacterium_A. The sequence goes on from NZ_JBOFMZ010000044.1 coordinate 167,695, forward strand.
CCTACCTCTTCCTTTATTTCTTCATATTCTTTTTTTAATAATTTAATTTCTTCTTTTAAAATTAAATCTGTTACAATTTTTTTCTCTATTATATTAAGACATTTTTTATAATAATCTAAAATATCTAATTTATATTCATTATTGTGTATCTTACTTTCTGGTTTTATCAATATATATAATAAAAATCCTATTACATTCATTACTTCACTTCTGTTAAAAAACAAATTAGATCTAGGAGAATAAACTCCTATCCCTTTGTATTCTAAATAATGGGCCAAAGAAACTATCTTTTTATTTTTAACAGATCTAAATAAAAATGCTACCTGATTATAATCAACTATTTTTTTAGAACTTTTAAGAAAAATTAAAAAATTTGCTATTCTTTCTTGCCACTTAGTTTCAGAATCTTCTACTGATAATCTTACAACTCTCTTTTCATTGTTATCTTTTTCTAAAGGAACAACTAATTCTTTAGAATGTCTGAAATTATCCCAATATAAACTATGAATCCATTCTTTACAAAATTTAACAATATCTTTTTCTGACCTATAGTTTATTTCTAATTTTATAACTTTACAATTTTTACCAACTCTCTCTTCGAATTGTAGTATATTTCTAATTGTAGCACCTCTAAATCTATAAATCCCTTGATCGTCATCACCTACAACACATATATTTTTTTTTTCGTTTCCTATTAAAAAAATTAATTTTTCTTGAATTGTATTTGTATCTTGATATTCATCTATCATTATGTATTTTATCTTTTCATTCAATTTCTGAAGAGCTTTTTCATTGTTTTTTAATATTGAATGTGCTTCTTTTTGAATCATTGAAAAATCTATTACATTATCTTCGTATAACATTTTTTTATATAATTCATAACTTTTTGATAAAAAACTATCATCTAATAATTCAAGCCCTTCTTCGCTAAATTTATTAAACCATTTAATAAGGGTTTCACCAATTTTCCAACTACTTAAGCATTGTTTTTTTTCAAAGAATTTTTGAAAGTGTTCTAAAGTTTTAAAATATTTTAATTTTGAAAAAACAAAGAATTTTTGATCTATATTATCTAAAACTCTATAACCTTTTTTTAAATTTGAAAACTCTATATTTTCATCAATAATTTTTAAGCAAATTGAATGAATTGTTCCTATATAAAGCCCCTCCAAATGAAATTCTTCCTCTTTTAATCTATTTACAATTCTTGTTGATAGCTCTCTTGCAGCTCTTTCTGTGAATGTTGAAACCAATATTTCTTCTGGTTTTATATTTTTTTCTTTAATCATATAAACCATTCTCTCTACTAAAGTTTTTGTCTTTCCAGAGCCAGGACCTGCTATTATCAATAAAGGGCCATCTACACTTTGAACTGCTTCTTTTTGACTTTCATTTAAACTCATAAACAACCACCTTTTTAATTTTATTAGGCAAAAAAAATAAAGCCTAGGTTTAACCTAAGCTTTAAAATTTCATTAACTCAATTACGCTGTTATTGCTGATACTGGACAAACTCCTGCACAAGCTCCACAATCTACGCAAGCGTCTGCAATTTCATATTTCCCGTTAGCGTCAGCTGATATTGCTGATACTGGACAAGTTCCTTCACAAGCTCCACAACCAATACAAGTGTCTTTATCTATTATATGCACAATATATACCTCCTGATTTTTTTATGTTTCTGTATTTAATATACAGAATTAAATGAAAAAAGTCAAGATAAATTGATTGGAAAAAATACATTTTTTTTACAAAAATTTGATCGTCAAACAATACGATTTTAAAGATTAATCTGAGAGATTACTCATCATCATCTCTTGTCTTATAACTTCATTCTCTTTAAATTCTTTTTCTAATCTTTCTTTATACAATTTTGTAGAAACTTCTATTGAAACTTTATTTTTTTCTGCATACTTTTTTATATTGTTTTGGTCTGTTTCATTTCTTTGTTTTAAATTTTTTTCATAATCAAAAGATACTTCTCTTTCTGCAAAACTTAGTGTTCCTATAAATAAAGTTCCCATTAACATCATTATACTCATTTTCTTCATTTTACTTCCTCCAACTCAATTCTTTCTTTATAAAAATATTATATTAAATATTTGTGACTAAATTATGTCATTTAATTTATATATTTTAAAAATAAGAATTAGTTAGATAATTTTATTTTTTATCCAATTTTTTTTTACAAAAAATAAAAAAAGATTGGCAACTTCCTATCCTCCCAGGGGGCTGCCCCCCAAGTACTTTCAGCGTTTATGGGCTTAACTTCCAGGTTCGAAATGTTACTGGGTGTACCTCCATAGCTATCGTTGCCAATCAATATTTTTTATTTTCTT
>NZ_JBOFMZ010000045.1:0-12829 GCF_051658645.1 Cetobacterium sp.
AAACAACGAGGACAAGAGATATTATTAATATACATAGTTAAAAACTGCTCCTTTCTTGGGGGGAATATTGGTTGTTTGAATAACTATTATACCTCAAAGGATTGGAGTAGTTTCAATAATTTTTAAGTTAACAGAAACAAATATAATCGAGGGAGTAGAGTTAATGAGTAGTTTAAAGCCAATTACAGAAACTAATAATTTTATAGTTTTAGATAGATATGACAAGATAGCTGGACAAGGTGTAAGTTATCAAACTGAAGCTCAATTAGAACAGGAACTGCTAGAAGATTTGCAAAATATAGGTTATGAGTATTTACCTAAGCTTATGAACACTAAAGAGATGTTAAAAAACATTAGAATTCAACTAGAAAATCTTAACAATGTTAATTTTCTAGATTCAGAATGGGCACGATTTCTTGAGGAGTATTTAGATAAGCCGAGTGATAACTATATAGATAGAACACGTAAAATTCATGATGATTATATTTATGATTTTGTCTTTGATGATGGACATATTCAAAATATCTATCTTCTTGATAAGAAAAATATGAGTAGAAATAAATTACAGGTTATTTCACAGTTCCAACAGCGTGGAACTAGTGCCAATCGTTATGATGTAACAATCCTAGTAAATGGATTGCCTTTAATCGCAGTTGAACTGAAAAAACGTGGAATTGCTATTCGAGAAGCATTTAATCAAATCAATAGATATACTAAAGAGAGCTTTAATGCTGACGATTCTCTTTTCAAATATTTACAAATTTGTGTAATCTCAAATGGTACAGATACAAGATACTTTGCTAACACTACTAAGAGAGATAAAAATAGTTTTGATTTTACTATGAACTGGGCAAAATCTGATAATACCCTTATTAGAGATTTAAAAGATTTTAGTGCAACATTTTTTCAGAAAAATACCTTGTTAGACATATTGTTAAATTACTCTGTTTTTGATTCGAATAACACACTACTAATTATGAGACCTTATCAAATAGCTGCAACAGAAAGAATTTTATGGAAGATAAAGAGTTCATATTTAGCTAAAAAATGGAAAACTCTAGAAAGTGGTGGATATATCTGGCATACAACAGGATCAGGGAAAACTTTAACAAGTTTTAAAGCTGCTCTTTTAGCTAAAGAACTAGATTTTATAGATAAAGTATTCTTTGTTGTAGATAGAAAGGATTTAGATTACCAAACAATGAAAGAGTATCAACGTTTTTCTCCAGATAGTGTTAATGGTTCTGAAAATACAGCTGGACTTAAAAGAAATATGCAGAAAGATGATAATAAAATCATTGTAACTACTATTCAAAAGTTAAATAACCTGATTAAGAGTGAAGCAGACTTACCAATCTATAACGAACAAGTTGTTTTTATTTTTGATGAAGCCCACCGTTCACAGTTTGGTGAAGCTCAAAAAAATATTGCTAAGAAATTTAAGAAATACTATCAATTTGGATTTACTGGAACACCAATATTTCCAGAAAATGCTTTAGGTTCTGAAACTACAAGTAGTGTATTTGGAACAGAGTTACACTCGTATGTTATTACTGATGCAATTAGAGATGAGAAAGTTCTTAAATTTAAAGTTGATTATAATGATGTACGTCCTAAGTTTAAATCTGTAGAGATAGAACAAGATAAAGAAAAAATAAGCTCTGAGGCAGCAAATGCAACTTTTTTACATCCAGAAAGAATTAAAGAGATCTCTCAATATATTCTTAATAACTTTAGAATAAAAACCCATCGTATACCTAATGGTGCAAAAGGGTATAATGCTATGTTTGCTGTAAGTAGTGTGGATGCAGCAAAGCTTTATTATGAAACGTTAAAAAACTTACAAAAAGCATGTGAAAAACCTTTGAAAATTGGAACTATATTTTCTTTTGCACCTAATGAAGAACAAAGCTCTATAGGAGAGATCCTTGATGAAACTTTTGAAACTTCTGCAATGAATACGAGTGCAAAAGAGTTTTTAACCGCTGCTATTACCGACTACAACAGTATGTTTAAAACAAACTTTGGTGTTGACAGTCAAGAGTTCCAAAACTATTATCGTGATCTATCTAATAGGGTAAAAAATGGAGAGATTGATTTATTAATTGTAGTTGGGATGTTTTTAACAGGATTTGATGCTCCTAAATTAAATACACTATTTGTTGATAAGAACTTACGTTATCATGGACTAATACAAGCTTTTTCAAGAACAAACCGTATTTATGATTCTACAAAGACTTTTGGAAATATAGTTACTTTTAGAGATTTAGAAGTTGCTACAATAGATGCTATAACCTTATTTGGTGATAAAAATACAAAAAATGTAGTGCTAGAAAAAAGTTATAAAGAATATATGGAAGGATTCACAGATGTTAGCACAGGAGAAGCACGTCGTGGATATATAGAGGTAGTTAAAGAATTAAACTCTCGTTTCCCACATGTCGATGATATTGTTCTTGAAAAAGATAAAAAAGCCTTTGCTAAACTATTTGGAGAATATTTGAGAGTTGAAAATATATTACAGAATTATGATGAGTTTACAAAGTTAAAAGCTTTACAATCTCTTGATATGAATGATTCAGAATTGGTTCAAGAGTTCAAAGCTACCCACTATCTAAGTGATAGAGAGATCGAGGATATGAAAAATATTGAAATGCCTGAAGAGAGAGTCGTTCAAGATTATCGTTCTGCATATAATGACATTCGTGAGTGGCTTCGTCGTGAGAAAAAGAGCACAGTGGGAGATGATTCTAGACTCGAATGGGATGACGTTGTTTTTGAAGTAGATCTTTTAAAATCACAAGAGATAAATTTAGATTATATTCTAGAATTGATTTTTGAAAAACATAAAAGTACAAAAGATAAAGATGTGTTAATAGAAGATGTACGTCGTTTAATTCGTTCGAGTACTGGAAATCGTGCAAAAGAAAGCTTGATAGTTGACTTTATTAATAACACAGATTTAGATAAATTCTGTGATAAAGCTAATATCATAGAAGCATTTTTCTCTTATGCTCAACTAGAACAAATTAAAGAAGCAGAAAAGTTGATTGTAGAAGAGAATCTTAATGCTGATGGTGCTAAAAGATATATTTTAACATCACTAAAAAAAGAAGGGGCTAGTGACAATGGAACTGAATTGAATTCAATTATTCCTAAGATGAGCCCTCTTAATCCTAATTACTTAACTAAAAAAAGCACTGTATTCCAGAAAATATCTGCTTTTGTTGATAAGTTTAAAGGTATTGGTGGGAGAATTTAACGTTTGATAAAAGGAAGAGACTATTTCTCTTCCTTTTTTAATGTTTCTATTTTTATATGTTTTTGTTTATCTTTTTTAAATTTATGTAACCCTAGCAAGTGAGGAAAATTGTTTTTTTCAAATTTTATTTCTATAACTTCACCAGTTTCTAGAATATAAGTATATCTATAAGGACATATATAATCTCTATAAAAAGAATAAAATAATTTTAAATCAATTTTATTTTTACTAACTTTTTTTGTGGTATTAAGAAATTGTTCTGGCATTTAGACTCCTTATATACAAAAAGCCTGTTAAAAAACAGGCTTCAAAGGTTGTATTATATTTTTGTTATTTACAGTGGAATACTTTTTAGTTGTTATTCCTCAACATAAACCTAGAATATTCAAAGCCCCTACGTGGGTACCAACCCTGTAACAAGTTAGCTCTATCTCCTTTAACTCAGATAGTCGAGATATATATTAATAATATACAATATTTTTATTTAAAAATCAATAAAAATTAGAATGACTGTATAACAAATAAAAAATTTACAAAATTAGTAAAAATAAAAAACAAAAAAAGTTTAAAAAAAATTTGATTTCTTGAAGAAAAAATGATACTATTAATTGTAAGGATGAAATATAAATGAATATAGAGCAAAGATAACTAAATAAAAAAGGGGATATGATGACAAATGAAAAGTAGAATAGCAAAGTTTCTTAGAATTTTAAGAATTCAAAATGATGAAAACTTAAAGGAAATGGCTGAGAACTTAGGAATATCTACACCATACTTATCAGCCATAGAAAATGGAAAAAGAGATATTCCAAGTGATTTCCATGAAAAAATAGTAAATATTTATAGTTTAACATCTGAAGAATCAGAAAAATTGCAAAAAGATATAGAATTATCTGCAAAAGAGAAAATTATTGATATGACGAATTTATCAGAAGAAAGAAAACTATTAAGTATAAGATATGCAAGAAAAATCCAAGAACTTTCAGATGAAGATTTTAAAAAATTAAAAAACATACTAGGAGAGGATATTTAATGATACAAAATTATGCTTCAACAATACAAATAAACTCAACAAAAGCTGAGCCGAGATCTAGACAAAAGATTGAGGCTGAAGTTGAACAATTTAGAAAAAATTGTAAGATTACTTCTTCAAAAGGTAGAGCAATTGATGTACTTAAGGTGTTAGACTTGTCAACTGAGGTGTATGGATATGAATACCAAGTTGTAGAAGATCGGGAACTTCCATATAATGTTTATGCAGAAACAGATTTAATACATAAGAAAATATACATAAAAGAATCTGTTTACGATAGAGCTGCTAAAGGGAGTACTAGAGATAGGTTTACAATAGCTCATGAAATAGGGCATGTTATAATGCATACGGATAAGATAATAGTTTGTAGAGGAGATGAAATAAAAAAATACGAATATCCAGAGTGGCAAGCTGATCATTTTGCAGCAGAACTCTTAGTACCCGTATTTCATATCGGTGATTTATCTGTTGATGAAATAACAAATAAATATAAAGTATCGAAAACAGTAGCTCAAATAAGAAAAGATAGAGCTAACTCATTAAAAAATCCAGCATAAAGCTGTTAACATAGATAAAATCTTGACATAGTCAAAATTATATGATTAATTAAAACTCGCAACTTTAGTCTATCATATAGTAGAAACTGTGTCAAGTAAAATTTGACGCAGGAGGTGATTTCTTATGTATATTTACAGAGCATCATACACTAAGGATGGTGTAACTTACTACGCTAAAGATTATGGCAAAAAAGCTTTTAAGATTTGGATAGGAAAAGAAAAGAAAACTACTAAAAATAACTAACGGGAGGTATTGGTATGATAGACAATACAATGATTACAAAAGATTTATTGAAACATTTAGCAGGGGAAGTTTTGTCAGAGGATTATAGTGCTGAAATGCCTGTAAAATCGATAGCTGGCTCAGCTCTAAAATGCTTTGGAGATAAAGGAGTTCCTAAAGTGGAAATAAGAGATACTGCAAAACAAATTGTAGCTTCTTATACAAATGCTCCAAATTATCAATATAATAAAAACGAAGCTATATTGGCATACGGAGTTTTAAATTTTGAAACGTATGTAAAACAATAGTGTTATGTAAAGAAAGAGAGAAAATTTTCTCTCTTTCTTTATAATATTCGTTAAAAATATATTTTCAATTTTCATCTCATACCTATAAACTTAAGAAAATTAATCTTGCTGTTTACAGTTATTCTTTTTTTATTTTATTAAAAGTGGTATCCTTTAGTTATAGAGTAATTTATAAGAGAGAAAAAATGCAGAAGGAGGAGAAATTTTGGAGATAGGATTTACTAAATATGCAATTTTAATAGGAATAGATGATTATAAAGAAGATCCCAGTAATACATATAAATTACAACCATTAAAGGGATGTGTAAAAGATATTAAAAAAATAAAAGAAATATTAATTAGCAAATGTGGTTTTAAAGAAAAAAATATTTATACTATTGAAAGTATCATTGAAAAACCAGAAACAGAAATAAGGAATAGAATAAATTTATTCTTAGAAGAAATAGGTAAAACATTTGAAAAAAATAAAGATTCAATCTATTTTCAATTTTCAGGACATGGAGTATTAAATGATGGAACTTCATATATAATGTTACACGATTCACCTATGAAAGTATTAGATATACCTGATGTTATTAATGGAGCTTTATTGCCAAAACATCAATTTTATACATTTGATTGCTGTCATTGTGGAGGAGAAACAACTTTTATAAGAGGAACTAGTGCTGATATTGAAAAGTTGGAGAAATTTTTTCAAAAAAGTAGTGGATTAGATATTTTATATGCTTGTAAAAAAAACCAAGCAGCTTTGGAAACAGAAAATGGTGGAAAATTAACTAATAGTATTATAAAAATAATATCTGACGTAGATTATTATGATAAAAAGGATGGAGTATTATCATCTGGAATACTTATAGAACAGGTAAAAAAAGAAATGATGAATGAAAAACAAGAACCAATAGGTCGTTCTGAAACAAATGGATATTATCCATTTGCATCAACATTATTTTGGAAAAATATAGATAAAATAGATAAAATAGAAAAAATCGGAGAAAAGGAGGAGAATAAAAGAATTATGACAGAGATAATAGAAGAAAAATCTTATAATATTTTTTCAGATGAAAAAAAGTATCATTTAGAAAGAAGAGAAACTAGTCAGAATTTTTTATCACTAATAGAGGAAAGTATTAATAACATTTTAACTATAAAAGGGATTGTACCCGTCAAGATAGTAATTAGCGACAACTTATTACCAAGAATATATAATTCATTAGACTATACACCAACAAATTCAGGATTAATAAGAAATCTTAAAGTCAATCCTAGGAATAATTCACTTATTGGTTATCAAATAGAATCAATTTTGGGAGGAGCAGAAATTAATAAATATGAATATTCATTAGGAAGTGATTCATTTGAGTATATTGTGGGATATTCATTAAAAAATGAATTTAGTAATTCCTTTAAATTGGGAGTACTTATATTACCATTACAATTTGGATTAAGTGTAACTTTTTTATTACTTGATTCTTCTTTTGGAAGTAATACAGAATCAATATCATTAGAAAATTTATATTTTAATATTATGACAAATGAAGAATTTGAAATAAAAAAAGAAGATATAAATATAATATTTTATAAGAAAATAGAAGAGTTTATAAAAAGAACTGAAGAAAAAAACCAAAAATTCAATGAAGAATTGAGAGAAAAATATAAAAAGTTTGAAGCCAGTGTTGTAAAACTTTAATACTGTTACTTACTAGGGGGAGATTCTCTATTTTCTTAAAAATTGTAAAAATGTCTATAAAACAAAGCTAAATAAATTAATGTGGTATACTTATTTTAAAAACTATCAGAAAAATGATGAGTCAATTACTGGTCTTGCATATATCCACAAACATTTTGAAGCAGTTCCAGTTGGGATAGATGAGATGTTAAAGTGTTTCGAGTCTATTGAAATAGAGGAGAAGGAAAATGAAGAAAAAGGATATATATATTTCGACATTAAGCCGTTGAGAGATTCAGATTTAACTGTTTTTACTCTAGATGAATTAGAAACTTTAAAAAGTATAAGAAATAAGTTTAAAAATTTTGGAAATAAAGAGATTATCTTGAAACAGCATATATTCAGACTTTAAATAAAGAAAGAATTGAATATGGATTTGCTAGAGAGTTAAAAACGATTTAAAATAAAAGGGGGAAGTTATGACTATAAATAAAAAAAGAATTAAATTAGTAGAAAAATATTTTTCTCATATGAACGAAAATGATAGTTTCGTTTTAGGAATTAATATGATAGAGATAAAAAATATAAATATTTTAAAAAAAATTGGATTTACAGATAAATTAGAAGTTGGAGAAAAAGTTTTACCTTCATATATAGGACCTAAAACAAAGTATAATGGAGAGGGTAAAAAAATAATTGTAAAAGACCTTCCTAAAGAAACTTTTTATGTTTCACGGTTTTGGAGTTGGAAAGATTGGGGTGGAAATGGACATTCTAAAATAGTATTAATACCTCGTGAACGTTATCAAAGAAAACAAATCTCTCCACCAAGTATTGAATTAATAATAGGATCAGATAAAAGTAATAATAAATATATTTATGCTGATAGAATGATCTATAGTGATGAAAATAAAAGTATTATACTTTCTACTGTAAATATGTTTTTAGAAATATTTGGAACTTGTACCATTTTTAAAAATGATTTTAAACAATCATTAGTTCCCATAAAAAAATTAAATTGGGAAATGTTGCCACCAGGGGAAAAAAATTGGAATGAATTTAAAATTTCTTTAGAAAAAAATATTTTAAGAGATTTTAAAAATTGTTCTAAGAAAGCAGTTTATGAAAATCGTCTTAAAAAAATAAATAATTTAAATCCTGATTTTATTGCTATTGGAAATGGTGGATTTTCTGGATATATTGTTTTAGGATTCAAAGATAAAAATTTATATATATTAGAAAATTTATGGTATGGAAATGCAACTTATATTTTTGATGAAAATTGGGAAACTTTATCTCAACTGACTAAAATGGAAGTTCTTTCTAATGAGCTATATAAAGAGAGAATTATTCATGATCCACTTTGGGAAAGTAATTTGAATAATATTGTAACTTTCTAAAAATTAGAAACAGTTTTTAAATATATGCTTTAATCAATATCTTGAATCTCCATTTATGGTACAATCTAAAAGAACGACTTAAAATTAAAAATAATTTTTGAACTTATTTTATGAACAGATAATTGTTATTTACTTTAAACGAACGATATTATATAATATATCCAAGAATTTTAATTATCGGAGGAAGTATGAACGTTGGATATGTGAGAGTCTCCGCTGTGGACCAAAATGAAAGTCGTCATTAGTGAGGATGAAAGAAGCCAAGGTGGAAAAACTGTATATTGAAAAAGTATCGGGTAAGGATATCGAGGGGAGACCTGAACCTAAAAATATGCTAGAGCTTGTTAGAGAACTGGAAAGATATTTACAACAGTTGGAAAACTAGAGAAATCACAGGAACTAGAGCAATGGAGATGCTAAATCTTAAAAAGACAACGTTTTATAAGTTACTTAGAGAGTGAGAAGAGATTCACAAAATTAAATGAAAAGTTATTCTTAAATAATTAGAGTAAAATCTAAAGTTTTACTCTTTTTTTATTCTATTAAAAATGGTATTCTTTAACTATAGAACAATTTATGAAGGAGGTTTAATTGAATGATTTTAGAAGATAATTTAAATGATGATATTTTAGATGAAGTTGATCAGGGTAATTATAATAATGAAAAAGATGATGATAACTCTGAACTTAGTCATTCTAAAGAATATAATCCAAAAGAAATTTTAGAAGAAATAACAAGCGAAAATAATTTGAAATATACAAGTAAAAGCTATTCAATAGAATGGTTAATTGAACAACTTGGAAAAGGAAAGTATAAAATACCAGGATATCAAAGACGATATGTATGGAGTGCAGAACAAGTTACAGCTTTAGTAGTTTCTTTATTAAAAAGAATGCCTATTCCAAAATTATATGGTTATTACACAGAAAGTGAGGAAATTAGTGCCACTCTAGTCATAGATGGTCAACAGAGATTGACAAGCTTATTTATGTACTATTGGGGAATATTTCCTAAATCTAAAAACAGAATTGATTATGCTTCATGTTTACAAGAAATAGCAGAGTTATGTAAAGATTACTATTCAAGTAAATCAACTGCAGGAGAAAAGCAGAGAATTAAAGAAACTTTAGCTACTAAGTATCAACTTCGGCTTGATTACAAGTTTGTATATTCAGCTAATGAATATGATGAAAAACAACATAAATTAGATTTAAGCTACCGTGGAAACTCAGATCTTAATGAACAACAAAAATTTAGACTTTTAGATAGAGAGTTGGATTTTCTTATAGTTGAAGGTAATAATTTTTCTGAAGCCGTAGATTTATTTAGAATATATAATTCAGCAGGAACACCTTTGAATACTCAAGAAATAAGAAACGGATTATATCAAAAGAATTGCTTATATAAATTAATTAATGAATATAGTGATAATATACTTAGTAAAGATGGTATAAACTATGATTTTAGTCACAATTGGAGTCGATTCAATAAAAAAGGAATTGTAGGAGATAGAATGGAAATTAAAAGACTATTTCAACTTTTAACATATTATTTCTCCTTTTCACATAGTATAGAAAAAGCTGAATCTCAAAGTTATAAATTTGAAAAAAGAGATTCACCACTACTAATATTTTTAAAAAATAGAACAAAAGAAGAATTAACAAGTATAGAGCTTGATATTTATTCTAAGCATTATAGAAAAAAAGGCTCTTTAGAAAAAATGATAAACAACTATTCAGAATATATTGCAGAAAATGGAGATAATAAAGAGTTATTAACTGAAGAGTTTCAAACAATTGAAGATTTTTTTAAATTAAATTTTGAGAATAGAAAACCTGAAAATACTTCAAAATTTAATTATAATAATCTTTGTATGATATACCTTATTTTGAGATCTAATAACAAATTAAAAACATTCATGACAATTCCAGAAGAAGCAGTATATTATGATTCTAAAGGACTTAGTTTAAATAACCCTGAAGGATATTTAAGAAGAATAACAGAAATAAGAAATATCCTTATTAGGAAAGGTGTTATATAGTGATATTATTTGAAAAAATTGAGAATATAATATCAAATAGCAATAATACAAAAAAAGGAATAGCTTTTATAGGGGATAACTCTGGTGGAAAAACATATATAATGGAAGCATGTGTTAACAAATTAAAATCAGAATATAAGATTATTTATATTCCAGAAAATTGTCAGGACTTAGACGTTATAAATCATACTGAAAGTATAGGAGATAATACTAGAGTTTTTAGCAAAAAAACAGAATTAACATCATTAAAAAATATATATCAGAATAGAATTTCTCAAAAAATTGATGGTAGCCCTAGAATTCAACATGCCCAAAAAATTGATGATGAAGCGATAATAATCTCAAAAATCCTTGCAGAAACTAACCCGGAAAATTTATTGAAATTTTTTGATGAAAAGCTGAACTTTAACTTGGATTTTTCAAAGGTTCCAATGGAAATATCTATTTCTAATCAACCTATGAGTATTTTAACTTCATCTGGTTATAAAGCTATGATTAAAATTGCCTCAGAGATATTTTTTTATATGTCTGAAAATGTTGAACATAAAGAAAAAGTTCTTATATTTATTGATGAAATTGACTCTAAATTTTATTGGACAAATAGAGAAAAATACTTTAAATATTTAGAAGAGTTTATTAGAGGACAATTTAAAAATAAAGAAATTTTATTTATTATATCCTCTCATATGTCAGAGACAGTAGCAAATTTACCCGAAGGTTATTCTATTATTAAAATGTTTGCAAAAAAAGGTGAAGATATTGAATATAAAGAGTATGAATCTAATGATTTTCTTAATCAAGAGCAAATAGATAGAATAATTTTTGATAAGACTACTGAAGTGTTTAAAGAATCTGAAAATTTAATTATTTTAAAAAATTTATATTTTAATATTATAAAAAATAAACATATGAATCATAACTGGACAAAAAATGCAATTAGTATCGAAAATATATCCTATACCTACAAAATTTTCGGTAATTCTATTATAATAATAAAAGATTACTGTTACAGTTATGATATAATGTATTATAATAATTTATCAATAAAAGAAAGAATTATTTTTAATTCTATAAAACAGCTACTAGGATGGGGGTAATCCAATGAAATTAAAAATGATAAATTTCCCCTATTCATCATATATAAACTACATCACTAACTATAAAAGTACCTGTAAATCTAATCATTACGATGGAGCAGAAAGTGAAAAATTTTTTAAAGGTATGCTTTATCTCTCTCAGTATAGATGCTTTTATTGTGGTCAAAGTCTTATAACTAATGCTAGTTGTAATTTATATTTTGAAAGAGAACATATTATAAATAAAAAATATTACGGAAGAAATAAAAAAGAAATTAAATCTGATGAAAATAAAGCTTTAAATAAATGTAAATATAACCTTATTCCAATATGTAAATCATGTAATTCCTTAAAAAAACATATTATAACTTCAACGATATTTGTAGAAAGTTTAAATAATTTAGAAACTTTAAACCAATGTATAAATAAAAATTATATAGTTTGTACAGAGTTTCAACATTGTTTGAATAGTTTTAAAGACGAAAATTTTAATCCGTTTAGTGAAAATGTGGAGCTTGATATTTTACATAAAATTTACACTGGTGACGAAAATTATATAACTCAATTTCAGTTAAATCGCAGAACTAAAACATTATTTTTTAATTTATTCAACTTATTATATGAAATGAATTTTGATTTTTTTAATGGCGGATTTATTAAATATTTGAAATCCATTTCTAACAACTCCTTAGAAGATAAGTTAATTGATTATTTCTGTGAAATTGGAATAATTAGTGATTTTAAAATTATCGACTCTAAAAAATTAAATAATTTAATAGAGACAATTATTTTATTAGAAGAATTCTACTAAAATAACACATTACTAAATCTATTTAAAAATATATCGTAACTACTCAGCTGGTAGATTACAAAAAATAAAAAATAGCTAAATAAAAGGAGATTACTATATCTAACGATATAGTAATCTCCTTTTCTATTTAGGCCTCGGTTCCATACCCATCAACTTAAGAAAATTAATCAGAACTCAAATTTCTTTAATAAGGCCAAACGTCCATACCCATCAACTTAAGAAAAATAATCTGAACTCAAATTCTTCTAAAAGATTTTTGAGTTCTTTTTTTATACAAATTTAAATTTTGGATATTTTTTGGTATGACAAAAAAATGCTGTTAACAGCACTTACTCAAAGCTATTACTTCAAATCTTTAAATTATCAATTTTAATATATCATCTGAGCTGAACTCCCCTTTCCTTCTACTTTTTATACAGGTTTTAGGAACTAGTATTTTTAATTTATCTATT
>NZ_JBOFMZ010000046.1:0-1662 GCF_051658645.1 Cetobacterium sp.
TCGTTTTTTTAATTAGATTGAATCGCTTCTATAAGATTTTGAATCTCTTTCATGCTAGCTTTATTTCTAATTTTTTCCAGTAACTCTTTTTCTTTGTCTGTAACTCTAACTTGATTTTTTTTTGGATTTTCTGAAAGAGGCCTTCCAGTAGAAAACCCTCCTGATTTCATGCCTTTAACTCCTGCCATTTTTTGCTCCTTTTGTTATGTAGTGTGATATTTATTTTGTTTTTTCTTTTTCAATACTACGTATAGCTAAATTTTCACGTCTCATTAACTCTTCCAACAAATCTTTTGTAGAAAAATTTTTCAATGGGTTTTCTTTAAAAGAATATTGGAACTCATAGCTTTCAAATACTACTTCAATTAGTTTTTCTAATAATTCTACATCAATCTTTTTTTCTAAAAATAATTCTGTTAATTCAATTTTGGTTATTCCAATTTGTTTTGCGATTCTTTCTTCACTTAAACCTTTCAATCGAATCTCTTTTAAAATTGCTGCAATAATATTAAATCTTTTCATTCCAATACCTCCATTTTATTTTATTTGTTCGAGGGCGAACCCTCCAACATAATTTTTAGCGTTCTATAAATCCGTTTTCGTAAAAACTATAATATTCATTTTCTGAAACTATAAAGTGATCGAGTAATTTTATATCAACTATCTCGAAGAGATCTTTCATCTCTGTAGTTATTTCAATATCTTTTTTTGAAGGAGTTAGATTTCCACTTGGGTGATTATGTACAAATATAATTCCTTTTGCATTTTTAGAAAAAGCACGTTCCATTATCAATCTTGGATAAACTACGCTTCTATCAATTGTTCCACAAAATAGTGTTTCATCTCCTACAATTATATTGTTTGTATTTAAAAATATTACTCTAAATTCTTCATGTTTTAAGTATCCCATTCTCAGATTTAAATAGCTTATTAAATCACTTTTTCCTCTAAGAATTACATTTTCTGATTTTATTCCACCTTTTAAAAACTCTGCCATCAATTCTAAAAGGGAATGTCCCGACAAGATCGCAGTAGGGGGAGGGCGGGGGAAAAAAAGGTTCAAGGGTGCAGAGAATCGACAAATGCCTTCCACACTTCACATTTATAAGTCATTTTCAAACCCTTTTCCGATTAAGGCAAAAGCTGTAACTAGCTCTTGAGCGGAGTACTAAGCGACCGACAGAGAAGCGTGCCATGAGGGAATGCCTATAACGACGTGCACTAGCCCAGCTCCGACCAGAGGGAGATAGCGAAGAGTGGAGTGGCTATCCCTACTTACACTCTTTAGGCGGAGATTGCAGTTTGAGGAACAAAAAATGTATATTACCGCCGTAACTTTTAGCTACTACTATAGGCCACTATGCCTTTCATATCTAGCGAAGGTTAACAGTAGGTGCGGCACTGTGGCCGTGCCCCCGAGGACTCAAGGACGAGGAAAGACTTCTCCCCCAAGAGGCGACTAAAAAAAAACGGTACCGCAAACCGGGGATGCCTAGCGAAAGATGTTTTTTACAAACTTACCTAAACCGGCCTAGCTAAAAAAACATCTGTAGCGACGCCGGCGGGGGAGAAGGGCCGGCCACGGAGAGAGCATGCCGTAAACAACGGACTCGCTAAGGCATGCGAACGACCTTCTTTAGCACTGGCAATAAATATCTTTTA
>NZ_JBOFMZ010000047.1:0-56150 GCF_051658645.1 Cetobacterium sp.
ACTCTTCATTCAAATATATTTTTAAGTCCTTAGACTTTCTTTACACCTTTTAACCATCTAAATGGTTTTACCATTACTGGTATTTTGTTGTTTACACAACTTCTGACTATTTTCTCTATTCGGTTGCTAATGTCCTTAATATTATTCTTATTTTTAGTTACGACAGTTCGTCGCTTACAGAAATAATAGTACCACAACTTTTAAACTTCGTCAATAAGTTTTTTTTATTTTTTCAAAATTTTTTTTTAAAGAATATTTTGTCAATATGTTTTTGTGTTATAAATATTTTTATGTTAAAATTATTTATATTTTTAAAATAATATTTTTAGGAGGATTTTTTATGAACATAGTCTTAATGGAACCTGAAATTCCATACAACACTGGTAATATCGGAAGAAGTTGCGTTCTCACTAATACAACATTACATTTAATAAAACCTTTAGGTTTTTCTTTAGATGAAAAACAAATAAAAAGATCTGGTCTTGATTATTGGGAATTAATCGATTTAAAAATTTGGGAAAACTACGAAGAATTAAGAGCAGCTTATCCTGAATCTAACTTCTTTTTTGCTACAACAAAAACAACTCAAAAATATTCTGATGTAAAATACAAATCAAATGATTTCATTGTTTTCGGACCAGAGTCAAGAGGAATTCCTGCAAATATTAGAGAAGAAAACGTAGACACATGCATAACTATTCCAATGATTAAAATGGGTAGATCTTTAAATCTTTCTAATTCTGCTGCAATTGTTCTTTATGAAGCTTTAAGACAAAATGATTTTGATTTAGGAGAATAATAATATGCTTTCTCTTATTGTTGCAATGGATGATAATCATCTTATTGGATCGAACAATCAGATTCCTTGGGATTTTCCCGAAGATTTAAATCTTTTTAAAAGTATCACTTCAAACAATATTGTAATAATGGGTAGAAAAACTTTTGAATCTATTGGGAAACCTCTTCCTAATAGATTCAATATAGTTTTAACAAAAAAACCAAACTTCTTACACGAAGGTATTCATGTTTTCAACTGTACGAATAAAGCTATTAAAAAAGCGTCTTTGCTACAAGCTCAATTTAATAAAAAAATATTTATTATTGGTGGAAGCGCTCTCTACCAACACTTTCTACCTTTTGTTGATGAATTACATATATCTCATATTAAAGGTAATTATATCGGAGATACTTATTTCCCAGAAATTAATTTAAAGCAGTTTAATATTGTTAAAGAATTGAAATATAATGGTTTTACTTATATAAAATACGTAAGAAAACACTTGTAATTTTTAAACGTGTGTGTTATATTACACTAGTAATAGTTAATTACTAGGGAGGATATATCTATGCACAAATTTAAAATATTACTTTTAACTTTAATCGCTGGTTTAAACGTTTCTACTATGGGAGCATCCATCGATCACATTCAAAATTACTCAGCTGAGTATGGTGGGAACCCTGCACAGCAAGGAGCTATAAATATTGGATCAACAGTTTACTTTAACCCTGCTGGTCTTATGAGGCTAGAAAACGGAACTTACATGGTCGGGGGACTTCAGTATGCTTTCGGCGACCAAAATATGAATGAAGACGGAAATGATTTTTCAACTGACTTATCATCTCCAATTCCAAATTTTGCACTTTATAAAAAAACAGATGACGGAGCATACTTCTGGACTATGGGTGGAATAGGTGGGGGAGCATCTCTTGCATATAAAAAAAGCATTCCTTTAGCTTTGGGGCCTTTTGATGCAAATAAGTTTTTAAAAAACACTCAAGTTAAAGGTTCTAATGTTTATGTTCAAACAACTCTAGGTAAAGCATATAATTTAAATGACAAATGGTCTGCATCAGTTGCTTTAAGAGGAGTTTACGGTAAAAGAACTATGAATGCAAAGACAACTCTTAACTTTGCTAACGCTAAAGAAATATCTATTGATGCCGAAAGAGAGGCTTTTGGAATTGGTTCTCAACTTGGTTTAAATTATACTCCTAACAACAAATTAAATGTCGGTTTCAGATATGATAGTAAAATTAAATTAGATTTCAAAACTAATTCAACTACAAATGGAAACGATAATCCTTCTGGAGAATTTATCGAAGGTGTTTTATTAAAAAAATACCCTGTATATAGAGATGGTATAAAAACAAGAAGAGATTTGCCTACATTAGCTGCTCTTGGAGCATCATACAAAGTAACCGATCAATGGACAACCTTTATCGGTGGAAATTATTACTTTAATGAATCTGCTACTATGGATAGAGTTGAAGGTATGAATGTAGATTACGATAACGGTTGGGAAGTTTCTTTAGGTTCTGAGTATTGGATTAATAAGAAGTTTGCTTGGCTTGTTGGATTTAATTATGCAGATACAGGAGCACCTGATAAGAGTTTTGCTGCAACAGAATACGCTCTAGATTCAACTATGGTTGGAACTGGATTCAAATACAAACCAAATGATTCAACAGAGTGGACAGTTGCATTTAACCACTATTTCTATGATTCTAGAACTGTTGAAAATATAAAATACGAAAAAGAAATATCTAGTATAGGTGTTAACTTCGTAAAGAAATTCTAATTTCAGGAGGATAAATGCCAAAAAAAGCAATTTTTAAAAAAGAACAAATACACAATAAAGCTTTCGAGATGTTTGAGAAATACGGTTTAGATGAAATCACAGCTAGAAATTTAGCTAAAGCCTTAAACTGCTCTCCAGCACCTATATATAGCTGTTATTCATCTATGGATGAACTTAAAACAGAGCTAATAGAGGAAGCTAAAAAAATATTTTTACAATATGTCATGGAACCTGAAACAGATATGGTTTTTCTAAATAGTGGTATTGGACTTTGTAGGTTTGCTAAAGATGAAAAACAACTTTTTAAATCTATTTTTCTTAGAGATAACTCTTATGCAAATTTATTAAAAAAATTTAGAGATGTAATGAGAGTTGAAATGGAAAAAGATGAAAGATTCAACAACTTGCCTATAGAATTCAAATATGATTTATTTTTAGATTGTTGGCTTATTGGACATGGTCTAGCTACTCTAATTGCTACCGATTACTTTGAAAATCCAACCAATGAATTTATCAAAGATAAATTACTAAACACTGGTGCTGTTTTACTTTATAAAAAACTTGATGATTTCAAATCAAGTATTAAATAATCGTAAAAAAAGAGACAACTTTATATTCTAAGTTGTCTCTTTTTCAATCGAAATATCTTTTTCTATCTTTATAGAATATTTTGATGCAAAACTAAATAGAATTGTAGTTATGGATGTTATAAAAACATATATAAAAATTACATATGGAAAACTACTTTGATTTAAATACATCATTAATGTCACAACTATTCCAAATATCAAATCTACAAAGCCATCAAATACAAGTATCCTTTTTACCATTACCAGTGTTTTATTCTGTAAAATTCCTTCGTTGTTATATATTGTCATTACAATATGATTTATTCCTCTAAATGTTAAAAAAGTGCCTATATAAAACATCACCAAATACCCTCGAAGTTCTATTTTAGAAGCTACTACTTTTTCAACTACCAAACTAACTTCTTCTATTAATTCTTGCTCTATTTCCAAGATTTTATTCGACAATAAAACCCAACCTGAAAAAACTTCAAACAACCCCCAAAAAAAGATTTCGCCCCAATGAAATTCTCTCTCTCCTATTCCAGAAAAAGAATATATTAAATTACCAATTCCAGTTAATAAAAATAAGAAACCTAAAATTTTAATAATATTATCTAAAAAAATTCCATTCCCAAGTATAACAATAGCTGTATAAAGCAAAAAAAATATTCCGACAATCATATGATAAAACCATTGTTCTTTTAATGAAATTCTTATTTTTGCAGTCAATTCTTTATACATAACTTCACCACCATTTCGAGTTATAAAAAAATATCTTTGTATAGTATTTATACTGTTTTTTTATTTTTTTCCTCTTTAGGCTTTAATTACTTAGTATATCTACAATATCAATCTTTAGAAAATGATATTTATATCCTCTGTCGCAAAATATTGCACTCCTAATTTTATCTCTTTAATAGCTTCAATTTTATCTTTTAATGGTAACTTAAAACTAAATATTTTATCTAAATATTCCATTTCCTTTTCTTCTACAATTTTTATATTTTTCAAAACACTAAAATCATCTTGAATATATTCATACCCTGGACATTCCATTTTTTTTGTCGTTATAATTAAATTATACTCTTTCAATTCTTTTATATTGTTCCCAATATATATGTAATAATCGTAACCTTCTTCTTTTTTTTCTACATCTTTTGCTACAAACGTTTTTTTATTCATAAGAGCATAGTAATGCTGTATAGTTTTTATGATAGTTTTTACTCCTCTTTTATTACCACAATTAACTATTACGTTTTTTTTATCTTTAAATATTGCTTTTAAGACTTTTTTTTGTAAAGAATTGTAATCTAATTCTCCTATCAATGATGATTTTATATCTTTAAAAATAGCTCCAGGTTCTATAGATAAGGTTTTAAAAGAATCATCTTTATCTATCAATACATGTACATTGAAATTCTCATCTTTCTTCACTATATTCGTTATACTAATTTTAAAATTATACCCATAGTATTCTTTCATTTTTTTCAATAATATTTTTGTTTGATTATCCAAAAACCCTATGCTATTTCTTCCAATGTTTATTGATACATCATCAGATAAAAAACTTATATTTAATTTTTCATTATCAATATCTCTTCTTGTATAAAAAATTGATTTGATTGGAAATTTTATACTGCACAAAGCTTCAAACTCACTATAATTGTTAATTGTTTTTTTTGAAGGCTTTATATCTTCTATAAATATTTTATATTGATACTTATCTTTATAAGTTTCCATCTTTAATTTAAATGCGACATCAATATTTTTATTCTCTAAAATTATGTCAAGCATGTCTTCACTATTAAACCATACACAATTTTTTATTTCTACTCCATCTTTTATTAAATCCATCATTAAATGATTTTTTTCTTTTCCTATCGCTCTAAAATTCAAATATTTACAATTTTTTATAGAAAATAACGGTGATGCATTCCCAAATCCATATGGTTCTAACAATGATAACTTATCCATTAAATCAAAAGATATTTTTATCATTGAAAGTTCACAATCTATTTTAATTGGTTTTTTAGTATCTTCAATACTCAAATTTTCAAAAGCATATTTATTTATTCTTTCTGAAAACTCTTCAATATTTTGAATTGGAATCGAAAATCCTGCTGCACCAGCATGACCACCATATTTTACAAACAGATCTTTCATAGAGTTTAACCCTTCTATCAAATTAAAAGATTCTATACTTCTACATGAAGCTGTTGCAATTCCTTCTTTTGGTTTTACTTCCATAATTATCGTAGGCTTATAATATCTATCTAGAATTTTAGACGCCACTATTCCAATTACACCATGATGAAAATTTTCTTCAGCTACAACTATAACACTATTTTCATCCAACTTATTTTCTTCTACTTTTTGAATTGCTTTTTTAAGTATTTCTTCTTGAATAACTTTTCTTTCACTATTTTTATTGATTAAATCATAAATTAAATTATCACAAACAACATGAGAGTCATTTACAAATAATTCTACTGCTGTTTTAGCATCTTCCAATCTTCCTGCAGCATTAAATATAGGAGCTATTATAAATCCAACATCATAAGTATCAAATTTTTTATCAATTGGATTCTCATACAATCTTTTCATCAACATATTCAAACCTTTCCATTTACTACTTTTCAAAAGCTCTAATCCTCTTTTTACCAAAAGTCTATTTTCGCCTTTCAAAGGAACAATATCAGCTATTGTTCCAATTGCAACTATATCCAAATATTTATATATATCATTTTTTTTGTTTTCTTTTTTAAACAAAGCCAAAAGTAACATAAAAGCTGTCCCTACTCCTGCAAAATATCTATACTCACTTTTATTGTCTTTTCTTTTAGGATTTATGACAGCATATGCTTCAGGTAAAATATTATTTATTTCATGATGATCTGTTATTATAATATTTATTCCTAAACTATTACAATGGTCTACTTCAGCTATAGAGGAAATTCCACAATCAACTGTTATTATTAAATTTCCACCTTCTTTTTTTATATAGCTCAAAGCTTCTTTATTAAGTCCATAACCTTCATCTCTTAACGGAATATAGTATTTCACTTCTAAGCCTAGCTCTTTTAAAGCTAAATAACACAGTGATGTGGATGTAATTCCATCTACATCATAATCTCCATATATCCAAACTGTTTCTTTTTTTTCTTTTGCTTCTATTATTCTTTGAACAGCTTTATCAACATCTGCTAAATCACTTGGATTCATCAAATTTTCTAAAGTTCCATTTATAAAAAAATCCACTTCTTCTTTCGACTCTACTCCTCTATTATAAAGAATTTGCTCTATGTCTTTGTCTATATATCTATTTTCACTTTTAAATTCTTCTGATTTGAATAACCATTTAGTATTTCTCATTCGCTTTTCTCCTTTATTCTATAGCTTAATTGTATATTGCACTATAAAAAGCATATGTATAAACAATCTCTTCTATTTCTTTTTGTAATTTCTCATCTAATATTGTTTCAAGATTTAAATCTCCATCTAATTCAAAATTTAAAGTTTTAAAAAACTCTTCTCCATATATATATTCTATTAAAGTTTTCAAAACTATCCCATTGTGTTTATTATAGCAATAGGTAAGGCTTTGAAATCATCTCCACCTTTTCCCCTGCTCCACACCGTGCATGCGACTTTCACCGCACACGGCGCTCCATCATAATTTCAAATTAAAACAATCTTAAAATTATTGACTCGGGGCTATCCGTCCACCACTTATTATCATGGTTTCATTCGTACTGTGCCCCTACTCTCACAAGACTAAAGAAATTTCGTCAAATTTCAACTTATATTCACCAACCCTCTAACTAGGTCTTTGTTGTGTCTTGCTTTCCACGTTCCATACTTTCTATCGTTAAATCTACTTAGGTAGTTTCTATAACCCTGTAAGCTACATACTGCCTTTAACAGTATAGCGAGTTTCATAATTTATATTTTTACTGATCGCCACTTACACCACAATTTTGTGGTTACAACATTTCTACTGTATAAAAATTTAGAGCCGTACATTCAAAACTTTGTCAGCACATGCGTGCATTCTTACCATATAGATTGACTCCCGATCTATCATTATCTCGACCACCTCTGGTTCGCATTTCCTCAGCTTAACTGTTAGGGATAACTCTCAACCGACTTTACCGAGCTTTATACGGTTAAGTTTAGTTAGAACTTAATCGCATATCGGAGTATCAGAGGAAGCATTTCAGGGCGTTACTCCTTCATTCTACTTCTCGAAAATATAGTTCTATGTTAATTCACTTCTCTAAGCTACTTTTAACATGTCGTAACTTTTAATTACGAAACGTGTCGCACATAAATCTCTTTTAATCTTTCAATACCTTCTTCTAAATTCTTTTCTGGATTATAGTATTGTTCTTCTCTTCCTTTTATCAACTCTTTTGGTATTCCCATCAATCCTATTTTTCCAAACTTTATATTTTCTTTATCAAAACCACTTTCTGTATATATGACTGTATATATCAAAGATTGAGGAAGAATAGTTTTTTTTCTAGCTTTTTCAACTTCACTTCTATAATACTTTGGATATAAATAGTGCAATAAATTTCTATATCTATAGAAATCCTTTTTAAACTTATCCATTTTAATAAAAGCTTCTTTATAAAATTTACTTTTTATATAGCTATCCATTATTGTTATCTTATCTTGAACAGATTCTATATCCAAATCGAAGGTTGTACTTTGAACAGCCAATTCTAAAAGTTCAGGTTTTTTAAACTCACCAATTTGATTTAATGCATTTTTTAAAACCTCTTCTTTATAACCATTTTCAACTTTATAATCCTCTAGTGAAGAAGTATAATTTCTAACCACATAATTACTCGAAAAAAATATATTGTAATCAGCCAATTCCCAAGGGTTATTTATTTTTTTATTTAATTTATTGTACACCATATAATATAATCCCATTTTATGATTTTGAGGATACATTTCTTTAAACTCATTGTAGTTCTCTATAAATCTCTTTTTATTTTTTAGTTTTATATATATATCTATATTTAAACTCTTCATATTCTCATCTTGATTTTTGATTTTTTCTATTATATCTCGAGCTTTTTTATAATCTTCTAATTGATAATAAATCCTAGCAATTCTAAATAAAGATCTATCTTTAACTCTTAAATCTTTTATGCTTTTGTAATTATATATAGCTCTTGAAAAATCTTTACTTTGCTCAAAAGCTACTCCTCTTAAAAATATTATCTGCTCTGATTTTGCATCATTTGTTATTTCAATCACTCTTCTATTTCCACCTATTTTTAGAAGGCTACGAATGTACACTAATTTTAATTTAAAATCTATTTTTTCATAATTATTTAACTTATCTATTATCTGAACTACTTCAGAATAACTTCTTTTTTCATAAAAATAATTAATTATTTTTAATTGTTCACTTTCTGAAATTTTATCAATAAGATTTATTGCATTATCATATTTTATAGAATATATATAATCATATTTTATATCTAATTCTCTTAAAATTTGAAGAGCTTTTTTTTCATGAACTTCTAAGACTGGATCATAATAATCTAAAATTAATCTTTCAAAATATTCCAATGCTTTTTCTTTTTCATCTTTTTCCATATATATTTCTCCAATAAAAAAATCTCTTCTGTATTGAAAAAAATTAGTTTTTTTTAACTCTTGCTTTAAATAACTAGCTGGAATATAAACAGCTCTTGAAAACCATAAAAGTGCATCATCTAATCTTCCCATATCCATATAATTTTTAGCAATATAATATTTTGCGTAGTTGCTTGTTAATGGGTATGAATATATGAAATTTTTCTGGTAAATATCATAAAAAAATAAACTTTTTTTATAATCTTTATTTTCATTTGCCACTATACCTTTATTTAAAAATATATAATCATCAACATTATAAGAAAAGCTCCTAATTACAAGGGTTGTTGACAATATAACTACCTGTAAAAACTTCATTTTCAGCTCCTATAAATCGTTTATATTTTTATTATATCATATATTTTTTAGTATAAAATTTATATTTTCAAAAAAAAAAGTTGAAATTATTTCAAATCTGTATAATAATAAATAATGTTATAATTTTTCGGGGCGGTGATATTTTGGGACTTATTAAAATTTTAGATGAATCTCTTTCTAATATGATTGCTGCTGGAGAAGTGGTTGAAAACCCTTCTAGTTTGATAAAAGAGCTTTTAGAAAATTCTCTTGATGCAAATAGCAAATATATTCGAATAGATGTTAAAAAGGGTGGAAAAGATGTAAAATTTATTGATGATGGTAAAGGAATGTCACGAGAAGACTTACTTCTTTGTATCGAGAGACATGCTACTAGTAAAATCTCCTCTAAAAATGACCTTTTTAATCTTAGTACATATGGTTTCAGAGGGGAAGCTCTCTCTTCTATATCAGCTGTTTCTAAACTGACTATCTCTACAAAAAGAAAAGAAGATAATATCGGCCATTCAATCAATGTGTCTGCTGGAAAAATAACAAATCTAAAAGAAATTCAAAAAAGTCAAGGTACAGAAATAGATATTAAAGATCTCTTCTTTAATACACCTGCTAGATTAAAGTTTCTAAGAAAAGATTCAACTGAAAACGTTAAAATTAAAGAGATTGTATTGCATGAGGCTCTTGCTAATCCAGAAGTTTCTATTGTTCTTAGCATCGATGGTAAAGAAAATCTTAGGACAAGTGGAAAAGGTATCGAAAATACTTTAATTGAGCTTTTTGGAATCTCTATTCTAAAAAATTTAAAAAAAGTTGAATTTGGTTATGTTGGAAATATATCTATAACTCGATCGACTAAAGATTATATTTTCACTTTTGTTAATAACAGACCTGTTAAAGCTAAAATTATTGAAGAAGCTCTTGTTGATGGTTATTATACTCATTTGATGAAGGGTAAATATCCTTTTGCTATAGTCAATTTGAAAGTAGATCCGAAATCTATTGACGTTAATGTACACCCTTCAAAAAAAATCATAAAGTTTTCTGATGAAAAAAAAATTTACGATGAAGTTTTTTCAATTACAGATTCTGCTTTAAATTTCAATAAAGACTTTACTAATCCTACTTTCGAAATAAAAAAAGAGGATATTAAATTTGAAGATTTTAACATTGAAGATATAAAAAAATTAAAAAATCAAAAAAAAGATTTTGAAATTTTTGATTTTAATGATATAAAAAGAGTGGTAGAAATAAAAGCAGAAATTCAAACTTCTTTAGAAAGTAATAACAATTCATCTTTGCCTCAAAATATAATTTCTACAGATATTTTCCAGAATAACAATCTAGAAGTATCAAGAACATCAAAAAAAAAATTGATCGAAGAGATGAAAAATGAAGTTGACATTACTTTTGAAAAAAAATCTATAAATAAAGACTTTCCCAAAAATATGAAGATCATCGGTCAATTCTCTAATTCCTTTATATTAGTTGAAGAGGACAATGAGCTTATTGTGTATGATCAACATATTGTTCACGAAAGAATTCTTTATGAAAAACTTAAAAACGAATATCAACAACATAAAATTGCATCTCAAACTTTACTCGTACCTATTAAAGTTTCTTTAACACTAAAACAAATCGAATTACTTAAAGATAAAATACATTTTTTTGAAGACTTTGGATTTGAAATTGACCAATTTAATGATTTGGATTTTTTAATTAGGTCTGTTCCTGTTTTAGAGACTAAAGATTCTTTTGAAAATATTTTTTTTGAAATTCTCATTGGATTAAATAAAGTTAATTCTAAAAATGAGGTCATTGAAAATATGATTATTTCTACGGCTTGTAGAGGAGCTATAAAAGCTAATGAAAAATTAAACATTCCAGAAATGGAAAAACTCATATCTCAGCTTCATAAAATAGGACGTTTTACTTGCCCACACGGCAGACCAATAACTTTTAAAATAAGTTTATTAGATATGCAGAAAGGATTTAAAAGAAAATGAATATTAATATTATTTGTATTGGAAAAATCAAAGATAAATACATTCTTGATGGAATACAAGAGTTTACTAAAAGACTTCAAGCATTTGGAAAATTAAAAGTTTTTGAATTAAAAGAAGATGGTAATGATTCAAATAGAAATATTTCTATTGAGAAAGAATCTAAAGCTATTTTAGAGACACTTGAAAAAAATAAAGGTTTTAAAATACTTTTAGATATTAGTGGGAAAAATTTTTCTTCTGAAGAAATGGCTACACACATTGAGAAAATATGTGTAAATGGTGATAGCACAATCAATTTTATAATTGGTGGATCATATGGTGTTTCAGATGAAATAAGACGAATTTCAGATTTAAGACTGAGCTTCTCTAAAATGACTTTTCCACATCAGTTAATGAGACTGATATTAATCGAACAAATATATAGATGGTTTAGTATAATTAAAAATACCAAATATCACAAGTAGTTTTTAATTATATTTTTATATTTTATTTTTTAATTTATTAGGAGGAAACAATGTATTCACAAGGAGAAACTTTTTATCACAAATTGGATGACGAGGAGTTTAAAATAACAGTTTTAGAAACTCTTATAATAAGAGATAAAGAATATCTTATTACAGAGGATTCTGACGGAACAAACTATATATTTTTGTGTGATGAAGATGAGGATTATTTAACACTCATTGATGACACTAATGAAGTTAATGCTGTTTTAGACTTTTGGAAGGAAGAGTACTTAGGTGCTGATAGTAGCATTGGCGATTGGGATGATGATGAATATTATGATCGTGAAGATTCTTTTGATCATGATTATTATGATGATTTGGGATATGACGATGATGATAAGGAATATTATTAATGGCTAAAATTATAATTAATAGTATTGATTCTTTTGGAGAAAAAATCTCGCAAAAAATGATCGCAAAAAAAGAAATTCAAAATGATATTTCTATTTTCTCTTATGATAATAAATATGGAAAAGGTGAGATAAGGATTTCACTTCATTCTACTCAAATTTTAAGATTTGGTGAAATCGAAAGTAATCTTACTATAAACCCTAAAATAAAAACAAATTTTTTATATAACACTTCTTATTTTAACAGAAATTTTACAGTTTCTTGTAAAAAGTATTCTTATTCTGAAAATAAGTTGACAACTACCTATGTTATATATGATAATAATATAGAAATAAACGAATTAGATATTGAGATAATTGAAATACCATAAAAACTAAAATAGAGCAATATCTTTGCTCTATTTTTTATTAAAGGAGGGGTAATGAAAAAAATAATTTTAATTTCTTCAACAACTTTAGTACTTTTTAGCTGTAATAACCTTCAAACACAAATACCTATTCAAAAACCAGTTGTTGTTTCTAGTATTAGCAATCCAATTTTACAACAGGATAATTTTTTCTTAAACGAATCTGGAGTAAGCTATTTGTATGATCTTATTAAAAGAGATATCTCTTCTAATTCTATTAGAAGTTATTTACCATCACAAATAGTATCTCCTATGGAAGTTTACGCTGGTGAAACTTTAGTTATTAATAATATTAATGCTGACAGAGTTAAAATTATTTCCTCTCCAATAAAAAATGATTATACTTTCTCTATAATTAGCAACATTTTAAACTTCAATAGTTTATATGAAGGCGAATATATTGCTGAAATTTATAATGGCTTCACATACATAGGCAATGTTAAAATAAAAAATAAATTGAAATATAATTTTACTGAGAAAGATAATTATGATATAATTCTAAACGGCTACAATAATAAAAATTTAGATTTGTTAGTTAAAAGTTCTCAACTATATCTCGCTGCATTCCCTACGAATAGCAAGCAAAAAGATGTTGCGTTTATGGTTTTAGAAATTAGTTCTAAAAATAACAACCAACTTTTAATTAACAAAGAAATTAGATATTTAAAAGAAAATTTCTCTCTTAATGAAAACGAGAAAATAAAACTTCTTAGTTTTGAAGATAAAAGTCCATCTGGGAACTTTATTATTAATAACTATTATTTAGATTATAATCGAAATAATTTAAAATTAAATACTGAAATAATGAGAACTGTTAAAGCTAAAAATAATGCTTCATTAGATGAGTTACAATTTTTAGAAAAATTCTATAGTGACTCTCAGAGTTCAGAACTAGCTCTACTAATTGGAAACTTATATATAAAGAGTGGAGATAATGAAAAAGGAAATTACTACTTAAGTTTAAATGATTCTTCTTTAAAAGTAACTCCTAGTACTTCAACTTTAACAACCCCAGATTTAGAAGTAACTAAACCTACTTTAATAGATAATATTCCTGAAAAAGTTTCAACTTCTGATTCTTCTGAGAATATATCAAATGGTATAGAAGCTCTTAATCGTAAAAGTTATAATGAAGCTTTAATATTCTTTAATAAAGCTGAAAATACTTCTACAAAAATTTCTGAACTTAGCTTTTATCGTGGTAAAACACATTTCTTAATGAATAATTTTGATAAAGCATTCACCGAGTTTCAAAAAGTTTCTAATCCAGATGAAAATACATCTGAACTTTACTATTACTTAGGTGTTATATATCATAAAAAAAGTGAAGTTGAAAAAGCTAAAGATTATCTAAGAAAATCTAGAGAAAATAGCCCTAGCAGTACTTGGGGCAGAAAAAGTAGCATATATTTATTGAAACTATAAATTTAAAAGGGAGAAAAACTATGGAAAAATACTTTGATAGAGTTGGAAAAGAACGTCTTGTAATGGAGCAATGGGATAAAGTAAGAGAAATTGAAGCTTTAGGAGTTTACCCGTTTGGAAAAAAATATGATAAAGTTCATATGATTGGAGATCTTTTAGCATCTTCTCCAGAAGCAGAAACTATTTTTAAAACAGCTGCAAGAATAATGGGATTCAGAGAGCAAGGTAAAGCTGTTTTTGCTCATATTGAAGACCAAACTGGAAGAATACAAGTTTACATTAGACAAGATCAAATAGGTGAAGAGTCTTTTGAAATAGTTAAAAAATTAGGAGCTGGAGACATAATTGGTGTTGAAGGTCACTTATTTACAACTCAAAAAGGTGAAATAACTTTAAGAGTTTCTAAGGTTGAGTTACTTTCTAAAAATGTTAGAGCACTTCCTGAGAAATTCCACGGTCTTACTGACGTTGAAACTAGATATAGAAAAAGATATGTAGACCTTATTATGAATAGAGACGTTAAAGAAACTTTCGTAAAAAGAGTTAAAATTATAAACGGAATCAGAGAATTCTTAAATGTTAAAGGGTTTTTAGAAGTTGAAACTCCTATGATGCACCCTATCGTTGGTGGAGCTGCTGCAAGACCATTTATAACTCATCATAATGCTCTTGATATGGAATTATATTTAAGAATTGCTCCTGAGCTTTACTTAAAAAGATTAGTAATTGGTGGTTTTGATAAAGTTTATGAAATAAATAGAAACTTTAGAAATGAAGGAATGTCAACTAGACATAATCCTGAATTTACAATGATGGAATTATACCAAGCGTATGCTGACTATAATGATATGATGGACTTAACAGAAAATCTATTTCAATATCTAGCAACTGAAGTTTTAGGAACTACTACTATAGAATACAATGGTAAAGAAATCAATCTTGAAAAATTCAATAGAATTCATATGGTTGATATGATAAAAGACATAACTGGTGCTGACTTCTGGCAAGTTTTATCTCTTGAAGAAGCTAAAGTTTTAGCTAAAGAAAATGGTGTTCATGTTGCTGATCATATGACTACGGTTGGGCATATTATCAATGAATTCTTTGAGCAAAAATGTGAAGAGCATATTGTTCAACCTACATTTATCTTCGGTCATCCAGTTGAAATCTCTCCTTTAGCTAAAAGAAATTCTGAAGATGGAAGATTTACTGATAGATTTGAGTTATTTATCGATGCTAGAGAGTACGCTAATGCATTCTCTGAGCTAAATGACCCAGCTGATCAAAGAGGAAGATTAGAAGCTCAAGTTGAAGAAGCTTTATTAGGAAATGACGAAGCTACTGCTGTTATCGATGATGATTATATCGAAGCTTTAGAGTATGCTTTACCTCCTACTGGTGGATTAGGTATTGGTATTGATAGAGCTATAATGCTTCTAACTGGCGCTCCATCAATTAGAGATGTTATTTTCTTCCCTCAAATGAAGAAAAAAGATTAATTAGTTAAATATATAAAAGGTGTTCTTTTTAGAGCATCTTTTTTTATGATTTTTTACTGTTTTAACCGCTCATAAAAATAGATATATAGTTATAAAAAAATTACTCTGAAATAAAAAAAGCCCTCCTGGGGAGGAGGGCTTTTTTTATAACACGGGGGAGTGTTAAAAAATAAAAAAGATTAAAATAGATTTTTGGGGGGTATATAGATCTATTCAATCAAATTTGGTCTCACAATAAGTATATAATAAGAACACTTTTCTGTCAAGAATTTTTTTAGAACATTATATTATTTTAAAATGTTCTATTTTGAACTTTTCATTATAAAAAAAAGAGCAAGTTAAATTGCCCTTTAAAATCTACTATTGAACTAATTCTTTTTTTATTACTGCCAAAGCATACTGATGTGCATCTACTGTTGCACTTGCATATGCGAATTTTGTTTCTCCTTCAAATAAACAGTTTAATAAAATTTGTTGCTGCTCATCTATATTCATCATTAACCTTTCTATAGTTAATTTACCTTCTTTAAACTCTTCTAGTAGTGCATAATAAATTGAATCAAACGTACTGCTATATATTTCATTTTCTACTTCTTCAAAAAACATAATTTCACACCCTTTTTAGTATAGTTTATTCACTTTCTCATGTTAACATTTTTTATTAAAATTGTCAACAATTATCCTATATATGCAATCTCAAAATTTTGATGTATACCTACGTACTTTGATTTCAAATCTTTATAGTTTTCTTTTAAATAGATCATCTGACCAAATAATCCTTCTGATGCATTTTTTATTGTTAATTTATTTTTCAACTCATTTCCGTATTCATTCCATAAATTAGTGAAAAGAACAAATAAGAATACTAATGTGGTTGCTTGTATTCCTGTAAAATCCAATGTGATTTCTTCTTCTTTTTTTAAAACTTCTTTTATTCTATCAAAAAAACTTTTTGCTTTTTCTGGATTTATTAACATTGAACTTTTAAAATATTTTTTTAATTTTATTTTCATTTTTATTTTCTCCTTAGTTAGTTTGGTCAAAATGATCTATATCTATTGTATAGTCTCTTTTTCCTACTAATTTTCCATTTGAATTATAATAGTTCCAAATTCCTATAGCTTGACCATTTTTAAATTTACCTATTATATGTGGTTTACCATTTTCATGATATAATTTAAATAAACCATTATCTTTACCTTTTGAGTAGTATGTCTGAAATGTTTTATATCCTTTTTGATTATACAAAACATACTTTCCATTTAATTCTCCGTTTTGCCAATTTTCAATTGCTTTTATTTTACCATTTTTATAAAAAGATAACCATTTTCCTTCGGGCACACCATTTTTATAAAATTCTCTATCCTTTTCAAAAGTTACCATTCCTGTAAAAGGTTTCTTGCTATTTTTAACGAAAATTTTACCATTTTTATTTGAAATTTTTGAATAATCTATTTGTGAATATTTTCCAAATAAAAATTGAGCTAATATAAAAAAAGTTAGTAATATTCTTTTTAACATTTTTAAATTCACCTACTATTTTTTTCTACCTCTATAATATTTATAAATTTTTCTATTTTATTTTTTATAATAATTTTATCATAAATAAATACTCCTAAGAAAGCTAACACTAAACTTCCAAAACTCATTAATATTCTTTTTCCTTCAGTTAGATTTAATTTTTCCCCTAAGAAATATCCAAGAATCATAAAAATTAATGGTGCTATATAAACTATAAATGCTGCTTTAAAAATCTTATTATCTTCCATCTCAAATTTTATAATATCTCCAACTTTTATATTACTATCTTCACATACAAAAACTAAAGTATTTGATATTTTAGAGCTATCACTACAATTATTACAATGTGAACAAGAACTCTCTTTATATATTGAAACTGTTAGCTTATTTCCATTTTTTCCCTTTACTAAACCACTACTTTTCATTTCGTGCTCCTTATTCAAATGATTATACTCAAATTATAACATATTTTTTTCTATTATTTAAAATATTTTTTAAATAAAAAAAAGACAAAGTTTTTCGTCTTTGTCTTCTTAAATTTTATATATTATAATTTGTCGTGTAAAGTTCCACCAACAGTACATTTACAACCCAATCCTACCTCAACACATCTGCTTGGATCTATATAAACTACGTCCCAACCATCATCTTCTCCATCACCATATCCAATTTCACCTACGAACATTAGCTCAAGACCTTTTTCTTTTAACTCTTCTTCTGTTTGTCCTATTTTTTTTAAAAATTCATCTTTAGTTAACATGTGCGTCACTCCTAATTTTTTAATTATTCAAACAAATAATACACCATTTTTGTGTAGTTGTCAACTCACAATTTCTTTTTTTAAAAACTATTTTTTAAGTTTTAATTTCTAGTAAAAAATGTTATAATATTTTTTGATAATATAAATATAGAAATGAGGTAATTAATGAAAGTTTTAGTTATAGGTGACGTTGTTGGAAATCCTGGTAGAACAACTTTAAAAGCATATCTTGATAAATATAAAAGTAACTATGATTTTATAATAGTTAATGGAGAAAATGCAGCTGCAGGATTTGGAATCACTGGTAAGCTTTGTGATGAAATTTTAGATTGGGGAGTTAATGTTGTAACAAGTGGTAATCATATCTGGGATAAAAAAGAAGTCTATGATTATTTAGATAGAACTAATAGACTTCTTCGTCCATACAATTATCCTAAAGGAGTTCCAGGAAATGGTTATTCTATTTTAAAGGATAAACAAGGAAATAAAATAGCTGTTGTATCTCTTCAAGGGAGAGTATTTATGCCTCCTATTGATTGTCCATTTACAACTTCTAATGCTCTTATAGAGGAAATCAGAAAAGAATGTAAGCATATCATTATTGATTTCCATGCTGAAGCTACATCAGAAAAATTAGCTTTAGCTAATTTTTTAGATGGAAAAGTTTCAGTTGTTTATGGTACACATACACATGTTCAAACTGCTGATAACAAAATTCTTTTAGAAGGAACAGGTTATATTAGTGATGTTGGAATGACTGGTTCTGATAATGGTATTATCGGAATGACTAAAGAGTCGATTATTCCCAAATTTTTAACTGCTTTACCACAAAAATTTGAAATCGCTGAAGGGAAAGAAAGAATTAACGGATTAGACATTGAGCTAGATGATGAAACTGGTGAATGTGTAAAAATTGAAAGAATCAACCTTTCTCTTTTTGAGTTAGGAATATTTAATTAGGAAGGTTTTTATGAAAGTTATAGAGATAAAAATTATATTTGACAGTGATTTTATTGAGGATACTCAAAAAGAAATTTGTAATCTTTTTTATGGATTTGGAGCTACTGGTTTAAAAATTGATGAGCCATTAAAAACAAAAAATCCATTAGACTTTTACAAAGATGAAAAGCAATTCTTGATGGTTAATCATGCAGTTTCTGCATACTTCCCTATGAATAGTTATTCTCAAAGAAGAAATGATTTGATTAAAAATGCTATCGAAGAGAAATTTAACAATCGAGATGATGTTGTTTTTAGTATTGATTTCTATGAATATGAAGAAGAAGATTATCAAAATGGGTGGAAAAAATATTTATATCCAGAAAAAGTTAGTGAAAAGTTTGTTGTAAAACCAACTTGGAGAGAATATGAAGCTGAAGAAAATGAATTAGTTATTGAACTAGATCCAGGTAGAGCTTTTGGTACTGGTTCTCACCCTACTACATCTCTTTGTCTTAAAATTATGGAAGAGAATATAAAACCTAATAATTCTGTTATAGATGTAGGTACTGGCTCAGGAATATTAATGATTGCTGCTGAAAAATTAGGAGCTACAGATATTTATGGAACTGATATTGATGAACTTGCAGTTGAAGCTACAAAAGAAAATTTAGAATTAAATAAGATTTCTCCTGAAACCGCTAAAGTATTCTTAGGAGATTTAATCTCAATTGTTAAAGATAAGAAATTTGATGTTGTTGTTGCTAATATATTAGCTGATGTTATTCTTCTTCTATTAAGAGATATCTTTAAAGTTGTTAAAAAAGACGGATTAATTATCTTCTCAGGTATTATTGAAGATAAATTACCTGAAATTATTAAGCAAGTCGAAGAAAAAGGGCTTGAAATACTAGAAATAAAAAAAGATAAAGAGTGGAGAGCACTTCTTATTAAAGCCTAGGAGGATTTTATGGAAAATTATATTATTGCCTTAGATGGACCTGCTGGTAGTGGTAAAAGTACTATCGCTAAAGTTATTGCTAAAAACTTTGGATTAACATATCTTGATACTGGAGCTATGTACCGTATGGTTGCTCTTTATATGCTTCAAAATAATATCAATTTTTTTGATGAAAATGCTGTCGAAAGTGTTTTAGATAATATCACTGTTGATATTATTGATGAGAAGTTTATTTTAAATAATGAAGATGTTTCTATAGAAATAAGAACTCCTGAAGTTACTAAAATAGTTTCTGCTGTTTCTGCTATTAAAGCTGTTAGAATTAAACTAGTAGATTTACAAAGATATATTAGTAAAGGTAAAAAAGTTATTTTAGATGGAAGAGATATTGGAACTGTTGTTTTTCCAAATGCTGACTTAAAAGTTTTCTTAATTGCATCAGCTGAAGAAAGAGCTAAAAGAAGAGTTAAAGATTATTTATCTAGAGGTATTATTGAAGAGTTTGAAACAGTTTTAAAAGACATTCTAGAAAGAGACAATACAGATTCTACTAGAAAAGAAAGTCCTTTAAAAAAAGCTGAAGATGCTGTTGAAGTAGATACAAGTTTTATGAATATAGAAGAAAGTATAAAGGCTATATCTGATTTAATACAAAATAAAATCGGAGTATAAAAATGATTTACAATTTACTTAGAGTAATTTTTTATCCTTTTTTATTTCTTTTTTTATTATTTAAATCACAAAAAAGAAAATTTATCTTTAATAGATTATTTCAAAACTTATCTATTTTAAAAAGGAACGAAAAATACATATGGCTTCATTGTTCTTCTGTAGGAGAAGTTAATCTTTCAGATGCTTTAATAAAAAAAATAAAAAAAAATTTCAATGATTATATTTTAATTACAGTTTTTACTGAAACTGGTTATGAAATAGCTTTGAATAAATATTCAAAAGATGATAGAATATCTATATTGAGATTTCCTTTAGACGATTTTTTTGTACTAAAAATGATTTTCAAACGAATAAATGTTTCTAAAGTTATTTTAATAGAAACTGAAATTTGGCCAAACTTAATAACTTTAGCTAGCAAAGTAGCTAAAGTTTATATTGTTAACGGTCGAATATCTATGAAAAGTTTTCCTAAATATAAAAAAATAATTTTTCTTTTAAAATCTATTTTTTCTAAAATCGATGGATTTTTTATGCAATCTGAAGAAGATAAAAATCGAATTATACAACTAGGAGCAAATTCAAATAAAGTTTTTGTTACTGGGAATTTAAAGTTTGACATTTCCTTTGAAGAATTCTCAAAAAAAGAGATGTTAA
Source organism: Cetobacterium sp. (assembly GCF_051658645.1). GTDB lineage: Bacteria > Fusobacteriota > Fusobacteriia > Fusobacteriales > Fusobacteriaceae > Cetobacterium_A. The sequence continues at coordinate 20,816 of NZ_JBOFMZ010000047.1, forward strand.
ATTTAAAATATTTAATTAAAGCTGATTCAAAAAAAATATTTGTTGCTGGAAGTACTAGAGAAGGTGAAGATTCTATTCTTATTGATATTTCAAAAGAACTAAAAAACACTCTTTTTATCCTTGTTCCTAGACACTTAGAAAGAATTCCAGATATTGAAATATTATTGGATAATTCAAATTTAAAATATACAAAATTATCCAACTTAGAGAACCATTCTAATTCTGATAATTTTGAAGTTTTAATAGTTGATAAAATGGGAGTTCTTAGAAAGTTTTATGCTATTGCTGATATTGTTTTTGTTGGTGGAACTCTTGTTAATATAGGTGGTCATAGTTTACTTGAACCTCTTTTCTATGGCAAAACACCTATTTTTGGACCTTATTTGCAAAATGTTAAAGATATCTCTAAAGATATTCTAACTCTGCGTATTGGTCATAAAATTAATAATAAAGATGAATTTTTAAATGCTATTAACCTTTTAGAAACAAACCCTGTTTCTGAAAATAAAATAAAAGAATTTTTCAAAAGTAATCAAAATGCTGCTGAAAAAACGATTAAATTTATGGAGGAAGAATGAAAGAAAGATTAGAAGACACTCTTTGGAAACACTTCTTTACTAATCCTAGAATTAATTATAACCCCTATATGGTTAAATTAGTTGAATATCCTAATCATATTATTTATAATAGTGAGATTATGGATTCTTACAGAGAAAATTGGAACCAAAAAGCTTTTGGTAATAATAACCCTGTATATCTTGAAATAGGATCAGGAAGTGGTAATTTTGCTATTGGTATGGCAGCTAAATACCCTGAGAGAAACCACTTAGCTCTTGAAATAAGATTCAAAAGATTAGTTTTATCAGCTACTAAAGCTGTTAAAAGAGATCTTAATAATGTTGTTTTTTTAAGAAGACGTGGTGAAGATATCACAAAATTTATTGGTGAATCAGAAATTGAAGGACTTTATATTAATTTCCCAGATCCATGGGAAGGAAATGAAAAAAATAGAATACTTCAACCTAGACTATTTCAACTTTTAGATGTTATAATGAAAGTCAATGGTACTTTATTCTTTAAAACTGATCATGATCAATATTATGCTGATGTTTTAGAATTTGCTAAAGATTTAACTAATTATGAAGTTGTATATCATACAGCTGATTTACATAATAGCCCTAAGGTTAATGATAATATAAGAACAGAATTTGAAGATTTATTTATATGTAAACACAATAAAAATATTAACTATATTGAAATAAAGAAAATCAAATAAAGAAATAATACTTGGAGGTATTTAAATGGCTGGATATGTTGTAGTTGGAACTCAATGGGGAGACGAAGGAAAAGGAAAAATTATAGATGTTCTTGGAGATAGAGCAGATTATGTTGTTAGATTCCAAGGTGGAAATAATGCTGGACATACTGTTGTTGTAAATGGAGAGAAGTTTATTCTTCATCTACTACCATCTGGTATGTTACATGGACAAGGTAAATGTATAATTGGACCAGGTGTTGTTGTTGATCCAAAGGTACTTTTAAAAGAACTTGATACATTAGAAGCTAAAGGAGCTAAAGTAGATCACCTATTTATAAGTGATAGAGCTCACCTTATTATGCCTTACCATATTCAACTTGATATATTAAAAGAGGAAAGAAGTGGAGAAAATAAAATTGGAACTACTAAAAGAGGAATTGGACCTTGTTACTCTGATAAATTCTCAAGAGTTGGAATTAGAGCTGTAGATCTATTAGATATGGAACTATTTGCTAAAAAATTAAAAATGAACTTAGAAGAAAAAAATGAACTTTTCACAAAAATATTCAATGCTCCAACTATGAATTTTGATGAAATATTTGAAGATTACAAAGGATATACTGAAAGATTAAAGCATAGAATCATTGATGCTACTCCTGAAATTAACAAAGCTTTAGATGACGATAAATTCGTTTTATTTGAAGGAGCTCAAGCTATGATGCTTGATATCAATTATGGTACATATCCTTATGTTACTTCTTCTTCTCCTACAAGTGGAGGAGTTACTACAGGTGTTGGAATTTCACCTAAAAAAATCGATAAAATAATTGGAGTTATGAAAGCTTATACAACGAGAGTTGGAGAAGGTCCTTTCGTTACTGAATTAAACAATGATTTAGGAGAAAAAATCAGACAAGTTGGTGGAGAATTTGGATCAACTACTGGAAGACCTAGAAGATGTGGATGGTTAGACTTAGTTGTTGGTAAGTATGCTGTTGATATAAACGGATTAACAGATGTTGTTATCACAAAAATTGACGTTTTAAGTGGATTAGACACTTTAAATATCTGTACTGGTTATGAAATTGATGGAAAAGTTTATACAACTGTTCCTGCTTCTACAGAAAAGTTAGCTTTTGCTAAACCAATATATGAAGAGTTACCTGGATGGACTGAAGATATTACTAATATGAAAGATTATGACCAGTTACCTGAGAACTGTAAAAAATACCTTGCTAGAGTTGAGGAATATTTAGGATGTCCTATAACTGTTGTTTCAGTTGGACCTGATAGAAGCCAAAATATCTTCTTAAAAGATATATAAGAAAAACTTAAACCCCTAGTCTCCTAGGGGTTTAAATTTAGGAGGATTTAGATGTTGGAAAAAATTCTTATTATAAATACTGGTGGTACTATTGGAATGGTAAATAGTGAAGATAATAATCAAAATAGTCCTTTAAGACCTGCTAAAAGTTGGCATGAAGTATCTAAAAACCATCCATTACTAGAAACATTCCCTGCTGAATATTGTCAAATCCCCACTTTAATTGATTCTTCTGATATGAATCCTGATATATGGATTGATATTTTAGAAATTATACAAAAAAATTACTATAAATATAGAGGTTTTGTAATTCTTCATGGAACAGATACTATGTCATTTACTGCATCTGCTCTATCTTTTATGCTTAAAAATCTTGATAAACCAGTTGTTTTAACTGGTTCTCAAGTTCCTTTAATCACTCCAAGAAGCGATGCTCTTCAAAATCTGATTACATCAATTCAAATAGCTGGAAATAGAATTTATGGTGTTAAAAGTATTCCTGAAGTTACAATTTGCTTTAGAGATGAACTTTTAAGAGGAAATCGTGCAAGAAAAATTGATGCTACAAATTACTTTGGATTTTCATCACCAAACTATACTCCTCTAGGAGAAATAGGTTGTGAAATTAAAATAAATGATAAAAAGGTTTTAGGTATGCCTAAAAATGAATTTTATATTGATCCTTTTATCAATCGAAATGTTCTTATAGTTGAAATTTTTCCAGGAATGAATCCATTATATATAAAAACTTTAGTAGATGTCCATTCGGAAATTAAGGGTATCATTTTAAAAACATATGGAAATGGAAATGCTCCTACTTCAAAGGAATTTATAGCTTCTTTAGAACATATTATAAATTCAGGAGTTAGTGTTGTTAACATCAGTCAATGTCCAACTGGTGCTGTTAAAATGGGATTGTATGAAGCCAGTAGTGCATTGAAACGAATTGGAGTTATAAGTGGTGGAGATATGACTCCAGAAGCTGCTATTACTAAACTTATGTATCTTTTAGGTAAGAATCTATCTTCTGAAGATATTAAATTATATATGGAAAGTGAAATATGTGGTGAAATTACTGTTTGAAGGAGTTTTATGAATAAAGAGTTATGGAAAAATAATAAAAATGGAAAACTTTATGAAGTTTTGAATTATAATATTTTGAATTGTACAAATGAACAAGATGGACAAACAATGTATTTATACAAAGTTTTTTCAGAAAGAGTTTTAGATTGTAATGGTAAGGAGATCATTTTTGTTCGTTCTGAAAATGAATTCAAAACTAAATTTACAAAGTTATAGTAAAACCAGGTCAAATTTGACCTGGTTTTACTTTTATTTATCAAATTTTATTGGTTTTATTGTGTCACTTGCTTTTCCCATTTTATAATTGGCTTCAAATTCAGATTTGAATTCATTAAATCTTTCATTTTTTATTGCTGTTCTTGAATCTTTCATAAGCTTTATTAAGAAATGTAAGTTATGATAAGTTGCTAATCTTCCACCTAATATTTCTCCAGCTTTAAATAGATGTCTTATATAACCTCTACTATAATTTCTACAAACATAGCAATCACAGCTTTCATCTAGTGGTCTAGTATCTTCAGAGTAAGCTGCATTTTTTATTACAAGTCTTCCATATTTTGTGAATACTGTTCCATGTCTTCCTATTCTAGAAGGTTGTACACAATCCATCATATCTATTCCAGATGCTACTGCTTCTAACATATCTAAAGGTTCTCCTACACCCATTAAATATCTAGGTTTATCTTCAGGCAATTTTTCTACGATATAATCAAGAATTCTGTACATATCTTCTCTTGGCTCTCCTACAGCTAATCCTCCAACTGCATATCCAGAGAAGTGCTCATCCATCTCTCCTAATTCTTTTAAGCTTTTATCTCTTAAATCTTCATAAACTCCACCTTGAACAATTGCAAATAATCCTTGTTCATTAGGTCTTTGATGAGCTTCAACACATCTTTTTGCCCATCTTGTTGTTCTTTCAATAGATGGAATTAAATATTCTTTTGATGACATCCCTGGTGGACACTCATCAAATAACATCACTATATCTGAACCTAAGTTATTTTGAATATTGATTGATTTCTCTGGAGAAATAAAGTGCTTTGATCCATCTAAGTGTGATCTAAAGTATACTCCCTCTTCTTGAATCTTTCTTAAGTCTCCTAAACTGAATACTTGGAATCCTCCACTATCTGTTAATATTGGTTTTTTCCAATTCATGAACTTATGTAATCCACCAAATTTGGCAACTAATACATCACTAGGTCTTAAATATAAATGATATGTATTTCCTAAAATTATTTCAGATCCCATCTCTTCTAGCTCTTCTGGAGTCATTCCTTTTACTGTTGCTTGAGTTCCTACAGGCATAAATACAGGTGTTTCAATTTCACCATGTGGTGTTGTTATCTTCCCTATTCTAGCTTTTCCATCTTTACCGTATAATTCATACGTTACTGGTAATTTTTTACTCATTTTTCTCTCTCCTATCTATCGACTGATATTACATCTTTTATTTTTAATAGATGATTAACTAATTGTTTATATTCATCTTTATTATTTAACTCTACTGTTACTTTCATTATAGCTATTGTATCTAATCCTTTTTTCATATTATGAGAATTTAAAGATAATACATTTATTTTATGATTTGAAATAGTTGTGACAATATCCATTAATATATTTTGTCTGTCCATTGCTGCTATTGTAAATACAAATATATATTTACTTTTTTTAGAAGGTACATCTAATAATTTTTCATCCCAATTTACTTCTATAACTCTTGCAGGATCATTATTTACCATTGCTAAATAATTTGGACAATCTTTTCGATGAATTGCTATTCCTGTTAATTTAGTTACATATCCAGCTATGTCGTCTCCTGGCAATGGTGTACAACATCTTGCGAATCTAATTAAAGTATTTTCAGTTCCATCAATAATTATTCCTTGATCATCTTTTTTAGCTGATTTTTTCTTGATTGGTTCTTTAATAAAATCTTCTATTTTATTATCTTCGTATATTTTATGTTTTTCTTGCTCTATTTTTACTTTAGCTATTATAATTTCTACTTTACTTTTAGTTTCACCCATATGAAAATAAAAATCATTTAAAGTTGGCATATTATGCTTTTCTAAATGTTTCTTTAAAATAGCTCCATCTTCAAATTCTTTTAAAGAAATTCCAATTTTATGTAACTCTTTTTCTATTAATTCTTTTCCTATTTTAATATTTTCATCTAATTTTTGATCTTTTAACCATTTCTTTATTTTACTTTTTGCACTTTGAGTTGCAACGATATCTAACCAATCATTTCCTGGTCCTTTTGCTGTTTTAGATATTATAATTTCTACTCTATCTCCATTATGCAATTTATATTCTAAAGGTACTATTTTTCCATTCACTTTTGCACCTATACATTTTATTCCAATTTCAGTATGTATATTAAAAGCAAAATCTATTGGTGTAGCGCCTTGTGCTAATTCAACTACATCACCTTTAGGAGAAAATACAAAAACTGTTTCTTTTACAATATCTCCTGTTACTTCTTTTATAAATTCTTGGGTATTTTCAGCACCTTGGTTTAATTCGACTATATTTTTTAACCAGCCGTATACTTGATCTTTTTTACTTATTTTTCTATTTTCTTTATAACTCCAATGTGCAGCTATTCCTTCTTCTGCTACTCTATCCATACTTTCAGTTCTAATTTGAATTTCAACAAACTTACCTAATGGACCTACTATAGTTGTATGAATTGATTGATAATTATTTGATTTTGGAACTGCTATGTAATCTTTAAATCTACCTGGTACAGGTCTATAATTACTATGAATTACTCCTAATGTATTATAGCATTCTGCTTCAGAATTCAAAATTATTCTAATTCCTATTAAATCAAATATTCCATCAAAATCTTTTCCTTTTTCAAACATTTTTTTATATATACTATAAAAATGTTTGAATCTCCCTTTTACTTTTCCAAGAATTTGCACTTCATTTAATAAATGAGTTATATTATTTACCATATCTGCTAGATATTTTTTTCTTTCATCTTTCTTTTCATCTATCAAAGCTTTTATATCTCTATACTTTTCTGGTTCTAAATAATATAAAGACATATCCTCTAATTCCCATTTTATTTTTGCTATACCTAATCTATGAGCAAGTGGAGCATAAATGGATAAAGTTTCATGGGCTATTCTTTGTTGCTTTTCTGGGGGCATAAATTTTAATGTTCTCATATTATGAAGTCTATCTGCTAATTTTATAATGATAACTCTAACGTCTTTTGCCATAGCTATTATCATTTTTCTAATATTTTCATCTTGATTTTTTGTTCCATTTGGTAAATGATCTAACTTTGTTACTCCATCTACAAGGTGAGCAACTTTATCTCCAAAATTATACTTTATATCAGCAATTGTTATTAAAGTATCCTCTACTATATCATGAAGTATTCCTGCAACTATACCATCAGTGTCCATTTTCATATCAATCAAAATTTTGGTTACTTCTACAGGATGTATTATATAACTATCACCTGATTTTCTGTATTGTCCTATATGGCATTCTTCTGCAAAAAAGAAAGCCATTTTAATTTTTTCTTTATCTACTTTTAAATTATGTTTGTCTATTTGACTTTCTATTTCTTGCCAATATTTCATAAAACACCTCTTTCCGATAAGACTATACAAATAAGGCGACACAACACTGTGCCGCCCTAAAGTTATTAATACTTCATTAAAGCTAGTGTTGGGTATCCTTCTAACTTTTCTCTACCATTTAAATCTTCAAGTTCAATTAAGAATGCTAATCCTGCAACTACTCCACCTAGCTCTTCAATTAACTTTACTGTAGCTTCAATCGTTCCTCCAGTTGCAAGTAAATCATCTACTATTAATACTCTTTGCCCTGGTTTTATAGAATCTTTATGCATACATAAAACATTTGAACCGTACTCTAAATCGTAAGCATATTCAATAACTTCTCTTGGTAATTTTCCTGGCTTTCTAACTGGTGCAAATCCAACACCTAGAGCATAAGAAACAGGACATCCAAATATAAATCCTCTTGCTTCTGGTCCTACTACTAAATCTATATTATGATTTTTTGCAAATTCAACAACTTTATCTGTTGCAAATCTATACGCATCACCATTTCCCATTAGAGGTGTTATATCTCTAAATTTTATTCCTGGCTTTGGGTAATCTTCAACTAATGCTACATATTTTTTTAAATCCATTTGTTCCTCCTAAAAAACACTCGTTTTCATTTTTCATTTTTTATTTTTTATAATTATCTATATTATTTTGAAATTAAGTTCGAAGCTTTTTTTACTTTTTCTTTATCTCCATTTTTATAGTATAATTTTATTAATGCATTTATAACCTCTTTATCTATATTATTATTAGTCAAATAGTTTTTTAAAACTCTTTCAGATAAATCATCTCTTTTTAAAGAAGTCATATAAAAATTTGATAATTTTAATGTATTTGATTTACTATTTTTAACTTTATTTTCTATTGTTAAAAATGATTCTATTTTTAATTTTTCTACTTTTTCCAAATTCTTCAAATATGATTCGAAAAATAATATATTATCAAAAATAGATTCATTCTCTATATTTTCATAATAATTAATGGATATTTTATATTTTTTATTTAAAAAGTTAATATAACCTAGCATAAAATAATCTTGGTCTACTCTAAAATCTAAAGGTATCTGTTCTAAATATTCTAGACTTTTTTTGTATTTCTTTTTATTAAAATTTAAATATGCTAAATTTTTTAAAGCTAAATTATCTTTTGGATATAATGCTAGTACTTGAAGTAAATTTTTTTCAGCTTTATCTATATTTCCCAATTGTCCTTCAACTATAGCTTTTTCTCTTAACGCTACTATATTCTTACTATTAATTTTTAAAATCTCTTCATATACTAATAATGCTTCACTTTTTTTTCCAGATGAATATAAATTAGCACCTTTAAGTAATAAATATTTTTCTTCTTTTGTTTCAGATTTTTTTGAAACTTTTAGTGTATCAGTATTGCTGCAACCAATGAGTATAAAAACTAAAAAAAGATATTTAAACATCTTATTCTCCTTTTTATTTTTTTGGTGGTAATATTACGCCTCCTGAAATTATAAGTTTTATTGCATCGTCTACTTTTATATCTAAAATCTTTACATCTGATTTCTTTAACATTATAAACATACCTGAAGTTGGATTAGGTGATGTCGGTAAAAATATATTACACATCTCTTCACCTGTAATCTCTTCTATTAAATGATTGCTATTAGATGTCATGAATCCCATACTATAAATACCTTCTTTTGGATATTCAAATGCTACAACCTTTTGATAAGACCTTTGTCTATCTGAGGCAAACAAAGATATTATTTGTGTTATTGTACTATATATTTGACTAAACAATGGAATTTTAACTAATAAATTATTTAAAAAACTTCCTAATTTTTTAAACAAAAATATTCTCATGGCAGTTCCTATTATAATTAAGGTTACAATTAGAGTTATAAAAGATATTGCATTTATTAGTATTTGAGTATAAAAATGTAAATCTTGTTCTTTCCCTAATCCTGCTTCTAAAAACAAAGCTTTTATTCCAACTGTCACAAAAGAATCTTTTAATAGGTTAAAGAAAATTTGGAATATCCAGTTAAAAATATAGACTGTAATAACTATTGGTAGTATTGCAATTAAGCCACTATAAAAACTAGCTTTTATTCTTTTCATTACTAATCCTCTCTTTGTATCTCTACTTTTGATACTCTCATCTTCTCTACTTCAAGTACAATTAACTTTACATCTATAAATTCTACAATATCACCTATTGAAGGAATTTTCCCTAACTCAGACATTAAAAGGCCACCCAAGCTTTCATAATCTTCTGAAATTGGCAGCTCTATATTAAGAACTTTATTTATTGTTTCTATATCTAACATAGCATCTACTTCATACCTATTAGCTTCTATTTCTTTAATTGTTTCTTCTTCTTCATGGTCAAACTCATCACGAATTTCTCCAACAATTTCTTCTAATAAATCTTCTATTGTTAAAACTCCACCTATTCCACCATACTCATCTAAAACTAAAGCTATATGAACTTTTTTACTTTTAAATTCTTGAAGAATCTCTATTATTGATTTAGTTTCTGGAACATAGTAAACTTCTCTTACTAATTCCTTTACTTTAGTATTTGTACTATTTGATTTTAAATGTTTTAAAACATCTTTTGTATACAAAACACCTATAACATTATCAATTGTTTCTTCGTAAACTGGTATTCTTGAAAATCCAGCCTCTATCATTTCATCCCAAATATCATCCAAAGTTTTGTTTCCTTCTACTGCAAACATTGAAGTTCTTGGAGTCATAATTTCTTTTGCATTAGTTTCACCTAATCCAACTATAGAATGTATCATCTCTTTTTCTTCTTCTTCGATAATACCTTCAGCTTCCCCTACATTTACAAAAGATATTAAGTCTTCTTCTGTAAACATTATATTTTCTGTCTTTACTTCAACCCCTAATATTCTTCCTATTAATATTGAAGTCCACATAAGGATTTTTACAATCGGTTTCATTAATACACCAAAATAATATATAGGTACTATTACTGATTTTGAAAAATGTTTAGCATTATTTTTTGCCATTATTTTAGGTGTTATTTCTCCAAATATAAGAATTAAAACTGTCATAACTGCTGTTACTATAGCTAAACTTCTAGGAGAATTGCCCATCACATTAATTGCTAAAACTGTTGCTATTGAAGATGCTAATATATTTACTATATTATTCCCTAAAAGCATTCCTGTTAATATTTCATTTGGACTTTTTAACCACTTTTTTAATAAATGTGCTGTTTTCTTATTTGATTTCTCAATATCTTCTAAATCAGTTGTTTTAAAAGAAGTCAATGCTGTTTCTGACGCTGAGAAAAAACCAGATAATAAAATTAATACAAACAATATAATCATATCACGATATGTGTCCAACTGTATAATACACCTTCCTTGTTTTTTTAATTGAATACTTTTATATTCTATCATAATTCTCTATAAAAAACAATATAGAGTCCTTTTGAAAGAAGAAAAAGGAAAGCTAATCGCTTTCCTCTATTTTACTAAAAATAATATTTCACCTTTTTTTATAGCTTTTCCATCTATAGCTTTTATTGCTACTATTGTTCCTGATATAGTTGATTTAACTTCATTCATCATTTTCATAGCTTCAACTATACAAATAGTATCTCCAACTTCAATTTTATCTCCTAACTTTACAAAAGATTCAGAATCTGGAGATGGTGTTGAATAGTATGTCCCGACCATTGGAGATGTAATCTCTATCGCATCTTCAATTTCTTCTAATTCACTTTCAAGCTCTTTATAACCATCTGCTATTTCTTCTACTGGATGACTTATATATTTAACAGGCGTTAAAGATTCATCTTTGGCCTCTTCTTTTTTCAGTGTTAGTTTTGTTCCATTAACTTCTACACTTATTTCAGATAAATTATGCTCACCAATACTCTTAGCTAACTTTTTTATGCTCTCTAAATCTAACTTCATTAATCCTCCTTAATTACTACCTATTACTCTCAGTTCTCTTACTAAATCTAGAGAGCTTATTTTTTCTAGCATCTCTTCTATCTTTCTAAGTAAGTTTTCTGTTGTTTGAATAGATATTGTTACTCTACTTATTCCATCAATTGCAATATTTTGAACAATTGTCAATATATTCATATGTTCACCAGCTATTATATCTAAAACTCTTGCAAGGATTCCAGGCTTGTCCTCTAGTGATAAATATATACTAAATACTTTTTCTTTCCCACCCTCAAAGAAAGGTTTTATATAATCCTTGTATTTGTAGTAAGTACTTCTACTTATTCCAACTCTTTTTATTGCTTCATATTTTGAAATTTTCTCCAATTGAACTATTTCATTTACCTTGATAACACTTTGTATTGAATTTGGCAGTATTCTCTTATCCACAATATAAAACTCTTTTTTGATCATTTTAAATTCTCCCCTAAATATTTTTTCCATTTTTAAATGTTTTTAATGTATTATTAAGCAACATAGCTATAGTCATAGGTCCTACTCCGCCTGGAACTGGTGTTATATATGATGCTTTGTCTTTTACAGATTCAAAATCCACATCTCCACAAATTTTATTACTTTCATTTCTGTTTATACCTACATCTATTATAATAGCGCCATCTTTTACCATGTCCCCCTTTAAAAAGTTTGCACTTCCTATCGCAACTATCACAACATCTGCAGTTTTTGTTTTTTCTGATATTTCTTTTGTTTTACTATTACAAATAGTAACTGTAGCTCCTTCATTTATCAAAAGTGCTGTCATTGGTTTTCCTACAATATTACTTCTTCCTATAACAACTACATCTTTTCCTTCTAAATCTATTTTATACTCTTGGAATAATCTTAATATCCCTGCTGGAGTACAAGAAATTAATGCAGATTCATCACCTAAAACAACTTTTCCTAAATTTTCTGGCTTGAACCCGTCTACATCTTTACTAATATGTATTGCTTCTATTACTTTTGGTGTATCAATATGATTAGGTAATGGCAACTGAACTAAAATCCCGTGAATTGTTTCATCTTTATTTAGTTCTTCTATTTTACTTAAAAGTTCTTCTTCAGTTACATCAGCAGGTAAAATATAATTTGTTGATTTTATCCCTACCTCAGCACATTGTTTTATTTTAGAATTCACGTAAATCTTAGATGCTACATTATCTCCAACTTGTATCACTACCAAACCTGGAACTTTTCCTATTTTTTCTTTTATTTCTAATATCTCATTTTTTATAGAATCTCTTACTTTTTGTGATACTTTTTTTCCATCTAAAATTTTCATTACTATTCCGCCTTTTTTTTCCAGTAATTCAATTCTTGAAGTTTTCTATTTAGATCTATATGCTCTATCACAACATCTCTTGGTACTTTTATTTCTAAAGAAGTCATATTCAATATTGCTTTTATTCCTGATTGAATAACTATATCTGTTACTTGCTGAGCTATTGATTTGTTTTCTGTTATAATTGCCATATCTATTTTTTGCTCGGCTGCTATTCTAGGAATATCACTTACATTACTTATTTTTATTCCTTTATACTCTTTACCAATTCTACTTTTTGTGATATCAAAAATCCCAACAATATTAAATCTTGGTTTTTCTATATCTCCTTCTAAGAAAATAGCATTTCCTAATTTTCCAGCTCCAACAATAATTACATTGTTTTGTTTATTTATTCCCAATATTTTTTCAATCATTTCATAAAGACACTTTACGTTATACCCTTTTCCCCTAATTCCTATACAAGATTCTATATTCGTTACAAAACTAGAAAAATCTTTTCTTATTTGAGCTGCTGTTAAGCCTAATAAAACTCCCATTTCTTCAGATGATATATACTCATTTGGAGAAAATTTATCTAAACACTTTAAATACATAGTTAATCTTTGTATAGTTTTTTTTGAAATCTTATCATTTTTTTCTATGATTTTCATCTTTAATATTTCCCCCGTTTTTTTTATCTTAAAACTTCCCCTATTTTAAATAGATTTCCATTTATACTATCTTTTCCTGAAATACTTTTTTTATTCTCAGGTTTTATTTCTATTAAAATTACACTTCCATTATTTACTTTTACAACAAATCCTTTTCCTTTAACTGAATCTACTACTTCTCCATTTTCACTTTTTTCATAAATCTTATTGTATTTTTCTACTAAATAAACTTTTAATACTTTTTCATTATGAGATGTGTACGCTGTTGGAAATGGATTCATTCCCCTAACAAAATTAAATACTTCTTCTTCTGTTTTATTCCAATCTATTTTACAATCTGTTTTTTTATATGGTTTTACAAATGTTGCTTCTTCATGGTTTTGCACTTCTCTTTTTGCTATTCCTTTTTCAATCTGGTTTACAGCTTCAAATAATTTTTGAGCTCCTATTGTTTTCAATCTATCGTGTAAAGTTAAGAATGTATCTTCCTCATGAATCGGAGTTGATCCTTTTAATATTATATCTCCTGCATCAAGTTCCTCTGCTATATCCATAATAGTTACCCCACTCTCTTTTTCACCAGCTATTATTGCTGCATTTATAGGAGCTGCTCCTCTAAACTTTGGAAGTAAAGATGAATGAACATTTATTATTCCATACTTTGGAAATTCTATTATATTATTTGGAATTATTCTTCCATAAGCTACAACTACTATTAAATCTGGATTTAACTCTTTCACCAATTCGAATGTTTCTTCAGTTTTAACTGATATTGGTTGGTAAACTGGAATGTTATTCTCTAAGCCATACTCTTTAACAGGTGTATATTTTATTTTTTTACCTCTTGTATTTGGCTTATCTACTTTTGTAAATATAGCTATGACTTCGTGTTTTTTTCTTAATATATCTAGTGACGGAACTGCAAATTCTGGTGTTCCCATAAATAAAATTCTCATTTCTCCTCCTACTTCTTTAAATTGCTCAAGTATTGAACAGCCATTTTATAGCCTTCAATACCAAACCCCGCAATTTTTCCTATACATATATCTGAAATTACAGATTTATGTCTAAATTTCTCTCTAGAGTATACATTAGATAGATGAACTTCTATCGTTTTTATACTTGTCGATAGAATTGCATCTCTCATTCCTATACTATAATGTGTTAATGCTCCTGGATTAATTATTAAATAATCAACATTTTTATAACTTTCTTGAATTTTATCAATTATAAATCCTTCGTGATTTGATTGAAAAAATTCTATTTCAATATTATAAAAATTTGCAAACATCTCTATTTCTTTATTTACTATATCTAAAGTTTTATATCCATATATATCTGGCTCTCTTTTACCTAAAAAATTTAGATTCGGACCATTTATTATTAAAATTTTCATTGCATTTTATCCTTTTTTATATCTTCTACAATATCTATAAACGATTTTATATCGTCAAATTCTTTATATACAGATGCAAATCTAACATATGCAACTTCGTCTAATTCTTTTAGTTTTTTTAGTACAAGTTCACCTAATTCTTGTGTTGTTATCTCATTCTTTAAAGTGTTTTGTATTATTTTTTCTACATCAATAATAAATTTTTCTAAATCATCTCTGCTTATGTTTCTTTTATTAGTTGCTCTTTCTAAACCTCTTAAAAGTTTTTCTTTATTAAATCGCTCTCTACTTTTATTCTTTTTTACAACATAGACAGGATTATCTTCTATTCTTTCATAAGTGGTAAATCTTTTTTCGCAACTATTACATTCTCTTCTTCTTCTTATAGAATTATTTTCAGCAAATGCTCTACTATCTATTACTTTTGTATCTTCACTATTACAAAATGGACATCTCATACTCGTCTCCCTATAAAGCTTCCTCTTTATTTATACATCCTAAAATTTCTCTTGTATTTTGACAATTTAAAAGCTTTTCTCTAAAATTTTCTTCTCTTATTAACCTTGAAATTCTCGCTAATACTTTTAAATAAATTTGACTATCTCTAAATGGTGATGCAAATACAAAAAATATTTTTACTTTTTCTTGATCTAAAGATTTGAAATCTACCCCTTCTCTACTTATTCCAAAAGCTATTGTTAAACTCTGAGCTGCATCAGTTTTAGCATGAGGTATAGCAACACCTTTTCCTATACCTGTACTTCCTAAAATCTCTCTCTCTAAAAGAGCTTTATATATAAAGTCTTTTTTTTCAATTTTTTCTGATTTCACTATTAAAGCGGATAATTCTTTTAAAACTTCATCTTTATTTTTAGCTTTTAGGTTGAGTAATATTAGTTCTTCTGACATATAGTCAGTTATTTTAACTATGTTTAACATAAGTAACCTCCAAATAAATGTTTCTTTAGATTTAAATTTGTATCTAAATGACAATTTATATATTTTTCATAAAGAATAATTGCATCAGTTAGCATTTCTATACTAACTTTATCTTCAGATATTGATACTTTTTTCTTTATACTTAACAGTAGTTCAAATAACTCTTTTTTTAAAAGAATGTTTTTTTCATTCTCAAAATTAGTTATTACCGATTCGGATATATTAAAATATTTTTCTCCTGACATCCTTATTCCATATCCTTCTTCTTTTATTATCCAATCCATCATTTTTAAAAGCATTAATAAATTTTTATATTTTTTATTTTTTACTATAAAATATAAAGCTTTTTCTATTCTTTCAAAAAAGTCTTTTTTTATCTCTCCTGGTAAAATTAGCTCACTTATAACAGATAGAATATATGATGAAATTTCTAATTTATCTATATCTTTTTTTAAATCATAAAAAAAATCTATTGAATCAATTGTATTAAGTATAAATTTATCACCTTTTTTGTAAAAAGTAAAATTTGATAGAGTTAACAAATCTACCGAACTCTGGTCTCTTTTTTTACTTTTCCTAATTCCTCTAACTAAAAGATCAATTTTACCTAGATTTTCAGAAAAAACTGTTATAATTCTATTTCCTTCTCCAAAATCTACTTTTTTTACTATTAATCCTTTAGTTTTTATAAAGTTCATTTTTTTAATTCCTTTCTTTTAAGGCCACTATTAACTTTTGTATCTTGCAAGTTTAAATCTGCTACTTTAATTCCTTTTTCAAAAAGTTGCATTTTTATAGGTAATAAATATCCATCAATTTTTTTAAACTCTTTTATTTTTATTATATAAGTATCTTTATACTTTATCTCTTTTACTTTTTTTAGGTAATAATTATTAATAAAATCTTTATCATTTTGATCTTTATTTTTCAACTCTTTAATTATTGATAAAAAACTGCTAATATCTTCACTTTTATTTTCAGAAACCTCATTAAACAAAGGAATAAAAATTTTTGATATTCCATTTTCATCTTGAAATATTTCTCCTTTATTTACATTTGGATAAAGTATCTCTTTCCTTAAATAATCTTCAGATACATACTCTATTTTATATTCTTTTTTTCTTTCTTCTCCATTCAAATATACTATTTCTTTTACATCTGAATAGATATCCTTTATATTAGATATTCTCTTTTCTGATCCCAAAATTGATATGCCCACAATCATAAATATAAATATTTTTTTTATCACCTATTCCACCTCTGTAAGAACAATTACTTCATTTATATCAACCACATTAAATGGCAGTTTAACTATATATTCTACATTGTTTTCATATTTTACTTTTACATCTGAAATTTCTCCTATAGATAATCCTTTGGGATAGATATCACTAATACCTGACGTAAAAATTTTATCTCCTGTTTTAAGTTGTGACTCATGAAATGAAACTGGTTCAAAAGTTAATTGTTCACTTCTATTACCTTTAATTATTCCTATACTATTTCCCGCTGCAGTAGCACTTACTATAGACTCTTGAAAAGTAATCATCTGAACAACTGAATAATTTTTAAATACCTTTTCAACACGACCTATTAAAGATTCTTTGAAAAGTACAGGCATATTTTTTTGTATACCATCTTTTTCACCAATATTTATTGCAAAACTTTCATACATCTCTCTTGTTTGTTGAAAACTTATTTTACCTACCTTAAATTTAAATTTAAAGCTTTCTTTCATTTCTAAAAGTTCTCTTAATCTATTATTTTCTTCTAATAGCCTTTGATTTTTCTCTCCGATTAAAGATTTTTCAGTTATAATGTTTTTTAATTCTGTATTTTCATTTACTAATTCTTTATAATTTATAACTGTTTCCGTACTTTCTTTTGCTTTTTTACCTAAAAAATATATTTTCGATTGAATAGGCAATAATAACTCTTCAATTTCTGTCATTGTATATCTAAAAACATCTTTAGCAAAAAAAACTATAACCATTATTATTATAAATAAATATATAATATTCAATACTTTCTTTTTCTTCTTTCCTGTTTTCATATCTACCCTTTTATAATTTCAATTAATATTTTTGATAAATCCACTAAATCTTTTATCTCAATATACTCCTCCAAAGTATGAACCTTTGACATTCCAACAGCTAGATTTACACAAGGAATTCCTTTGCTATTATAAATATTAGTATCACTTCCGCCACCCGAAGAAACCGTTTCACTAGCTATTCCTAATTTTTTACAAGCTATTTTTACAATTTCAATAACTTCTTCATTATCTTCTAAAGCAAAACCTGGATATTCAACTTTTATATTCCATTCTATCTTTGCTCCAAACTCTTTACAAACAACTTTAAATGTTTCAAATGTTTCTTCAAGTAAATAATTTAGTTTCTCATTTGATAAACTTCTAGCTTCGTAATCTAGCACTACTGAAGGCATAACTATATTTGTAGCTTGTCCACCACTTACTAGACCAATATTTGAAGTTGTTTCCAAATCAATTCTTCCCAGTTTTATTTTTGTGATTGCATGTGCTGCAACAGTTAACGCATTAATTCCACTCTCTGGTGATATTCCTGCATGTGCTGGCTTTCCTATTATTTTTATTGTACCTCTTGCTGCTGAAGGAGCTTTTGTTACTATCTTTCCTGGTTTTCCACTTGAATCTAATATAAAACCAAAATCTACTTTATAGCTATCTATATCAAACGATTTTGATCCTAATAATCCAACTTCTTCTGCAATTGAAAAAACTACTACTATTTCTGGATGTTCTAAGTTATTTTCTTTTATAACTCTTAACATCTCTATTATAGATGCTATTCCACCTTTATCATCTCCACCTAATATAGATGTTCCATCAGATTTTACAATACCATTTTCTACTACAGGTATAACTTTTTCACAAGGAACAACTGTATCCATATGTGCACTAAATAAAAGTCTTTTTTTTCCAGGTGCTTTTAAAATTCCAATTATATTTCCACAGTTTCCACCGTTTAATTCTCCTGCATTATCTTCTTTTACTTCTAACCCAATCTCTTCTAAAACTTTAATTAAGTAATCTCCCATAGCTCTCTCATCTTTTGAAGGTGATGAAATTTTTACCATATCTAAAAAATTCTCTACTAATCTAGTTTCTCGTATCATTTGTCCTCCCACAGGCTATCTATTTTTGATATTCTTTACTAAGATTATATTACATTGTCATTCCTTTGTAAAGAGTTAAAGACAACAAAATAACAGTAGTTTGATACTACTGTTATTTTGTTCTAGTATAAATTTTATTTTTCAGCTTTTTTAGAGTAGTATTTCGTATGTAATATTCTATGAGCTTCTGAACTTAAAGGATATTCTAGATATTTTTCATACAATGATTGTACATACGGATTTTCATGTGATTTTCTAAATATTTTTCCATCATCTATTCTTTGAAGTCCTTCTGCTCTTTTTATTACTTTTTCAAAATTTCCATGATGATAAGGTTGACCTCCCCCTCCTACACATCCACCTTTACATGCCATTATTTCTATAGCATGGAACATTTCCTCTCCTAACTTTACTTTATCTAATATATCTCTTGCTGCTGATAAGCCATTTGCTATACCTATTCTTAAAACTATATCTCCAACTTTAACTTCTGTTATTTTTATACTTTCCATTCCTCTCATCTCTTTAAAATTAACTTCTTCTAAAGTTTCATTTGTCATCCATTCATAAAGAGTTCTTGTTGCTGCTTCTATTACTCCTCCTGTTCTACCAAAGATAGTTCCTGCTCCTGTTGAGTATCCAAGTGGATTATCAAACTCTGATTCTTCCATCTTGCTTAAATCTATACTTGATTGCTTCAAAAGGTGCGCTAACTCTCTTGTTGATATTGAATAATCAACATCTGGAATTCCATCTGTAAAGAACTCTTCTCGAGATGCTTCATATTTTTTAGCTAAACAAGGCATTATAGATACATTTATTATTTCATCTCTTTTTATCCCTCTTGCGGGCGCCCAAATATTTTTTAATACCGCACCAAACATTTGTTGTGGAGATTTTGCAGATGATGGTATATCTAGCATATCTGGATAATGATATTCTATAAAATTAACCCATGCAGGACAGCAAGATGTTAGTATTGGTAGTTTAACATTTTTATCTCCATTTATATACTTTTCTAACCTTTGTTTAAATTCAGCTGCTTCTTCCATAATTGTTAAATCAGCTGCATAATTTGTATCAAATACATCGTCAAAACCTAACCTTTTTAATGCTGTAACTAATTTACCTGTAACATCTGTTCCTGGTTCGTATCCAAATTCTTCTCCTAATGCAACTCTAACTGCTGGTGCAACTTGTACTGTTACTCTTTTTCTTGGATTTGCTATATCTTTTACAAGTCCCCAAGTGTAATCTTTTTCATAGAGTGCTCCTACTGGACAGACTGCTACACATTGTCCACAGAAAGTACAATTAGTTTTATCCAAGTCTAGTTCAAAAGCTGTTGATACAACTGACTTAAATCCTCTATTTATAGCTGATAACACTTCACATTTTTGGATATTGTTACACATGTTTTCACACCTTCTACACATTATACATTTATCTAAGTCTCTAACTATTGAAGGTGATATTTCTCTTCTATATTTAAATATTTTTCCTTTAAATCTTACATCTCTAATTCCAAACTCCATAGCAAGATTTTGTAAATCACATTTCCCATTTTTAGCACAAATTAAGCAATCAGTAGGATGATTTGATAATATTAATTCTAAGACATTTTTTCTTTTTTCTAAAACTTCCATTGTATTTGTATTTATAATCATTCCTGGTATAACAGGTGTTGCACAAGATGGAACTAAATTTTTTCTACCTACTACTTCCACTACACATATTCTACAAGAAGCACAATCATTTTTAAATCCAATTTCTGGAATATTCATATAACACAGACTAGGTATTCTTATCCCTACATTTTTAGCTGCTTCTAGTATAGTTGTTCCCGATAAAGTTTCGACTTCTTTTCCATCTATTATGACGATAACATTTTTCATAACTACCTCCACTAAACTATATCTATTGCAGTAAATTTACAAGAATTATGACAAGCTCCACACTTTATACATCTAGTTTGATCTATTACATGTCTCTCTTTTACTTTTCCATCAATACATGCAACAGGGCAAACACGAGCACAAGCAGTACAGCCAACACATTTATCATTTATCAAATATTTTCTTAAAGCTCCACACTGGCCAGCTCTACACTTCTTATCGTGTATATGTTCTAAATACTCATCTATAAACTGATTTAATGTTGATAATATCGGGTTTGGAGATGTTTGTCCTAAACCACAAAGTGAAGTTGTTTTTACAGTCTCTGAGAGTTCTTTTAAAAGATCTAAATCCTCTTCTTTTCCTTCGCCTTTTGTAATTTTATCTAAAATTTCCCATAATCTTGTGTTTCCTATTCTACAAGGAGCACATTTTCCACATGATTCATCTACAGTGAATTCTAGATAGAACTTTGAAACTCCAACCATACAGTCGTCTTCATCTAGTACTATCATTCCACCAGATCCCATCATTGAACCTTTTGACAAAAGTGTATCAAAATCTATAGGTGTATCTAAATCTTTTTCTGTTAAGCATCCTCCTGAAGGTCCTCCAGTTTGAACAGCTTTAAACTTTCTATTATTTTTTATTCCACCACCAATTTCAAAAATTACCTCTCTTAAAGTTATTCCCATCGGAACTTCAACTAACCCAACATTATTTATTTTTCCAGCTAAAGCAAAAATTTTTGTTCCTGGAGAATTTTTTGTTCCAATGCTTCTAAACCATTCAATACCATTTAAAATAATTTGAGGTATATTTGCTAATGTTTCTACATTATTAACTACAGTTGGTTTTCCCCAATATCCAGATTCCGAAGGATATGGTGGCTTTGTTGTTGGTTCTCCTCTTCCACCTTCCATCGAGTGTATCAAAGCTGTTTCTTCTCCACAAACAAAAGCACCTGCACCATATTTTATCTCTATATCAAAATCAAACTCTGTATTAAAAATATTTTTACCCAACATTTTATTTTCTCTTGCAGAAACAATTGCTTTTCTTAGTCTCTCTACTGCTAACGGGTATTCAGCTCTTATATATACAAGACCTTTTGTGGCACCTATGGAATATCCTGCAATTACCATTCCCTCTATTACAATATGAGGATCACCTTCTAACAAAGACCTATCCATGAAAGCTCCTGGATCACCTTCATCAGCATTACAAACTACATATTTTTGATCAGCTATATTTTTAGAAGTGAATTCCCACTTTAAACCTGTTAAATATCCTCCTCCACCTCTTCCTCTAAGACCAGAATCTTTAATTAACTTTATTACACTTTCTGGTGTAATTGTTGTCAATACTTTTTTTAAAGCTGCATATCCACCTTCAGCAATATATTGGTGAATAGATTCAGGGTCAATTATCCCAGAATTTTTAAGAACAATTCTAACTTGCTTTTTATAAAACTCCATATTTTCACCTTCAAAAATTCTCTCACCATTTCTAGGATCTATATATAATAAATCTACTATTTTTTTTTCACTAATTATATCTTCAACTATTATTCTTTCAGCATCTTCGGGTTTTACTTCAATATAAAATGTATTTTCTGGAATTATTTTTACTATTGGCCCTTTTTCACAAAATCCGAAGCACCCTGTTCGTATAACTTCAACACTATCTTTTAAAGAGTGATTATCTATAGAATTTTTTAAATTTTCAACTATTTGTCCTGCTCTTGTAGATAAACAGCCAGTTCCACCACAAACAAGTATCTTCTTTTTTATACCCATTTTATCCCTCCTAAAATTCTTTTTTAGAAAATAATTTTATTCTACAGATTCTTTTCTATATTTTTCTAATATTTTTTTCATATTTTTCACATCTTCTTTTCCATAGACATCTTTTCCTATCAATACCACTGGAGCTAAACCACAAGCTCCAATACACCTAAGAGTATCTATTGAAAACAATCCATCCTCAGTTGTTTCTCCTACACCTATTCCCAAATAATTTTTAATACTATCTAATACTTTTTCAGCTCCTCTAACATAACAAGCTGTTCCTGTACAAACTGAAATTGCATATTTTCCTTTAGGAGTCATTGAAAAGAAATGATAAAAACTAACTACTCCATATACCTTTGCTATTGGTAATTTTAATTCTTTCGCTATAAACTCTTGAACCTCTCTAGGTAAATAACCAAAAATTTCTTGTCCCTTGTGTAAAACTGAAATTAAAGCTCCATTTATATCTTCGATTTCATCTATATAACTCTTAAGCTTATCAAACATCTCTTTTTTCAATTTATTTTCACAAGCCATTTTAATCTTCCCCCTCTTTTTTTATAAAAATATCTGTTATATTTATTACTATATTTTTTTCGAAAAAGCAATGTCACTTTCATTCAAAAAAATGAATAACAAAAAAACCTGTAGAAATTTCTACAGGTTTTAAATTTAAATTACTTTCCAGCTTTGTAAGCGTTTTCTGATCCGAAAACTGTCTTAATTTTTGATTTATAGTAAGCTTTCATTTCTGCTTGTGCAACACCTAAGTATTTTCTTGGGTCAAACTCTCCTGGTTGCTCTCCAAATACTCTTCTAATTCCTGCAGTAAATGCAAGTCTTCCATCTGTATCTACATTGATTTTTGCAACACCAGATTTAGCAGCTCCCATTAACTCTGTATCAGGAATTCCGATTGCATCTGATAATTTTCCACCAAATTTTTTGATTTCTTCAACATATTTTGGAGGTACTGCTGATGATCCATGTAATACAATAGGGAATCCTGGAAGTCTTCTTTCAACTTCAGCTAATACTGTTAATTCTAACTTAGGATCTGTTCCTGGTTTGAATTTATGAGCTCCATGTGAAGTTCCAATAGCTATTGCTAATGAATCTACACCAGTTCTTGATACAAACTCTTCAACCTCTTCTGGGTCTGTAAATATGTGATGCTCTGCAACAACGTCATCCTCTACTCCAGCTAGAACTCCTAATTCAGCTTCTACTGTTACGTCGAATTGCTTTGCATATTCTACTACTTCTTTTGTAACTGCTATATTTTCTTCAAATGTATGATGAGATCCATCAATCATTACTGATGAGAATCCTGCATCTATACAAACTTTTACTGCTTCTAAGTTTGGTCCATGATCTAAGTGAAGTGCTACTGGTATATCTGATCCCATAGCTCTTGCTCTATCTACAGCTGCCTTTGCTAATAATGGAGCTACCTCTTTTGTCATATATTTTAATGCTCCTGTTGAACACTGAAGTATAACTGGCGAACCTGTTTCAGCACAAGCTTCTACGATTGCTAACATTTGCTCCATGTTGTTGAAGTTAAATGCTGGAACTGCGTAGTGCTCTCTGTTAGCTTTTTCAAACATTTCTCTAGTATTAGATAATCCTAAGTCTTTATAATTATATGACATAATTTTCCTCCTGATTGTTTTTATTTATACTATTAATATAACAAATTTTTTTATTAAAATCAATTTTTGAAACTATTAGTTTTTCATCTTTATTTGACTTAAAATATATCTAAAAAACCACTTTATCTTTCTTTTGCTTTTAAAAATCTTAAAAACCTCAGGAATTAGCTCAATTACATCCTCTATAATACTCTGATATGATGATAAACTTTTTGGCAATATTTTCTGAGTATTTACTAACCACGATAATAAAATTAGATTTATTATCCTTATAAAACTTGAAGCAAAGTTTAAAATTCCACCTTTTGTAATATAAATACTGTATATTTTAAAAAAAACTTCTCCTTCTTGGTGATAGTAAATTTGTGCAAAAAAAGTAGTTAAATAGATAAAAATTAAAAATTTTAATTTTTTTAAATTTTTTAATAACTCTTTGTTTAAGAATATATTTAAACATAATCCAATAAAAAGTAAAATCCCTAAAATTTTCATATCTTTAATTAGTAGATTTAAAACAAATAAGATTAAAAAACTACTTTTTAACAATAGTCATTCCACCCATATAAGGTACTAAAACTTCAGGAATTAAGAATGATCCATCCTCTTGTTGGTAATTTTCCATTATAGCAACTAATGTTCTACCTACTGCTAATCCTGATCCATTTAATGTATGACAGAACTCACTCTTTGTGCTTCCTTCTGGTCTGTATTTTAGTCCCATTCTTCTAGATTGGAAATCTGCACAATTAGAACAAGAAGAAATCTCTCTATACTTATTTTGTCCAGGTAGCCACACTTCTAAGTCATAAGTTTTAGCTGCTCCAAATCCCATATCTCCTGAGCAAAGATGAATTAATCTATATGGTAGTTCTAATTTTTGTAAAATTGTTTCAGCATTAATTACCATTTTCTCTAATTCATCGTATGATGTTTCTGGAGTTGCTAATTTAACCATTTCTACTTTATTAAATTGATGTTGTCTAATTAATCCTTTTAAATCTCTTCCATAAGATCCTGCTTCTCTTCTAAAACAAGGTGAATAAGCTGTGTAATACTTTGGTAAATCACTTTCATTTAAAATTTCTTGTCTATGGATGTTAGTTAATGTTATTTCAGAAGTTGAAATTAAGAACATATCATCAGTTGTTTTATACATATCATCTTCAAATTTAGGAAGTTGACCTGTTCCTTCACAAATTTCTCTTCTTACTAGTACTGGAGTTAAATGCTCTATATAACCGTGTTCTGTTGTATGAGTATCTAGCATAAAACTAATTAAAGCTCTTTCTAATCTTGCTGCAGCACCTCTATATATTGTAAATCTTGATCCACCTAATTTAGCTCCTCTTTCAAAGTCTAAAATTTCAAGATTTTCTCCTAATTCCCAGTGTTCTTTTGGCTCAAATGAAAACTCTTTTGGTGTTCCCCATCTTCTTACTTCAACGTTATCGTCTTCATCTTTTCCTATTGGAGTACTTGAATGATATGCATTTGGTAATGTCATTTGAATGTAAGTTACCTTTTCTTCTACAATAGATAATTTAGCATCTAATTCTTTTATTTGAGTAGAAACTTTTCCCATCTCAGCTATAATTTCAGACGCATCTTCACCAGCTTTTTTTCTTCTAGCAACTTCTGCAGACTCTGTATTTCTTTTATTTTTTAATGTTTCAACTTCAGTTAATATCTCTCTTCTTTGTGTATCTAACGTTATAAACTCTTGAAGATCAATATTACTTCCTCTATTTACAAGCATCTCTTGAAGTACTTCAATGTTTTCACGAATAAATCTTAAATCTAACATATCTTTTCTCCTTTGTAATTAATTATATATTTTATATTTTATAACCTTTTTTTATTATGTGGACATTTTTTATATCTACTCCTGCTAATATCAAGAAAGAATTTGGTGAAGTATTAACCAATTCTAAATTTATGGTATTCTGGAATCTTGAAAAATCTTTAACTCTCTCTCCTAAGTTTCTTTCAGACATTTTACCTTTTTTTTCTTTTCTTTCAATAATTTCATTTTGATTAAATAAATTCTCTAAAATATCTATGTCCTCTTTTGAACCTTCTATTTGAAATAAAGCATTTGTATAAATATCTGCAATACTTATTTTATCTTCTACTGTTTCAACCTTATTAACTCTAAATCCTGGAACTGCTGCAGAATTTATTTTTTCTAAAACTTCTTCATTTGTCATTGGCTCTAATAACTCTATATCCATCAATTCATTAAAAGCTTCTGTTCCTAACGATATTGGATTTCCTAAAGAAATTCTTGGTCTTGGATGAAATCCTTGAGTATATTTCATTGGTATATGTGCTTTCTTTAATAGTCTATCTACAAATCTAAGCATATCTAAATGGGATATAAATCTCATTTCTTCGTACTTATCAAAAAATATTCTCTTTTTCATTATACTACCTCATTTTTATTATTTTATATATTGTACCATGTTACATCTCTAAATTAAATACCTTAATTTAAAAAAAATAAAAAAATCTAAAAGATATTTTAACTCCTTTAGATTTTTTTTATTAAATTTTTTTTTCTAACTCTTTTACTCTTTTTAAAAGTTCTGGCAATCTTTTTTGTGCTGCTTTTACCTTTAAATCATCTTTTAGATTCATAACAGGATGACCTGCTAAAACTTGATTATCATCAATATTTCCTATTATTCCTGACTTAGCTCCAACCATAACATTGCTTCCAATTTTTAGATGACCTGCTACACCTACTTGTCCTCCTAAAGTTGTATTGTTTCCTATCTCTGTACTTCCTGCTATTCCAACTTGAGAGATTATTAAGCAGTTTTCACCTATAATGTCATTATGAGCTATTTGAACTAAATTATCAATTTTCGTATATTTTTTTATTATTGTGTCTCCAATTGTTCCTCTATCTATTGTTGTATTTGCTCCAATTTCAACAAAATCTTCAATAATTACAGATCCTATTTGTTCAATCTTTGTATTGTTTCCATTTACCTTTACAAACCCAAATCCATCAGATCCTATGACTGCTCCAGGTTGAACCACACACTCTTTTCCTATTTTACTAAATTCTCTAACAGTTACATTTGGATAAATTATTGTATTATCTCCAATCTCTACACCTTGACATATTGTTACATTTGGATAGATAATTACATTTTTTCCTATTACTACATCGTGTCCTATATAAGAATTGATTCCTATAGAGCTTCCTTCACCTATTAAAGATGAATCTTCTCTCAGTTTTTCTATTTTTTTTATCTCTCTTTTAAAAAAATTTAAAAGTTTTGGCATTAAAAATCTTGGATTTGAAGTTACTAATAAATATGTTTTGCCGTTATTAGGTAACTCTGTTCCTTTAGGTACAATAACTATACTTGCCTTAGTTTCATTCAATTTTTTTAAAAACTTTTCATCTGATGCAAAAGTAACATCTCCTTCTTGAGCTTGAAAAAAGGGAGATAGCCCAGTAATATTTACTTTGGCATCCCCCTTTACCTCACATTCAAGAAGAGATATTAACTTATCTATTTTATAAGTCATATTCTCCCTCTCTTTATTATATAATTAATTTATTTTTTTGCTTTTTTCCATAACATTTAAAACTTTTGGAGTTAAGTTTTCTCCACCAAACTTTATTGCTCCTTGCTCAAGAACATAATCATATTTCTCTGATCTAGCAACATTTTGAATGGAAATGTTTATTAGTCTATCAATCTCTTGCATTTTTTTAGCTTCTTCATTTGAAAGTTTAGCTTGAGATTCTCTTACTAATTTTTGGAAAGCTGTTACTTTACCTTCAAAAGATTTTTTTTCTGCATCTGTTACTTTACTTCCTTTTCCTTGTAATTCAACTTGAAGTTTTTGTAAATCTATCTCTTGTTTTTGTAATGATGCTTCCAATGTTTGCTTTTCTTTAGTTAGAGTATCTCTAACAGTTTTTGTTTGTGAATATTTTGCGAAAAGCTCTTGGCTATTTACATATCCTACTTTTAAAGCAAATGCTGATGTTGATAATGCTGCTAGCATTCCAATTAATGCGATTTTTTTCATCTTAAATCCTCCGTATATATATTTATTAGAATGATTGTCCCATGTTAAAGTAGAATTTCATTCCACTTTCTTCTGAATTCCCTACTGGCCATCCAAAGTCAAATCTTAAAGGTCCCACAGGAGTATTAACTCTTAAACCTACTCCAACTGTTGTAGCTACATCATCAGGAGCTTTAGCATCTCTACCCTCTCTTAAGTACCCTGGATCTTCTCCTTGGTAATCCCAAGCTCTTCCCATGTCTGAAAATACTACAAATCCTAAAACATCATTTATTTGAGTTCTATTTTCTATTGTTGCAGTCACTTTTTGAGTTCCTTGATAGAATCCTCCATCATAACCTCTAAGAGTACTTCCTCCTCCTACCCAGAATCTTTGTGATTCTGGAGTTGAAGATGTCATTACTCCCCCAACAGCTCTATATGCAAATGTATTCTTTTTAAATAATCCTCTATGATACTTTCTAAGTTCTAAAGTTGTATTAGCAAAGCTTCCAGAATCTATAGTATCTGCATATCCAACTTCAACTTGATACTTTCCATACCATCCAGATGTAGGATTCCAGTAACTATTTCTTGTATCATAAGTTATTGATGGATAAATACTAAATAATCCATAGCTTCTTTCTTCTTCCCACTTTGTTCTTAAAGCTTCTCCATTACTTAAAATATCCAATTCTTCTTTATCGGCTTTTTCTGTTATATACTCAGCTTTTGTTCCAAGTCCTAGTCTTAAATTTTTAGTTAATCCTTTTCCTATGTTAATTTTAGCTCCATATGTATCTGTTTCGTTAAAAAGTACACTGTCACTATTTTCATATTCATTTTTATAAAGACTCCAACCCCAAGAGATTCTATCTGTGTCTTTTATCCAAGGGTCTGAGAAGTTAATTGAGAAGCTTGTATAGTTTTCATCTGATTTTTCAAATGTTACTCCAAGCTCTTGACCTTTTCCTTTCCAGTTCATATCTTTAACTGATAGCATACCTAAGAACCCAATTTCTGAACCATAAGATATTGCTCCTTGTAAAGTTGCTGTTCTTTCTTCTTCTAATAATAAAACTAAATCTCCTGAACCAGGTTTTGTTTCATATTTTACATTTTTGAAGTAACCAGTTCTCATTAAATTTGAAACTGTTTCATTATAATCATTTATATTGAAAACTTCACCTTGCTTAATTTCAATCTCTCTTTCTACAACATAATCTCTTGTTTTTAAAAGATTATCTGTAGCTTTTCTTCTTTGTCCTTTTTGTTTTGTTACCATTTTAGTATAATCAACATTACCAATAACACCTTCATTTATAGAAATTTCAAGATTATTAGCTCCTGTTAAATCTATATTTTCTATTTCTGCTAAAACATACCCATCTTCATTGTATTTTTTTAAAATTTTATCTCTAGCATCTCTTAGTTTATTTAAGTTTAATACTTTTCCACTTTCAATATTTACTAAGGCTTTTAATTCTTCAGCACTATATTTAGTATTTCCTGTTATTGTTATTCCATTTATAATTGGATTCTCTATAACTGAATAAACTACAACAAGTCCTTCAGGATATTGATAAACATCTGGCATTACTTCTCTATACATACCCGTTTCTAAAAGTTCTCTTTGTCCTCTAACTATTTTATTTTTAGAGAAATAACCCCCAGCTTTGATAGGTATTTTTTTTATCACTTCATTAACTGGTACATTTACGCTTCCTATTATTTCTAGACTTGAAACAACTAATGATGTGTCAACTCTTTCTCTTTCTGATGCTGGTAAAATACCCTCTTTTTCTAGCAATTCTTTTGTATCTCTTTTTTCTTTTATTTCTACAACTAACTTTATTCCACCATCATAAACTTGAGGATAAATTGATAATTCTTCTATATAATTGCTCTTTTTTATATTGTTATAATCTTTTAATAATGCATCTGTTGAGAATGCTTGTCCCTTTTTTAAGCTCATCTTTTGTATTAAAACATCTTGAGGTATTTCATTCAAATTTTTAAATTCTACCCCTTTTACTAAATACTCTCCTTCTGCTCCAAAAGAAACTATAGAAGCTATTAGCGATACTATTCCTATCAGGTGCTTTTTCATCCTAAATTGCCCTCCAATTATTTTTTATTTCAAAAAAATATCTTTTATATTATTATATTTTCTTTCGAATTTAAAATCAACATAATAATTTAAATTCCCCTCTTTTTTTTCATCTATCATATTTGTTTCACTTAATCTAGATACTCCAGCACCATAAGACCAACCAGATCTATATCTTCTTTCAACTTTAAAATCAAATTGATTAACAGAACTTGAAATCTCATTAGATTTATTTTCAGTAGTACTTTCACTAAGATCGTATTTACTTCCATCAATTATTCCTAATTTTAAAATCCAAAAATATTTGTCTTTATAAATTGGATTTTCAGCTTCTAAGTATGCTCCAAAACTAAAAGCATTTGGATCTTGAGATTTTGGATTATCCGAGTTTACTAAAACTTCTTGATTAAAAACATCTGAAACTATTCTAAATTTTGATATATGAAATGTATTTTTTATTGTTTTAGATATCGGTCTTAATAACGTACTAGAAATTTGACTATCTATCAGGGTTTTAAACAGCATTGCAATAATATTTTTATCACCACCTGTTCCACTACCTTCAAATAAATTTTTCAAACTACTGCTTTCACTACCTTGGTTTGTAACTATATTTAATCTTAAACTATTTAGTTCTCCTTGTAAAGAAATTTCTATATTTCCTCCTGAAGTTAATGAGGAAATATCAAAAATTAGGTTTGGATTAAAATCTGTTATATTTCCATTTCTTTTATCAGACAAAATCAAGGCTCTTGTGACTATAAAATCTTCACTTCCTAAAACAAATTTTCCTTTTTGGATTTCTAACTCTCCTGTTATATTTATATTATCATTTTTTCCAAATAAATCAAACCTCCCTAGTAAAACTCCTTGTATATCTTGAGCAAATGTTGAAATATCTAAGATATTTATATCTATACCATCTTTTATCATTACTTTCACATCAAATTCTGGGGTTTCATCCAATCTTCCTTTTATTTCAAAATCTTCTCCTAATTTTTTACTTTTTCCAATTATATTTCTTGTTTTATCTATTATAAAGTTTAATACAGTTAAAATCAAGCCTTTATCTTCTTTTAAAATTCCAGTTATCTCTCCATTATTTAATATAACATTTCCTGAAATCTTATTTTTAGAATAAGTTAAATTAGTTGACATATCTACTCTAAAATAATCTTTCAATTCATAAATCACATTCTTTAGTGATAAATTAAATGCATATTTTAGATTTTTATAGAATTCTTCATCTGCTGAAATCTCATCTATTGAAGGTAAATCTAAATAACCATTTCCTTTTATCTCTCCTTTATTTAGTATTCCAACTAAAGAATTAACAGTTAACCTTTCATTATCTATTTTCAATATTATATTTAATTTTTTTAAATGAAGCAATGCTTTTGGTAAATCAGCATTAAAATCTATTAAATCTACATATCCACTATTATTTTTTAACAAACTTGAAAGCTTAACATCTATATTCGCTATGCCACTTACATCACTTATTACCTCTTTTGGTAATAGTGCATTTAAAAAAGTTAAATCTATATTTTTAGAATATATATTAAAATCATACTGTTTAGAATTTAATTTATATTCTCCCTCTCCTCTAATCTCATTTTTCTGATAATAAGCTAATACTTCATTTACATCTATTTTTTCTTTATCTCCAATTAAATTTAAAGATATTCCACTAAATTCAAATCCTTTTATCACATAATTACCATTAAATAACTCTAATGAATATTTCAGGTTTTTTAATTCACCGTTAATACTACTTTTTATTTTTATATTTCCATTCATATCTTTTGTATTTATTATACCCTCAAAATCTTTCAATGCTACGTTCTGTGTTGGAATATTGAAATCCATTGTGTTATCTATTAAATTTATCAGACCCTTTGAAAATAATATTTTTTTTCCATTAAGATTTAACATATCCAAATTTTCTATTTTCAAAACATTCTCTAATGAATTTTTTTTATAAATTAAATTTGACATTATATTTGGAATTGGTTTTCCATTTAAGTATGCTTTATCTATATTTATGGCAATTTCAGCTTTTATATTATTTTTTTCAATTTTTCCAGAAACTCTAGAAAGTATTCTATACTTTAATGATTTGAAATTGTAATATCTAGCTAAATTTTCTTCTAATATATTTAAAATAAAATCTCCTGATTTTTCATTTGTATTGTAATTTATTGTTGCTAAACTCTGATTTATTTTAAAATATTTTGTTGAAATTAAATTATCTTTATAATTTATAGTTCCATTTAATAGTACCAATTCTTTATTAGGCATCTCTACAAATGCTTTTTTTACATCTATCAAAGCTTCAAAATTTTTAAAACTACCTACAATTTTTCCTTCTACATCCTCTAGTATAATATTTAATGGTTTATTTTCAAACTCATTACTCATCAATCCATTTATATTATAACTTAAATCAATATGCTTTTTTAAAACATCTACCTCTCCTACAAGTTTAAACAAATCATTTCTTATATCAGTAATTTTTAATTTTCCATCTGAATAGATTGAATTAACTTTCACACCTTGAATTCCATATTTTTTATATTTTACTTCTCTAAATTCACCATCTATTTCAGCTTGAATAGTTTTATTATTAATAATAGATATATTAGCATAACTATCTAATGACACATCTTTATTTTTGACTTTAAAATCTTTTACATTTCCTCTTAATATAAACTTTTCTTTTTCTCCCGATATTTCACCTATAAAATCCAATTTTATTTCTAATTTTTTTTCTCCAAACAACTCTTTTTCTTTCAAATTTTTTGCATAAACTTTTAA
Organism: Cetobacterium sp.; assembly: GCF_051658645.1. Taxonomy (GTDB): domain Bacteria; phylum Fusobacteriota; class Fusobacteriia; order Fusobacteriales; family Fusobacteriaceae; genus Cetobacterium_A. The sequence continues at coordinate 53,781 of NZ_JBOFMZ010000047.1, forward strand.
ATTATATTTGAAATTTTCTGTATTGAATTCACCTTTCGTTTGAAATACTTTTTGATTTTCATCATTTATCATTGAAATCTCTTCAATTCTTATAGTTTTATTTTCTTCAGTTGCTTTTATAAAAAATTTATAATTATTTATTAAATTTTCACCTTCTAAATTTATAAAATTTAGATTGTTATTTTTCAGGTCATAAACAAAAGACTTTTTAGAGTTTTGATACAAGTTTATTAATTTATCTTTTTTATTATATTCTCCATCTAAATTTATAAAATTAGATTTTACTTTAAACTTCAAATCTTCTTCTCTTAAATTTAAATCTAAATTATAAGTAAAATCTTTTTTGTAATCAATTTCGAGCAAGGTTATTTTTAATTTATTTCCAGATAAACCTAAAATTCCATTTTCAAATTCTAATTTTCCATTTAAATTTTCTAATTTTATTTTAGGTTTTAGAATAGGATAAGCATTATAAAGAATTTGAGCTTTAAATCCTAAATCTTGTTTATAAGTTAATTCAACATCAAGATTTTTAAATTTCAGTTCATCTAATGGTAAATTTAAATCTTCTAATAATTTATAACTTTTAGCAGTTGAGTATGGTAAATCTTTAAACTTAAACTCTACTTTTACTCCTGACTCTTCAGAATAAAAAACATTAAATATACCTGGATTTTTATTTAAATTATATTCAAATTTTATCCCTATTCCTTTTTCGTCAAATTTAATTTTTCCATTTATATCTCTTACTAACTCATTCAAATCATCATATTTGACAATTCCATCCATTAGTTCAACATATCCCTTTAAACCACTTGTAGCTATTGTTAAATTCATATTGATCAATCCTGTTGCTTCACTTAAATTCTTATCATCATAACCATATTGAATTAACTCTGATTTTAATTCCACATTTTTCAAAATAATATTCATATTTAATGGTTCATTTAAATTATTTATTCTATATTCATATAATTCATTTTTATTATTTCCTTTAAGTTGTAAATCGAGTCCTTTGATTTTATCAAATTTAATATATCCATCCACATTTTTTATATCTTGATTTATTTGTCTAGAATATGTATTGTCTGTAAATATTGAAACTCCATTTTTAACAGTTATAATATCTATTGGAACTGTTGTACCTGCTTTTGTATTCGAACTTGGATTATTTGAATTAGAAAATGCTTCTACTATATTTGCATCACTTCCTTTTCTTTCAATATGAATCCAAGGATTTTCAAGGTTTATTTCTTTTAATCTAAAGTTTTTTAATGATTTTTTTGAATAAGTGATTATAACTTTTGGAGCTCTTATTATATCTTTATCGTTTTTGGATAACACTAAGTTTTTTATTTCTATTTCTCCAAATTTTGGGAATTTAATTTCTTGAGAAGATATTGTTGGTCCTATTGCTACTTTTAGTATAATTTCAACTATCTTAGGTAAATTAATTTTAATCAACAATGCTCCACTCAAAAAAATAAAAAGAGGAAAAGTTACGAATATTAATTTTTTTAATCTTTCAAAAATTATCATAAACTTTCCCTCCCTAAATTTTATTTTTTTCTTACAATGGTTTTTTTAAAGCTACACCAGCTCTTCTTGGATATTTTATATCTGTTAATTTATCTTTAAGTATTTCTACAACCAATCTTTCATCACCATAGTGAGGAAGATTGTATCTATGTATTGTTATTATTTTAGCTCCTAAAGTATTTAAAGCATTTGTTGCTTCATCCTCTTCTTCAGTTCCAACCATTTTTTGCGCTAAAAAATGACCATTAATTTTTATAAACGGTATCATATATTCTAAAATTACATTTAGCTTATTTACACCTCTACAAAGCCCAACATCAAAAGTTTCTCTATTTTCAGAAGTTATATAATCTTCAGCTCTAGAGTTTATAACTGTAACATTTTCTAAATTTAGTAACTCTTTTACATTCTGTAAAAATATTGTTTTTTTACCAACAGAATCCATTAATACAAATTCTATATCTGGATTAAATATAGCTAAAACCATACCTGGGAAACCTGCTCCAGTTCCTATATCAATGGCTTTTTTACACTGCTTTTTGTCTAATAAATTCTGAAGTAAAAGAGAATCTAAAAAATGTTTTTCCAATGCATCTTTCATATCTCTAATTGCTGTTAAATTTGTATGTGAATTATACTCAACCAAATATTCTAAATATTTTATTAATAGCAATAGGTAAGGCTTTGAAATCATCTCCACCTTTTCCCCTGCTCCACACCGTGCATGCGACTTTCACCGCACACGGCGCTCCATCATAATTTCAAATTAAAACAATCTTAAAATTATTGACTTGGGGCTATCCGTCCACCACTTATTATCATGATTTCATC
>NZ_JBOFMZ010000048.1:0-6457 GCF_051658645.1 Cetobacterium sp.
GAATTTATTTTATCAATAATTTCAATTGTACTTTTCAAATCTTTTGAATCTTTTAAACTCATTATTAAGTCTGTTAAAGTTAACTTTACTTCGTTATAATTTGGTTTTTTATATTCAAAATTACAAAATTTCATAAATCCTCCTCGCGTTTATAAAGTAACTATATTATAGAACAAATTCCACTTATCATCAACAACAAAAAAATAGTTATATAGAAAAAATAAAAAAGGAAACAAAAAATAAAAAAGTATAAATTATAAATGAACAAAAGTAAAATTTTATTAGAAGAGGGAGATAAAATGAAAAATATAGAAAAATTAGAACGTTTAAAAAAATCATTTCAAAAAAATAAAGAGTTAGTTATAGATGCATTATATAAAGATTTAAAAAAAAGTTATGAAGAAAGTTCTCTATCTGAATATTATCCAATAATTTCAGAGTTTGATTTATTTATAAAAAACTTATCAAAATGGAGTGAACCAAATAAAATAAAAAGTTTTTTAAATTATTTTGGCAGCGGAACTATTTTAGAGCCAGAACCTTATGGACGAGTTTTAATAATGTCTCCTTGGAACTACCCATTTAATTTAAGTTTTTTACCATTGATTGGAGCGGTTGCGGCGGGAAATGAAGTTGTTCTAAAAGTTTCTGAAGCTTCTGAGAATTGTAGTTTTGTTATAAAAAAAATAATAGAAGAAAGTGCAGTTGAAGGTATCACTGTAGTTCTGGGAGATGTTGATGTATCTAAAAATCTGTTAGAAGAAAAATTTGATTATATATTCTTTACAGGAAGCAGCAGTACTGGAAAAAAAATCTATCAAAAAGCAGCTGAAACATTAACTCCTGTTACTTTAGAACTCGGAGGAAAATCACCTGTTATAATTGAAGATGAAGAGATATTAGAAGAAAGTGTTGAAAAAATAATTTGGGGGAAATTCTTTAACAGAGGGCAAACTTGTGTTGCTCCTGATCATGTATACCTACCAAAAGGAACAGCTGCAAAGTTTTTAGAGTTAACTAGAGCTTATATTCGAAAAAATGGAGATGTTGGTGGAAAAATTATAAACACTGCCCATTTTGAAAGACTTCAAAGCTATATTGAAAATGAAGAGATAATCTATCAAAATGGAAAAATAGATCTAGTTACAAAAGAAAAATGTGAATTTCCATTTACAATAGTTTTAAATCCATCTGAAGATAGTTTAATTATGACTGAAGAAATCTTTGGACCAATTTTACCTTTAATAGAATATGAAAGTTTAGAAAAAGTTTATTGGGATTTAAGAATAAAACCATCACCTCTTGCTTTATATATATTTAGAAGTGGAAAAGGAGATTTATCAACAAAAAATATTAAAGCAGGTGGAGTTTGTATAAATGCAACAATATTGCAAATTATTGATAAAAAAGTTCCTTTTGGTGGTGTTGGAGAGAGTGGAATAGGTAGTTATCATGGTAAATACTCTTTTGATACTTTTACTCATTACAAACCAATTTTTGATGGTACAAATATAAAAATGAGTATTTTGAAAAAAATAACGAATTTAATAACAAATCGAATAAAAAAATAAAATAAACATGGTGCTTAATCTAGAAATATTATACAATGTAGTATACTAGATTCTAAGGAGATTACGATGAAAAAATTATTTATTGTACCATTTTTGATTTTAAGTACAGCTGCATTTTCAATGGATGCACATTTAAGACTAGGAGCTACTACAAATGCAGGTTCTTACAACAAAGAGGACAAAAGTTTTGAAAGCTATGCACCAACAATGAGCTTAGAGGTAACTCAAACTTTGTTGTTAGCTGATGTAGGAGTTGGAATTGCTTATAACGGTAAAACAGATTCAACAGAGATTGAAACAGTTCCAGTTTATGGACTTGTAAAAATGAACTTGTTTCCAATGCTAGTAAAACCATACTTTGTTGGTAAACTAGGAAAAGTTTTATATACAAAAGACAATTTAAGCAATTCAAATCCAGATGGTAAATACTTTTATGGAGCTGGAGTAGGTATGGATATATTCTCACTACAAGGAGAAGTTTTATACTCTATAACAGAGATTGATGGAGATAGAAGAGGAAATGATAAATTAGAGCAAGTTAGTTTTACATTAGGTTATAACTTCTTCTAAAAAAGCAGCTAATAAAGCTGCTTTTTTTGTTGTGTTATTTTATATAACTTCAGAATCTAAAATTGAAAATGCTTCAGCGAGATAACGAGCTACACCATTTTCATCATTTGTAAAATCTAAAGTTTGAAACTCTTTTTTTAGCTCTTCAAATCCATTCAGCATAACTAATCCTTTTCCTGCAACTCTTAACATTTCATAGTCATTAAAAGCATCTCCAAAAGCGATTGTATGTTTTAAATCTATATTTTTAGATTTTGCTAAAGTTTTTAAAGCTGCTCCTTTTGATGTTTCAAAATGAACTATATCTAAATAGTTGCTTTGAGACACAAAGGCATTTACTTCTTTGTAATTGTTAAATAACTTTGAAAGTTTCATTAGTTTATCATTATCTTTATCCATCAATACAACTTTTTCAAAGTTGAAAGATGAGATGTTTTCTTTGTTCAGTTCAATTGGATTTTGAAGAGGATGTTCTATAAAATCATTCACAGTTTTCAAGCTTCCCTCTCCAATATAAACTTGAGATCCATAAGTTCCAAAAAATGTACATTCTTCAACAATTGACTTTTCAAAAATATTTTTTACAATATTTTTATCTAAAATTCTTTGAAATATAAGTTCTCCTTTATTGTTATAAATAGTAGAACCATTGTTACAAACAATTTCAGAGTTTAGATTTAATTCATCATAAATAAGTTTCGCTCCGCTTAAATTTCTACCTGTAGCGATAATAAAATGTATTCCCATTTTTTTTAATAAATGAACGATTTTCTTTGTATAATGGGAAACTTCTTTGTTACTATTAACTAACGTCCCATCTAAATCAGAAATTATTAATTTATACATAAATACCTCCATATGAAAATATATTTTCACAAATATTATAAAACTAAAAAACAATAAATTCAAGAATATATTTTTTAATGTTTGAAAAAATTAAAATTCATGTTAAAATGTTATGAAACACGCGTTATAATTAAGAAGAGATTAGGAGTAAGTAAACTAGATGAATAAGTCAAAAGTATTAATTTTACATGAAAATATAAAATCAAAAATAGAATTAGAAGAACTTGGATTACATTTGTTAAAAAAATATAAGTTTGAATTTTTAGATATGAATAACTTTTCAGAAAATAATCTTGAAGAATATGATTTTATTATATTTGATAGTTATGAAAATAATATTTTTGAAATTTTGAAAAAAAATATTCATAAAATAATCTTATCTGTAAATATATCTAGAGAAGAAAGACCTTCGGATTACATAAAAAGAGGTATTTCTAACTTTCTTTTAAAACCATACTCATTAAAAGAGATTCGATTAGTTTTGGATAAATTGAAAGAGTCGACTTTTATAAAAAGTGAAGCTGAAGAAAACCGCTTAAAATTTTATACTCTAATGGATAATATACCATATATGGCTTGGTTTAAAAATAAAAACAGTCAATATATGACTGTAAATAATGAATTTAAAGAACACTGTGGCAAAGAGTTTGATATTATTAAAGGAAGAGATGACGAATTTGTTTGGGACGGAATGATAGGTGAGAACTGCAAAGAGTATGACTTGAAAGTTATGACAGAAAGAAAGCAGCTTGTTTTTAATGAAGTTATTCCTGGAAAAAAAGGTTATAAACAATTCAATATATATAAAGTACCAGTTGTAGATACTAATGATAATGTACTAGGAACAATGGGAATTGCAAAAGATATTACTGATTTGAAAAATAAAGATGTTAAGTTTGATATTTTATTAGAAAATATGCCTTTTGCTGTATTTACTAAAAATAGAGTTGGAGATATTATTCAAAGTAACAAACCTTTTTATGATCTAGCTGGACAAAACAAAGTTTTAACATTAAAAGAAGAGGATTTTTTAGGAGCAGAACATAAAGAAAGTATTAATATTGAAGATAACGATGTTATTCTTCACAAGAAAAACATCAGCTTAGTAAGAACATTAAAAACAAAAAATGGAGAAAAGATAGTTGAAACTTTTAAATCTCCAATTATAGATATATCAGGAGAAGTTATAGGAATAGTTTGTACTATGAGAGATGTAACCGAAATGAAAAATCAAGAAGCACGAATCAAAAAAATGGCATATACAGATTCACTAACGGGTTTATCTAATCGAAGAGGTTTATATAATTTTATTGAAAGTGAATTGCTTATAAAAGAGGATGATATTACAATAATGTTTTTAGATTTAGATAACTTTAAAAATTTAAATGATAATTTTGGTCATCAGCATGGTGATGAAATTTTAATAGAGTTTGGAGAAGATTTAAAAAAAATATGTAAAGATGGATTTATCTCGAGAATAGGTGGAGATGAATTTGTTATTGTTTGGAAAGGTAAAACTACTAAGGATACTATAATAGAAAACGCAGATAAAATAGTTGATATTCTAGCGGGGAAAAAAATAAAGTTTACAAAGTTATCAGCGAGTATAGGAATCGTAACAGGAAATACTGGCGAAGAAAATGTGGATGATTTATTAATAAAAGGTGATTTAGCACTATACAAAGCTAAAAATCAAGGTAAAAATCAGTATGTGTTTTACAATAAAGATTTAGACAAAAAAAGATGTTTAAATGAAGATATAGAACAAGATTTAAGAAATGCATTGGAAAAAGATGAATTTGAATTATATTATCAACCACAGTATTGTTGTGATAAAAATCTAGTTGGCTTAGAAGCTCTATTGAGATGGAACAATGATAAGTATAGAACAGTTCCAATAATTGATATTATTAATATTATGGAAAAATCTGTTTTAATAGATGAGGTTGGTGATTTTATAATCAAATCTGCTTTTAAATTCTCGAAAGATATAAATGAAAATAGAAAAGACAAAGTGATTGTGTCTGTTAATATATCTGCAGTACAGATTATGAAGTATAATTTTGTAAGAAATATAAAAAATATAATTGTTAGCACATCAGTGAGTCCAGATTGTATTGGAATAGAGATTACAGAAACTGTATTATTACAAAACATTGAAGAAAATATGTTGAAAATACAAGAATTAAAAGAGCTTGGAATAAAAATATCGCTTGATGATTTTGGAACTGGATATTCTGCATTTAATTATCTTGTTAAATTACCACTTACGAATCTGAAAATAGATAAAAGTTTTGTATTTGGAATGAAAGACAGCGAAGAATATAGAACACTTGTTAAGCTTTGTATAGATACTGCTCATGCATTAAATCTAAAGATTGTAGCTGAAGGTGTTGAAACAATAGAAGACTTGAATATTTTAAAATCAATGAAAGCGGATTATATCCAAGGATATTTGTTCTCAAAACCAATTTCAAAACAAGAAATTTTAGATAAAATTTTATAAAAAATAAAAAAAGAGAGTAAAAAATAAAACTTTTACTCTCTTTTTTTCGTCAAAATTCTTGGTATTTAATGTTTTTTTGTATATAATGAAGTAGAGTTAAAAATTTACAACAGATGGATTTCAGGAGGAAAAAAATGGAAAGAATTAATGCTTTAAAAAAAGAGATTTCTAAAAAAGTAATTGGGCAAGGGGATATGGTTCAAAAAATATTGATTGGAATACTGACAGGAAATCATATTCTTTTAGAAGGATTACCAGGTTTAGCAAAGTCTTTAACTGTAAATACAATAGCTGAAACTTTAGGTTTAAGTTTTTCTAGAATACAGTTTACACCTGACTTGTTACCAAGTGATATTATAGGAACTGAAATGTATAATGAAAAAAATGGAGATTTTCATGTGAAAAAAGGACCTATCTTTGCTAATATAGTTTTAGCAGATGAAATAAATAGAGCTCCTGCTAAAGTGCAGTCTGCATTACTAGAAGCTATGCAAGAAAAACAAGTTACAATAGCAAATGAAACTTTTAAGTTAGACAAACCATTTATAGTTTTAGCTACACAAAATCCTATTGAGCAAGATGGAACATATCCTTTACCAGAAGCCCAACAAGATAGATTCTTAATGAAGGTTAAGATTGAGTACCCTACATATGCTGAAGAGCTAGAAATCTTAGAATTATTGACTGGAGAGAGAGAGATTGGAGATATAACTCTAAATACAATTCTTACATCTAGAGATTTAGAAAAAATTAAAGATGAAATAAAAAAAGTTCACATAGATATGAAGTTGAAAACATATATCTTAGATATAGTTTTTAAAACAAGAGAGCCATCGAATTATATAGCCTGTGGAGCGTCACCAAGAGCAAGTATAGGTTTAGTAACAGCATCTAAAGCCGCTGCATTTTTAGCAGGTAGAGATTTTGTTATGCCAGAAGATATCAAAAAAGTGATGTATGATGT
>NZ_JBOFMZ010000049.1:0-2817 GCF_051658645.1 Cetobacterium sp.
AAACAACGAGGACAAGAGATATTATTAATATACATAGTTAAAAACTGCTCCTTTCTTGGGGGGAATATTGGTTGTTTGAATAACTATTATACCTCAAAGGATTAGAGTAGTTTCAATAATTTTTAAGTTAACAGAAACATTATATTATTTGGGAGGAATTATGGAAAATCTTTTAAAAAGAAAACTTAATTTAGGAATTGCAGCTTGCCAATTTGGAGCTAAATTTAGATATAATGGTAAAGGTATTGATTTAACTCAATGTTTAGGAAGAGACCGTGGACAATTTATTTGGACACCTGTTTGTCCAGAGGTTATGAGTGGAATGGGTGTTCCTAGATTAACTATAAAACTTTCTGGTGGAAATGGATTTGATTTCTGGGAAGGTAATGCTAATGTTAAAGACAAAGAAGGTAAAATTAAAAATGATATGATTAAAAAAGGAGCTTTAGCTTGTCTCGAGACTCTTGAAAGAGCAAAAATAGATGCATATATCTTCATGGATGGAAGTCCATCTTGTGGAGTAAATAGAACAACTTTAAAAAACCAAAGACTTGGAAATCCACCTGGAGTTTTTAGTGCTCTTCTTTTACAAAAAAATATATTTTTAATTAACTCAATTGATTTACAAAGCCCTATCAGATGGTGGGATTGGAAAAGAAGACTTGTTGCATTTGTTTGGACAAAAGAACAAGAAGTTAATTCAAAAGATATTTTAAAAGATATCTGGGATAAAATAAAATATGTTCTTTATGAACTGCATACAGAAGAAGCGATTGCTATTAGAGATGAAATAAGAGAGGTTTTAAAATCGGATACTGAACCTAACACTGAAACTTATGAAAAAATAAAGTTAGAAATGTTAACTCTTTTAAGAAAACGTGCTGAATTGGAAAACATAAAAAAACATCTTTGGGATAATTATATTGATTTAAAGAAAAAAGAAGGAATTGAAGTTGAAGAAGTTTTAGAGCCTGAAGCTTTAAGAAATATGACTCATATCGCCCAAGAGTTGCTTGGAGTAGAGATAGAAGCTCGTAAAAAAAATTGTTTATTTAGAAGTTCTCCTATTAATTACAAGCCTGACAGGTAAAATATATTTTGACTTTTTTGTCTTTTCAAATTACAATATAGAATATATAAAATTTGAGGAGTATGAAAATGTATAGTTTTAAAAATGATTATAGTGAAGGCGTTCATCCTAATATATTAGCTACGATGGTTGAAACGAATTTAATTCAACAGCCTGGATATGGAGAGGATGAATATAGTCTTAACGCTATTAAAATATTAAAAAATAGAATTAATAGAGAAGATATTGATATTCACCTTTTAGTTGGAGGAACTCAAACAAATTTAATTGCTATCTCTGCTTTTTTAAGACCGTACGAAGCTGTTATTTCTGCTCAAACTGGACATATATTTGTGAATGAAACAGGAGCTATTGAAGCAACTGGTCATAAAGTTATTCCAGTAGAAGTAAATGATGGTAAATTAAAAGTAGTAGATATTAAAAGTATCGTAGACTCACACTCTGGTGTACATATGGTTAGACCTAAATTGGTTTATATTTCAAATCCTACAGAGATTGGAACTATTTATAAAAAAAGTGAATTAGAAGAATTAAGTCAATACTGTAAAGAAAACGATCTTATTTTCTATATGGATGGAGCAAGATTAGGTTCAGCTCTAGCTTGTAAAGAAAATGATTTAAGTTTAATTGACTATGGAAGACTCTTAGATTCTTTTTATATTGGTGGTACTAAACACGGAGCTTTAATGGGAGAAGCTTTAGTTTTATGTAATGACTCTTTAAAAAAAGACTTTGAATTTAATATAAAACAAAAAGGCGGATTACTTGCTAAAGGTCGAACTTTGGGCATTCAATTCTACGAATTGTTTAAAGATGATTTATATTTAAAATTAGCTCAACATCAAAATAAAATGGCTAGAATTTTAAATGATGGTATAAAAGACGCTGGATTTGATTTGTTTATTGATTCTCCATCAAATCAAGTTTTCCCAATTTTCCCTAATGAGATTATAGAAAAACTTGAAGAAAATTACTCTTTCTATAGATGGACTAGCATTGATGAAAAATACTCTGCTATTAGATTAGTTACTTCTTGGGCTACTTTAGAAACAGAGGTTATAAAATTTATTGAAACTTTAAAAGCTTATACGATATAATGTATAAGCTTTTTTATTTCAGAAAAAACTATTGGATAGTCTAGGTTTGGTCTAGAAAGTAAAATTGTTTGAACACCAATCTCTTTTGCACTATCTATCTTCTCTCTTTCACCACCAGTATCTCCACCTTTTTTACTGATAATATATTTTATATTACACTCCTTCATCATAGCTATATTTAGTTCTTTAGAAAAAGGACCTTGCATTCCTATTATATTTTTAGGTAAAATTCCAAAATCTTCTGCTTTTTTTATCATTTCCCATTTTGGTAGAATTCTAAAATAGATATTCTGTTTATTTTTCATATTTTCAAATATAGCAATAGGTAAGGATTTAAAGTTATCTCCACCTTTTCCCCTGCTCCACACCGTGCATGCGACTTTCATCGCACACGGCGTTCCATCATAATTTTAAATTTTATTTATATTTAGAAATTGTTTTTAATATTCTTACATAATTCTCATTGTCTTTATAGTAATCCTCTCTATTGCTACTTTTCAGCGTGTGAATTGCTCTATAAATATTTGATTCATCAATTATGCAGTCTATTAAACTCATAGATTATACGCCTCCTTCTTCCTAAGAATTAGGAAACTTTATTTTCTTGGTTTACGACCATTCATCTATTAA
>NZ_JBOFMZ010000050.1:0-127100 GCF_051658645.1 Cetobacterium sp.
AAAAGAATATTCTTTTTAAGGCATAGACAAGCTATGTCTTTTTGTGATATCATTTTTTTACAAAAATATTTCAAGTCGAAAATCTTTATCCCTTTTTTAGGAATTGGACCTATTTTTCATCTTTAGTTAACAGATTCAATATAATGATTTATAATTATATATACGAAAAAAAACAAAAAATTCCTAGAAAGTTATTTTTATAAAAAAAAGGTCGTGAATTTCACGACCTAAAAAATTATATTTTTTTTACAAATTCTGATTTTAGTTTCATAGCACCAATACCATCAATTTTACAATCGATGTTGTGATCTCCATGAACTAATCTTATGTTTTTTACTTTAGTTCCAATTTTAACAACAGATGAACTTCCTTTTATTTTCAAATCTTTGATAACAGAGATAGTATCTCCATCAACTAAAAGAGTTCCGTTTGCATCTTTAACTATAAGAGAATCGTTTGAATCCTCTTCAAGCGTTTCTGCTGACCACTCGTAAGCACATTCAGGGCAAACGAATAGGTTTCCATCTTCATATGTGTACTCTGAGTTACACTTTGGGCAATTAGGTAAATTTGTCATAATTTTTTCTCCATTCTATATGTTTACTACTATTATAAAACAAAATTGAAGAAAATTCAAGAAAACTAATTTTTATATAGAGGGAAATCTTCACAAAGAGTTTTTACACTTGTTTTAATCTCTTCTAAAATTGCTGGATTTTCAGAATTTTTTAAAGCTTTAAAAATTAGATTTCCAACTTTTTCCATTTCGACAGTTCCCATTCCTCTAGATGTCAAAGCAGGAGTTCCAAGTCTAATTCCACTTGTAACAAAAGGACTTTTAGTGTCATAAGGAATACCATTTTTATTAACTGTAATATGAACTTCTTCTAAAATTTTTTCTGCATCTTTTCCAGTTATATTTAAATTTGTTAAATCAACTAATATAAGATGGTTATCTGTTCCACCACTTACAACTCTTACACCATTATTTATTAAAGTTTGAGAGAGTACTTGAGCATTTTTAATTATATTTTTCTGATATATTTTAAATTCTGGATTTAAAGCTTCTTTTAAAGCGACAGCTTTACCAGCTATGATATGCATTAAAGGTCCACCTTGAATACCTGGAAATATTATTTTATCGATTTTTTTGGCAATTTCTTCATCATTAGTTAAAATTAATCCACCTCTAGGGCCTCTAAGAGTTTTATGAGTTGTAGTTGTAACTACATGAGCATAGGGCATTGGAGAACTGTGCAATCCAGCTGCCACTAAACCTGCTATATGAGCCATATCTACAACTAATGCAGCACCGACTTCATCAGCAATTTCCCTAAAAATTTTAAAATCAATCTCTCTTGGGTAAGCACTCGCACCAGCTATGATTAGTTTTGGCCTATGCTCTAAAGCTAAAGCTCTAACTTCAGCATAATCTATTCTTTCGTCATCTTTTTTGACACTATAAGATATCACTTTATAATCATTTCCAGAGAAGTTAACATTTTTACCATGAGTTAAATGTCCACCGTGATCAAGTTTCATTCCGAGAATAGTATCTCCAAGGCTTATTAAAGCTCTGTAGGCAGCCATATTAGCTCCAGAACCAGAATGAGGTTGCACATTAGCATACAGAGCACCGAACAGTTCTTTTGCTCTTTCAATGGCTAATGATTCAACTACATCTACAAATTCACAACCGCCATAATAACGTTTTTTAGGATACCCCTCTGCATATTTATTTGTTAAAATTGATCCAACAGCTTCCATAACACTTTTCGAAACAAAATTTTCTGAGGCGATAAGTTCTAATCCATACTCTTGTCGATTCAATTCATTTTGAATAGCGTTGTAAATATCAAAATCTTTATCTTTTAAAAAATTTAACATAATGACCTCCTTTATTTCAAATGATATTTCAATTATATACTATATAAAGATATTTTTCTATAGAAAATAGTGAATCAAAAATATAATCTCTATGGATTTATTAAGAAATATGATATAATACTTCTTATCTAAAAAAATTAAAAATAATTTAAATATACAGGAGGAAGCAAAAATCGTATGCTAGAAAAGTTTGTTATTTTAATTACATTAGTATATTCTACAGTTGCGTTTGGATACGCAAGCAATGAAATTAGAGAAATTATAATAAGTGAAGTTTTATCACATGAGGGAAATAAGCTGGTGAAAACTCAAAAAGAGCTTTCAAAATATGGAATAAGAAATTTTTTATTGATTGAATATAATAAAAAATTTGAGACAGCTTATGAAATAAGAAGTTTAACAGAAGAGCAAGCTAGAGAGATTGCATCTCATCTATTGGTAGATTATAGATTAGATGAAATAAAGCATTCATACTCACAAATGATGATATTTGATATATTTTTTAACGGAGGATACAGAGCAGGAGCAGTTGTAACTCAGAGAGCTTTAAAAAAATATAGGCCATCAGAAGATATAGCTGTTGATGGTGTTTTGGGAAGTAAAACAATAGCAATTATAAATTCTGTAGATGATCATGAAAAATTTATTGATCTTATAACAGAAGAAAGAATAGCTTATTATAAAAGCTTAGATAGTTGGGCAAAGTATGGAAAAGGTTGGGAAAAAAGAATAAACAACTATAAAGTAAAGCTTAAAGAGATGGCTATGCTTGACAATGGTAGTAGAATATAGTTTAATAAAGTTATCCAGAAAATTGGATAACTTTTTTTAATTGGGAGGAAAAAATGAAAAATATTTTAACAATAGCAGGATCTGATTCATGTGGTGGAGCAGGAATTCAAGCAGATTTAAAAGCAATGAGTGCTCAAGGCGTTTATGGAATGAGTGTTATAACAGCAATAACAGCTCAAAATACAAACGGAGTTTTTGCTGTTCAAGAGATAAATTTAGATATTATAAAAAAACAGATAGAAGTATTGTATGAGGATATAGATATAAGTGCAGTTAAGGTTGGAATGCTTTCAAGCAGTGAAATAATAAAAATAGTTCATGAAACTTTAAAAACTGTAAAAGCTAAAAATATAGTTATAGATCCTGTTATGATTTCTAAAAGTGGTTATAATTTATTAAAAGATGAAGCTGTTGAAGAGTTGAAAAAATTTTTGAAAATAGGAACTCTTATTACACCTAATATTCCAGAAGCTGAAATTTTAGCAGAAATGAAGATAGAAACAGAAGATGATATGATAGTTGCTGCAAGAAAAATAAAAGCATTTGGAGCTAAAAATGTTTTAGTTAAAGGAGGCCATAGAGAAGATAACTGTACTGATATTTTATTAACAGAAGAAAATACAGTAATTAAATTTACTGGAGTAAGATTTGAAACTAAGAATACTCATGGAACAGGTTGTACATTGTCATCAACAATAGCTTCTTATATAGGAAAAGGTTTAAGTGTAGAAGAATCTGTTAAACTAGGAAAAGAGTATATAAGTGAAGCAATTAAAAATTCGTTTTCAATAGGAGGCGGAGTAGGACCAGTAGGTCATTTTATAGATTTATATAAAAAAGCAGGTGTTGATTTTGAATAAAAATTTAGAAAAAAAAATTATTACTGAAAATATAATTTTAGCACTACAAAAAGTAAAACAAACCTCTCCTTTAGTTTATCATTTGACAAATACAGTTACAATAAATGATTGTGCAAATATAACTTTAGCGATTGGTGGGTCTCCTTTAATGTCTTTTTGTATAGATGAAATAGAAGAGATAATAGGGTTTTCATCGAGTGTAGTTTTAAATATAGGTACTATGGATAAAAGTATGCTTCAAATGGCTGTAGAGGTTGGAAAAATAAGTAATAGATTAAAAAAACCTATTATACTAGATCCAGTTGGTGTTGGAGCAACAAAAGCAAGAAAAAATCTTGTAAATGAATTATTAAAAGAAGTAAATTTTTCTGTTATAAAAGGAAATATGGCAGAAATAAAGTGTATTTTAGATATGGAAATTCAAAATAGAGGTGTAGATTCATTAGAAATTGATGAAAATGCAGAAGAGATAGCAAAATTAGCAGCTCAAAAATATAATTCGGTAATTGCAATAACAGGTAAAGTTGATACTATTGCTGATAAAAATAATATAGTAAGAGTATTTAATGGAAATAAAGCTATGGGTTCTGTAACAGGAACAGGCTGTATGATTTCATCGTTAATAGGTACTTTTCTAGGAGCAGAAAACAGCTCTTTTACAAGTGCTATTGCAGGAGTTTTAAGTATGGGAATTTCAGGAGAGCTTGCAGGAAATAATTTTGTTGGAACTGGAAGTTTAAAAGTTTCAATAATTGATAATATTTCAAAATTAAACGAGGAAACAATAATAGATGCGATTAAGATAGATTTTTTTAAATAGTTGTGGGAGGCTTATATGCAGAATTTATTAGAAAAGTTAGTTCAAAAGCATAAAAAAACAACAGAGTTAGGAAGAGTTGCAAATTACATTCCTGAATTAGAAAAAGCGAATCCTAAAAGTTTAGGCATATATATTATAGATAATGAAAAAAATGAATATTTTGCAGGAGATTATGATGAAAAGTTCACAGTACAAAGTATTTCTAAAGTAGTTGCTTTAATGTTGGCTATTTTAGATAATGGTGAAGAGCATGTTTTTTCAAAAGTTGGAATGGAACCAACTGGTGATCCATTTAATTCTATTAGAAAGTTAGAAACTTCCAGCAGAAAAAAGCCATATAACCCAATGATAAATGCAGGAGCTATTGTTGTATCATCAATGATAAAAGGTGATGATGCAAAGGATAAATTTAATAGATTTCTTCAATTCTTTAAAAAAATTACTGAAGATGACTCGCCAGAATTAAATTCAAAAGTATATTTAAGCGAATCAGAAACAGGAGATAAAAATCGAGCTATGGGATATTATTCAAAGTCTGAGGGAATTATAAAAGGAAATGTTGAAGAAGCTTTAGAAGTTTATTTTAAACAGTGTTCTGTTGATGTTACAGCTAAAACAATTGCAAAATTAGGGTTATTTTTAGCTAATGATGGGCGAATAAGTACAGGTGAAAGAGTTGTATCAAATCGAGTAAGTAGGATTGTAAAAACATTAATGGTAACATGTGGAATGTATGATAATTCTGGAGAGTTTGCTGTGAGAGTTGGATTACCTTCTAAAAGTGGTGTTGGTGGTGGTATAGTTTCAGTTGTTCCAAATAGGATGGGTATCGGAGTATATTCACCTGCTCTTGATTTAAAAGGAAATTCTATAGCTGGAGTTGCACTTTTAGAAGATTTATGTAACGAACTTAAATGTAGAATATTTTAAAGGATAAGTTTAAAATATTGGGTACATATATTATAGTAAGATAAAATATATGGGGTGATTTGGATGGATAAAATTTTAGTGTTATTTAAATATTATAATGATGCAAAGTTAGCAGTAGAAAATTATAAAGTTTTAAAAGAAAAATTTAATTTTGAGATGTTACCTCTTTATGTAAAAGAATTAAAAGTTCCAACAGGAGTGACTTTTCTAAGTCCTACTATGACTCTTGATATCTTGAAAGAATATGAGGATGAATATATAGAAAAATTAAAAACTCTTTTAGATAAAGAGGGATTAAAAGAAGAGTTAATAATAGATATAGGAATGACAAAACAACTTGTTCAAGATTATTTAAAAAAAGTAGATTTTATTATGGTTGAAGAAACAGATTATTTAGATGAAGATTTTTTGGATTTATTAAAAGTTATTTATAAGCCAGTTATAATTATAAATAAAAGTGTTTCAAATTTTGAAAAAATTGTTGTAATTTCAGATGATGGTATAAAAATTAATAAAAGTATAAAAAACTTTGTAAAAGATTTTCCAACCATTAAAGATGTAACATTAATAAGTTGGAACTATAAACAAGATGAAAATAATGTCTTAGATTTTTTAAAAAGAAAAGGTATTGAAACAAAAGTTGAAATGTTTGATGATTCATTAAATACAAAAGATGATTTCTTTAAACGAATAAATGAGTTTGATTTGATAGTTATGGGAAATTTAAGTAAGTCATTTTTCTTTGAAAAGATAACAAAACGTATGGGAGTAGAGATAATAGAAAAAGCCAATACACCAATATTTATAGGATGAAAAAAAGCTGAGGTTTTAAACCTCAGCTTTTATATTATAGAATTATTCATTGTAATATAAGTTTTCTGTAGGGAATACAGAATCACAAGTTACATCAACACCTAATTTTCTAAGAGTTTGTTCGTCACCTTTTCCTAAAATTGTAGTCGAGTGAAGTTGAGCTCCTTTTAGTGCAGAAAGCTGATCAAGAGCAGCTCCAGCCATTGGATTAGTTGAAGCAGAAATTGTAAGTGCAATTAACATCTCTTCACAATCTAAACCTTCATTTTTACTTTGTAGTGTAGTTCTTTTTAGTTTTGTAATATCTTCAATAATATTTGGAGATATTAAATGTATATTATCATTTATTCCAGCAATAGCTTTTAAAGCATTGATTAAAACAGCTGCTGAAGCGTCTAAAACATTAGATTTTTTACCAGTTAAAATCATACCAGTTGTAAGCTCCATAGCTACAGATGATAATAAATCAGTTGTTTCATAACTAGGAGTTTGCTTTTCTAAGTGTTCTCTAGCAGCAGTAACCACTTTTCTATAAGATTCTTTTAATCCTAACTCTTCCATAATAAGTTTTGCTCTTTGGAAAGTTTCCTTATCAACATAACCTTTTTTATATTCACATCCAGTTTTGAAATATCTTCTGATAATCTCTTGCTTAGAAGCTTCTCTAACAACTTCGTCATCAACAATACCAAAACCAACTCTATTTACACCCATATCAGTAGGAGATTTATATATTGATTCTTTATTTGTAATTTTTTCAATTATTCTCTTTAAAACAGGAAAAGCCTCAATGTCTCTATTGTAGTTAACAGCAGTCTCACCATATGCTTCTAGGTGGAATGAATCTATCATGTTAACGTCTCTTAAATCTACAGTAGCAGCTTCATAAGCTATATTTAAAGGGTGCTTTAATGGAACATTCCAAACAGGGAAAGTTTCGAATTTAGAGTATCCAACAGCATTTCCTCTTTTGTTTTCATGGTAAAGTTGGCTTAAACAAGTAGCAAGTTTTCCACTTCCAGGTCCTGGAGCAGTAACAACAACGATTGGCTTAGTTGTTTTGATATAAGGATTTTTTCCATATCCCTCTTCACTAACTATTGTATCTACATCTGTAGGATAACCTTTTGTAGCTCTATGTTGATAAACTTTGATTCCTCTTCTCTCTAATTTAGTTATAAATAGAGTTGTAGAAGGTTGATCATCATATCTTGTTATAACAACACTGTTAACCTCTAGTTCACGTTCTCTTAAATCATCTATTAATCTGAATACATCCATATCATAAGTAATACCAAAGTCACCTCTGATTTTATTTCTTTCGATATCTCCTGAGTATACACATATTATAACTTCAACTTTTTCTTTTAGTTTTTGAAGTAATTTAATTTTAGCATTTTCATCAAATCCTGGTAAAACTCTTTTTGCATGTAAGTCAAATAGAAGTTTTCCACCAAACTCAAGATATAATTTATCAAAATTATTAACTCTTTCTAGGATATACTTCGATTGTTCCTCTAGATATTTATTGTGATCAAAACCTATTTTCATGACTCACTCCTTTGAATTATATATATTTGTCAGAGCGCTTCCTGACTCTACATAGTAGCATAAGAATAAAAAAAAATCTAGATTATTTTTTATTCTTTGTGATATAATTATGAAAAATTCTTTTAAACAAAGGGGAGAAAGATGAAAAAAATACCAATAATAATAGATTGTGATCCAGGTTGTGATGATACAATTGCTTTGTTACTAGCTTTTGCAAATGACAAATTAGATATAAAAGGAGTTACTGTTTCAGCGGGAAATGTAAACATATACAATACAAGTGAAAATGCAAGAAAATTAATTGGGGTTTTTAGACGCGAGATAAAAGTAGCTAAGGGTTGTGAAAAACCTATGTTTAAAACTATAGTTACAGCACCAGAAGTTCATGGGGAAAGTGGTCTTGGATGTTTAATTTTACCAGAAAAAAATAAAAAATTAGAAGAGTTAAATGCAGTAGAGTTTTTAGCTAAAACTTTAAAAGAAAGCTCAGAAAAAATAACGATAGTTATAACTGGTCCTATGACAAATATAGCTGTATTTTTAATAGCTTATCCAGAGTTAAAAGAGAAGATAGAAAAATTTGTAATAATGGGTGGTTCATCAATTGGTGGAAATGTGACACCATCAGCAGAGTTTAATATCTATGTAGATGCTGAAGCTGCTGATATAGTATTTAAGTCTGGTGTACGTATTATTTTGTGCCCTTTAGACGTTACTATGAAGGCGTTTATAACTGAGAAAGAGCTAGAAGAAATAAAAGCGATAGGTGGATATGCATCTGAAGTTGCATATGGTGCTATAAAAAATGCTCTCGATTTTTATAAAGAATTTTACAATAAACATGAAGTTCCAATGCATGACCCTTGTACAATTGCATATCTATTAAATAAAAATATATTCAAAGGGAAAGAGGTTTTTGTAGGGGTAGAATTGAGAGGCGAGTTTACTTATGGTGAAACAATAATAGATTATCGTAATAAATTCTTTAAAGAAAAAAATGCTTTATCTTTAAATGAAATTGATAGAATCGAGTTTGTAAATATGATAAAAGTAGCTGTTACTAAACTAAAAACTGTGGTATAATAAAACTAAAATAATTTTATGGAGGAACTAGTGTGCTAAAGATATTTAATGATAGAGTATATGGTTTAGAAGAGAGTTTAATAGCTAGTGGATACCCTATGATAGCTGAATCTATAGAGCCTTGGGATGAAGATTTAAACTTAGAAGAAAAAGATTATAAAAGAGCAGGAAAGTTAGGAAATGTACCTTCGGGAAGTGGGCATGATAATTTTTTAAAAGGAGTTATTGTTCAGTTTGATATAACTTATCCTAACTATTGGACACCACAATTTCAAAGATATCACTTTGCTGATATAGTTTCATCGACTTCAAAGATGCATAGACTTACAAAGATGGATTTAAAAACTTCTTGTAATGAGTATGTAGATGATGTTGTAATTCAAAACCTAAATAATTGGATTCAGATTTTTAACTCTTTTGAAAAAGATGAGAAAGATGTAGAAGTAGCTGGAAAAGTTTATACAAAATATGAAATTTATATGAAAATAATTTCTAACTGTCCAATGGGCTTAGAACAAACTATGAGAGTAACAACGTCTTATTTGCAGTTAAAAACTATATATCTTCAAAGAAGACATCACAAGTTAAAAGAAGATTGGGGTAATTTCTGTGATTGGTGTTTAACACTTCCACATTTTGAAGAGTTTTGTTTGAAAGGCAATAAATAATTAAAGACCTTAATGGTCTTTTTTTTGTGCTATAAATAACTATTTACCTAGTAGTTACAAAAAATAAAAAAAACTCTACGAATAGAGTTATGTTTTTATTTGGTGCCTAGAAAAGGATTCGAACCTTCGACCGCCCGGGTATGAACCGGGTGCTCTAGCCAACTGAGCTATCTAGGCGTATGGCAGGTCAAGAGGGACTCGAACCCGCAACCCTCGGTTTTGGAGACCGATGCTCTACCAATTGAGCCATTGACCTACATGGTCGGAATAGCAAGATTCGAACTTGCGGCCCCCTGCTCCCAAGGCAGGTGCGCTACCGGACTGCGCTATATTCCGAAAATGTTTTCTTTGTAGCCGGTGTTTCTCGCTACATAAATATAGTATCACAAATTATTATTTATGTCAACAAACTTTTTTTATTTTTGTAAACATTTTTTTATGATATAATCTAAATTATAAAATTATGAACAAAATTTATCAGGAGGATACTATGAAAAAATTAATATCTTGGAATGTAAATGGACTTAGAGCAGTACTACAAAAAAACTTTTTAGAATATTTTAGTGATGTTAATGCAGATGTTGTTTCTTTACAAGAAATAAAGCTTCAAGAGGGGCAAACCGATTTCAATCCAGAAGGATACCACTCTTATTGGAACTATGCAGAAAAAAAGGGGTACTCTGGAACTGCTGTATTCACAAAAGAAAAACCAATTAATCATTTTTATGGAATTGGAATTGAAGAGCATGATAAAGAAGGACGAGTTATTACTTTAGAATTCGATAAATATTATTTAGTAAACGTTTATACTCCAAATTCTCAAGCTGAATTAGCGAGATTAGACTATAGAATGAGTTGGGAAGATGAATTTAGAAATTATCTTTTAGAATTAGATTCTAAAAAACCTGTTGTTCTTTGTGGTGATTTAAATGTTGCTCATACTGAAATTGATTTAAAAAATCCAAAATCAAATAAAACAAATGCTGGATTTACTATTGAAGAGCGAGAAAAATTTACAGAACTACTAACAAGTGGCTTTGTAGATAGTTTTAGGTATCTACATCCAAATGCAATTGAAAAATATTCATGGTGGTCTTATAGATTTGGTGCTCGTAAAAATAACGCTGGTTGGAGAATTGATTATTTTGTTGTTTCAAATAGAATAAAAGATAAAATTTCAGAGGCAAATATTCACAATATGATTCTTGGATCTGATCACTGTCCTGTTCAACTTATTTTAGAAATAGATTAAAAAGGAATTATTATTATTTGCCGTAAATGAGTCTATAAAGTATAATTTTTTATATAAATAGGGGATGATTTTATGTTTCGTGACTCTTACAGCAAAAATAAATTTTTAATCACAGTTGAAGGAATGAGTGCAAATACACTTTCTTTGGGAATTCAAGGGTTTGCACTAACAGCTTTAGCAATCTATTTTAATTGTAAACCCTTTTGGATCTCTCTTATAAGTACACTACCTTTGGGGCTTCAATTGTTACAAGTTTTTTTAGGGACATATTACAAGCTTTTCAAAAGTAAAAAAAATGCTCTGTTTTTTAGTGCTTGTGCAGCTAGAATTCCAATGTGTTTTCTTTTTTTTATAGTTCTCTTTGATAAAACAGATTATCGTTTTTTAGTTGGAATTGTTTTTGTATATTCTTTTTTTTCAGCTTTTTTAAGTGGAATATGGACAAGTTCAGTTGGGGATATTATAAAAAAAGAGGATAGAAGTTTATTTTTCTCAAGAAGATTTATTTTAGTTTCAATTTCAAGCGTAGCATTTTCTTATGTTGTTTCAAAAGCTTTAAATTATAATCCTGGAAAAATGAGTATGCTTGTGCTTACTTTTATTATTGGAATAGCTGCACTAACAACTTTAGTCTTGCTTTTTTTTCATGATATACCTGATTTTTCAGAAAAGCAAAAAGAATTTTCAATTAAAAAAGCATTAAAAGATAGTAATTTTTGTAACTTTTTAATGTTTATAGCTATGTGGAATTTTTCTATTGAATTTACAAAGCCATATTTTTATTATTTTGCTGTTGTAGACTTAAAAGCTTCATACAATATTTTGGGTTTATCCTCATCATTAACTGCTATACTATCTGTTTTTGCATTTTTTATATATGGAAAACTAGTAGAACGTATAGGATATAAAAAATTATTATCATTTGGGATTGGAGTTACAACTTACGTTGTTATTTTTTATTTTTTAATGACAAAAGAAACTGTAAATAGTTTAATTATGCTTGATGCAATTGGAACAGCAATTGGATGGTCAGCTATAAACTTTTCTTTATTTAGTTTATTGTTAGATTTATCATCTCCAGACAGAGATTCTTATACAGCTGCATATGCACTTTCTGTAGGGGTTCTAGGATTAACAGGTGCTCTTTGTGGGGGTTATCTTGCTAACTTTCTTCAAGGTAAAACAATCACATTATTTGGAGACTCTTATGCTGGATTGAAACTTATGTTTTTAATAAGTTTATTTTTAAGATTTTACTGTATGCTGCTATTAACTAAAGTTAGAGCTTATCAGAAAAATCTATACTATCCAGGAATCTATCCATCAATTGTATATTTATTAAGAAATCGTAGATAAAAAAATCCATCCTTTTGAAAATAAAAAGGATGGATTTTTTCTATTTAGTCATTTAAAATCAATTGAAGTATGACATCGTCTAATTTGTCTTTATTTTTTTTTATAAAATCATGAGTATCAGAACAAAGATTATTTATATTAGTTATAGATTTATTATCTAAGTCTAAAGACCCTTTATAAAGACTAGGGTTCAATCTATAGTAGTTCCATTTGTTTTTAGATGAGTCAAATATTTTTCTTAAAACAAAATCATCTGTATTTGATTGAGCTGAAAATAAAATGTCTATAATAGGCATCATCCATTTTGCGCCACCTTTGGTTTTTAAGTGCTCATAGTTTTTATATCCATCTTTTTTACCTGTTCCAATTGAAATTAAAATCATATCATCTGAACCTGGAAAAGAGGGTTTATTTTCTTTTAAGTGTTTTTTAAAATCTATATTTCTAGCTTCAGCATAAGCAATTAAAGCTGGGTTATTAGCAAAAATTCCACCGTCTATACAGTTGTATATCTCATTGTTTAAAGATACTAATTTTTTAGCATTAAAATAAACAGGAGCAGAAGAAGAAGCAATAACGACGTCTTTTAGCTTAAAATTTTTCAAAGGTTTTTTTTTAGCATTTAAACTATCAAAAAAAATCTCTTTAGCTCTAATAAGATCATAAGAAGTTGTCATAAAAGGTTTTATTGTATCACTTAAATTTATATCTCCAAATAGAGATTGTGAAAGCTCTTCTAAAGCTTTTGTAGAATATTTAGGACGAAGAATCCCACCAAAAGATGAGACTCTTCGAATTATATTCTTTTTAAAAATTCTATCACCACAATTTTTGTAAAGATCTACGATTTCATTTGCAGTATGATAGTTTGGTGAAACATATAAAGCACCTAAAATCCCACCAGTACTTGTTCCTACAACTAAATCAAAATATTGGTGTAGAAATACTTTTCGATTCATATATTTAGAAAGTTCATTTTCTAAATATTGACAAATTATAGCAGGAACAACTCCTTTTACTCCACCACCATCAATTGATAAAATTCTAAGTTTTTTCATATTAAATCACTATTTAATAAGTGGAGCTATTGCATTTTTAAATTGCCAGTTATGGTATTCATCCCAGTCAATACTCCAAGTCATAAATCCTTTTATTTTAGTATATCCTTTTCTTTCTAATTCTCTCCAAGCGTTAGTGAAAGAGCTCATATCGTTTGTAGCTCCTGTTCCAGCAGCACCAACACCAGCAGGAAGTCCAATAGCTAACATCTCTTCAGGAATTGGTCCTATAGGAAATAAGCTAGCATATTCATTTCCCCAAGCAGGTCCATCATGTCCTTTCATTAAAGCTTCAGCAAATGCAGGAATAAATTTAGCTTGATCATTACACATAACAGGTGTTCCACTTCCATCGAATGGATATATTCCAGTTCCAGGGGCATTATAGAATTGAGGATGTATTGTTGTAATTAAATGCTTTGTTGCTTTGATTAAATCAGAATATAAAGTTCCAAAACCATCGCTTATTAAGTAAGCTACTTCTGGAGCCATTGAATATACAAATTGAGGATCTTTAGCTCTGAAATATTCGATAATCTCTTTTATAGCGTCAACAGCATATTTTGTACCATTAAGAGCACTTTGTCCTTCTAAATCAATATCAAATCCATTGAATCCAAACTCTTCAATAATTCTAATTACACCGTTTTTAAAGATTGCTTTATCACTATCAGACCCAAGATGGAATACACCATTTTGTCCTCCAACAGCAATTATAACATTGTGTCCTTTAGCCTTCATTCTAGCAACTTTTTGAGCGAATTCAGCTCTAGTTACTTTACCACTTAATTCAGGATTGAATTGAGGAGTTAAGTAGTCGTTTGCGTGTTCGATGAATGATACAACTATTGTATCATATTCAGATGGAGTAGCTTCTAAATCAATATAAGATGTTTGTCCAGCATTTCCTCCCCAAGATGACCAATAACCAATAAGAGACTTTTTAGAAGTTCCTGTAGACTCTTTTATTAAAGTTAAAATATTAGTAGTATAGTAAGTTATAGAAGAAGTTCCTACTCCTGCAAATACTAATTGTACTTCATTCGTTCCAGTTAATAACGGAAGAGAAGATACAGCTAAGTTTACATTTAATATTGAAGATCTTCTTGTTAATTCAACTGGCTTTAAAGTAGTTTTAAATCCGTTTACATATACAGCATATTGAGCATGAATATTTGTATTAGGAATTGAAACTGTACCTAATACTGTAGTTTTATCTCCACTTAAATAGATAGCTTCTACACTAGTAGCTCCTAGAATAGGTAATTTGTCTGGAAATGAAACTTTAGGAGTTTCAGGTTCGGGATTAGGCTCGGGATTAGGAGTAGTTCCTTCACCAATAACTTCACCATTAATTATAAGAGAGATTGATTTTCCATTTAAAGTTGCATTAGCTGCAATTTTATTGTCAAATCCAGCGCCATTACCATTTATTCCATCAATCTTGAAACTACCATTAGGTCCTAAATTAAAGTTAGCAGCACCTGACCAATCAGTTCCAGAAGTTACAACAATTCTATTTCCAACTTTAGATGAATTTATTTGCCACTGAGAAAGACTTGATGCAGGAGAATCAAAACTTAATTCCCATGTACCACCATAATTTTGGGCGGTATGTGAAACTAATTCTAAGTTTGCACTAAATCCATTTCCCCAAGATTGACTTGAAGAAAGTTTTAATGTAGCAATATTATCAGTTGATGGAGGCGGTAAAATTACATCCTCTTCAATAGTAACTTTATTAGAAGATTTTGAAATTTGCTCTAAAGATTGAGAACCTGTATAAGAGAAAATAGCTTCAACTATATAGTCACCAGCAGTTAAAATACTGTTAAAATTAACTGGCGTACTTGGATTAGTAGCTGTTCTTTGTTCAATAGTATTTCTAACAGAAGTTTTTAAATTATAAGTAACTAAAGTAATTCTTCCTTGAGAATCTGAAACAGATTTAGAAACTACAGTAGCTTTTTTATCTTTGATAGTTAATTCTACATTTCCAACAGTAGGAACAATAACCTCTGGTTCAACAGGTGGTTCTGGAGTTATTGGAGGCTCTGGAGTTTCAACTTCTATATCTAAATCAAATATATTTTTTTCAACAGTTGAAAGAGTTTCTTTCACTTCGAAGAAATATATAATTGAAGATTCCATAGTTAAGCTATTAACTTTATTTTTTAATTCTATTAGTTGAATATTTAAAGACTCAAGTTCATCACTTGACTCAATAAATCTTTTCTTTAAATTGTTATAATGATTTAAAACATTTGAAAAATGTGATTTAATGCTTTGTATTTCTAAAGTATTCATTTAACACTCCTTATTTAAAATTATAGTGAAGTTTCTTTCCAAGCTTCATTTGATGTTGGCGGATTATCCCAAGCTGAAACAAACCATCCATTTATATAATATTGACCTTTGTAGTAAACTTTAGTATTTGACTTTGGGTAGCTCATAGATTCGTGCCAGACTTGTACTCCGTTGTAAATTCCAGAATCTAAATTTGGAATAAGAGTATTAACAGTTGTATTTAAATCGTTATAAACTTGGAAAGCTTTAGAAAAAGCAGAATCCTCTTGAATTAAACCAGTTGAATCAGGTCCGTTTATATTAGATCCACTATTTTCTTTATCTCTATTTGCAGACCAAAATGAAATCATTCCAACATTTTTAGTTTTACAGAATTGAATAAGTGTTGAAACATCTTCTAAGTAGAATGTATTAAAACTACCTGTATCATTGATTCCGATTTCAGGACAGATACCAACCATTCCCCAAAGTTCATCGTCAGATTTAAAAATTCCGTTGTTAGTATAAAGTGTTTTTAATTGTGAATGTAAGTTAGTCATAGCAGATATAGATTGCTCAGCCATATTTCCAACATAAGCAGGTCCATAACACATCGCCATAATGTTTACTCCCTCGATTGAAACACCCTTTTTAATAGCATCATCTAATAGTAATAGTTCAGCTTGATTTAGTCCATAAGGCATTACTGGTAATGTAAACCAAATACCAACGTATCTATCATCAGCTGCTAATTCATCTTGCAAAAGTTTTATTGCTAAATGGTTTGTTTTATTTTCATTAGAAGTTTCATTTCCAATAGTGCTGTTATGCTCCATATCAAAGTCCACTCTATTTAAATTCCAATTATTTATAATAGATTTATACTTGTTTTTTAAATCTTCAATATCTGATATAACTTCATTTAGGTATGGTCCGTTAAGTCCTCCAAAAGAGATACAAACATCCCCACCCATAGATCTTAATCTTTCGATATCTTGCATAAGCCCAGCGTTAGTTCCTTTGTTTCCAGGTAACATTGAGTTTCCTGCCCAAGCTGGATTTTTATTAGAATCAGCAGTTATAAATCCTAAATTATAGAATTGAACTCCAGTATTTTTTGATTTGTCAGCAAAAGTGAATTTTAAATTTACATCATCTCTAGCAGCATCAACAAACGGAGCAAAGATTCCTCTAGGCCATTTAGTAACTCGATTTTGTTCAGGGTCTGGCTCAGGTTCAGGTTTAGGAGGAGTCACTACTTCTCCTTTAATATTAATGATATTAGATTTTAATAGTATCTCACCAGTTCTAGATCCAAGATTGTATTTACAATTACAATTGAAGAAATACTGTCCTTCATTTACTTCGTTGAATTGAACATGGTCAAATGGATTATTAATAATAACAGTTTCAATTTCAGTATTGTTTTTATCTCTTAAAACATAAACAACTTCAGTTATAGCTGAATCCACATCAGTAACTTTAGTTAATAATCCTTTTGGAGTATTCTTGAAATAAGTTAATGCAGCACAACATATAGATGGCATTTCTTTGTCAACTAGTTGTACATTAACTTTGTTTGATGTTATAGACTTACTTTCAATAACATCATTTAACCCATCATAGTAATAAGTAGCTATGAAGTAGAAGCTTCCAGCTTCTCTAAATTTAAAATCCACATTAAATAGAGATTCAGGGAGAGCGATATGAGATATTTCTAAATCACCAGTTGAAATTTCTTTGTATAACTTATATTCGATACTGTTTAATCTTATTTCAGGATCAACAACATCCTTTAAAGTTGCAATAAGAGTAGTTCCATTATCACTTAATAAAGCTGTTTTAATCTCAGGAATAATTATTTCAGGAACCTCAGGTTCAGTTACCTCAATAATATGTTCTAAGTCAAATATCATTTTTTCAACATCGTATGCTAAAGCTTTTATTTCATAGAACTCGTTTATACTATTAGTACTATTTAAGCTATTTGACAGACTTATAAGAGATTCTAATTTATTTTTTGTAACATTGTATTCTGGGTTTGATGAAACAATATCAATAATTAAGTTCATATTTGTTTGGAGAGTTTTAAATTTATCAAACAAAGCTGAAATTTTATTTTTTAAGTCACTCACTTGAAAATCTAGTTCGTTATTTGAATTCAAGACAAAGAACCTCCTATTTTTTTATATATTAAGTTGTAATTTTATTTTCTTATATAAATTTTAAAGTTTATATTCTATGTAAAATACGAAGTAATAATTCAAAACTATTTAAGTATGATGATAAGTTACATTATGTTATCACAACTACAATGAAATTTCAATTCATAATTTTTTTTTAATTTTTTTTTAATTCAACCAAACCTTTCAATTAAAGGGTATTAGTGTGCTTTGTAAGATTAAAAATATTTTTCTTGAAAAATTTTGTTGATTATTTCTGATAAAAACTGTATTATATTTTCATAAAAGTTTAATTAAAACGGATGATAAAATAAAAGTAAAAAGATAAAAAACTATGAGTGGATGATAAGTAAAATTATAGTTTAAATATTTTTATGCTGAAAGGAGATAGTATGTTCTTTAACAAGAAGAATAAAGAGCTAAAGATAGAAATTGCTAATCTAGTTGCTATAAATAAGGAAAATGAAGAAAAATGTGAATATTATCAAGAAAAATATTTACAGATAAAATCAGAATATGTCGAAGCTCTGAAAAGAAATGAAAATTTTAATAATGCATTTAGAGAAAGCTTTTCAGAATTATCTTCAAAATTAATATCAGTAGAGGTTACACTTTCAAAATTAGAAGAAACTAATAAAAATAAAGATTTCTTAAAGACAGAAAACTTAATAAAAAGATTTCAAGAATTTGAAAATGATTTGATAAAATTGTCAAAAGATATAACAAGGTTAGTAACATTTTTAGAAAAACACACAGATTTTAATAAAGATGAATCAACTTACAGAGCAAAGCTTGAAGAGTCGTATAAAATGTTTAAATAAATTTACTGTTGGAGGATAAAATTACAAATGAAAAAAACGAATACAGATTTATTTCCTATTGTAGATAGAGAACAAGAATTTCAAAAAATATATAATAATACAATAGAGAAAGTTAACTATATAAACAATAAATATTCATTATCTCACGTAGGTATAGATTGTGAAGAGTTGTCACCTTTAATTGAAAAAATGAATAACTTCGTTTTAAACTTAACAAGAGTTACAAAATTAGAGGAATACTTATCTTTTAAGCTTTTAGTTCAAAAGATACTAAGATTACTGGGAGATTGTAATCACGATACTGTATTACCACCAGTGGACCCAGAATTAGAGCCAATTGTAATAAAAGCTATATTACAAAATTTAAACAAAAAATTAGTAGGAGAGTTATTAACATCTGAAAATGATCATTTAATAACTTCTGTAGAGTATGAGTTATATAAAAATAATGCAAGAGTAGAGAAAATAACTTTAAACTCAGTATCAGCATCAGCAAACTTTATTTCTACAGAGCCTGGAAGTTACTATTTTTTAGCTAAATATTACTGGTCAACAAAAATGAAGCAAATAACTTCAAACACAATCTTAATTGAAGAAGAGGTTGTAGTTCCACCACCAGTTGAAGGAGATTTCCCAACAACATTACCGTACTCAAACTTATGGGCACATACTGTAACTTCAAATGGAAACTATGAAATTACATTAAATAATACTTGGGGAGTTATAGATACTAAACTTGCTGTTTATTTAGATAATCAATTAAGTGAAATTTTAGATACAAATTATACTTCTGGAAATAAAGGATCTGCTAAAAATGTTGTTTCAACTTCAAAGTATCCTTCAAATAAAGATTTAAAATTTGTTTATAAAGTAACTTATAAGAGAGATGAAAAAACAAATGATACTATTGTAGTTTATTACAAGAGTACAACTGGAAAAATTGAAATAGCTACTCCTAATGGAGGGGTAAAGTATTGTAATTATCCAGAATGGAATCCAGAGATTGAGTATGGAGCAGCTACAAACAAGATTGTATTCTTTGGAGGATTCCACTTTAAACACTCTGGATGGGCTTCAAA
This sequence comes from Cetobacterium sp., assembly GCF_051658645.1. Taxonomy (GTDB): domain Bacteria; phylum Fusobacteriota; class Fusobacteriia; order Fusobacteriales; family Fusobacteriaceae; genus Cetobacterium_A. The sequence goes on from NZ_JBOFMZ010000050.1 coordinate 19,440, forward strand.
AGGAGACGGTCCTAAAACAAATGGAGATTGGTCTCCTTGGACAAAATTATCTGCAGGAGAAGAAGCAGCAATAAATTGTCCTGGAAATCATCTTATGGATTCAGCGGGAACAAAACCAAATGCACATTTAGAGCCTATGAATATATCTACAGTTGAAGGATTAGGAACTCCAATGGAAAAAATGCATATAACTTATTCTCCAGAGTGGGGTAAATGGGGTGGAAGAAAGTATACTCCAAAAATTTCTCCATGGGATAAAATATCACATATGCAGTATGCATTCGTAGATGTAATTCCTGATTATACTGGAAGTTTTAATACAGATAAAGATGATATATCACACTTAAAAAAATCAGCATCAGATGCTCCAAATGGAACTAGTTTAAAAATTTCTCCAAATATATTTGATCCAGGAGCAGCGTTCTCAAAATATGGTGGAACAAACGCATTCATGACAGAGTTTAATGAAATGTCTAAAAAATATCCATACGTTAAGCCAATTGCTTCATTAGGTGGATGGTCAAGATCAGCATTCTTTAGAGATGCAGCTCAACCTGGAAATATATCTTACTTCACAAAAAGATGTATTGACTTTATAAGAGAGTTTGGATTTGCAGGAATAGATATTGACTGGGAATTCCCATGTAATAGAAGAGATGGAGATTTAGTAGATAGTCAAAATGACTTAGGATCTCCAAGAGCAGCGGATGATGAAGAATTCTTATTCACTAACTTGATGAAAGCTTTAAGATCAGCACTAGATAACGCAGGAGTAGAAGATGGAAAATATTACTTCTTATCATGTGCAATAGTTTCTGGAAAGAACCATATCCAAAAGAGTGGAATAGGAGTATGGCATCCAGCTTGTGACTTTATCAGTTACATGACATATGATGTGCATGGAGCATTTGATCCAATGACAAACCATCAATCTTATTTATTCCAAAATCCAGCTGAACCAGTATCAGAAACAAATCCATATGGAAATGCGTTATCTATAAGTGATTTAATAACTTATGTAACAACAACATTTGGAGTTTCTAAAAAGAAAATAACAGTAGGAACACCGTTTTATTCAAGAGGATGGTCTGGAATATTTAAACCAACTTCTGGATGGCCAACAAGTATGCCTGGATTATTTGTAAAAACAAATATAGATGCAGCAGCTAATGGTACAAAAGGATGTTCAGCACCAGGAACAATGGATGGAGGAAGAGGAGCAGGAGTATTACCTCTAAACCATTTAAATAAATTGATAAAAGGTGAAACTGTATCAGTGAAAACACTTGATATGAATGGACCAGCTAATCCACATGCAGGAGCAGTATTAAAAGGAATAGACTTTAACTACTACTATGATGAAGCAGCACAAGTTCCATACCTATACAATGAAACAGCTGGAATCTTCTATACATTTGAAGATGAAAGATCAGTAGAAAATAAATGTCAATGGATTGTTGAAAATGATTTAGCAGGATTAATATCTTGGGATATAGCAATGGATGATTATGGAGTTGATATGCATGGATCAACAGCAACATCAGCATACCCTTCATTATATTGTGAAGATCATCTTTTAACATCAGTTATATTTGATAAATTCAAAGCAAATTCTTTAAGATTAAACTATCTAAATAGATTGCTAAAAAGATAATAAAACCAAAATAGAGTGGACGGATGTTCACTCTATTTTAGAATAAAGCTTCTAACAGGAGGATAAATGTACGGACAAGTAATATATAAATTTAGTTTTTCTAGATTTAAAGTAGCAAAAGAAATTCAATTTTTTACAGATAGAAAAATAATAAATGCCACAGTAAAAACAATAGATTCTTATGGAAATATTATATTAAATGAATTGAAAAATATAAAAATAGATGAAAAAAATACTACGTTATCATTTGATTATTTTTATGGAAAAGATTATGAAGTAACTTTGTTTGGGGATGATATTTCTTATGATAATATAAGTGATATAGAGGTTTTAGAGTTAGATCAACTTCAATTTAAAGTTGGAGATGATGCACCTCATAAAGAGATGCTAAATAAACTTATGGATAAATCTAAAATGAATGCAATTAGTAATTGTGGTTTTAGTGGAAATAATAGTCCAGAAAAAGCGATAGATAGTAATGTAAATACATATTTTTTAAGTGAGAGTTATGAGTCTTTAGGATTTGGAGAGTTTTTAATAGATCTAGGAGATGTAGCATTAATTGATAATATTGAATTTTTAACAAACAGTAATGAAGATGGAAAAATTAAAAGTTATAAATTTATGTATAGAACATCATCAAGTGATACTTGGAAAGAGATATTTTCTGAACTTGATAACAATTCAACTAAGAAAAATAAAACCTTTGAAACAGTTTTAGCAAAAGAGTTATGTATAAAAGTTTTAGACAGCGGATATAAAAAAGTATATATAGCAGAAGTTAATGTATTTAAATATTGTTCGTTAGAAAATGAAGTTTATGATTTGTTTCTTGTTGATAACAAATCTCAATTGCGAGAAGATGTAACTCAAGATATGATTGTAGATTTACAAGAACGTGCAACTTATACAGAATCATATATGAGACTTTTAGAAGTAGCAAGTGATCTTTATATAGAAAGAGAAAATTTAATTCCAAAAGCATTAAAAATCTCTTTAAATGGAGAATCTGTAATAAACAGAATCGCATTTAAAGCAGATAGAAATATGATTAAGAGTGAAATTAGATATAAAGATTGTTTTGGTATTTTAAGAGTAAAAAGACTTTATTGGTATGTTGAAAATAAAGTTGATGGAATTATAACTATTGGAGTAGAAGAGTATGCTGGAAGACTTAGAGTTCATACAGATTCAGCAGAAATTTTAGTTTATGGAACAGAAAATGCAGAATTTGTTAGTGTAGAAACATTACCTTTAGATAATTTTTCTTTAAGAGAAGAAAAAGATAACAGAATAGATTTAAAAGCATCTTACTCTTCAGAAAATAAAACTGAAGAAAATTTACTTATAAAAAAAGAATACTTATTAAGTGAGATTAGAACTAGTAAAACTGGAGATGCTAAGATTTTTGTAAAAGACACTGGAAGAAGTAGTCGATTATCTTGGGATGATTTACCTGAAAAAAAAGAATATGTTGAAATTGGAACGTTAAAAAATAATGTTTTAAAGCTTGAAAAAGCTTATTTTACAGATGAAATTAAGATTGAGAGCTCATCAGGTGAAAGATACTTAGAAAATATAGAGTTATATCAATATAATAGTATCGGTGACGAAGTAGAAAATTTATATTTAAATGATAATTATTTAGAGTTAAAAGAAAATATAGATTTTGAAACAATTTTAGATGTTGAGTCTAGAGTTAAAAATGATGGTATTTATATAGAAAAAGTAAAAAAAGCAAAAGCATTATTTATAGAGAATAGCTTAACAGAAGAAATCGAACTTCAGTTTGAAGATGGAAAAATTTTAAGTGAAATTAAAGTTAGAACTTTAGAAAAAGCATATAGAGTAGAACTAGCTTATGAAAATAGAGCTGGAGATATTTTAAGAAAAGATTGTAACTTTAAAATAGATGAAGAAAATGAAGAGTTAACTATAAATTTTGAAAAGATTTATGCAGTAAAGATTAAATTGAAAATTCATGGAATAGATAGAGCGTATAAACCAAAAACAGATGCTTTAAGTATAGAATCTTATTTAGTATCAGTAGATACTGATGAAGAATTTAGTTTTAACAATCAAAATTCAACTGTAAGAGTATCACAAAAAGGATCTTACACAGACTATTTTATAGCCTTGAATAAAGAAGAAGTTTTTTATAAATTTAAAATAAGTTCTAAATCAAATATATTTATAAAAGATATGTTTACAGGTAACTACATTGAATTTAAAGAAAATGTTGGGTTTTTAGAAAATGATAAAGGATATTTAGTTAAAGAGTTTATATTTAGAGTTTATAATAATCTTTCAGAAGAGAGTAGTTTAGAAAATCTAAAAGCATTTAAAATAAGTAAACTAAAATTAGCTATAGACTCTTTATTTATTGGAGAAGAGTTAGCAAAATTTGTAACGTTTGATTATATTACAGAATTGGAAAAAGCAGTTGTTCAATCACAAGAATATTTAGCTAAACTAAAAATAGCAAAAGATATTATTAAATCAGAGATAGAAGATACAAAGTATAAATTACTTACAAATAAAAATTTACCTATAAAAAGTTTAGTTTTAAGCTTTAATGATGAAATTGAAAATATTTTCGAGTATAAACTATATTCAAAAGATTTATTAGAAAATATAATTGAAATAGAAGATTTTTCTATAGATGTTTTAGAAAATAGAAAAGAGATTCGTTTAAGTTTCAATGAAATATATTCTACTCAATTAGAGATAGTATTAAAGATTGCAGAAGTAGAAGCTTCAAAATTTGCAGTTGCGTATGAAGAGTATAGTATAAAAATTTAATACGGAATGAAAGGAGCCCAAATGAGAACTACTAGTAATAATAGAAATGTATGTTTAGTTTTTACAATTGAAACTAATGTAAAAAATGTAATAAATAAATTAGAATTATTGACATTAGCTCATATTTCAAATGCAGAAATATTATACACAGATGAGCATGGATATGATAAAGTGAGCAAACTTTTAGAAGTAAAAAATATAGACAATAAAACAGAATTATTGTTTGAAGCATTTTATGCAAAAAAGTTTGATTTAGTTATTTATGATGAAGTATCAGAAGAAGAGATAGAAAAGATTAATATTATTTCAATAGATCAACATCAATTTTATGAAGAGAAAGATGTAGATGTAAGATTAGATAAAAAAATAATGTTAGCAACATCTCTTTGTGGTCAGAACTCAAATGAATCACCAAATTTAGCAATTGATGGAAATAGAAGTACTCGTTTTCATAGTGCTAAATATAGTGGAGGTTACGCTGATTTTTTACTAAATTTAGGAGATGAATTTTTAATTTCAGGATTAGAATTTATAACAAGAGCTAATAATGATGGAACAGGAAATGGAAGAATAAAATCTTATGAAATCATGTATAAAAGTTCTACAGCTGAAGAGTGGAAAAAAATATTTCAACAATTGACAGAAGAAGCTGGAGAAACTAGAACAGCAACGTTTAAACCTGTTTTAGCTACAGAAATTTGTATAAGAGTTACAAATGGAAAAAATGGATATATTGCTATAAATGAAATCGATATATTTAAATATAGTTTAATTGAAGAGAAAATTTCAAATTTATTTACAAATAGTTTAGAAGAAAAATTGAAAGATGAAGTAACAATAGAGGAAATTGAAGCTTTAGAATCTCAATTAGTAACAAAATCATATTTAGATAGAATTACAAATGCAAAAAAATTATATTTAAAAAGAATGTTTAGAAAAGTTTTTCAAATTGAATTAAGTGAAAACAAAAAATTTGATAAAGTTTATTTTACATCAGAAGAAGTTGTTGCAAGCGCTGAATTAGAGTATATAGATAAAGATGGAATTGAAGTGTTAATACAAGCTGAAGTTTCAAATTCTGGAAACAACTATACTTTAAATATAGATAGAATCTCAACATCAAAGGCTTCTATTATACTTTATGGAACAGATAAAATTACTGATATTGAAACAAATAGATATATAGCAAAAGATACAATATTAGTAAAATCGAGTGTTTCAACTTATTCAACGAATTATCCAGAACTTATGCTAGATGAAGATGAATCTACATATTTCCATTCAAATAAATATAACAGTGGAACCTATGGGGATGTTTATATATCTTTAAATTCTCCTGAAGTTATTTCAAAATTGGAGTTTAAAACAGATCATCCAATTGCGAGTAACGGTCAAATTCAACAGTACGATATCCTATATAAAGAATCAAAAGAGGTTCCTATATGGAAAGAGTTGTATACATCAAATATAGATACTTCTCCTGGATGGAAATTAGCAGAATTCCCTGCAGTTTATGCAGCAGAGATTTGTATAAGAGTAAATCAAAGTTATGGAAACTGGATTTTAATAAATGAATTAAATATTTGTTCAAATAAATCTGAATTAGAAAAATATTTAGAAAAAGTATACTCTGATAAAACTTGTACTACAGTAAAATCTGATGTTAAATTAAGAGATATTAAGAAGCTAACTGAAATATATTCTGATAGTATTTTAGGAGCAAAAGCTAAAATGTTATGGTTAACTGATAACAATTTAGAGGTTAGTAATTTTAAACTTTTAGAAGTTGATAAAAAGTATGAAAATCTTGAAGAGATTTTAAGGATTCAAGAGTGTATAGATTTAGTTTCAACATCATATAAGTTATTAGAAAAGACAGACTATTTAATTGAGAGTAACAAAGATATAAAATTATGTGTAATATCACAATCAGCAGAAACTCCAATTGAAAACATTATCGAGTTGAAGTCTGGAATAAATGAGATATACTCAAAAAATATTTCAGGAGATATATTTGTATTAAGAGAAGATACAAAAGAGGTATCTTTATCACTTTATAATGTAAAGAAATCAACTACTCATTATAAAATTGGAGAGTATACAATAAATGAACTTTTCAGAAAAAATAATCCTGAAGAGTATATTACTTTAGAGGGTAAAAACTTTATAATAAGAGGAAAAATAAAATGGATATTAGAGAATTGTGATATTCATAATGTTGTTGATGGTATTGTTAATTTAGATTATATATTAGATTATTTATGGCTTTTAATTGATAGAAATGAATATCATACAACAGATTATAGAGTAACAAATCTAAAAAGAATTTTCTGGCAAAGCAGTACAGGAAAAGTAGCTTCAAAATACACTCATCATGGATCGTATATAGAGTTTAAAAATGATTTTGGATTCTTATTACAAGACAAAATGAAAAATCTAGTAAAAGAAGAGATAAGTGAAGTTTTAGCAGAACAGATGATATCAAAAGACCTTTATGGACCGTCTGTATGCAGTTTTATTAAAACTATTATTAAGAAAATAATGATTCTAAAAAGTAACGATGTTGTAGAAATGCCAACAACTTCATTAGAGGCGTTAGCTACAAAATTATTCTTGTTCTCTAATAATGACAGAATGATAACATATATATATAAAAATTTAACAAAAGAAGAGTTAGGGCAAAATAATTCTGTTATTTTAAATAAAATATGTCTTTGGATAACAAAGTACTTACAAAGAGATATTTCAACATATTTCTTGGCGCTAGGACTTGAATTAAATGAAGAGATATTGAAAGAATGTAATAGTTACATTGAACCAACAATCAATATAAACAATATTACATTTGAAAATTATAAAGAATTGGTAAAAGAAGAGTTAGAGAAATTTAATTTAAATTATACTAGTTTAGTAAATGGAAATGGTGGTGATACAAGTGCAAAATAATTTGATTTTTACAATAGAGACAAATATAAAAAATGTGATGAATACATTAGAGATAAAAACTAATGAAAATATTTTAAGTGCTGAAATAAAATATTTAGATGCATATGGTTATGAAAAAACATCACAGCTTTTAAATATACAGAAAAAAGAAAATACAACTTTATTAACATTCCATCACTTTTACTCAAATAAGTTTGATTTAGTGATTGATGGTAGTATATCAGAAGATTTAATTGAAGATATCAAAATAATACCTTTAAATCAAGAAAATTTTTATGAAAGTAAAGAAAGCGATATAAAAGTAGATAAAGCAAAATTGAGTGCAGTAACACTTTGTGGACAATACTCAAATAAAGCACCTGGTTTTATACTTGATGGTTTAACAAATACCAATTTCCATAGTGCAGATTATAGAAAATATGAACCAGGAACTTATGGAGATGTTGTAATTAAATTAGATGAAGTTCAATTAATAGATAAATTTGAAATGGTATCTGCATCTTCTGGAAATGGAGTAATAAAAACATATGAAATTTTATACAAAACAGCTGAATCAGAAGATTGGAAAAAAATATTTGAGCAAACTAAAGATGAATCAGGGTCAAAAAGATTAGCTCAATTTAAAGCAGTTTTAGCAAGTGAAATTTGTATAAGAGTTACAAAAGGACAAAATTACTTTGTAGTAATCTATGAAGCAGATTTGTTTAGACATAATTTTATAGATACAAGAATATCGAATCTATTTTTAGATGAAGCTGAAACAATTCTAAAATCAGGAGTTACTTTAGAAGAAATTGAGGTTTTAGAAAAAGAAGTTAAAACACAATCATATATTGATAGAGTTATAAAAGCGAAGAAATTATATATAGATGGACTTCCTAAAACTAACTTCACAATTCCATTGAGTAAAGAAACAATATTTGATAAAATTCAATTTATGACAAATGAAAGAGTTTTCAAAATTAATTTAAAGTATATTGATGCTTATGGAATTGAAAGATTAATATCAACAGACTTTGAAGCAATAGGAAATCTTTACACTCTAAATTTGAATAAAATCATGACAAAGTCTGCTACAATAGTAATGTTTGGAGTTTCTAAAATAGAAAATATTTCAATAAACAGTTATAATAGAGCAGATTTCTATATAAATGAAGATGTAGATTGTGCAATATCTTCTAATAAGATAACACCGTCAACGACTTCTTCAATTAACTCATCATATCCACTAAGTAATATGTTTGATGGAAATTTAACTTCTACTTTTAATTCAAGTGTATACACTGATTATTGTGATATATATTTCAAATTAGATAAAGAGTATTTAATAGATAAATTAAGTTTAATGAGTTATAGAAGCAATACCTCTGGACTTATAAAGAAGTTTAAAGTTTTAGCAAAAGAGATGAACAGTGAAAATGTGTGGGCAGAACTAGGTGAATACACAGTAGATACTTTTAAAAATAGCTGGTTAGATGTAAAAAATAAAACAGCATATTTGACAAATGAGATTTGTGTAAGAATAGAAGAATGTGTAAATAATTGGGCAATAGTTAATGAAATAAAATTATATATTCATAATAATTTAGAGAAAGAGATTGACAACTTATTTAAAGATGATACATTTGAAGAGTTAAAATCAGATGTAAGTTACAATGAAATTCTAGAGTTATCAGAAAAAGTACAGAATACTGAAGCTTATAAAGATAAAATAGAATTAGCAAAAAAATTATATTTAGATAAAAAAACACCAGTTTATTTTACATTTGAAGTAGAGAAAAAAAATGTAATAAATGAAATTAAAATCCAAACTACTGGAAAAGTATATAATACTGAAATAACTTATAAAGATGATTACGGTTATGAAAAAATTGCAAAAGTTTTAGATATTAAAGTTAAAGATTCTGAAATTGTTTTAACATTTGAATATTTCTATGCAAATAAATTTGATCTAATGCTTCATGGAGATATAACTGAAGAATTAGTAAATAATATTGAAGTAATAGAATTAAATCAAAATGAATTTTATGAAAGTAAAGATATAGATGTAAGGTTAGATAAAACTAAAATGATAGGAAAATCTTATTGTGGGCAATATTCTAATAATGTACCATCTAATGCTTTTGATGGAGACTTAAATACTAGTTTCCATAGTGATACTTATACAAAATATACTCCAGGAATATATGGAGATTTTGGAATAGAGTTGGAAAAACCATACTTATTAGATAGATTACAGATGGTTACAAGAAATTCTGGAAACGGAAGAATAAAAGCTTATGAAGTTTTATATAAAACAACAAAAGCTGAAGATTGGAAAAAAGTATTTGAACAGTTAACAGAAGAATCAGGAGTAAATAGAACAGCAGTGTTTAAGCCAGTTTTAGCAAGTGAAGTTTGTATAAGAGTTACAAATGGACATGGAAACTTTGTTGTTGTTACTGAAGTAGATCTGTTTAAGCACAATATAATTGAAGAAAGAATCTCTAATCTATTTTTTGATGAAACTGAAAGTACAATCAGATTAGATTTAACTTTAGAAGAGATTGAAGTTTTAGAAAGAGATGTTAAAACAAACTCATACAAAGAAAGAGTTACAAAAGCAAAAGAGTTGTATATAGAATCATTGTTAGTAAAAGAGTTTTTAGTTTCGCTTAATTCTGAAAGAATCTTAGATAGAGTGCAATTTACAACATCTGAAAGAGTGTTAAAGGTAAAGGTAAAATATACTGATAATTATTCTAATGTAAAAATTATAGATGTAAAATGTGCAATTGTTGGGGATGTATATACATTAATTTTTGAAAAAGTAATGGCAGAGAATCTGAGTATTTTAATATGGGGAGCACAAAAGATTGATAATATATCTACAAATTCATTTGATAAATTAGAATTTTGTTTAAATGATGATATAGATTCAAGAATCTCTTCTGAAAAAATAGTAGTAAGAACAGATTTACCAAGCAGCTCTTATCCAGCAATTAATATGTTTGATGGAAATATAAATTCAATGTTCCAGTGTAATCATTCGAAAGAATATGGAGAAATATTCTTTAAGTTAGATAAAGAATATTTAATTGATAGATTGAGATTAATTAACTTTAGAAGTAACTCTACATCAGGTCTTATAAATAAATTTAAAGTTTTATTAAAAGATATGAACTCTGTAGATACTTGGGTAGAGTTAGGAGATTATACAGTTGAAAAATATTCAAACGATTGGCATCTTGTAGAAGGAAAAGCTTATTTAACTAATGAAATTTGTTTAAAAGTTGAAAATTCAATTAATAACTGGACTTTAATAAATGAATTAGAATTATTTATTTATAACAACTTTGAAACATCTATAAATAATTTATTTAAGGACAATAACTTTGAAGAGTTAAAATCAGATGTAAGTTATGAAGAAATTTTAGAATTATCAAAAAAAGTAAAAAATACTCAAATTTATAAAGAAAAAATAGAATTAGCAAAAGCACTTTATTTAGCAAAAACTACAAAGAAAAATTATAAATTAAATTATGAGTATGATTTTGTTTTAGACGAATTGATAATATCTTATAAAACAGAAGTAAAAGGATTAGTAGATTATAAATTAGAATATATTGATACTCTTGGTGAAACAAAATATATTTCTGATTTTGAAATTATAACTCAAAATGAAAAAGTAGTTTCTTTAAAATTTGAAAAAGTATTAACTAGAAATATAGAAGTAACTATAAGCTATATAGATGAAGCTGAAAGTTGGAAATCTTCATATGCTCAAGTAGTGGAAATAGATCAAACACCTTATTATATAGTTGATGATCAAAATAGAGCATACGATAATAAGTTGGTAAAAGTAATTTCACATTGTGGAGTTTATAACACTGTTAATAATCCACCAGAGATGATGTTAGATGGATTAAAAGAAACAATGTTTCATTCGAAAAAAACAGGTAAAGTAGAGTTTATTTTAGATGAACCTAAAATAATAAATGAATTCTGGGTTGATTCAAGCCATCCAAACGGAAATAACGGTAAAATAGGAACAGCAAAACTTTACTTTAAAGAAAACGATGATCAAGATTGGATTTTATTGCAAGAGTATATTAGTGATCAAGCTTTATTTGGAATGAAACTATTTAAATTCCAGAATGTTTTAGTTAAAAGATTCTGTATAGATGTTCAAACATGTTATGCAGGAGTAGTTATAATGAATGAAATTGGATTTAATATCTATAGTTCATTAGAAACTAAAATTGATAATTTATTTAATAGTGATGCTCAAAGCTTAAGAGATGGTGTTACTTTAAAAATGATTCAAAAATTAGAAAAAGAAGTTGTTCAAAATAAACTTTTAAAAGCAAAACTTCAAATAGCAAAAATGATATTAGAAAACAAAGGGATTTTACCATTAGAAGTATATGGTTATAAAGCTTTGGATAAAATTTCAGGTGAATATTTTGGACCGACAGTATCTAATGACACAGGAAACGTAATGTTGGGAAATCACTATATTTCATCTAATACAGATTATATAATAGCTGTTAATAGAGATATTCAATTGAGTATGGGAAATACTTTAAATCCAAGTTTAAATACAACTGTGGATTTAAAAAAAGGAATTAATCATATAAATGTTCCTTATGAAGGGCAAGCATTCTTTAGAGGAGCTAGAAAAGAGAAATTTGAATACTACTCATTAAATGAAAGAACAAGTTTGTCATTCCGTTATGGGTATGATAAATCTGTAGATCTATTTGATAAGGATTATATAGAAACTCAGATAGTAGGAAATTATAATTCGAATTTAGTTTATATCGAAGGAAATAACTATATAGGAGCAGTTAAATTTGATTGGGTAAAGAAAAATTTCAAAGCTGAAAATTTAACAAAGCATATAGAGTCAACAGATGAATATATAGATTTCCTTTATTATTTAGATAATGTTCAAGGTCACTTTAAAGAACATATACCTTATAGAAGATTAATGTGGACAGGATCTAATGGAGATAATCCATATGCAGGTAGTTGTGTGTTTGGTGGTCATACATCTTATGCTGGAGGAAGTGGAGGAGTTTTATCTAATTGTACATATGATATGGGTAACTCTTGGGCAATAGGTCATGAAATAGGCCATGAGATAGATCCAAACGATTATATAATGGGATTATTTGGAGAGGTTGCTAATAACTGGTATGCAGAGCAAGGAAAACATGAATTTACAAAAAATGTAAGATGTAAAGGAAACACTCAGAATATAGCCTTAGATCCAAAACCGATAGCAGAGTATGGATTCTTTGACAAGCTAGCTGTGTTTTATAAGTTGAGACTATTCTACACAGATAATAGTTTCTTCCAAAAATTAAATGCACTTATGCAAGAAACTAGAGCTAATTCAAATGCTGAAGCAGCAGATAACTATACTAAATTCTTTACTCAAATATTGAAAAGAGATATGAGTAGTTACTTTGTAAAGTATGGATTTAATCCTTCAGAGTCAGCAATTGCATACTGTAATCAGTATCCAGCTCCATCAATAGAATTACAATATTTAACTTATGATAACCATTTAGACTTTATAAAAGAAGAAATGAAGTTATTTAATCAAAAATATAAATCAGCTTCAAAAATAAAGTAAAAAATGCTTTACATTCTGATTATATTTATATATTATACTAATGTATATTATAAATAAATCGGGAGTGAAAAATGATAGCAAAAGAGTTGGTTATGGATATCTTAACGTATGTTCTTACAATAATAGGTATATTAAATCCTTTTGGAAATGTACCGCTATTTATGACACTGACAAAAGATCAGAAACCAGAAGTTAGAAAAAAAATGTATAATGCAATAGTACTCGGTGGCTTCGCAATAGTAACAGGATTTATAATTGCTGGAGATTTTTTTATGAATCACTTGTATAAAGTTGGTATGAATGAGTTAAGGGTAGCAGGAGGAATGATTCTAATTGTTGTGGCCTTTAGAAATCTTTTAGGACTCGGAGCATCAAAAGAAAGTTCTGGAGATGTTATGTCTGAAAAGGATGCTATAAGGTATGCTATAACACCATTAACATTCCCAATGTTAGTGGGACCAGGAACAATTTCAACAGTAATGATAATTCATAAAGAAGCAGGTCTTTTTATATCTGTTGGTGCAGTCGCTGTTACATTTTTAATTATTAAATTTTTATTTATGATTTCGGATTGGTTGGACAAGGTTTTAGGAGAAGTTGTTTTATTCGTGCTATCTAGAGTTATGCAAATATTCATAATGTCAGCAGGTGTAAAAATGATTTCAACTGGATTAAAAGGGATATTCATAGGTTAACTTTAAATTCTTAGCAGAGGCCAATTAGGTCTCTGCTATTTTTTTCACTTTAAATAGTTACAGCAAAAATAACTTTAGAGTTTTTATCACTAATATTTTCCCAGTTATGTTTTACAAACTTTTCAATTTTAACACTATCTCCTGTAGAAAGAGTGAAAGATTCGTCGTCAATCTTTAAAACAACTTCACCTTCTAAAATAAATGCAACCTCTTGACCATCATGTCCAATTTCTTTCTCTTTTGAAGATGAATTTGGTTCTAAATTTAAAATCATAAATTCCATATCACTTTGTGGTTCTGGACTTAGAATTTCATAAGATATTTTACTGTTTTTAGATGGTTTAATAATTTTTCTTTTATTTGATTTAACAATATGAACTTTTTTAAAACTATCTTCTAAGAAGAATTTATATAATGGAATTGATAAGGCTTTCGAAAGACTTTTTAAAGTGTTTATAGATGGATTTGTAACTCCTTTTTCAACTTGGCTTAGTAAAGCAGATGTAGAATTTATTTTTAAAGCTAAATCTTTTAAACTGAGTTTTTGATCGGTTCTAAATTTTTTTATTTTTAATCCTAAATTGATATCAGTCATTCAATACTCCTAATTCTTTTTCTTCATAGTATATCTTATTTTGAAAATATTTGCAATTTTACAAAAAAAGAAAAAGATCACTTATACAAAAGCGATCTTTTCTATTTTAATAGACTATTTACTTGTCTAAAATAGGTTTTGATGTAATTTCTTTCCCCATCTCCATAGGTTCAACAATTACAACTTCTTCAACTGCAGGAGTTTCTACTGGCTGAGAGCTAGAACATCCAACAAAAAACATACTAAAGAAAACACTTGCTAAAACAAACTTTTTCATAATATAACCTCCTAAAGATATTTTCATTACTATATTATACTGAAAAAGAGCAAGATTCTTTTAAATAAAAAAATTAATACAAATTATTTAAGATAAGCTGTCTATTGCATGCTTTTTCTAAATTTGAAAAAGAGACACCCAAAAGTTTTATATCTCCAATTAAGCCTAAGGAATTCAATAGTTCATCGAGTATCTCTTTCAAAGTATATTTATCGTTTGTAGTCGTAAATCTGGTTTTCGATCGCGAAATTGTTTCTCTATTACTAAAACGAATTTTTATAGAAATTGTTTTTGTTAACAGTTTTTTATTTATCAATCGAGCATATGCCCATTCAAAAAGCGCTTCAATCTCTCGAGATATTTCAACTTCTGAATCTAAAGGAATTCTAAAAGTATTTTCATTACCAATAGAACTTATAGCTCTGTTAAATTCTATTTCTCGGTAATCTATTCCACGGCTATAAGTGTACAAGAGTCCGCCTCTTGAATTTCCATATTTAGAGCATAGTTCTTTAAAAGAAAAAGAATAAATATCTTCAACCTTAAAGATTTTATTTTTATTTAGAATTTTTTCAAATTGCTTTCCTACACCAGGAAGTTTTCGTATTTTTTTATTTTTAATAAAATCTATAAATTCATCTTCATCCTTAAATATGAATTGTCCACCAGGTTTATAAATATCAGAAGCTATTTTAGAACTCAATTTATTAAATCCAATACCCACAGAACAAGTTAAGCCAGTTATCTCAAAAATTCTTTTTCTGAATATAGAAGAGAAACTTTCTAGAGAGGAAAATTTAGAAATAATATCTGTGATATCAAGAAAACCTTCATCAAAAGCTATAAACTCAACTTTAGGAGTTATTTTTAGCACTAAATTTTGGATTGTTTTAGACTCTTTCATATATTTTTCTTTGTTCACAGGAACTATTATTAATCCTGGACATAATCTTTTTGCATCTAAAGTACTCATAGCAGAATGGATACCAAATTTTCTTGCAGGATAACTTGCTGTAGTAACAACTCCGCCAGCAACAACTATTGGTTTATCCTTATATTTTGGATTGTCTCTTATTTCAATTGAAGCGTAAAATGCGTCCATATCATAGTGAAGAATTATTCGTTTCAAATCTTATTTCCTTTCTAAATTAAATATAATATATTTTATCATATTTTTAAGAATAAAAAAAACCTTACTTTTGGGGAAAAGTAAGGTTTTTTTCATTTTTATAAACACGGGGGAGTGTTAAAATAAAAAGATTTAAATAAATTTGGGGGGTATTAAATTTACTTAATCATCGGTTTCTATTTATAGTATCATATCCGTAACAAAAAGTCAACTATGTTTTTTTTTAGTAATGTAACAAAATAAAAATTTTCAAAAAAGTACAAAATAAAAATTTGTGAGTCAAAACAGAAAGAAGAGAGTTGAAAAGAATATATTCAGAACTTATTATTTGGAGAGACTTTTAAAACATACCCACCCATATAGGGGGGGGTTGACAAGAGTTGAAAAAAGTGATATAAATATTTTATAAAAACAAATATCAAAAAAATGAGGAGATTAAAAAATGAAAACAGAAAAAGAAAAAGCTATTTTAATGTTAAAAACATGTCGTGGGCAAATTGATGCAACATTAAAGATGATAGATGACAGAAGATATTGTTTAGATGTTATGAATCAAATTTTAGCAGCATCAGCTTTATTAAAAAAAGCGAATAAACTTATTTTAAAGCAGCATATGGAGAGTTGTGTTAAAAATGCATTTAATGAAGATGATTCAAATGAAAAAATAAATGAAGTGATAGATCTTTTAAACAAAATTATGAAGTAAAAGGAGAAAATTTATGAAAGAAAATACATTTAAAATAGAGGGTATGAGTTGTTCAGCTTGTTCAGGCCATGTAGAAAAAGCTGTAAGAAAATTAGATGGAATAATAGAAGCAAATGTTAATTTAGCAGGTGAAAAGTTGTTTGTTAAATTCGATGAAAAAAAAATTACTATTCTTGAAATAATAAATTCAGTACAAAATTTAGGATATAAAGCTACCTCTGAAGAGAATTTTGATTTGTCTAAAAGTGAAGACAATAGAGATAAAGAGATAAAAGAACTCTGGAATAGATTCGTAATATCATTAGTATTTACAATGCCATTACTTATAATTTCAATGGGACATATGCTTGGATATTCACTTCCTGATTTTATATCTCTAGAAAGTAGTCCGAAAATGTTTTCAATCGCTCAACTTATTTTAACAACACCAGTTTTACTCTTAGGATATAAATTTTTTAAAGTTGGAATTAGGACTCTACTAAAAAGAAGCCCAAACATGGATTCACTTATAGCTATTGGGACAGCATCGGCTTATTTATATGGAATCTTTGCAGTTATAAAAATCTTTGGTGGAGAATCGAGATATGCTCATGAGTTGTATTTTGAGTCAGCAGCAACTATTTTATTGCTTATAACTCTTGGAAAATATTTAGAAGCTATAAGTAAGGGAAAAACATCATCCGCTATAAAAAAAATGATGAATTTGGCGCCAAAAACAGCTCGTATAGAGAGAGAAGGAAAAGAGGTTATTATCTCTTTAGAAGCTGTAAAAGTAGGAGATATACTTATAGTTAAACCTGGAGATAAAATTCCAGTTGATGGAGTTGTGATAGATGGCAGAACATCAATAGATGAATCAATGTTAACTGGTGAAAGTATACCTGTGGAAAAAAATATAGGCTCAGAGATAATAGGAGCGAGTATAAATAAAAATGGTTCAATAAAGTATAAAGCAACAAAGATAGGAAAAGATACAGCTTTAGCAGGAATAATAAAACTTGTAGAAGATGCTCAAGGTTCAAAAGCTCCAATAGCAAAATTAGCAGATATAATTTCTGGTTATTTTGTACCAGTTGTAATTTTACTCGCAATTTTTTCAGCTTTAGGTTGGTATTTTACTACAAAAAATACAGAATTTGCTTTAACAATATTTATATCGGTTTTAGTAATAGCTTGTCCTTGTGCACTTGGACTAGCAACACCAACAGCGATAATGATAGGAACTGGGAAATCAGCAGAATATGGTATTTTGATTAAAAGTGGAGAAGCTTTAGAAACAGCTCACAAAGTAAAAACAGTTATATTTGATAAAACAGGAACTATTACTGAAGGAAAACCAAAGGTTACAGATATATTAGTACAAAATATAGTATCTCAAGATGAGTTATTAATTTTAGCTGCGAGTGCTGAAAAAAATTCAGAACATCCTTTAGGAGAAGCTATCCTAAAGGCTGCCATAGAAAAAAGTCTAGAGTTGAAAAAAGTTGATTCTTTTTTAGCTATTCCTGGCTATGGAATTAAAGTAATGTTAGAAGGAAAGTCAATTCTTTTAGGAAATAAAAAACTGATGTTACAAAATAAAATAGATTTAAAAAGTTTAGAACTTCAATCTAATAAGCTAGCTAGCGAAGGAAAAACACCTATGTTTATATCAATAGAGAAAGAAATAGCTGGTATTATAGCTGTAGCTGATACAGTGAAAGAAAATTCTAAAAAAGCAGTAAAAGTTCTACATAAAATGGGCATTGAAGTTGTTATGATCACAGGTGACAATAGAAAAACAGCAGAAGCTATTGCAGCTATAGTCGGAATAGATAGAGTATTTGCTGAAGTTTTACCAAAAGATAAAGCAGCTGAGGTAAAAAGATTACAAAATGAGGGTAAAGTTGTAGCAATGGTAGGAGATGGAATAAATGATGCACCAGCGTTAGCTCAGGCGAATGTTGGAATTGCAATTGGTTCTGGTACAGATGTTGCCATAGAATCAGCAGATATAGTTTTAATGAAGAGTGATTTAATGGACGTTTCTACAGCGATAAAGTTAAGCAGAGAAATTATTAAAAATATAAAACAGAATTTATTTTGGGCATTTGGATATAATATTCTAGGAATACCAGTTGCAATGGGGGGGTTACATCTGTTTGGTGGACCATTACTAAGTCCAATGATTGCAGCTGCAGCTATGAGTATAAGTTCAGTTTCAGTTATAATAAATGCTTTAAGGTTAAAAAACTATACTAAATAGCTATAAAATTATATTGAAAAAATCTGGTAATTATGTAATAATACTATATATAGTAAAAATAAAAAGATAATAGCACAATATATTGTGCTCTGGAGGATATATAGATGATAAAGGTGTTTGGTAAAGAAAATTGCAGTAAATGTGAGGCTTTAAAGAAGATTTTAGATGATAAAGAGCTAGAGTATGAATATAGTCAAGATTTAAAAACATTAATGATAGTAGCTAGTAAAGCTAGAATTATGAGTGCACCTGTTGTTCAAAAAGATGATAAATACTATACTATGGAAAGCTTTTTAGAGGTTTTATAGGATGAGAGAGGTTATAAACAGAGCTGGAATAAAGGAAAATTTAGATATATCGAAAATTAGAGAAAAATTAGTGAGAGCTTCAGAAGGATTAGAAGTTAATGTGGTTGAGTTAGAAAGCCATATAGAATCAATATACATAAACAATATAAGCACTAAAAAAATTCAAGAGTCTTTAATTAATGAAGCGGTTTCAATGACATCTTTTGAAGAAAGTGATTGGACATATGTAGCTGGAAGATTATTAATGATGGAAACAGAGAGAGAAGTTTTCCACAAAAGAGGATTTTCTTATGGTGAACTCTTAAAAACTATAAAGAGTTTAGTAGATTTAGGAATTTATGACAATAGGCTTTTAAATTATTCTGAGCTAGAAGTAAAAGAGTTAGAAAAAGAGATAGATATATCTAGAGATATGATGTATGACTATGCTGGTGCAAATATGTTTGTAAATAGATATTTACTAAAATATAAAGGTGATATATACGAGTTACCCCAAGAAGTATTTATGTGCATATCTATGTTGTTAGCTATAAATGAAGAGGATAAAGTTAAAGTAGCGAAAAAATTCTATACAGCATTATCTTTAAAAAAAGTTAGTTTAGCAACTCCTATTTTAGCAAATTTAAGATTACCAAATGGAAATTTATCATCTTGTTTTATAACTGCAATGGATGACAATATAGAATCTATTTTCTATAATATAGATACAGTAGCAAAAATAAGTAAAAATGGAGGAGGAGTTGGCTTAAATATTTCAAGAGTAAGAGCTAAAAATTCAACTGTAAATGGATACTATAATGCTAGTGGTGGAGTTGTTCCTTGGATAAAAATCATAAATGATACAGCTGTAGCTGTAAATCAGCAAGGTAGAAGAGCTGGTGCAGTTACAGTAGCCTTAGATTCTTGGCATTTAGATATAGAGCATTTCTTAGAACTTCAAACAGAGAATGGTGATCAAAGAGGAAAAGCTTATGATATATATCCACAAGTTGTACTTTCAGATTTATTTATGAAAAGAGTAGAAGATGATTCTATATGGACTTTAGTAGATCCATATGAAATTCGTAAAAAATATTCAGTAGAACTTTCAGAAATATATGGAGAAGAGTTCGAAAAATATTATTTTAAAATAGAAAATGATGAAACTTTAAAGCTTAAAAAAGTTATTAAAGCAAAAGAGCTTTTTAAACAGATTATGAAAGTTCAAATTGAAACAGGAATGCCATACTTATTTTTTAAAGATAGAGCAAACAAGATGAATCATAACAGTCATAAAGGTATGATAGGAAATGGAAATCTTTGTATGGAAAGTTTCTCAAACTTTTCACCAAGTGCAGCAGTAAGCGAAGAAATAGTAGGTGAAAATTCAGTTCGAAGCACAAAGTTAGGAGAGGTTCACACTTGTAACTTAGTTTCTATGAATTTAGCAGAAATAGATAGAGATGAGCTAGAAGGTATTGTAGATATATCTGTTAGAATTTTAGATAATACAATAGATTTAACAAAAACTCCTATAAAAGAATCGGATAAACATAATTTAGCTTATAGAACTATTGGAGTTGGAGCTATGGGATTAGCTGATTATCTGGCAAAAGAGTTTATGATATACGATGAGTCAATAGATGAAATTGATGAATTATTTGAAGAGATTGCAATTTACACTATAAAATCGTCAGCTCTACTATCAAAAGCGAGAGGTGCTTATCCTATGTTCTCAGGTTCTATGTGGGATAAAGGGATTTTCTTCGGTAAAGATAAAGAGTGGTATGCTGTAAATTCAAAGTTTTCTGAAAAATGGAGTGAAGTTTTTGATTTAGTTAGAACTCATGGATTACGTAATGGAGAATTAACAGCAATAGCTCCAAATACATCAACATCTCTACTAATGGGTTCAACAGCATCTGTTAATCCAACATTTTCTAGATTTTATATTGAAAAAAATCAAAAAGGAGCTGTTCCAAGAGTTGTAAAGCATCTAAAAGATAGAGCTTGGTTTTATCCAGAACTTAAAAATGTAGATTCTAAAACTTATGTAAAAATAATGAGCAGAATAGGAAAATGGGTAACTCAAGGAGTTTCTATGGAGTTAATCTTTGATTTGAATAAAGATATAAAAGCAAAAGATATATTCGATACATTTATGACAGCATGGAAAGAAGGATGTAAATCAGTTTATTATATTAGAACAATTCAAAAAAATACAAATATAATGAATGAAAAAGAGGAGTGTGAAAGCTGTAGTGGATAGAAAAAAACTTTTTAATCCCTTCGGAGATGATTCTTTATCAAATAGAAAAATTATAAAAGGAGATAGCACTAATATATTTAACTTGAATAATGTTAAATACGGATGGGCAAATCAACTTTATAGATCAATGATGGGAAATTTCTGGATACCTGAAAAAATAGATTTAACTCAAGATAAAAATGATTATGAAAATTTAACTGACGAAGAATCAGCAGCTTATGATGGAATACTATCGTTCTTAATATTTTTAGATAGTATTCAAACAAACAATATTCCAAATGTTTCAGATTATATAACAGCTCCAGAGGTAAATTTAATACTATCAATACAAACATTTCAAGAAGCGATACACTCGCAATCTTATCAGTATATAATAGAATCTATTTTACCGAAAGAAACTAGAAACTCTATATATGATAAATGGAGAGAAGATGAAGTTTTATTTAAAAGAAATAGCTATATTGCAGATATTTATCAGAGTTTTTTAGAAAATCCGAGTGATAGTAATTTCTCAAAAGTAATTATCGCAGATTATTTATTAGAATCTATCTATTTCTATAACGGATTTAATTTTTTCTATTTGTTAGCAAGCAGAAATAGAATGATGGGAACTTCTGATATTATAAAATTGATAAATAGAGATGAATTATCTCATGTTGTGGTTTTTGGACAGATTATAAAAGAGATTAAAAATGAAAATCCAGGATTCTTTGAGGATGACTTAATCTATAGTATGTTTAAAAGAGCTGTAGAAGAAGAGATAGCTTGGACAAATCATATAATTGGAAATGGAATTTTAGGAATAACTAAGAATACAACAGAGAAGTATACAAAATGGTTAGCGAACGAAAGACTAAAGAGTATCGGATTAAAACCTATCTATAAAGATTTTGATAAAAATCCTTACAAACATTTAGAAAAATTTGCAGATACAGAGGGAGAGGGAAATGTAAAAGCGAATTTCTTTGAAGGATCTGTAACAAGTTACAATATGAGTTCATCAATAGATGGATGGGACGAGTTTTAGAATATAGAAATTGAATTAACTATTTAAAAAATCAATTTGACAATTGAGTGAAAGAAGAATAAACTTACCCTTGTAGTAAAGAATATAATTCAGGGGTGATTAAATGTCAAAAGAA
This sequence comes from Cetobacterium sp., assembly GCF_051658645.1. Lineage (GTDB taxonomy): Bacteria > Fusobacteriota > Fusobacteriia > Fusobacteriales > Fusobacteriaceae > Cetobacterium_A. Next base: position 41,810 of record NZ_JBOFMZ010000050.1, read on the forward strand.
AAAAAGGATAATTTAATACTGAAGCTAGCTTTTGGTGTAATAGTTGGTTTAGTGGTTGGATTATTTGCAAATGAAGGTTTCATTGGGGTAGTTCAAACAATTAAATTTATTTTAGGTCAAATAGTTTCGTTTACAGTACCGCTTATTATTTTAGGATTTATAGCACCAGCTATAACTAAAATGAAAAGTAATGCGAGTAAGATGCTTATAACCATGTTATTACTAGCATATTGCTCATCGGTTGGAGCAGCATTGTTTTCAATGTTTGCAGGATATGCAATAATTCCAAAATTAAATATACTAACAGTAGTCTCTGGATTAAGAGCTCTACCACCAATGCTATTTAAGCTGAATATACCACCAGTTTTATCGGTGATGTCAGCTTTAGTATTAGCCCTATTCTTAGGACTATCTATAGTTTGGACAAATTCAAAAAAATTAGAAGCAGCTTTAGATGAGTTCAATAATGTGGTTTTATCGATTGTACACAAAATCATAATTCCAATACTACCTTTCTTTATAGCTTCAACATTTGCTACACTAGCTTATGAAGGCAGTATCACAAAACAACTTCCAGTATTTTTGAAAGTTGTAATAATAGTTTTAATAGGCCACTTTATCTGGCTAACTATACTTTATAGTATAGGAGGAGCGATTTCAAAAAAAAATCCGTATAAACTATTGAAAAGTTATGGTCCAGCATATTTAACAGCAGTAGGAACAATGTCCTCAGCGGCAACACTTCCAGTTGCATTATCTTGTGCTAGAAAATCTGAGGTTTTAGATGAAGATATAGCAAACTTTGCAATTCCTTTAGGAGCAACAGTACATCTTTGTGGTTCTGTATTAACTGAGGTATTCTTTGTAATGACAGTTTCACAAGTTTTGTATGGAAGTTTACCTGCAATGGGAACAATGGTATTATTTATAATTTTACTTGGAATATTTGCAATTGGTGCTCCTGGAGTTCCTGGTGGAACAGTAATGGCATCACTAGGAATAATTTCTTCGGTTTTAGGATTTGACGACACAGGAATAGCCTTAATGCTTACAATCTTTGCATTACAAGATAGTTTTGGAACAGCTTGTAACGTCGTTGGAGATGGAGCGTTAGCACTTATTTTAAATGGTATTTTCAAAAAGAAATAAAGTATAAAAAAAACTCTCCTTCTTGTAAAAGGAGAGTTTTTTAGTTATAATGTATAGTATGGAAAAAAATTGAGTGGGTGATCTGTGTATAAAACTTATAGTAAAAAAGAGATATTAGAAAATGTTGAAGAGTTTAGAAAAATAGATACAGATTTTATATTAAATGAAGAGGGTGTTTATATATCTTTAGAAGTTAAAAAAGAGATAATAGCTTATGCTTTTTTAGAAAAAAGAGTTAACGACTGCTATTTAAGAAGAATATTTGTAAAAAAAGATGAAAGATTTAAATCTTATGGTAGAAAACTAATATCTTTTATTCAAAATACAAAATTTAGAAAGTCAAATATAATAGTAGAACCAGCGTCACAAATTTGTGATTTTTTAACTAAGGTTGGATTTCGAAAAGAAAAAGATGGTAGTTTTATAATTAAAAATATAGAGGAAAAAGCGACAAGAAAAAAAGAAGGGCAAAAAGCCGCGATATTTTCTATATTTTGGAATATTATTTTAGCAACTACCAAAATAGGATTTGGAATTTTTTCAAATTCAAGAGCATTACTTGCAGACGGATTTAACTCTTTATCAGATACAGTAACTTCTAGTGGAATACTTTTAGGAATACACTTTAGTAATATGCCAGAAGATGAAGCACATCCTTTTGGACATGAAAAAATAGAAAGTATTATCGGTGTGATAATGGGTATTTTTATGATTGTAACAGCCTTTGAACTTGGAAGAGGTGGTATAGGACTACTTTTATCACAAGAAAAAAGAGAGGTTCCAGGTTTTATAGCGATCTATTTTGCATTGTTTTCCTCAATTGTAAAATACTTTATGTATAAACAAAAAATGAGAATTGGAATAGAAACTGAAAATCGAGCGCTAATAGCTGATGCAAAAGACAGTAGAAATGATATTTTCTCATCACTAGGTGTTGTTCTTGGGATACTTTTTTCAATTTTTATAAATCCTATTTTCGATGTTATTATCAGTATTTTAGTTTCGATTTTAATATTTAAAGAGGGTGTTTCTGTAATTTTAGATATAACCGATACAATATTAGATAAACAAGATTCTGAATTTTTAGAAAAAATAGAATATTATATCTATAGTAATACAAATATAAAAAATGTGCATGATTTAACAATGAGAAAATCTGGAGATAAAATATTTTTAGAGCTTCATATTAGACTTCCAAAAGATATGAGTGTTTATGAAGCACATAAAATTTCAGAGGATTTGGAAAGTTCTATAAAACAAGATTTTAAATCTGTAAAAAATACAATTATACATTTAGAGTGTATTATTGATTAAAAAATTAAAGGAGTGTTGAAGGTGAAAAAGATATTGTTTTTAACAGTGGCGTTATCGTCAATTTTATTTGGAGAAAATATTAAAACAGCTCATGTTTTAAAAAGATTAGAAGATTCAAATTGGGTTATAGTTGATACAAGAGATACAAATGAATATAATGGGTGGAATCTATCAAATTTAAAAAAGAACGGTCATATAAGGGGAGCAAAAGATTTTTCTTCAAAATGGTTGGATAAAGAGTACTCAAGTTTAGAGAATAAAAACATTTTAAAAGAAAGAATTTTAGAAAAAGGAATAACTTCAGAAAAAAATGTTGTTTTGTATGGTACGAATTCTGTAGATATAGAAAAAGTTAGTAATTACTTAAAAGAAAATAAAATAGCTAATATTTTCGAATATAATTTAAATGAAAACAAAGATTATGAACAACTGCCATTTGTTGCCTATGAAAATTATGAAATGCTTGTTCCGCCGAGTTGGTTAAAAGATAAATTAGATAAAAAAGAAATCAAAGTTTTTGAAGTTTCTTGGGGAAGCATAAAAGATGCAGCAGTATATGTAGCTGGTCATATTCCAGGTGCACCTCATATAAACACAGACAAAATTGAACCACCTCCAGCTTGGCTCATAAACACTGATGAGAATCTAATTAAATTTGCAGAAGAGATTGGAATAGTAAAAGACGATAGTATTGTTCTTTATGGAGATGATGTGATGGCATCATATAGACTTGCAATAATTTTAAAATATTTAGGTGTAAAAGATGTAAGAGTTTTAAATGGAGGATTAGCTGCTTGGAAAAACGCAGGTTATAAAACAGAAATAGGAGTTACAAAACCAACTAGTATAAAAGATTTTGGTTCTAGAGTTCCTTTAAAAAAATCATATATAGTTGATGAAGCAAAAACAAAAGAGATTTTAAAAGATAATAAAAATTCAAAAATTTTAGTGGATATAAGATCTTATAACGAAAGAATTGGAAAAGAATCTGGATATTCATATTGGGATAAAAAAGGAAGAATCCCTGGTTCTGTTTGGGGAAAATCAGGTACAAAATCAGTAACTTTAGAGGACTATAGAAATGTTGATAACACAATGAGAAATGGTTATGAGATAATCTCTATGTGGCTAGATTTAGGAATAGATAAAAATAAAGAGTTAACATTCTTCTGTGGTTCTGGATGGAGAGCAGCTGAAGTTTTATTCTATTCTGAAGTTATGGGATTGAAAAACAATTCACTTTATTCTGACGGATGGATTGGATGGAGTACAAATAGTAATAACAAAATAGAAACAGGTGAGGAAAAGTAAAAAAATATACTAGGAGAGAAAATAGATGTTAGATGGTAAAAAGTCATTGTTTTCAATAACAATTCCAATATTTTTAGAGTTGTTACTAGTAACTGTTGTAGGAAATATAGATACAATTATGCTAGGAAGATTTAGTGATAAAGCTGTAGGAGCAGTTGGTGGAATGAGCCAAGTACTCTTAATTCAAAATACAATTTTGAGCTTTATATGTTTGGGAACAACAATATTGATGGCTCAATTTATAGGAGCTAAAAATGATAAATCTACAAAAGAGGTTATTGCAGTTTCTTTAATAATGAATTTATTTATTGGACTCGCTTTGGGGTTGTTGTATTATGTAGGTTGGGAATGGATTTTAGTGAAAATAAAACTGCCACTTCAATTGAGAGAGATGGGAATGGGTTACTTTAAGCTTGTAGGAGGGCTTTGTGTATTTCAAGCAATGTCTTTAACTTGCGGAGCAGTACTGAAAAGTTATGGAAACACAAAACCAATGCTTTTTGTAAATGTTGGAGTAAACTTGATAAATATTTTAGGAAATGGAATGTTTATATTTGGATGGTTTGGAGCTCCAACTTTAGGCGTTACAGGAGTTGGTTTATCAACAGTTTTCTCAAGATTTATAGGAGCTATAATATCGATAATAGTTATGACTAGCTATTGTAAATTTAAATTTCAAGATTTGAAAAGATTTACAATTGAAAAAGTAAAAAAGATTTTATCTATTGGAATACCTACAGCAGGTGAACATCTAACTTGGAGTTTAACACAAGTTATAATTTTATCGATGGTAAACACAATGGGAGAAACTCAGATTACAGCAAGAACATATTTAGCTTTAATATCATCTTTTATTATGATATTTTCAATTGCTCTCGGGCATGGAACAGCAATTCAAGTTGGACAACTTGTAGGAGCTGGAAACAAAGATAAAGCTTATCATCAATGTATGAAGAGTTTAACAATGTCGTTTGTAGCAGCAACAATAATATCTATACTTGTATTTTTATTGAGATATAAAATAATGAACTTATTTACAAAGGATGTAGAAGTTATAGCAGCAGCGGCGGTTGTATTTCCTTGGATGATATATATTGAAACAGGAAGAACGTTTAATATAGTAGTAATAAATGCACTTCATGCAGCAGGAGATATAAAGTTTCCGATGTTTATGGGTTGCGTAGTTATGCTAGGAGTTGCAGCACCACTTTCTTGGTTATTAGGAATCAGTATGGAATGGGCTTTAGTTGGAGTTTGGATAGCAAATGGAACTGATGAATGGATAAGAGGCTTTGGAATGCTATGGCGTTGGAAAAGTAAAAAATGGATGACTAAAAGTTTTGTATAAATAATAAAGTAAAAAAAACGGGTCCTAGGATCCGTTTTTTTTTAATGGTATATTAACTATTTAAAATTCCTAATTTAACTAATATTATAGCGATAGTATAAATAACTGGGAATGTGATAACTGTTCTTAGTATAAAGAATTTAATAACATCTAAAAGAGTGAACCCCATTTTAGAGTTAACAAGAATCATACCAGTTTCGCTAAGGAATATTAACTGAGCAAAAGAAAGAGTTCCAACTATAAATCTAGCTAATTCACTGCTAGTATTCTCAATAAATAGAGCAGGTAAATACATATCAGACAAACCAACAATCATAGCTGGTGCCATTGATGCAGCAACATCATGTGAGAAACCAAGCATTCTTAATACTGGTAATAAAGGCATAGATAAGATATTAAAGAAGCTTGTATTTTCAGCTAAAATTAATCCAATTGATCCTACACACATAATAACTGGAATGAAAGTTATATATATAACTAAAATTTTAAATAAAGAATCTACTAAAATATCTTTTTCGTTAGCTTTTCCAGCTGTTGATTTAGCTAAATGTATCGCTTCAGCAAAACTTTTAGCTCCATCATCTACTACTTTATTTCCTTCGTAATATTCATTCTTAAATTTCTTTAATGGTAATCTTGTTATTATAAATCCAGCAACAAAAGTTGAGAAGGCAATAGTTCCATAAAATATCCAAAATATTTTAGAGAATTGTAATAAGTCAGCAACAACAGCAGCAAAAGAGATACCAACTATTGAAAATGATGTCGCTATTACAGCAGCTTCTCTTTGAGTATAATAACCCTTTTGATATTGTTGGTCTGTAACTACTATACCGATCGTTCCATCTCCTAAAAATGAAGCAAGAGCATCAATAGCAGCATATCCAGGAACTCTGAATACTTTTCTCATAACTGGAGCAATTAAAGTTCCAATAAACTCAACTAATCCAAAAGATGTAAGTAAAGGCATAAGCATAACTCCAATAAAGAAAGTTACCATAAGAGGTGGGATCATATCCGCTGCCATCAATCCACCAGTTGTATCATTGCTCAGAAACTGAGGTGCAACTCCTAGCGAAATCAGAATAAACATAATTGATCCACCAATTCTCAAAATAGAACTGAATTTATCGGTTACAAATAAATCATTTAAGTATTGTTCTTTAAAGTTCTTTTTAAATAATCCAAGCCCAGTTCCAACTATTGTAATAATTGAACAGAATAAAATTAAAAAATTAACTCCACTTGAAAAATGATTCATAATAAAGTTTTTCATATGCCCCATCAAAATAGATGATTCACCACCGATAGTGATTGGTAGTAAGAATGATAGTAACCCAATTAAAGAATAAATACCAAATTTTAATATCGCCATTTTAAAACCTCCAGAAATTTTTAATTTCCGCCAAATAAAAAAACATACTTAAAAAAAGTATGCCTAATTTGAGAACTTATCTTATAAGCGAATCACTATGGCAGCTTCGTGATTCTTAATTCACAGAAAAATGTCGTCAACGCCATCGGCCTTAGGCTCAAACATAAAAGTGAACTAACCTCTATTAAATTGTTAGCTTAGTATATATTAAAATTAAAAAATTGTAAAGATAAAAATAAAAATAAAATAAAATAAAAAGATAAAGTCAGAAATAAGAGTAATAAGTTTAAAAGCGTTCAGAAGGTGGTGGATAGATGTATTCAGAAGATGATATGATTTTATGGTCAATGATAAATTCAATGGTATTAGATGTTGGTAGATTAGAAATTTTAGCGTTTTCTCCAGAAAATTTGTTTCAAGTTTTTAAAAAATCTATAGAACTAGGAATAAATATTTTTAAAGAAGATTATAAAAAAACTTTAGAAGTTTTAAATAGTTTAAAAGATACCCCTGAAAAAGAAAAAATCAGAACTTTATTATCTGACTTTAAATTATTAAAAAGTTTGAAAAAAGGAGTAGATTTAGAAAAAATAATAATTGCAGAAAAAAATATAAAAATGATGACATACTTTTCTTCGAATTATCCAGAGAAATTAAGAAATTGTAAAATACCACCTTATGTACTTTACTATAAAGGTGAGGATATAGATTCAGAAAAATTGAATTTTAGTATAGGAATTGTAGGCACAAGGTATCCAGAAGGTGAAGGTATATATGAGTTTACAGAAGAGATTATAAAAAATTTAAAAGCTGAATTACAGTATAATATAAGTGGTTTAGCAATAGGTTGTGATTCGATTGGTCATAATATAACTTTAAATTATAAAATAAAAAATATAGCAATATTAGGAGAGGGATTAGGACGAGAAATTTATCCAAAAGAAAATAATGATTTGAGTGAAAGAATTTTAAAATGTGGTGGAACTTTATTATCTGAAATACCACCAAGTCTATCTGTAAAAGGGATATACTTGTTGCAAAGAAATAGACTGCAAGCATATTTAACAAATGATTTATTGGTTTTAGAAACTGGAAATAAAGGCGGAACTATAACAACAATAAAAGCAGCTTTTAGTGAAAAAAGAAAAGTTTATATTAGAAATATAAGCAAAAATCATTCGAATTTTACAATTAAAAATTTATCAAAGCTAACTTTTATAACTTCTTATTCAGATATAAAGAAAATGAAAACACCGATTACAAAACCAGTTACACTATTTTCATATTTGTTTCCATAATTTTTTTAGTTCTTGACATCTAAAATTTTATGAGGTATATAATAACTTATAGTGTTATATAAATACAATAAGTATTGAAACGGAGGATTTTATGAAGAAAATTTCATTTTTATTAGGAGCATTAGCTATTACAACAATAGCATCAGGGGCTGGAACAAAAATTGGAGTAACAGTTTATCGTTATGATGATAACTTTATGTCAACTGTTAGACAAAGAATTGAAGAAGTTGCAAAAAATGATAAAGATGTCGAAGTTCTAATGAATGATTCTCAAAATGATCAATCAAAGCAAAATGACCAAGTTGATATATTAATTGCAAAAGGTGTAGATGCTTTAGCAATTAATTTAGTTGATCCAGCAGCAGCTTCAACGGTTATAGCAAAAGCAAAAGCAGAAAATATTCCGATTGTATTCTATAATAAAGAACCCTCAAAAGCAGATATGGACAGTTATGATAAAGCTTATTATGTTGGAACAGAGTCAAAGGAATCAGGAATTATTCAAGCTGAGGTTATAGCAAAACATTGGGCTATGCATCCAGAATGGGATTTGAATAAAGATGGTGTTATTCAGTATGTTTTATTAAAAGGAGAGCCTGGGCATCCAGATGCTGAAGCTAGAACAACATATGTTACTAGAACTCTAACTGAAAAAGGAATCAAAATAGAAGAGTTGCATATGGATACTGGAATGTGGGATGCAGCAATGGCAAAAGATAAAGTAGAAGCTTGGTTATCAGGAAGAAATGGAGATAAAATAGAAGTAGTTATAGCAAATAATGATGGTATGGCTATGGGAGCAGTAGAAGCATTAAAAGCTAATGGAAGAGCAAAAGCACCTGTATTTGGAGTTGATGCTTTATCAGAGGCGTTGGTTATGCTCCAAAATGGAGATATAGCTGGTACAGTATTAAATGATGGAATAAATCAAGGTGAAGCAACTTATGAAATAGCAAAAAATTTAGCTAAAGGAAAAGCTGCAACTGAAGGAACAAAATGGGAATTAAAAGATAGAATATTAAGAGTTCCTTATGTTGGTGTAGACAAAGAAAATTTAAAAGATTTTAAAAAATAAATATATCACAGGGAGGCGAAATCCTCCCTTTATTTAATTAAAATTTTTAGGAGAGAGAAAATGGAGAGATATTTACTAGAGATGATAGATGTATCGAAATCTTTTCCAGGAGTAAAAGCTTTGGATAAAGTAAGTTTAAAAATAAGACCTAAAACTGTTCATGCTCTTATGGGAGAAAATGGAGCGGGAAAATCAACACTAATGAAATGTTTGTTTGGGATATATTCGAAAGATGAAGGAAAGATTATTTTTGATGGAAAAGAAGTTAATTTTGTATCAGCTAAAGATGCACTTCAAAATGGTGTTTCTATGGTTCATCAAGAGTTGAATCAAGTTTTACAAAGAAGTGTTATGGATAATATGTGGCTAGGAAGATACCCTTTAAAAGGAATTTTCATAGATCATAAAAAAATGTATTGTGATACAAGTAGAATATTTAAAGAGTTAGAAATAGAAGTTGATCCAAATGCTAAAGTATCTACTCTTTCTGTTTCACAGATGCAGATGATTGAAATAGCAAAAGCTTTTTCATATAATTCAAAAGTGATAGTTATGGATGAACCAACATCATCACTTACAGAGAAAGAGGTTGCACACCTTTTTAAAATCATAAATAAATTAACAGATAGAGGATGTGGAGTTGTCTATATCTCCCACAAAATGGAAGAGATAAAAGAGATTTGTGATGATATAACAATTTTGAGAGATGGTGAATGGGTTGCTACAAAAAGTTTAGATGGTGTAAGTACAGACGAAATTATAAGCATGATGGTTGGAAGATCTTTAACTCAGAGATTCCCAGAAAAAACAAATAAACCAACAGAAATAATTCTAGAAGTAGAGAAATTAACCGCTAAAAACCAACCTTCTATAAAGGATGTTAGTTTTAATTTGAAAAAAGGAGAAATATTGGGAGTTGCAGGATTAGTAGGTTCTAGAAGAACAGATATAGTTGAAACAATATTTGGAATTCGTGAAAAAGAATCTGGAAAAATAAAAATAGCTGGAAAAGAGATTGAAAATAATTCAAGTTTAGAAGCTATAAAAAATGGATTTGCTCTTGTTACAGAAGAACGAAGAGCAACTGGAATTTTTCCACAACTTAACATAGAGTTTAATTCACTTATATCTAATATAACTAACTATGAAAGTAAAAACAAACTGTTAAATAGTAGTAAAATGCATGATGATACAAAGTGGGTTATAGATTCAATGAGAGTAAAAACACCAACTCAAAAAACACCGATTGGAAACTTATCTGGTGGAAATCAACAAAAAGTCATTATCGGAAGATGGCTTTTAACAAGTCCTGATATATTGATGTTAGATGAACCAACAAGGGGAATAGACGTAGGAGCAAAGTATGAAATATATCAACTTATGCTAGATTTAGCTAGTAAAGGTAAAGGGATAATAATGATTTCATCAGAGATGCCTGAACTTTTAGGAATCACAGATCGAATAATAGTTATGAGTAATGGACGAGTTGCAGGAGTGGTAAATACAAAAGAGACGACTCAAGAAGAAATTTTAAAGTTGGCATCACTGTATTTATAAACTTAGAGGAGGAAAAAATGGAATTAAAAGATAAAAACATAAAAAAAATACTACTAGACAGTGGGCTATATATAGTTTTACTAATACTTATAGCTGGAATAATTATAAAAGAACCATCGTTTTTAAGTTTTAGAAATATGAGGAATATTTTGACTCAATCATCGGTTAGAACTATATTGGCACTTGGTGTTGCTGGAATAATTGTAACAGGAGGAACAGACCTTTCTGTAGGAAGACAAGTTGGATTATCTGCAGTTATATCAGCGACTCTTTTGCAGGCGTTAACTAATGTAAATAAAGTGTTTCCAACATTAAATACTTTACCGATACCACTTGTTATATTAATTGTTTGTTCTATTGGAGCTATAGTAGGATTTTTAAATGGCTTTGTAGTAGCACATCTCAATGTAACACCATTTGTTGCGACTCTTGGTTCGATGATTATAATATACGGTGCAAACTCTTTGTATTTTGATTATGTTGGAGCATCCCCAATAGCTGGATTCTCAAAAGAGTTTACAAGCTTTGCTCAAGGGTTTTTTACTATAGGTGGATTCAGATTTAATTATTTGATAATATATGCTGCTTTAGCAATTTTGTTTATTTGGATTTTGTGGAATAAAACAACATTTGGAAAAAATCTCTTTGCAGTAGGTGGAAATTCAGAAGCAGCAAAGGTTTCAGGAGTAAATGTAAAGAAAACTCTAGTTTCAGTTTATACTTTATCTGGAATATTCTATGCTTTTGGAGGAATGTTAGAAGCTGGAAGAGTAGGAAGTGCTACAAATAACTTAGGGAATATGTATGAAATGGATGCTATAGCAGCTTGTGTTGTTGGAGGAGTATCTTTCTCTGGAGGAGTTGGAACTGTCCCAGGAGTTATGATAGGAGTTATAATTTTTACAGTTATAAACTATGGTTTAACGTTTATAGGTGTAAATCCGTATTGGCAGTATATAATAAAGGGTATTATAATAGTGATGGCCGTTGCTCTTGATACGCTAAAATATGTAAAGAAAAAATAACATAAATGAAAAAGTTCTAGTGATTTTTAGTCACTAGAACTTTTTTTAGTCAATATATTTAACGATTTCTTTTAATTTTAAACTTTTTTGAATATCGATAACTCTTTGGTTGTTACTACCACGCCATTTTAAATTTAAATTCTTTTCATCTTTATTAAATTTACCATCAACTAAAACATCGCATAACTCTATTAAAGATAGTAGTTTAGGATTAGCTAAAATCATTTCAAAAGTAAATCCAGACCATATCCAAATACTTTTCTCAGGAAAATTAGTTTTAAATTTCAGAATAAAATTTCTGAGAGGCTCTATATTATCTATATAAGTAGGATCTCCTCCAAGTAAAGAAAGTCCTTTGATGCTTTTGTCATACTTTTTAAAATAACTTAAAATTTCATTTTCTACTGATTCTGTAAAAGGATTACCAAAGTTAGGATTCCATGTTTCTGAGTTAAAACAATCAACACATTTATGAGAACATCCACTTACAAAAATACTAACTCTAATTCCTTCACCGTTAATCATGTCTGTGTACTTAATACCAGAATAGTTCATAAGACCAATCTCCCGTCGTTTTACATATTTACATATGTTTAACTCTATTTATTACCTCTTTCTGTTTACCTTTGTTAAAAGGTCTAGAATCTGGTTGAGCTAGGTATCCACAAACCCTTCTAATAACATTCATTTTAGTAGAGTCATTGTTTCCACATTGCGGACATTCAAATCCTTTTTCAGTAGCTAAAAATTCACCGTTGAAATCACAAGTATGACACTTATCTACAGGTTGGTTTATTCCCATATAGTGTATTCCAATTGATTGAGCATATTTTAAAACTTCATAAACAGCTTCTAAGTTCTTTTTTAAAGAATCCGTTTCAATATAACTGATATGTCCACCAGCAGCTAAAGTATGCCCAGGAGCTTCTAATCTTAGCTTTTCAAAAGGATTAATACTTATTTTAGAAGATACATGGAAAGAGTTGTCATAATACTCTTTATCAGTTATTCCTTCAATAATACCAAATTCATTTAAATCTATAGCAGCAAATCTGTCACAAAGAGACTCTGAAGGTGTAGAGTAAAGAGCAAATCCTAAATTAGTTTCTTCTTTAAACTGCGCAACTTTTTTAGAAATATATTCTAAAATTTTAAATGTTTTAGTGTATGACTCTTCATCTAAAGCAAAGTTTTTACCATAAAGAAGTTCTGAAACTTCACTTAAACCAATATATCCAATTGAAACAGTGGCATATCCACCCCAGATTAAATCTTTGATAGTGTCTTTACCCTCTTTTTCAGCTAAAGCTCCAGCCATCCAAAGAATTGGAGCGATTTCAGCAGGAGTATTTTCTAAGTATTGAGCTCTAAATAGATTGTTTTCTTTACACATATCTAAAACTGAGTCTAGCTCTTTATAGAATCCAGCTTCATCACCTCTATTTTTAATAGCGATTCGAGGTAGGTTTATAGTAGTTGCTCCAATATTAAATCTACCAGAATATTTTTCAACTCCATACTCATCTTTCCAAGGAGATAAAAATGCTCTACATCCCATTGGATAAACTACAGTCCCATTTTGCACTTCTTCTTTTGTTACAAATAAAATATCTGGATAAACAGATTTAGTCATACACTCAAAAGCTAGTTGTGAAATATCCCAGTTTATATCTTCAAGAGAGAAGTTTAACCCCTCTGTTACAGCATAAACGATTTTAGGGAATATAGCAGTTTCTTTTTTAGCACCAAAACCTTCCATTCTAGTTTTGAAAATATATTTCTGAACTAATCTACCTTCCCAAGAAGTCTCAGTTCCTATTCCAACAGTCGTAAATGGCGTTTGACCATTAACAGTAGATAAACTATTTATTTCATACTCTAAGCCTTGCATAGACTGTTTAACAGATTCTTCTGTCATATCTACAGCAAATTCAAAAGCTAAAGGATGTTTTTCTTTTAGTTCTAGATTTTCAAAGATAATGTTTTGAGCGGATTTTATAGTTGTAATAGATTCTACATCTAATCTTTCAACATATCTTAATCCTTTTAAAAAGTGCTTCTTGAAACTTTTAGAAATATATGGAACTAAAGCTCTATCTAAATATGGAATAGAACATCCACCATATGTATTAGAAGAAACAGAAGCTATAATTTGTACGATATGTCCTACAGCAACTTCAACAGAATTAGGCTCTAGCATCTTCGCGTTTCCGATGTTGCATCCATTTTTTAACATCTTTTCAATATCTACTAACTCACAGTTTGTTTCTCTAAAAAGAAGATAATCCAAATCATGAATATGAATTCTTCCACTTTCGTGAGCGTCTTTTAAATGTTTTGGTAACATTCTATTTAAATAATAATCTTTCGAAGAGATTCCAGCTAATAGATCTCTTTGAACAGATATAGTTTTACCATCTTTATTAGCATTTTCATTTAACATATCTTTATTTGATGCATCAATAAGTTCACCAATTTTTTTATATATAACGTCTTCTTTTTTTCTTAATTCATTTTTAATTGTACGGTACTCTTGATAAGAAAGAGCAATATCTTTTTCAGAAGAACTCATAAGTTTTTTAATAACTAAGTCTTGAATATCCTCAACATTCATTTTAGAGATATCAAGATTTTCTATTTGAGTTGCAATTTTTTCAATAAGATCTATGTTTGGAACTTTTTCCTTTTGTGTAAAAGACATTGTAAGAGCTCTTACAATTCTACTTCGATCAAAGTTCACAGTGGAACCATCTCTTTTAATTACTTCTTTCAAAAAATCACCCCGAGTTTTTATTTTTTTTACATTAGTATTATACACACATTTCTAGATTTCTACAAACATATAAAACTGTAAAAAATAGTTTAAAAAATGGTTAAAAAAAAATATTTGACAAAGAAATCGAGATTTATTAAAGAAAAATCGAGTTGAAAAAATAATCAAAGCTTAAAAAACCGAGCAAAAAGAATTCAAAAGTTTTTTTACAAAACACAACATATATTGTTTTTGAAAAATAAAAAGCACAAGATATAGTGTTTGTATTTTAAGAGTAATTTACATTCGTTAAAAGTAGTAAAAATATTAAAGAAATATGATATAGTATTCTAAAGTACTAAAAAAATATTAAAATAGGGAGGAATTTATGTTTCAAAAAGAAATTTATATCTCGAGAAGAGAAGAGTTAAAGAGATTAGTAGGCAGTGGATTAATAATAGTTATGGGTAATTCAGAATCTCCAATGTCATATTCTGACAATTGTTATAATTTTATACAAGACTCAACATTTTTATATTATTTTGGATTAAATTCTCCAGATTTAATAGGTTTAATAGACGTTAAAAAAAACAAAAGCTATATTTTTGGAAAAGAATTTACAATAGATGATATTATTTGGATGGGAAAGCAACAAAAATTTAAGGATAAATCATTAGAAGTCGGAGTAGAAAACTTCTTAGATATAGAAGAGTTAAAGCTAGTTGTAGATTCTGCAAAAGTTGAGAATAGAAAAATACATTTTACAAATCAATATCGTTTAGAAAATAGTTACAAGTTATCGAAAATTTTAGATTTAAGTTTAGAAGATATAAGCACTCAATTTTCAGAAAAATTGGTGCAATCAATAATAGATATGAGAAGTATAAAGTCAGAAATAGAAATATTAGAGATGGAAGCAGCAACAAATATAACTAGAGATATGCATTTAGTTGCTATGAAAAATATAAAATCTGGAATGAAAGCTTTTGAATTAGTTGCCTTGCTAGAATCTGCAGCTAAAAAAATGAATGCAACTATGTCTTTTCATACGATATGTACAAAAAATTCAGCAGTATTACATAATCATGACCATAGTAATGTTTTCAAAGATGGAGATTTAGTTTTGCTGGATTGTGGTGCAAAGTTAGAAAGTGGATATTGTGGAGACATGACGACAGTATTTCCTGTTTCAGGAGAGTTTGATAGTAGACAAAAAGATTTATACTCACTATTAATAGAGATGTTTGATAAAGCAGAAGAGTGTACAAAACCAGGGGTAAAAAATAAATCTGTACATTTAGAAGTTGCTCGTGTTTTGACTAGAGGACTTGTGGAGAGAGGATTTATGAGCGGGGATATAGAAAGTATAGTAAAAGCTGGAGCTTATGCTTTGTTTTTCCCACATGGACTAGGTCATATGATTGGACTGGATGTACATGATTTAGAAAACTTTGGAGAAAATAGAGTTGGATATGATAGTGAAACTATAAGAGAAAATCAATTTGGAATAAGATCTTTAAGAATGGGAAAAGAGTTGAAAAAAGGTCATGTGCTGACAATAGAACCAGGAATTTACTTTATTCCAGAGTTGATAGAAAAATGGGAAAGTTCTGGTTTGTTTAGAGAGTTTATAAACTATGAAAAGGTAAAAGAATATTCTGATTTTGGTGGTCTTAGATATGAAGGTGATTTTTTAATTACTGAAGATAGTAATAGAAGATTAGGTTATAAAATGCCTAAATATGCTGATGAAGTTGAGAAGATAATGAAAAAATAGAGTAAAAAAGAGGAACTTTTATTTTGAAGTTCCTCTTTTTATACAATTTTTAAGAAAAATTCACCTTTTTTATTTTTTTTAACCTTGTATAAAGCAGAATCTGAAAGCCGATAAAGTTCAGAAAAGTTATATTGTGCTGTTTTATCATAAATAACTCCAAATGAGCATTCAATAGCTATATTATTTAAGCTAAAGTTGATCTCTTTTAAAAGACGCTTTATAAGGTTACGTATGCAATTTTCAGACTTTGTATTGTGTAGGTATATTAGAAATTCATCTCCACCAAGCCTTCCTACAATTTCATCCTTAGTAAAAATATTTTTTAATTTTTTTCCAAAATGAGAAATAACTTTATCGCCTACTAAGTGTCCCATAGAATCGTTTATATCTTTAAAGTTATCTAAATCAATTAAAATCATAGTTTGAGAAAAAGTATTAGAACTTTTAATCATAGCTGTAATTTTTGTTTCTAAAGCTCTTCTATTTAAAAGATTAGAAAGCTTATCTGTTTCTGAAAGATGTTGAGTGTGTTTTAAAAGATTTTCTCTGTATGTAATATCCATTATAATTATATTGAAGACATCATTAACAGGATCATAAGTAGCAACATCATGTATCCAAATAATTTCACCTAATTTATTTTTGATTCTGAATTCATAGTCAAGTGTAATTTGAGAGTTTACTGCATGATTTACTTTTCTTAAAATGTCAGTTAAATCATCAACAACCAGTTCAGAAAACCTGTTTTGAAATTTTTCTTGCATTTCGTCTTTAGAGTATCCAATCATGTTATAAAACGCATTATTAGCTGTAATTATAGTAGAGTAAAGGTCATTTTTGCAAATTAAAGCACCGCAGCTAATTTTTTCAAAAAATGTACTATCAATTATATTTTTCATAATAACTCCAATAAAATAAATTATTTCTGACTAAATCATATTATAACTTAATTTTAAAAAAAAATCTACTTGAAGTTTTTTGAATTATTTTTCAAAAAACTTCAAGAGTAGGCATACAAATCTTTGTATGCCTACTCTTGTTTTATTATTTACTATTTTAAGATTGGCCAATAACCTTTGTTAGCAACGATTAAATCATCTAAAATAGCTTTTGCAACAGTAGCACTTGGAACAGTTTTTGACATAGTTAAAGCTTGCCATAATTTTTGATAAGATCCTTCGGTCCATGCTTCAACAGTTAGCTTCTCAACAGAAACTTGTTGCTCCATAAGTCCTTTTTGGAATTGTGGTATAGAGCCAATTACTAGAGGTTCAGGACCAGAGTTTCCAACTAAACATGGAATTTCAACCATCGCTGTAGAATCAAAGTTTTGAATAGCACCATTATTTTCAACAATTAATAACATTTTTTCTTTTGTATTAAAAGCTATAGCTCTAGCTAAGTCAACAATATATGATGCATGTTCATCTATATGCATAGCTGTACCTACTGAAGTTTTATTTTTAACAATCTTTTCACACTCACCAAATATAAACTTTTCTCTACCGTCCATAACTTCGTTTGCTCTAGTATACTCTTTATTAGAATGCTCTACAACATAATCAGGGAATAGATAGTATTTTAAATATGTGTTAGGTAATGTTGTAGGATCGATTGAGTAGACATCTTTCGCTTTAGCAAAAGTATCGTTCCAGCTAGCATCATTGTGTTGTGAATCTCCTTTATCTTCTAAATAGCCATGCTTAGCAACATGCTCTTTTAATTTTGGCATTAAATCATTTCCTGCGTGATCTTTTATAGACTTCCACCACCCAAAGTGATTCAAACCGTAGTACATAATATCTAAATCTTTTCTAGACTCTAAACCTAAAATTTCAGCCATTCTAACTTCAATTCCAATAGGCATATCACATATGTTTAAAACTTTTGAATTTGGTTTTAATTTTCTAGTTGCTTCAGCAACAATAGCAGCGGGATTAGAGTAATTTAGCATCCAAGCATTTGGAGAGTATTTTTCCATATAATCAATCAACTCTATAACACCACCAATAGATCTCATACCATAAGCAACTCCACCAGGTCCACAAGTTTCTTGTCCAACTACACCATGTTTTAAAGGTATCTTTTCATCTAACTCTCTCATAGGATATTTTCCAACTCTAATATGAGCCATTACAAAATCTATATCACTAAATGCTTTTTCTGGTTTTGTGCTGTAACTAAATTCAATTTCAGGAGCTCTTTCTTTTAATAGTATTGAACAAGCATCTCCAACTTTTGCTTGTCTTTCAGCGTCGTTATCATACATTTTAATCTGTCTAATTGGAAACTTATCAAGATTATCCAATAACATTAAAATTATTCCAGGAGTAAATGTACTTCCTCCGCCTGCGATACAAATTGAAAACTTTTTCATAATAAATCCTCCTATGCGTTAGCTAATTTTTTTATATTTTCTAAATCCTTATTCATTAAATCTTCAAAGCAATCTCTCACTTGTGGAACAGATAACCCGACAATAATTTGGAAAGATTTCCCTTTTCTAACAATACCATGAGCTCCAGCAGCTCGGAATGTGCTGTCATTTTCTACTAAATGTTCATCTAAAACACTAACTCTTAATCTAGTAGCACAATTGTTTACAACTTCAATATTACTAGCTCCACCTAAAGCTTCTAAGAAAGAGTAAGCTTGATCAAAGTAAGCATTTTCAACAACCATATTACCGTTTTTTGCATCTTTTTTATTTTTAAAATCCTGTTTTGAGTAAAGTTTTACATCTTCATTGTCATCTTCTCTACCAGGAGTTTTTAAATTGAATTTTTGAATACAGTAAGTAAAAACAAAATAATATACAGGTATAAAAGCTATTCCGATAGCGAGCTGTGTAAACATAACACCACTATGATTTTTAAAAAGTGGAATCCAGTTTATAGCTGCAATTTCAATTACTCCAGAACCCATATTTCCAACAACACCAAATGCATACATAGTAGCTGCCATAGTAGCTGCTAAAACAGCATGTACTGCGAATAAGAATGGAGCTATAAATAAAAATGTGAATTCAAGTGGTTCTGTTATTCCTACTAAAACAGCTGTAAGTGTAGCGGGAATTAGTAATCCTGCAACAATTTTTTTCTTTTCAAGACGAGCGGTTTTATACATAGCTAAAGCTATACCGATAGTTCCAAACATTTTACTGTTTCCGTGTAATGCAAATCCACCTTCAGGAAAAAGTTGTTTTAATGGTAATGTTGAATTTGCAAACGTTGATAAATTCTGTGCCCAAGCAACTTGTATTCCTGAATCAACAACAGCGGGGCCGAATATAAATGGTCCATATACAAAGTGATGAAGCCCAGTTGGAATAAGAATTCTTTCTAATAGAGTATATAACCAAACACCAAAACTTCCAGAAGATGTCATTAATATTTGCAAAGATGAAATTCCAGCTTGTACTTTAGGCCATACTAAACATGTTAAATATGCAGCAGGAATTACAGCTAAAAAAGCAATCATCCCAACTAAAGAACTTCCTTGAAAGATACCCAAACAATCAGGTAACTTTGTATCGAAAAATTTATTATGGATGTAGATTGTTAATCCTGATACAGCTATTGCACCAACTATACTTGTATCTAAAGTTTTGATTCCTGCAATAGTAGTTAAGCCACTAATGCCACCAATATTTTGAGTGAAGTCTACACCAAAGTTTGGTCCCCAGAAAGTTAAAATAGCATTGATAAAGTAGTTGAATGTTAAGTAAGTAACTAGTACTGACAAGCATGCACGTGGATGAGCTTTTTTTGCTAATCCTATTGGAAGTCCAACAGCAAATATTAATGGAAGTTGTCTAAAGACAGTCCACCCACCTTCTTCAATAATAAAAACAAGTTTATAGAAAAATCCGTTTGGGTCTGCAAGAGAACCGACAAAGTCTGGATTTTTTAAAATGATAGTTAAGGCTACTGTTAAACCAGCAAATGGAAAAAGTAATACAGGTGCGAATAAAGCACCACCTAATCTTTGAAAGAATTTTAACATTTATTACCTCCTGTTTTTTTTTCTTTTCTTAGGACCCCTTATAAAATGAGTATACAGTATAAAAAGTCCAATATCAATACTTAAAGTTTAATAAAAACACATTACTAAAGACGTAACATGTTACGTTGGAAATTAAAAAAATTATTATTCTTTTGTAATTATTAAAATTTTAGTTTATACTTTATAAAGTAGATAAAATATGGGGGAATTAAAATGAAAAAGAACGGTTTTGTATCATTTGATTTTTGGCAAAAGTTAGGAAAAGCTTTAATTGTAGTAATTGCAGTTATGCCAGCAGCAGGATTGATGGTTTCTATTGGTAAGTTGCTGGGAGTAAGTGGAGTTTCTATGATTGGAAGAATTGTAGAAGATATTGGTTGGGGAATCATAGTAAATTTAAATATCTTATTTGCTGGAGCTATTGGGGGATCGTGGGCAAAAGAGAAAGCTGGTGGAGCATTTGCAGGGATAATGGGATTTATACTTGTAAATAGAATAACAGGAGCTATATTCAATATAAATTCAGCACTTTTAATGGATCCAAATGCAGTTGTAACTTCATTAACTGGACAAGAGTTGTTAGCTAAAAATTACTTTACAATGGTAATGGGAGCACCAGCTTTAAATATGGGAGTTTTTGTTGGTATTTTATCTGGATTTTTAGGAGCGGTTTTATTTAATAAATATTCAACTTTTGATAAACTTCCAAAGTCATTAGCTTTTTTTAATGGAAAAAGATTTGTACCATTTTTAGTTATATTTTGGTCGTTTGTAATGGCAACGGTTTTATCGCTAGTTTGGCCTTTTATTCAATTGGGATTAAATAGTTTTGGTGAATGGATAGCAACTTCAAGAAATACAGCGCCAGTAGTTGCACCATTTGTTTATGGTACATTGGAAAGATTATTATTACCATTTGGCTTGCATCATATGTTAACAATTCCAATGAACTATACAGAGCTAGGAGGTCTTTATACAGTTTTAACAGGATCCGAAGCTGGAACTATAATAGCTGGGCAAGATCCAATTTGGTTAGCTTGGATAACCGATTTAAATAATTTAAGATCAGTTAGAGATATAGCAGGTTATGAAAATCTTTTAGAAACTGTTGTACCAGCAAGATTTAAAGCTGGACAACTAATTTTAACAACATCTTCACTTTTAGGAGTGGGTTTAGCTATGTTAAACAATGTAGATAGTGATAAAAAAAATCAATATAAAACAATCTTTATGTCATCTATGTTAGCAGTATTTTTAACAGGAGTAACAGAGCCTATAGAGTTTATGTTTATGTTTGTAGCACCAATGTTATATGTAGTTTATGCTATTTTAGTAGGAGCTACTTTTGCTTTAGTAGATTTAATAAGCTTAAGAGTACATGCATTTGGTTTTTTAGAATTGCTTTCACGTATACCATTGATGATAAAAGCAGGGTTATATAAAGACTTGATAAATTTTGTAATGGCTTCAGGTGGATTATTTTTTTTGAATTATTCGGTATTTAACTTTTTTATAAAAAAATATGATTTGCCGACTCCAGGAAGAAGAGGAAATTATATAGATGAAGAAGAATTAAGAACTGAAATTTCTGCTGAAATTATAGAACTTTTAGGTGGAGATAGAAATATAGTTGAAATAGATGCTTGTATGACAAGACTGAGAGTTACAGTTAAAAATCCAGATGCTGTTAGTCATAAAAATCTTTGGAAAAAAACAGGGTTAATTGGACTTATAGTAAAAGATTGTGGAGTTCAAGCTGTATATGGACCAAAGTCAGATATATTAAAATGTAAAATAATTGATATTCTAGGGAGATAAAGAAAAAAAACAAGATATGAAAATTTGAATGTCTAAAATTTAGAAAAAAGAGGGGGTGAAACTGCTACAAAAACTGCTACAAAAAAGTTGTAAACACTTTTGTAGCAGTTTTTGTAGCAGAAAAAATGAAGAGTGATAATTTTATATCATTTGATTTTTGGCAAAAATTTGGAAAAGCATTAATCGTGGTTATTGCAGTTATGCCAGCAGCTGGAATAATGGTTTCAATAGGGAAAGTTTTAGATGCTGGAGGACTTTCTATGATTGGAAGAATTGTAGAAGATACTGGCTGGGGAGTTATTGTAAACTTGAATGTTTTATTTGCTGCTGCTATAGGAGGGTCTTGGGCAAAGGGGAAAGCTGGAGGAGCATTTGCAGGAGTGATGACTTTTATACTTTTAAATAGAATAACAGGATCTATATTTAATATAAATGAAACTATGTTGAGTAATCCAGATGCAGTTGTAAAATCACTTACAGGTCAAGAGTTATTGGTTAAAAACTATTTTACATTTGTAATTGGAGCACCTGCTTTAAACATGGGAATTTTTGTTGGTATTTTATCTGGGTTTTTAGGAGCGATTTTATTTAATAAGTATTCAACTTTTGATAAACTTCCAAAGTCATTGGCTTTTTTTAATGGAAAAAGATTTGTACCATTCGTTGTTATATTTTATTCGTTTTTAATGGCTATTTTTTTGTCGTTTATTTGGCCATTTATTCAATTGTTATTGAGCAATTTAGGTGAATGGATAGCGACTTCTAGAAATACTCTGCCAGTTTTACTTCCATTTTTTTATGGAACATTGGAAAGGCTCTTGTTGCCTTTTGGTTTGCATCATATGTTAACAGTTCCAATGCACTATACAGAGCTTGGAGGAGTTTATACTATTTTAACAGGAGCAGCAGCAGGAACTAAAATAGCTGGCCAAGAACCAATCTGGTTAGCTTGGATAACAGATTTAAATAATTTGAAATCAGCTCGAGATGTAACTGGTTATAAAAATCTTTTAGAAAAAGTTGTACCAGCAAGATTTAAAGTTGGACAGCTTGTATTGACAACATCTTCTCTAATGGGAATAGGATTGGCTATTTTAAAAAATGTAGATAGTGATAAAAAAGTTCAGTATAAAACAATTTTTATATCAGCTATGTTCGCAGTATTTTTAACAGGAGTAACAGAGCCAATAGAATTTATGTTTATGTTTGTAGCACCAATTTTGTATATAGTTCATTCTATTTTAACAGGAATAGCTTTTGCTTTAGTGGATTTAATATCCTTAAGAATACATGCATTTGGATTTTTAGAGTTGCTTTTACGTATTCCATTGTTAATAGAAGCTGGATTATATAAGGATTTAATAAACTTTACAATAGTTTCAGCAGTATTTTTCTTTTTGAACTATTGGTTGTTTGATGTTATTATAAAAAGATACGATTTACCAACACCTGGAAGAAGAGGAAACTATATTGATGAAGAAGAAACTGTTGATAAAAAAATTGAATCAATTGATGAAGTACCTTTACAAATTATAAATCTTTTAGGAGGGTCCCGAAATATAGTTGAAGTAGACGCTTGTAAAACAAGACTTAGAATTATAGTTAAAAACAATTCAGTTATTGCAGATGAAAAATTTTGGATAAAAACAGGAGCAATTCGAGTTATAATAAAAGATTGTGAAGTACAAGTTATATATGGAGCAAAGGTAAACTTATTAAAATACAAAATAATAAATATATTAAATGAATAAAAAAACCCGACTCAATTAAGAGTTGGGTTTTATCTTTTTTAAAAAGTTATAAAAAACAAATGCAATAATAGTGGTTGTGACATAAATTTGTATACCACCTATGTTTCGAGCAATATTTGAATACTGACTTAAATGCATCTCTCCTAAAAAAGCGCTCATTTTAAATGAAGCGATAGTTCCAATTGCCATTGGGAAGGTCATTCCCGCAAAGCCTGGATGAAAATTAAAACTAAAGAATTTAGGGATACTAATCAATATTGAGATTAGTGTTAAAATAACTATAGCATAAAGTCCAGAAGCTACAACAAGATCAGGCTTAGTTAAGACATTTAAATAGCTTACTAAGCATAGACTTGATGGTGCTAAAAGTACAGCTTTAGTGTGAAAAACTGCGTCAGGTAAAGGCTTTATAAATAGTCTTCTTAGCATAAAAGGAATAATTACAAAAAAAGCAAGTACTCCATATACTAAAACAGCTTTTAAAATAAGAGGCTCTTCCATTTTTCCACCAACTACAACTGAAACCATAATTCCATTGTAAGTTACAAACCAACTAGGCACAAATGTATCGATGTTAAAGTTTTTAATAACATTTCTATAAGTAAATATTAGTATTAAAAACGCATGGAAAAAAACTCCAAAAAGCCATAAATTTTTACCGAGAAAATAACTGTATGGCAGTAAAAATGATCCAATAATCATTGCTAGCATAGAATATGTTCCGTATAAACTAGCGGGAATAGTAGTTTTGTATTCGTTTAGAAAAGTCTCTCTGTGTTTGAAAATTTTAATAGTTGCAAAAATAAATACTATAATTCCAATAATCATAAAAATATTTCTAAGATAGGTAAAATTCATTAATGCATAAGCATTTGCAAGAGTAGCAGCACCAACAGTTGTAGCTATAACTCCAACAGGAAAATGCTCTAATCTTTCAATAGTTTTTTTTATCATACAAGCTCCTTTTAGTCTTCGTATTTAAACTCTAATGATGAGTTTATATTAAAGAAATCAGAATAATCAATATTGAATACTGATTTTTTAATTTTTGATATATCGATATACAATCGAATAAGTTGTGTTAAAACACCAGTATAAGCTAAATCGCCTTGAATAATAGCACCATATATATGTCCATCTTTATGAGCAATTTTTTTATAAACACCTTTGCTGTCTTTCATAGTTTCAATTTTAAGGTTTTCAAATTTATCAAAAGAACTAATACACCCTAAAGATAAAGTTGGAATATCAAAAAAATTCATAGTTGATTTTTCAAAAAAGAAATCATCCATTACTCTATGAACGTTTGCCATATTTGAAGTTGCTACAATTCCATTTTTAACAGCAACAGACCAGATAGTTCCTCTTCCACTAACATCTCCAGCACCATATATATCTTTAACGTTTGTTTCACCTTTTTTATTAAAAATCAAACCTCTTTTATCATATTGAACGGTCGTGTTTTTTAAGAACTCTACATTTGCACGAACGCCAGCACAAACTATAATTAAATCTGCATCAATACGAGTATTCACTTCAGAATTCTCTAGTTCTAAAGAGTTTATTTCAAGATCATTTTCAGGATTTGGATTTAATTTTGTAACTTTTGAATTAAAATATATATCTACTTTACCTTCAATTAATTTTTCTTCATATGCAGAAGAAGCTTCTTTATCAAGTTGTAGAGGTAATAAACGATCGGCCATCTCTATAAGAGATATTTTAGCATGCACATCTTTGTTGTGTAAAAGTCCAACAACAGCATCCATACCAATAAGTCCAGCTCCAACTACGACTATATTTTTAGCGGTTTTAGAAAGAGTTAAAATTGTATCACAGTCATTCAGTGATTTTAATCCAACAACATTTTTTTTACCATGGATATTTTCAATAGGAGGGAAAAATGGTCTTGAACCAGTTGCTATAAGGAGTTTATCATAACTTATAGTATTACCATCGTCTAGAGTAATAAGTTTAGCGGTTTCATCTAAACTTGTTACTGCTTTTCCTTTTATCCAATTAATCATATTTTTTTCAAAAAAGTCTTTATCTACAAAATTAATACCTTCGACATCTCTCATATTTCCAATATAGTGATGAAGAATACAACGAGAATATATTGCTGTATCTTCAGATATCAAAGTTATTTCAGCGTCTTTATCTAAAGCTCTTAAATTTTCAGCGCCATTAATACCAGCAGCAGAAGCTCCAATTATAACATATTTCATTTTATACCTCCTCAAGAGTGATAGCGGCCATAGGACACTTTGCAACACACTGTGGTCCATCAGGATGATGTGTGCACATATTACATTTCATAATCTCTTTTTTAGTAGCTTTATCCTCTTTTAAAGTTCCATATGGGCAAGCCATAATACACATATAACAGCTTGCACATTTATCTTTATCATAATCTACAAATCCAGTTTCAGTGTTTTTTCTCATAGCTCCACTCATACAAGTGTAAACACACTCTGGCAAGTCACAGTTTCTACAAAAAATTGGAGAAAATTGAAAATCGCTACTTAAAACGACTCTGTTACGAGAGTCAGCACAGTTATTTGAAACCAAGCAAGCACTTACACAAGTCAAGCAACCAATACATTTTTTTCTATCTATTTTAATTCTTTTCAAATTGTGTCCTCCTTTAAATTTTTTCTATAGAAACAGGTGCATATTTATATGACGGCTCTTTAGAATATGGATCGTATATTGAAAGTGTTAAGTTATTTGTTTCGATGTAGTGTATAGGAGCATAAAGAATATCATGAGGTAAATCTTCGGTAATCAAAGCTAAAAACTTACTACTTTTACCATTAATAGATTTAACAAGCACAGTATCTCTCGATTCAATATTTAACTCTGTTGCTAAAGTTGGAGATAAATAGATGTATGAGTTATTGGAAACAGCATCATTAACATAAGTGATCTCTTTTGTTCTTGTGCAAGTGTGCCATTGCCCAACAGTTCCTCTTCCAGTGTTTAAAACATAAGGAAACTCTGCATTTGTTGGAACAGGATTTTCTACAACATCTTCAAATATGAATTTCATTTTTTTGTTAGGTGTATAATACTGATTGTCTTCAAACAATCTTCTTTCGTGGTTAACTAAAACTTCTCCTTCTGGGAATGGCCATTGTACACCATAGCCTTCATCCAATAGCTTATAAGTGATTCCACTCATGTCTGCAGGTGAATCTTTTGTAACCTTAGTCATTTTGTTAAAAACAAGTTCAGGAGTTTCCCAGCCATCTAAAAGCTCTCCCATTCCTAAAGCTTTACCAAAGTTATATAAAACTTCAAAATCACTAAATCCACCTTCAACTCTAGGTAAAACAGGATTTAATTTAGAGACTCTTCTTTCTGTATTGATAAAAGTACCTTCTTTTTCTATTCCAGATACAACTGGTAAAAAGAAGTCTGCAAGCTCAGAACTATCTGTGTTTGGATATAAGTCTTGAACAACAAAAAGTTCTAATTTTTGGACAGCTTTTTTAAATTCCGAGTTGTTTATCCAAGAATGTACTGGGTTTGTGCAAAGAATCCAAAGAGCTTTAATCTCACCAGAAATTATTTTTTCAATTATAACATTATAAGGTAGAGTTGGTGTTGTAGGGAAGATAGCGGGATCTAAATCCAAAGCTTTTCCAACCATCTCTCTTTTCGCTTTGTCAGCATAATCTCCACCACCGTAAAGACTTGTACTGTTGCTGAAAAGACGTGAACCCATAGCGTTTGATTGACCTGTTATAGAGTTTGCTCCTGTTCCAGGTTTACCAATGTTTCCAGTCATAACAGCTAAATTTATAATACTTTGAGCAGTTCTTACAGCTTGGTAACTTTGATTAACTCCCATAGTCCACCAGAAAGAAACAGCATTTCCTTTGTTTATTAATTCTACTAATGTTAAAAACTCATCTTTAGTTATTCCAACAGAGCTTTCTACTGATTCAATAGAGAATTGAGCAACATGTTTTTTAAACTCATCAAAGTTTTCAGAGTAGTTATCTATATAATCTTTATCAATCATATTATTTTGAATTAAATAGTTTGCAATTGCGTATAAAAGAACTATATCACTTTTAGGCTTAATGCAGAAAAAGTAATCAGCGTTTTTAGCGGTTTCACTCGTTCTAATATCTATTACGATTACCTTTTTATTTTTGTTTTTTCTAACTCTGTCCCAAATAATAGGATGAGCAACAACAGGATTTGCGCCGATAAAGATAATTGTATCAGAAAGTTCAAAATCATTTAATGTATAAGGTGGTGCATCAAATCCAAAACTCTGCTTGTAAGCAACAACAGATGTAGCCATACAAAGTCTAGTATTTCCATCGAGTTGTCCACCGATATAATTTCTGAAAACATGACCAGCTAAAGCCATCTCTTCAACAGGAAGTTGTCCAGTGCTTATTGCTGCTACTGACTCTTTACCATTTTTATTTATAATTTCTTTCATTTGTTTTGCTAAAAGTGAGTAAGCTTTTTCCCAAGAAATCTCTTTTCTGCCTTCAACTGTTTTCATTAAAGGATTTCTAGTAAATTTATCTGATGAAAGTTGTTTATCTAAATTTAGTCCTTTAATACAACTAAATCCCTTATTAACAGGATAATCTTGAGATGGTATAACTTTTTGAATAGCTCCATTCTTTATATAAAAGTCCATATTGCAAGCTAAAGAGCAATAATTACAAGTAGTTTGAATTTTTTTCATAAAATCATCTCCTCCTAAAAAATTATAATACCTTATTATAGTACGTTTAATAAAAAAAAAGTAGTGTGATTAGAGTCACACTACTTTTTAAAAGGTTAATATTTATTCGAAAAACGCTCTAACTATTGCGTTATTAGCTTTAATTCGATAGGAATAAATTTAGGAATGCTAGATTTTTCTATAATTTTCTGAGCTGCAAGCACTCCTGCACTTCCAATCAAGCTTGGATTTTGTGCGATAGTAGCAGCTAATTTACCATCTTTAACAGCTTTAATAGCATCTTCAGTTGCATCAAATCCAACAATCAATACATCGGTTTTATGAGCAGCTTCTAAAGCTTTTAATGCTCCAAGTGCCATTTCGTCGTTGTGAGCAAAAATAGCATCTATATTAGGAGTTCCTGCGAGAATGTTTTCAGTAACGTTTAATCCTTTTGTTCGATCAAAATCAGCGGCTTGCTCTGCAACAATATTTAAGTTATTTTGAGCAAGAGAGTGAAAACCTTCGCCTCTATCACGAGCAGCAGTTGTTCCAGGAATGCCTTCGAGTTCTACAACATTCGCACTTTTACCTTTTAATTTTTCTATTAGGAATTGAGCAGCTAAAGCTCCCCCAGCAGAGTTATCAGAAGCGATATGTGAAACTACTACTCCCCCGTTCGCTGCTCTATCTAAAGTTATAACAGGAATTTTAAAACGATTAGCAGCTTTAACTGAAGATATAACAGCATCAGAATCAGTTGGATTTATAAGCAGTACATCTATTTCATTTTGAATTAAATCTTCAACATTGCTTAACTCTTTTGAAGGGTCATTTTGTGAATCCAAGACAATAATTTCATAGTTTAACTCTTTACTTTTTTGAACTGCTCCTTCTTTTAAACTAACGAAAAAAGGGTTGTCTTGAGTTGAAATAACAAATCCAATTCGAGTAGCGCTTGCAAAAGATGCAAAGGTTAAAAAAAGAGTTGTAAAAATATAATATCTCAATTTATTTTTCATAAAACACCACCTGTTCAATTTATTTTGAAGATTTCTTGTCGATTAAAACAGCAATTAAGATAACAAGAGCTTTTACCATCATCTGATAATATGACGACACATTCAAAAGGTTTAAGGCATTACTTAAAACACCAATAATTACTGCACCTAAAGCGGTTCCAACGATACTACCAACACCACCAGCTAAAGATGTTCCTCCAAGAACAACCGCGGCTATAGCGTCAAGTTCATATCCAGAACCAGCTGTTGGCTGAGCAGAACCTAGTCTAGAAGTAATAATAACACCAGCTAAAGCAGCAGTAGCACCACAAACGCCATAAACAAGTGTTTTATACTTGTTAGTGTTGATTCCAGAAAGTTTAGTTGCTTCTTCGTTTCCTCCAATAGCATAGATATATCTACCAAATTTTAAATTATTTAATACATAACTACCAACAAAGAAAAGAGCAATCATGATATATATAGGAATAGGAATATTGAATAAGTATCCACCACCAATATTATCAAAGAAATCTCCACCAGCTCTCACAGGAATTGGTTTACCGTTTGTGAAAACTAAAGTTGCTCCTCTTAATAGTGTCATACTAACTAAAGTCACAATAAATGGCTGAAGTTTTAAGTAAGATATTAAAGCTCCGTTTAGCAAACCAAAAATACCACCGATAATAATGGCGATGACAATTGCTAAAACAGGATTCATACCACTCGTAATCAACTTTGCACCAAAAGCTCCAGTTAACGCTAGAATAGAACCAACAGACAAATCAATACCACCTGTTAGTATAACTAAGGTCATACCGATGGCTAAAACAGAATTTATAGATGTTTGTCGTAAAATATTTAAAATATTTCCAGAAGATAAAAATCTAGGATTTAAAAATGAAACTATAATTGAGAAAACGATTAAACCTATTAAAGGTTTGTTGTTGTATATTTTTTTTAACATTATTATTTTTCAACTCCCACTGCATATCTCATTATTTTTTCTTCGGAAAATTCTTCTTTCGAAAGAATTCCAGTTAATCTATTTTCATGAAGTACCATAATTTTATCGCTTAAACCCATAACTTCTGGCATTTCTGATGAAATCATAACAATACTTAAACCTTCAGCTTTTAGCTCGTTTATGACATCGTAGATCTCTTTTTTAGCTCCAACATCAACACCTCTTGTTGGTTCATCTAAAATTAAAATTTTAGAATTAGTAAGTAAAGCTTTTGCTATAGCAACTTTTTGTTGATTTCCACCACTTAAATTTTTAATAATCGCATTTTGTGAAGGAGTTTTTATTCTAAATTTTTGAATAAAATTATCAACTGATTTTGCTTCTAGAATTTTGTTTAAAGCAAAATTTTTAGAGAAAAGCTTTAGAGATGATAGTGTCATATTGTCTTTTACACTTAAATCGAGAACTAAACCATCACCTTTTCTATCCTCAGAAACATAGGCAATTCCATTTTGAACGCCATCTTTAGGAGAGTTTATAGTTACTTCTTTTCCATCCAAAATTATTTTACCAGATTCTGGTTTGTAGTAACCATATATAGTTTTGAAAAGTTCACTTCTACCAGCGCCCATAAGTCCAGCGATACCTAGAATCTCACCTTTTCTTAAACTGAAAGAGACATCTTTTACATATTGCCCATTTAAATTTTGAATTTTTAACACTTCTTCTCCTGGTTTAATAGAGAGATTAGGAAATTGATCATCTAAGGTTCTACCAACCATATTTTTTATAATATAGTTTTCATCGATCTCTTTTACAATTGCTTCACTTATAAATTTACCATCTCTTAATATAGTTATATCATCACAAATCTCTGGAATCTCTTTTAATCTGTGAGATATATAGATAATACTTTTACCCTCGCTTGTTAATTTTCTAATAACATTGAAAAGACTCTTAGTTTCTTTAGCTGTAAGAGCATCTGTAGGTTCGTCCATAACAATAAGTTGTGCGTTTTGGGAAAGAGCCTTAGCAATCTCTATCATCTGCATTTTACCAATTGTTAAATCCTTAATTAAAGTTTTTTCACTATCATCAATATTCAATAGATTTAAAAGCTCTCGAGCTTTTCGGTGCATACGATGTGAATCAATTTTACCAGCTCGATTCGAAAGTTCTCTACCTAAAAATATATTTTCAGAAATACTCATATTTTGTATTAAATTTAACTCTTGGTGAATAATTGCAATTCCAGCAGCTTGAGAATCTTTTGAATTTTTAAAATCTACAATTTCTTCATTTAAAAAAACTGACCCAGAATCTTTTGAATAAATACCAGTCATGATTTTCATAAGTGTAGATTTACCAGCGCCATTTTCTCCCATTAAAGCCATTACTCTTCCTTTGTAAACATTAAGTGAAGCTCCGTCCAAAGCCTTAACACCAGGAAAAGACTTTTTTATATCTACCATTTTTAAAACGATCTCTCTTTTCATTTTAGAAAACTACTCCTGATTTTAAAATTATATTTGCATAAGGAGTGCACTCTCCAGTTCTAACAATAGCTTCACTTGATTTTGTAATCTCTTTAAAATCGTTGTGTTCTACAAAAACTATTTTAGGAGATATATTGTGTTGAGAGAAAGTTTTTAAAATCTCTTCAAAAATAAGGGGATTTACATCTTTAATTTCATTTGCTAGTACTATTTCTTCAACCATCATTTCACTTAAAATAGCATCTAGAGTTTTTATAAAACTAGGAAATCCAGCTTCAATAGCTAAATCAATTCTTTTTACATCTTTTGGAAACGGAAGTCCAGCATCACAAACCGTGATGTGTGAAGTGTGACCAATTTTTGATATTTCATAAGACAGCTCGCTGTTTAATAATCTTCCTTTTTTCATAATTACTCTCCTTTAAAATTTAGTACTTCTTCAAGTGTAGGTATAGATGTTTGAGCTCCAATTCGCGTAACCGAAATAGCAGCAACTTTAGTTCCACGCTCAATAGATTCTTCTAAAGTTAATCCAGCACCTAATCCACTACAAAATCCACCAATAAAACTATCTCCAGCAGCAGTCGTATCAATTGCATCTACTCTATATGCAGAGAAAGATTTTATATAATCTTTTGTTATAAACATAGCACCTTTTTTACCTAAAGTTACAATTAAACCTTTTACACCAGAATCTAAAAGAACATTTGCAGCTGCAATTACAGATTTTTCATCTGTTATAGGCATACTAGATAAAATTTCTAGCTCTGTTTCATTTGGAATTATATAATCAGAGTTAGAGATAATTTCAGCATCTAATTTTTGAGCTGGAGCTGGGTTTAAGATAGTAATTTTACCGAACTCTTTTGCTTTTTTGAAAGAGTATTTTACAGTTTGAAGAGGAATTTCTAATTGTGCTACGAGGATATCACAATTTTTTATAACTTCTATATGTTTATCAATATATTGGTTGTCTACAGAGTAGTTTGCACCAGGGACAACTAAAATTCTATTTTGTCCATCTTCTTCTACAGTAATTTGAGCAATTCCAGTCGTATTGTCAGAGTATTCGATGTTAGAAACATCTACACCATCATTTTTCATAGAGTTTAAAAGAGTAACTCCCATACCTTCGTGACCAATTTTTCCTAACATACTTACAGGGGTCATCATTTTACCGATAGCTACTGCTTGGTTTGCTCCTTTTCCACCAGGAATTTGCATAAAAGTTTTTCCTAAAAGAGTTTCGCCACCTTCGGGTGCTCGCTCGCAAAAAGTAACTAAATCCATATTAATGCTTCCAATCACAACAACGGTTTTCATATATCCTCCACTAAACAAAATTTTATTAGTGTGCACTATTAGCACTTTTTTTCGACACTATTAATGTAGCATACTAATTTTTTTTTGTCAATGAATATAGAGGTTTCAATTAAAATATTGTGAAAAAAATATAGAGGACTTCTTTTACTAAGGTAAAAAAACTTCTACATTAATCAGAAAAAAAAGTTGTAATGATGTTCAGAATACAATATAATTGTTTTATAAAAGATGTAAAAACATAATTTATGGAGGATCTGATGATTAATATAAACGAGGGAAATAAAGAGTTTCATTTAATAGGAAAAAATATAAGTTACATCTTCAATGTTATGAAGAATGGTGAATTAGGAAACCTTTATTTTGGAAAAAAAATAAAACATAGAGATAATTTTTCACACTTTTTTTATAAACCTGCAGTTGGAATTGGTATAATTGCACACCATGAAGATGATCCTGGATTTTCTTTAGAATATATAAAACAAGAATATCCAAGTTATGGTACAACTGATTTTAGAAAGCCTGCTTTCGAACTAGAAGGTGAAGATGGTAGTAGAATTAGTGATTTTAAATACAAGGGTCATAAAGTTTATGCTGGAAAAAAAGCATTAAAAGGATTACCTTCAACTTATATGGAATCTCCAGAAGAGGGAAGTACTCTAGAAATAGAGTTAGAAGATGATGTTTTAAAATGTAGGATGATTTTAAGTTATACTGTTTATAAAGATAGAGATGTTATAACTAGAAATGTTAGATTAAAAAATAACGGTGAAGAAAAGATAGATATAAACAGAATTATGAGTTTATCTCTAGATTTACCAGATTATAACTATGAAATGATACATTTATCAGGAGCTTGGGCAAGAGAAAGATACGTTAAAAATAGAAAATTAGAAGTTGGATCACAATATATAGATAGTACAAGAGGAGCAAGCAGTGCACATCAAAATCCATTCTTAATTTTAAAGCGTCCAAATACAACAGAAGACGCTGGAGAAAGCATTGGATTTGCCTTAGTGTATTCTGGAAACTTTTTAGCTCATGTAGAGGTTGATCATTTTGATGCAACTAGAGTAACTATGGGAATCAATCCGTTTGATTTTAAATGGAGCTTACAACCAGGTGAAAGCTTTACATCCCCAGAGGGTATAATAGCTTATAGTGATTCTGGTATGAACGATTTAAGTAAAACGTTTCATAAACTGTTAAGAGAAAGAGTTGCTAGAGGTGAGTGGAGAGATAAAGAAAGACCAATTTTAGTAAACAACTGGGAAGCAACGTACTTTGATTTTGATGAAGATAAAATAGTAAATATGGCTTCAAAGGCAAAAGATTTAGGATTTGAACTGTTTGTACTTGATGATGGATGGTTTGGAGAAAGAAACGATGATAAAACATCCCTAGGAGATTGGTTTCCAAATTTACAAAAACTGCCGAATGGAGTTAAAGGCTTAGGAGAAAGAGTTGTAAAGAGCGGAATTAAGTTTGGTCTTTGGTTTGAACCTGAAATGATAAGTAAATCAAGCCAACTATATGAAGACCATCCTGATTGGGTTTTAGGAGTTGCTAATAGAAAGTTATCAATGGGAAGAAATCAATATATCTTAGATTTATCTAAAAAAGAAGTAAGAGAGTATATAGTAAATATATTATCAGAAAGATTCCGAGAAGCTCCAATATCTTATGTAAAATGGGATATGAATAGAAATATGACCGAGGTAACTTATAGAGATTTACCACATAAATATATTTTAGGACTTTATGAAATATTAGAAAAGTTAACAACGCAGTTTCCTCATATACTATTTGAGTCTTGTGCTTCTGGAGGGGGAAGATTTGATGCTGGAATGTTACACTATATGCCACAAGTTTGGACAAGTGATAATACAGATGCAATTGTAAGATTAAAAATACAGCATGGAACATCGTTAGCTTATCCACCTATTAGTATGGGAGCACATGTTTCAGATATACCAAATCATCAAACAGCTAGAAAAACAAGCTTAGAAACTAGAAACAATGTAGCGTGTTTTGGAAACTTTGGTTATGAGTTAGATTTATTAAAGTTTAACAAAACAACTGAAAAAGCAGTAAAAAAACATCTAGATTTCTATAAAAAAAATAGAGCATTAATTCAATTTGGAGATTTTTATAGGTTAGAAAGTCCTTTTGAAGGTAACACTGCAGCTTGGATGGTTGTAGATAAAGAAAAAGGTTCAGCGTTAGTTGGATATTTTAAAATTTTAGCAACACCAAATCCAGGATACAATCAAAAAGTAATTTTAAAAGGATTGGATCCAGAAAAAAAATATTTGATAAATGACGAGTTAGAAGCCTATGGAGATGAGCTTATGAATATGGGAATTGTTTTTGAACAACCCGATAGATATTTTTCAAAAGATTCAGAGACTCAAGATTTTACGAGTAAAATGTTTGAACTAGTAGAAGTAAAGTAAAAAATTTAGTAGGATATTCAGGGGAGAGTGTTTATGATTACTTTAAAAACAAAACTGTCATATGGTTTAGGAGCTTTAGGAAAAGATTATGCTTGTGCAATAGTTTATATATTCTTAATGTATTATTTTACAGATGTTTTAGGATTAGCTCCAGCATTTGTAGGAACACTATTTTTAGTTGCAAGAATGTGGGATGCTATAAACGATCCTGCTATGGGTATGCTTGTAGATAATACTAGAAGTAAATGGGGAAAATTTAGACCTTGGATTTTAATAGGAACTATTTTAAATGCTATAACTGTAGTTGGAATGTTTACAAAGCCAGAGGCATTTTCAGGAACAAAATTATACATCTATATATCAATTATGTATATTCTTTGGGGAATGACGTATACAATTATGGATATACCTTTTTGGTCAATGATTCCATCTTTATCAAGTGATAAAAAAGAAAGAGAGGAAATTGCAGTTGTACCAAGAATATTTGCAAGTTTAGCTTGGTTGTCACTTGGAAGTTTTGGATTGCCGTTAATAGCGTTTTTAGGAGCAGGAAATGAAAGTAGAGGATTCTCACTACTCTCTATGGGTATTGCAGTTGTCTTTATATTAACAACTATAGTAACTGTAAGAAATGTAAAAGAACAAGTTGTTAGTAAGAAAAACGCTGAAAAGATAAACTTAAAAAGTGCATTTAGATTAATCTTAAAAAATGACCAACTTGTAGCGTTAATTGGAACAATACTGATGTTTAACTTGATGTCTCAAATTTCTGGTGGAGTTGCAATTTACTACTTTAAATATGTAGTTGGAATGGAAAAACTGTTTTCTGTATTTACAGGATTCTCTGGATTAGCAGAAATTTCAGCGCTCTTAGCTTTTCCAATGCTTTCTAGAAAAATAGGTAGAAAAAAGGTATTTTTCTTAGGGTGTGGATTGCCTGTAATTGGATTTTTAATGCTGTTTATATCAGGAGTTATAGCTCCTACAAACTTAATTTTAGTAGCAGCGTCAGGAATCGTAGCTAAATTAGGTTCAGGATTAACTTTAGGAATATCAACAGTTATGTTAGCTGACGTTGTAGATTATGGAGAGTTTAAATTTGGTTCTAGAAATGAAAGTGTTATTTTCTCTGTTCAAACATTGCTTGTAAAATCAGCTTCTGCAATTAGTGGATGGTTGATAGGAATGGGATTATCACTTGTTGGATATACACCAAACATAGCTCAAGGAGCATCGTCTATTTTAGGAATAAAATACTTGATGATAGTTTTCCCAATTTTACTTTCAATATTTGGTTATGTAATATACAAAAAGTATTATAAATTAAATGATGAATATTATGATGAAGTTATGAATGCTATAGATACTAAAAGAAGCTTAGAAGTATAGAAAAAGGTGTAACTCAGAAGAGTTACACCTTTTTGTTAACCTATAAAAATAGGGGTTTTTAAATTTTCTAAAAGATTTAAACCAGTTCGGTTTGTTACTTTTTCAAAGAAAAATGATCTGCTTAGATTACCCATAATAATTAAATCGTGTTTATTTGCAGCAAGATAGAAATCTTCAATACTATCAAATTTTGAAGAAAAACTCATAACAAGAGAGTTATATCCTTTGTTTTTTAGGAGTTCTAAAAGATGATGATTTGAAGATTTAAAGTTCCAAGTTAAAACTGGAAAAGTTTCATAATCTAATTTAGAAAATAAGTTTAAGAAATTATAAACGCTGTTATTAACTTTAACTCCATCATTTGAAACAATCGCCAAGTTATCAAAATTAATAACATTTTCTCTTAGAATAATAAGAGGTCTAAATGAAATTTCTAAAAAATCTATAAGCAAATCACTTAAAAACATTCCTTGTTCAAGCATTAAAAGATCAGCGGATTTTAAGTAATCTTTAATTTCGTTTGCACTAACTCCGTCTAAAATTAAAAGTTCATGCTCGATTTTATACTGAACTAACTTTAGTTTTACTTTTTTTATAAAATCATCCTCTAATTCACTTAAAATTTTAAAAGCTTCGCCAGAAGTGATCATAGTTTCGCTTATACGAGTTTTATAAGCTACATCTCTTATATAAATTGGTAAAATCTCAAAACCAAAATTATTTTTTAAATTTTGGTAACTTTTTAAAATTAAATCTAGATTATTTTCATTTTTAAATAACACTATGACTTTTTTCATAACATCCTCCCTGAAAAATAGAAATCAATATGTTATGTTTTCTAAAAAATAACAATAATTCCTTTAAAAATACTTTACAGAAAGGAAAGATAATACTATTTTTGTAGCTATAATGTATAATAGTATAGATGAAAGGATAAGGTGGTAAAATTGATAAATATTTTAAAAGAGTTTTCAAATAATTTAGAAAAATTTTTTAGAGAAGACACTGTTCATAGTGAGCTTTGCAAAATTTGTAAAAAAAGTGTTAGAAACAATGAATTTTCAGCGCAATTTGAAGACAACGGAGAAGACAATAGAAACTCTAGATGTTTATACTGCAATAAAAACTTTATAAAAGCGAGAGAAGCTATAAAATAGTTTCTCTCTTTTCTCTATAATCTAAAAGATGATTTATCATTAAATCATAACGTGCTGGAGATTTTTTAGCACCATTTCCAAGATACTTTATCATAATTTCAGAATCTTCAATTTTAGAAAAATCTTCTAAAGTTTTAATTCCTGTATCGTGAAGAGTTTTAATTGTTTTTGGACTAATACCTTGAGAAAAATTGACATTAAACTTTTTATTTAAGTATTTACGTAAAGATGTTGAATTAATTTCAATTTTATAAAGAGCATTTTCTTCAATTGTGTTTACAACTTTTTTCTCGTATTCACTTATCTCTTTTGAAATACTCTCAAACTCACGATCAGCAATTTCTAAAAAACCAGCTAACAGCTTAAAACGTCTTTTTATATCTGGTGGCAACTGTCCACTAAATTTATAGTTTTTATCATGTTCAACTTCAGCCCAAGCGTGCTGAAGAATAGTCCGAACTTGTATTTCAAATTTTAAGTCACGAAATCTTTCAAATTCAGGCTGTTGTAAAAGTGTCTCTGGTAAAGTAGCAACTAAATGTATAGACTTATACCCAACTTTATCTTCTCCTAAATTATCACCTTTATCTTCGCTGTTATTTTCATCAATTATAAAATTTTTTCTCAAAAAATTTTGAACTATTTTTGTTTCACTTTCTAAAAAAGTGATAACACGTAAACCACAAAGATCAGTTGCTAAGTCGATAGATGTATAATTTTTACGTTCTATTTTTTTTTGGAAACTTTCTTTTGTTTTAGCACGACTGCCTATAGAGTGATATATTATTTTTTCTTTTTCAAAGGAGTGTTTTAGAAAACGCTCTAATCTTTTTCCCATTTTTCTGTATAGTTCTCGATTTTTTTTATAATAATTTAAGATTTGAAATTGTTTTGTATTAGATTTTTCCACTTATTCTACCTCACTTCCTTTAAACAAGATTATACTATAAGTTATATCATAAAAAATAAGAAAATCCTTGTTTTTTTTTTTCACCGATGTTACAATATTCTGACAAAAGAGTCATATTCTACAGATAAGTCTGTAGATTTTTTCTATTAGGAGAGTGAAAAAATTTGAGTGAAAAAAGAGAAAAATTCTCAAACAAAATTGGATTTATTTTATCGTGTGTGGGAGCAGCTATCGGGCTTGGGAATATCTGGCTTTTTTCTTGGAAATTAGGAACTTATGGAGGCGGAGCGTTTTTAATACCATACTTTATATTTATGGTGTTGTTTGCATATATAGGCTTAGTTGGAGAGATATCGTTTGGTAGAATGATGAGAAAAGGTGTTTTAGGTGTTGGTGAGTTAATGGAAAAGAAAAAGATTCCGTTTGCTAGAATTCTACCGCTACTACCAATTGCATCAGTCGCTGGAATATTTACATTTTATGTTATTGTTTTTGGTTGGATTATAAAGTATTTTGTAACTTACTTAACTCAAGATACAGGCACTTTAAACTATGAAAGCTATTTTAATAACTTTGCTGGCAGCTCTGAATCTATAATTTGGCACTTTATAGCTGTTTTAATAAGTATTGGAGTTATATCTTTAGGAGTTATAAAAGGAATTGAAAAAATAAACAAAGTTGTAATGCCTTTAATGTTCCTTATATTCTTTGGACTTATGATAAAATCGCTAACTTTACCAGGAGCTATGGAAGGTGTAAAGTATTTATTAAATCCAGATTTCAGTCAACTTTTAAAACCGATTACTTGGGTTATGGCATTAGGACAAGCATTTTTTACAGTTGGAGTAAGTGGTTCAGCCTTGCTTGTTTATGGAAGCTACTTGGATAAAGACATAAATATATCACTTAGTGTTGTTCAAACATGTTTATTAGATACTTTAGCGGCTTTAATGGCTGGATTTATAATAATCCCAGCGGCCTTTGCTTTTGGATTTAGTCCAAGTGCTGGTCCAAGTTTACTCTTTATAACACTACCATCTGTATTTAATAACATTCCTGGTGGAAAATTTCTAGGAATAGTATTTTTCCTAAGTGTTATATTTGCAGCGGTTAGTTCTGCTATAAACCAGTTAGAGGTTCCTGTTGAAGCTGCTATGCAAAAGTTTAAAATTTCAAGATGGAAAGCAAGTTTAGTTGTAGGGCTATCACTTTTCTTAGCTGGAATTCCACTAGATTTGAATATGAAATTATTCAGCAAGTTTGCAGATTTAATGACAATATATTTAATTCCCTTAGGAGCACTCGTAGTTTTGGGATTTTATTTTTATTGTATTGATTCAAAAGCAATAGAGTATGAAATAAGTTCTGGAAGTAAAAATTCGTTCGTGGCTAAATATATTGTAAAAATAGGTAGATATATATTTGTTCCTGGAGTTATTGTAATATTAATTTTAGGCGTTTTATACGGTGGAATTGGGTAAAGGAGAAGCTTATGAAAACTGTTTTTTTAAATCGTTCAAAAGAGATTATGAAATTAGCAATACCAGCAGTTGGAGAAATGATTCTTTATATGCTTATCTGGGTTTTTGATACTCTTATGGTTGGAAAGTATGGTGGTCAAACCTCGGTTGCAGCAATTGGATTTAGTTCTGAAATTATGTATACCTTTATTAATATACTTATAGCGATGGGATTATCAATATCTATTACATCCATAGTTGCAAGGCTTTTGGGAGCTGAAAAAGTAGAAGCAGCAAAACGTTTCTCAAACTTAGGAATAAAGCTAGGATTGGGTTTAGCAATAGTTGTATTTTTAATCTTTTTTATATTCTCAAAAGAGATACTCTCATTTGCTGGAGCGAAAGGTGAAGTTTTAGATCAAAGTTATAAGTATATGAAGATATGTTCAGTTGGGCTCTTCTTTAGCATGCTTTCTATGGTTTTAAATGGAGTTTTCAGAGGTGCTAAAAATACAAAAACCCCACTTTATGGAGCAGCAATACTAAATATAACTAATATAGGTTTAGATTATATTTTGATTTTTGGAAAATTCCGAGCACCAGAGTTAGGAATAAGTGGAGCAGCGATAGCAACTGTAGCGGGAAATATTTTAGCGTTTTTATTCTTGCTTAGTCAATACAAAAAGTTGCCGTTTAAGCTATCTTTAAAAGGTAAAATTTCAAAGCTGGATTTAAAAGAGTTGGTAAATTTAGCAGTACCATCGAGTTTACAAGAAGCTGCTTTTAGTATAGTAAGACTAATGAGTGTTGTGATGGTAATGAAACTTGGTAGTACAGCTTTTTCAGCAAATCAAATTGCTG
Source organism: Cetobacterium sp. (assembly GCF_051658645.1). Classification (GTDB taxonomy): domain Bacteria; phylum Fusobacteriota; class Fusobacteriia; order Fusobacteriales; family Fusobacteriaceae; genus Cetobacterium_A. The sequence continues at coordinate 83,078 of NZ_JBOFMZ010000050.1, forward strand.
TAACAATAGAAAGTATATCATTTATGCCTGGATGGGGATTTGCTATGTCTGCAGTTACACTTGTAGGTTATAGCGTAGGAAAAAATGATTTTAAAGCTGCTCGTGAGTATGCGAATACAACTCTAGTTTTAGCGGTTTTAACAATGGGATTTTTCTCGATTATATTTTTAATTTTTTCAAAAGATTTAGCTCAACTTTTTATAAAAAAAGAAGAAGTAGAAGTAATAGCGATTGCATCAGCTTGTCTCGTGATAGGTTCAATTCAACAAATTCCAATGGCAATAGATATGGTACTATCTGGAGCTTTAAAAGGTTTGGGAGATACAAAAACACCATTTAGAATAGTGCTGTTTTGTAACTGGTGTATAAGATTACCTTTAGTTTATTACTTTATATACTATAAAAAAATGCCTGTTACATATTTCTGGTGGATAACTTCAATTCAATGGAGTGTTGAAGCTGCAATTTTCATAAAATTTTATCGTGATAAATTCTACAAATAAAAGAGCTTCCACTCACGTGGAAGCTCTTTTTGTTAGTTGTATTTTTTAGCTATTCTAGGGAATATAAGTCCAAGACCAACTAAGATAATTGGTGTTAAAATATTTAGTGTGATTTGGAAAAACCACTCGTGACTAAATGTTTCTATGTTTTTAGGGAAAATTCCCATTAAACATGCAAAAGATGTAAAGGCAAAACACCAAACACCAATCAGGGTTGCAAGTTTATCATTCTTTATGAATTTAAATCCACCTTCAGAGCTTAAATTTTTATTTCTAGTGAAACCTCTTAATGCAATATATGCTAAGAATACCCATAAGTATCTAAGCGGCATAACAATAGAGTTTAAATCTAATAACCAGTTGAAAAGATTATTCATATCTCCAATACCTAAAGCAGGTATGATAATTAAAGTACCAACAAGAACTGCTGTTAATTTATATCCATTTATAGGAGCACCATGCTTATTTAGCTTAGTAAAAGGCGCAGGAATAAAGTTTCTATCTCCATCACCAATTAATATTTTAAGTGGAGCATCAATAGAAAACATTAACGCTGAAATTTGAGATAGAGTATTAGCTACAGCATATAAAATCATTAAAGCATTACCAACACCATAATATTCTCCAAGTAATTTAAATGCATAGTATTGACCATTCATTTTTAAATCAGGTGGAATATTACCACTGTTAAACATAATTCCCATAGCAAATGATCCAAGTAGTGCAGACATACCAACCATAGCTGCTAAGGCCAACATTCCTTTTGGGAAGTTTTTATTTGGATTTGCTACATCTTTTACATAAGGAGATATTTTTTCACAACCTCCAACAGAAAATACAAGCATAGATATAGTTGTGAAATATGTAAAGTCAAATTTAGGTAAAAATGTTGACAGTGTCCAAACTTTTGTAGCGGATTCGACATTTTGAAGTGACGGTGCAGCTACAGTTAATAAAATATATAAAATACCCATAAAGAACATAGAAGTTCCAGCTAAAGCACCAATTTTTTTTAATGAATTCATTCCTTTTGACGACAGCCATAAGAATAATAAAAAGATTACTAATACAATACTTTGTAAAAAGAGTGGATTAAAAGTTTTTATTAAATTTCCACTACCAAAGAATACCCAACTTAATGCAATAAGTATACTTTGAGGCTTTTGTGCTAGGTATGGTATATGTACAACCCAGTATGTCCATCCAGCTAAGTATGCTATCATAGGTCCATGAGTTGATCCAACCCAACCAGAAACTCCTCCAGCTTTTTTTTCAAATACAGATCCCATCTCTCCAACCATAAGAGCATATGGTAAAAAATATAAAGATAAAATTAAAACCCAAGAAACAACAACTGTAAGGCCTTGGTTTGCATAGTTGTTAACAACGTTTCCAAATCCCCAAACAATTGTAAAACCCATCATCGCCAGCATACGCCAGTTTAATTTTTTTGACTCCATTTTAGTAAGACTCCTTTTCGTTAAATTTTTCACTTTTTAAAACACAATTGTACAATAAAACAGTCTAAAAAGTCAATTCTTTTTTTAACGTCTGAAAATGAAAATATATTTTCATAAAGGAAAGATGAATAAAAAATTGAAAAGAATAATTAGAAAAAAGAAAATTTTTGAGGATGTGATTAAATGAAAAAATTAAGCTACTTTTTATTATTATCTCAGGTAGTTTTTGGATTTTTAGGAGAGAGTTATAAAGAGCCAGAAGCTTTAAAAGCTCATTTCCAGAAAGAGATTCCAATTGTATCTACTCCATCTGTCATCGGAGAAAAGCGCAATTTTACAACTCAAAAAGAGATGCTCGATTATTTAGGAGGTATTCATACAAGTAATAAGAGTACAGTTGTAAATTTGTATGGTCCAACATCTGGAGAACATTATCTGCCTGTTATAGCATTATCTAAAAATAAAAGTATAACATTTGATAAAACTCAAAATGAAAAACCAACAGTTATGCTGATAGCTGCACAACACGCTGATGAGCCTATGGGCACTGATGTTTTAATGGCGAGTATAAATAGAATTGCACTAGGTGATTTAAATTATCTTTTAGAGCGTATAAATATAGTAGTATTACCAAGAATAAATCCAGATGGTGTTAAAAAGTTTACCAGAGTTTCTGGAGAAGGCAAAGATATAAACGCAGATCATCTAGATTTAAATACAATAGAAGCAGCGGCGTTAAGATTTGCTTATAACCTATTTAAGCCAGAAGTTTTTGTAGATATACACGAGTATATTGCAGATGTAGAATCGTATGATGGTGTTGTAAAAACTAAGGCTGTACCATTTTATGATATTTTAACTTTAGAGACAACAAATCCGAATTATCCAGAAGACTTGAAAAAATACTCTAGAGGTATAATAGATAAGATGATGGTAGATTTAAAATCAAAAGGTTATACTTCAGATTTATATTACAATCCATTTAAAAAACCAGATAATGAAAATATTCTTACCTTATATAGAGCTACTTCAGACTTAAAATTAGCTCGTAATATGTATGGATTAAAAGGAAGTTTATCAATTTTAATAGAGTTACGTGGTAGGGGAATAGGATTTGAAAATGTAGAGCGACGTTTAAACAGTGGATTGGTAGGTGTTGAAAGTATTTTAAGATCAACTTACGTTGCAGGTGATAGTATAAAAATGCTCGCAACAGATAGAGGTTTAGAAGTAGAGAATTTAGCTATAGGAACTTCAGCGTTAATAAAAGAAAATATTGAGTTGCAGCTTTTAGATTTTAATACAGGAGCTTTGATAAAAACTCCTGCAGTTTTAATAAGAAATTAGAATTTTAAATCTAAATGAATAACTTCAAGGGAGTTGTCTAAAAGATTAAGATCTTTAAAAACTCCTACCGTCCTTACGTTATTATTTTTTTTGAACTCTTCAAAAAAAGATAGATTTACAAACTCTTTAATGTTAACACTGTGTTTTAATTCTAACTTTTCTTTTAAACTATTCAAAAGATATTTTGGAATCTCTTTATACAATACAAAAATATCTTTTTTCTCTTTTTTTTCAAGAGATGTAATTAAAAAATATAGCATAAAAACATCTGTAAAAGAGATGTTCCAATAGTATTTTTTAAACTCGTTGTAAAGATTGATACACTCTTTTCTAGTGTTCGCATCTATATTTATCTTTAAAAATTCGAGTTCATATACTTCGAGATAATGGCTCTGTTTTTTTGAGAATCCAATTCTGAGAATAAAATTTTTAAATTTTAAAATATCATTTTCTGTTATTTTTAACTCGATAGAATCTAAAATTATTTTTTTCCAAATTAAAATGTGATCATTTAAAAATACAGACTCTTCTGCAAAATTTCCTGAACATATTTTAAGTATATTTATAAAACAACTAATCTCTTCTAAATAGACATTTTTAAAAATTGAACTATGAAGATAGTCATGAAATCTATCCAACTCTGATTTTTCAAAAACTTTAGAAAAATAAGTTTCAAATTCAAATTTATTTTTAAGAGAATTTTCTAAAGTTCTGTTGTCAGAACTATAAGATGAATCTAGATAGTAAAAGCTATAGTAAAAAGCTTTTAATAACAAACGATTATAGAAAAAACCATCAAAGTTAAAATGAGATACTAAATTTTCAATATCTACATTTAATGTAGTTTCAGCTTCAATATTTTGTAAAACATCTGAAAAATGAGCATTAAAAATAGGCGGTAGATATTCTTCTTCAACAAAGTATTTATAAATATAACAAGAAAGAGATTTTTTAATATTTAAAAATTCACCTTCTAAGAAAATACCTTTTCCAGCAAAACTCGTGACTTTCAAATCAAAAAAGTTTAAATTTTCTTTTATAGTTATCAAATCACCATTTAGTGTTCGACGTGAAACATTTAAACTTTTAGAAAGTAAATCTAGATTCAAAGAACTTGTTATTAATAATTTTAAAGTTAAAAAGAAAATTCGATCCTCTTTTGAAACACCTTGGTTTTGAATTAAAAGATTATAAAGATTCGGCGTATCTAATATATCTTTAATTATTAAATCCATTTTTCCAGTTTTTTTAGAATTAGGAATTATACTATGTATATCTTTTAAGTAGTTGTTTAGATTAGGTCTAAAAATTCCGAGGCAACTCTCTAAAAATTCTAGGTTTTCACCTTTTGTAAAATAAATTAAATTCAATATTCTAAGATGTTTTGTAGCTATGTCTAATTTCATAGACCTTTCCCGCTCGATAGATTAAATATATATTCTTCAAAGGTTATTATAAAGACTAAAAATACGTTTGTCAAACACTATTGAAGAAATTTTTATTTTATTTTATTTTATTTCAAGTAGATAATCTTTATTTTTTAGAGTATAATATACTGAAAAAATAAATTCATATTTATTTAAAAAGAGAGGTGTAAAATGATAAAAAAAGCTTTATTAAGTGCAATGGTACTATCATCAAGCGTGTTTTGTGCTGAAATTACAACATTAACAGGTTCAACAACAGCAATCTTTGCAAAAGAAAGCAAAAGTGATAAACCTTTTATGTATTTAGCAGATAATTTTCATGAAATGGCAACACTACCAGCATTCTCTATGGGAGTACCATCAGGATTAGTGGGAAGTTATGGAGCGGCATTTATGGGGTTATCAGCGAGAAGAGATTCGAATGACACAGACGGAGCGCTAGCACTAGGAATGGGATTCGGAGATGCAAACAATATTGGGGGATCAGCATCAATCGGAGTTGGAAGTATTGATCCTAGAGATGGTGGAGCATTTAATAGAGGTGATTTTAACATAAATGTAGGACATAATTTCCAGCAGTTTGGATTAGGAGTTTCAGCGGGGATGAATGGAGTAGATTTATGGCATGCTAGTTCAAAAGATGGTGAGAATCAAAATCCAAGTTTCTACTTAGCAACTACAAAGTTATTACCAAACTTATTAGCGCCAGTAGCAGTAACAGCTGGTTTTGGAAACAACTCGTTTGCTGATATAAACATTGAAGATAGTGATAGAAAAGACAAGCTAGGAGCTTTTGGAGCAGTTGCGGTTTACGTATTACCACAGCTTAGTTTAATCGTAGACTATACATCAAATGTTTTAACAACTGGAATAAGCACAGTACCGTTTCCTCAATATCCTATTTCAGTTAACTTAGGAGTTACAAATTTAACTGAACAAGGACCAAATGATAAAATTGCAGCGATTGGATCAATAGCAGCAGCATATATATTCTAGGAGGTGAGACGATGAAAAGATTTTTATTAGTATCTATGGCATTGTTAATAACGACAAGTTTAACTTTTGCCGAGAACAAAGAAAAAAGCAAAAAATCAGAAAAAAGTGAAAGTACTTCAGAAATTACATCTGTAACGAGTGAGTCAACAGGAGTTACTATAAGTAAAGGTGAATCATTCATGGCAGCATTTGGAATGGGAGATTCAGTAGCAGGTGGAGAATCAGGAATGTCATCTAGTGCAGGAATGGCAGGAATAGCAGGAAATATAGCTAATACAGCAGCGTCAAATTTAACAAGCTCTCAGAACACACCATATTCATATAAATAAAAGAAAGTAAAGAAACGCTGAAATTATAAAACATTAGAATTATTAAACTAATTATAATAAAAGTCAGTCAATTTATTGATTGGCTTTTTTTATGAAATTTCTTAAGAAAGGAATGAAAATGAAAGCAGAAAAACTATTAAGTAAAATATTTCCAAATAAAAGAGGTTTTATAAGAATGGGAATTGATATTTTTACTTTAATATTAGGGGTATTTTTATCACTCATAATAAGATTTGAATCAAATTGGATGAGTAATGCTAAAAAAGAATATGTTTTAGTATATGGAACTTTTTTTATATTGTTTTATCTTTTAAAAAAGGATTGCATGAAAAGTTGGAGTTTTACTAATTCTTTAGATGTTTTAACATTAATATACACACATTTTTTGACTTTTATATTTACAGCATTTTATATGCTAGGCTTTCAAATTGAATATTCAAGAGGAATAGTCATCTTAATATTTATTTTAACAGTAATGTTACAATTAAGTTCAAGATTTATTTTTAGGTTAAATCGTACTTATGAGTTGCCCAGAAAAATTAATTATAAAATAAAAAAAAATGTTATTATATATGGTGCTGGAGAAATGGGTGTAAATTTGATTAGAGAAAGTAAAATAAATAGAGAATTTGGATATAAAATAATTGGATTTTTAGATGATGATACAAGTAAAAATGGAACTTATTTAAACGGAATAAAAGTTTTGGGTAATATAGATAAATTAGAAAATATATTAGAAGTAAAAAATGTAAAAGATTTGATAATTGCAATATCAGATATTGATAAGCATAAAATAAAATATATTGTTGAAAGATGTAAAGAAAAAAAAATAAAAGTAAAAATACTACCTCAATTTGGAGAGATATTATCAAACTCAAATTTATCAAAACAGATAAGAGATATTAGTATAGAAGACTTACTTGGAAGAGAACAAATTGTTATAAATGGAAAAAATATTAGCCAATTTATAAAGGGTAAAGTAGTTTTGGTAACAGGAGCAGCGGGAAGTATAGGTAGTGAATTATCAAGGCAAATATCAAAACAAAAACCAAAGCAGCTTATAACTATAGATGTAAATGAAAATGATCTTTATTTTTTAGATTTAGAGTTAAAAGCAAAATATCCAGATTTGAATATACAGAGTGAAATTTGTAATATTAGAGAGCTTTCAAAATTAGATTTATTATTTGAAATATATAAACCAAATTTAGTGTTTCATGCAGCAGCTCACAAACATGTTCCTTTGATGGAACACAATCCAGAAGAAGCTATAAAAAATAATATATTTGGAACTAAAAATTTAACTGAAACAGCAATAAAATATAAAGTAGAAAAATTTGTGCTTATTTCCACAGATAAAGCTGTAAATCCAACAAATATTATGGGAGCAACAAAAAGAGCTTGTGAACTTATAATAGAAGAGATGAACAAGCGATCAATTACAAAATTTATGGCGGTTAGATTTGGAAATGTTTTAGGAAGTAACGGTTCAGTTATACCAATATTTAAAAATTTAATAAATTCAGGAAAAAACTTGACACTTACTCACAAAGATATAACAAGATATTTTATGACAATATCTGAAGCAGCTCAGCTTGTTATAGAAGCTGGTTCTCTTGGTGATGGAGGTGAACTATTTATTTTAGATATGGGAGAACCAATCAAGATTATAGATTTAGCAAAATCTATGATTGAATTATCAAATGCAGCCATAGATATTGATATAGTTGGACTAAGACCAGGAGAAAAACTTTATGAAGAGCTTTTATATGATGTAAAAGCTGCAATAAAAACAGAAAATAATAAAATATTTATCACTAATATAGATAAAATGAACATCGATTTAGATTATCATTTAAAAAAATTAGAAACAGCATTAAAAAGTATAAAAAAAGAAGAGTTAAAAAGTTTGATGAAAGATTTTGTAGTTAGTTATAGGGAGACAAAAAATGAAACAAAAAATTAATTTGTCAGTACCTAATTTAGATGCAGAGTCAATTTTAAGCAATCTAAAAGAGTGTATTGAATCTGGATGGGTATCAACAGGTGGAAGATTTATAGAGGAATTTGAAGAAAAAATAGCGAAATATGTAGGAGTACAATCAGCTGTAGGAGTACAATCAGGAACAGCGGCGCTACATACAGCACTTAGAGTTTTAGGAGTAGAATCAGGAGATGAAGTTTTAGTACCAACATTAACTTTTATAGCAGCTGTAAACCCAGTTGTTTATCAGCATGCAACTCCAGTTTTTATAGGATGTGATGATACGCTTTGCATTGATCCAAATGCTTTAGAATTTTTTTTAAGAGAAGAATGTATTAGAAAAGAAAATACAACTTATAATAAAAAAACTTCTGCAAGAATAGCAGCGATTATAGTTGTGCATGTATTTGGAAATACTGCAAACATGGAAAGAATAATGGAATTAGCAGCGGAGTTTAATTTTAAAGTTTTAGAAGATGCAACTGAAGCACTAGGAAGCTATTATTTAGATGGTAGATATAAAGGAAAACACGCTGGAACAATAGGCGATTTAGGAGTTTATTCTTTTAATGCAAATAAGATAATAACAACAGGTGGAGGGGGAATGGTTGTTTCTCACAACGAAGAGTTATTAAATAAAATAAAATTTTTAACTACTCAAGCTAAGACAGATGAGCTTTATTTTATACATGATGAAATTGGATATAACTATAGAATGCTTAATTTACAAGCTGCTTTAGGAACGAGTCAAATTGATAGCTTAGAAGATTTTATAGAAGTTAAGACTAGAAACTATGATTTATACAAAAGTGAAATAGATGCAATAGAGGGGCTAGAATTAATTCGATTTAATGATGATATAAGACCAAATTATTGGTTTTACTCGGTTTTAGTTCAAAAAGAAGTTTATGGTATAAGTAAAGATGAACTTTTATTAAAGCTTATCGAAGAAGGTGTAGCGACAAGACCAATTTGGGGATTGATTCACGAACAAAAGCCATATAGATATCATGAAGCTCATTCTATAGAAACAGCAAAATTTTATCACGATAGAATATTAAATATTCCATGTTCATCAAATTTAACATCAGAAGAGGTAGAAATTGTAATAAAGCTTTTAAAAAAGTATAAAAATAATAATTAGGGGTGGGTGAATGGAAAACTCAAATGAGTTCAAAGTTGATTTAGTAGATATTGTATTTATATTAAAAAGACGTTGGAAAATAATAGTTTTGTCATCAGTAATATTTTTTACTGTTGGAATAAAATATATATCAGGAAGACCAGTTGTTTATTCTGCTATGGCAACATTAATGATCAGAAATAATATGTTTGATGACTCAAAAAATCTTGAAAGTATGGCAACTTTACTTGAAATAGCTAAAAGTAAGTCAATAACAGAAAGAGTTGTACAAAAATATGGTTTGAATATGTCTTCTGGCTCGATTGCAGCGGGAATTAATATTGCTCCAGTAAGAGGAACAGAGTTTATAAAACTAAGTTATACAGGCTCAGAGCCAGGTTTAACAGCTGCTATAACAAATGAAGTTGCAACAGAGTTTATAAACCGAGTTGAAGAGATTTTAAGTAGATCAAATTTAAAAATACTTGAAAAAGCAGAAGTTCCAAGATACCCTGCTCCAATAAAAAAAATAAAAATACTATTTGCAGCAAGTTTTCTAGGAGCAGCATTAGGTATTGGACTTTCAATTTTAATTGAACTTTTTAACAGAAAGCTAAGACGTTCAGAAGAGATTGAAAATATACTAGAAACAAAAACAATTGGAGTAATACCAAATCTAAAGAAATTTTATCCAAAAACAGCGGTAAAAAGAGATATATTTTTCGATAACGAATACTTAAAAGAAGTAAGAGAGTCAATTCGTTTGATTAGAACAAATATAAATTTTATAGATATGAGCAACAAAAAAGTTATTGTATTTACTTCTTCAATTCCAAAAGAGGGAAAAACAACAATCGCTTCAAATTACGCTTTAAGTGAAGCTATCGGTGGGAAAAAAGTACTGATTTTAGACTGTGATGTAAAAAGACCAAGAATAGATAAAAGTTATGATATTGATGCTCAATATGGAATTGTAGATATGCTTTTAGGAAAAAAGACAATCCAAGATGTTTTAATTAAAGGTGTTCGAGAAAACCTTGATGTTATAACAGGAGGAAAAAATCTAGAAAATACAACCGAGCTATTTTTAACTGATAAATTTCAAAAGTGTATTGAAGAACTTAAAAAATCATATGATTTAATTGTAATTGATACTCCACCACTTGCTGTTGGAACAGATGGAGCTATTATATCTCAACAAGCAGATGGAGTTGTATTTGTTGTGAGTTATGATCAAGTTCATAAAGTCGAACTCGAATTTGCAAAAAAAATGCTAAAAACCGCAGCGGCAAGAATTTACGGAGTAGTTATTAATAAGGTTTCAAATGAAGGATACTCTTATGGAGAGTATGGATATTATTCATATAACTATTCTTATTATAAAGATTATTATAAAAATGAGGAGGGAGAAAATGTACAAAAAAATAGTTTCAGTTATGGTTTTAGCTTCATCAAGCGTATACTGTCAAAGTTTAGAGCTAAATGAAGTAATTAAAAAAGTTTATGAAAATAACTTTATTATGAAAAAACAAGATTTGACAATAGAGAATAATGTAATTACAACTAAAAACTATTACAAAAAAAGATTTTTACCTAGTATAGACTTTGGAGCAGAGGGAGAACTTTCAGAAATCGCTGACAAAGGTGTTGGACCTGAAGTTATTTCGATGAAAATAGATCTTGATTTAGGAAGACAAGGATTAAATGAATATAGAATAAAGAAAAATAATTTAGAAATAGCCGAACTAAACAGAAAAAAAGCATGGTCTACTTTAGAAGAAGCAGTTATTTCAACATATTTTGAGTATTTATCAATAACAAAGAAAATAGAGTACATTGAAAAAACACAAAATATTTTAAATGGACATAGAAGTAAATTAAGTAGAATGCTAAACGGTGGAAATTTAATTCCTAAAAATGAACTTTTAAAAATAGAGATAGATATAGAAGAAAATAAAATTCAACTCTTATCAAGCAAGCATAATCAAAATGTTTTAAAACAAAAGTTATATACTCAAATGGGTATGGAATTAGATAGAGATATTGATTTTAAAGAAGTTGACTCTTCAAAATTATATTTAGATAAAAGCCTCGGTGAAATAGAAGTTATTCAAAATAAAGGATTAAAAATGAGTATAAAATCAAGAATAACAGAACTTCAAATAGAAAATACAATATACGACAATAAAATAGCAAAAGCAGAACTACTTCCAAAGTTTTATATAAAGCCTGAGTATCGATTTGAAGACGCTGGATACAGTGAAAAAGGTGGAAGATTTTTAGTTGGATTTAATTGGACGTTTGACTGGGGAAATACACTTAATGATATTGAAGTAAGCAATAACAATGTTAAAATTTCAGAGATGGATCATAAAGAAAGAGTTGCAAATTTGACTTTAGAAATTCGTGAAAACTTTGAAGCATTAAAAATGGCAAAGCTGTCGTTAGAAGTTAAAAAGAAAAAAATTGAGCTTTTAAGAGAAAACTTAAAGTTAGACACAAGTAGATTTGAAAATAGAATGATGAAAAGTAACGAGTATTTAGATAGTGTAAATAGCTTAAAAGCAGAAGAAGAAAATTTATATAAAGAGCAGCAACAGCTGTTTTTACTTAATCTAAAGTTAAAAAACTTGATTAGTTAAAATTGAGGAGTTAAAATGAAAAAATATATATTCGTAATTTTGATTATATTTTTAACAGGTTGTAAAAACGAAGAAAATCCTGTTAAAAAAGTAAAAATAGCGTTAATAGAAAGAAAAAGCATAGAAAATAGGAGCGTATACAGTGGAAAAGTTTTTCCAGGTGATAAAACACAGTTACTATCATCATCTGCAGGAATAGCAGATTCAGTTTTTGTGAAAGAAGGGGATTCAGTAAAATCGGGGGATATACTTTTTACGTATAAATCAAGTGCTATAACAGAAAATGAAATAAAGCTGTCAACAGCAAAGTTAGAGCTTGATATGTTGGAAAATGAGTTGATAAATTATGATGTTCAGAAAAAAGAAACAGGAATCAGAAACAGAGAGCTTGAAATTAAAGCTTTAGAGTATGAAATAAAAAAAGGAAAAGATGAGCTGCCGATTTTAAAAAGCAGCATAGCAAATTCAGAAAAAGTAGTTCAAATGTATACAGAGTTCTTAAAAGAAGAAAGTGTATCAGTTTTTGAGCTTGAAGAGAAAAAAACCGAGCTATTAACAAAAATAGCAGCTTATGAAAGTTTAAAAATGAAGCAAGAGCTCGACGAACAAAAATATAAACTGTTAGTGCTTACAAAAGATAGTGTTCAAAAAGATTTACAATATAAAGAGGAAAAACTTAAATCTGCGTATGAAAGTTTAAAAAAAGAAGTGCTTATCTATGAACGAGCACTTTTAGAAGCAAGAGAAGGAGTAAAAGCTCAAAAGTCTGGTATATTAACAAAGTTTTCTGTTTATCCAGAAGAAAAGTTAGAAAGACTACAGAGTATAGGAATGCTTTCTTCTGGGGAAAATTATATTGTAAATATTAGAGTTCCTGTTTATCAAGCTTCAAAAATAAAGATTGGTCAAAAAGTGAGAGTAAAATTTTCAGATTTTAGTGGAACAGAAAAATATAATGGGGAAATTTCTAGAGTTTCAAATTTTGCAACAGAAAGCTCTAATAGATTGGGGATTGATGCAGAGATAGAACTAAAAGATGAAAATCTTAAAAGCTTAAAGCCAGGATATATGGTTGAAGTAGAAGTTTCAAATTCAGCTCAAGAAAATTATTTGTTGGTAAAGAAATTTTCTGTTCGAGAAGAAAACGGTGATAAATATGTTTTTGTTTTAAAAGATGATAAAGCAGTTAAAAAAATAGTTGAAATAGGAGCTGAAGGGGATAGCGACTATGAAGTTTTAAATTTATCAGAAGGTACAAAAATAATTTTAAATCCTTTTGCTGTAAAAGAAGGCGATAAAATAGAGGTGGTTAAATAATGTATAGAGGGCTTATAAAAAGGTTGATAGATATTTTTATAGCACTTATATTTTTAACTTTATTTTCGTGGGTTTTATTGATAATAGCGTATTTGGTAAAAAGAAAATTAGGTAGTCCAATATTATTCAAACAAGACAGACCAGGAAAAAATGGAAAAATTTTCAAAATGTATAAGTTTCGTAGTATGACCGATACAAAAGATAAAGATGGTAATTTATTATCTGATGCTGAAAGATTACCTAAATTTGGAAAATTACTTAGAGCTACTAGTTTAGACGAACTACCAGAGCTATGGAATGTATTAAAAGGTGAAATGAGTTTGGTAGGTCCAAGACCATTATTAGTAGAGTATTTAGAGCGATATAATGAGTTTCAAAAGCAGAGACACGAAGTACGACCAGGAATAACAGGCTGGGCTCAAATCAATGGACGGAATGCTATATCTTGGAATGAAAAATTTAACTTAGATGTACAATATGTCCATAACTATAATTTTTCTCTTGATATAAAAATATTGTTTTTAACAGTTAAAAAAGTATTCTTAAAAGATGGAATATCTGCTGTTGGAGAAGCAACAACAGAAGAGTTTAAAGGTGATAAAAAATGAAAAAAGTTATAATAATTGGAGCAGGAGGACATGCAAAAGTTGTAATTGACATTATTTTACAAAGACAAAAAATATTAGATGATAAAATTTCAATTTTAGGAATTTTAGATGATAGTTTTTCAGAAAACTTATATAAAAAACTCTTTGGAATTTCAATTTTAGGAAAAATAGATAAGATTTTAGAACTTCCAAAAGATATATTTTATGTTATCGCAATTGGAAATAACAGTGTCAGAAAAAATATAGCGGAAAAATACAAAAATATAAACTATATGACTACAATTCACCCAACTTCAATTATAGCTGAATCAGTAGAAATAGGTACTGGATCAGTTATAATGGCAGGTGTTATTATAAACTCAAGCACAAAAATAGGAAAGCATTCTATTATAAACAGTGGTGCTGTCGTTGAGCATGATAATGTTTTAAGTGACTATGTTCATATTTCTCCAAATGCTACTCTTTGTGGTGAGGTGCTAATAGGAGAAGAAACTTGGATAGGAGCAGGGGCTATAGTTATTCAAGGTGTAAAGGTATCTGAAAGTGTACTTGTTGGAGCAGGAGCAGTAATTTTAAAAGATATAAAGCAAAATAATGTGAAGCTTGTTGGAATTCCTGCAAAAATTTTAAAATAGAAAGCGAGAATTAAATTGAAGAAATTTTTAATGGTAACTACAATACAAAATACAATTGAAGCTTTTTTGATTCCTCATATAAAGATGTTAGAACAAAATGGATATGAAGTTTGGATAGCTACAAATATTTATAAAGAACTACCAAAAGAGTTAGAAAGCAACAAGTGGGTGAATATTTCATTTAGTAGAAATCCATTTTCAAAAAAATCTTTTAAAGCAATAAAAGAGATGAGAGATCTGATAAAAAATAATGATTTTGAAATGATTCATTTTCACACTCCAGTTGCTGCTTTTTTAGGAAGATATGCAGCAATGAAAGAAAATCAAAAAAATATTATATACACTGCTCACGGCTTTCATTTTTATAAAGGAGCTCCACTTAAAAACTGGTGCATTTATTATCCTATGGAACTACTTGCTGCAAGATGGACAGACAAGCTTATAACTATAAACGAAGAAGACTACAAACAATCTTTAAAGTTTAAGTTAAAAAAAGATAGTAGACTTTATAAAATAAATGGAGTTGGATTGGATACATCTCAATATAGCTCGGGTGATGGTGATAAAATAAAAAAAGAGTTGTTGATAAGAGCACCAGAAAAAACAGTATTGATAATTGGTGAGTTAAATAAAAATAAAAATCAGATTCAACTTATAAAAGCTTTGGAAAAATTGAGGTTAAAAGGAATAAATGTAAAAGGAATATTTGTAGGAGTTGGCTCTGAAGAAAAAATATTAAAAGAGTCAGCTTTAAAAAGTGAAGTGAAGATATCTTTTTTAGGTTATAGAAAAGATATAAACGATATAATAGCATCAGTAGAGCTAGTATGTTCACTTTCTTATAGAGAGGGACTTCCTAGAAATGTAATGGAAGCTATGAGTGCAGGAAAACCTATTATAGCAACAGATATAAGAGGAAATAGAGATATAATTCAAAATTCTATAAATGGCTTTTTAGTGCCTGTAGAAGACTCTGAATTAACATCTAAATATTTGTTAGAACTTTTAGAAAATAAAGAGTTATATAAGAAAATATCTCAAAATAATTTATTAAAGAGTAACGAATACTCTATAGAAAATATTTTAGAAAGCATGAAAGAGGTATATAAAATTGAAAAAACTAGCTATCATAAATCATAATTTAGGATCTGGTGGAGCAGAAAAATTGATATATGATATAGCTTTAGAGCTACATAAAAGAAAAATTGATTTTAGCGTAATTTTATTGACAAGTAAAAACTGTATTTATGGTGCAAAACTTTTAGATATGGGAATAGATGTAAAATATCTAAGTTGTAAATGGGATATATATAGTTTTAAAAATATATTCAGATTAAAAAAAGTATTAAAAGATTATGATATAATTCATACACATATTTATTCTGCACAACTTTGGACTGCTTTTGTAAGTTATTTTTTGAGTTCAAATAAAAAATTTATAACAACAGAACACAGCACAAGCAACAACAGAAGAGGTAAATTTTTATTTAAGCTTTTAGACAAATGGATGTATTCTAGATATAATTCAGTTGTATCTATAACATTAAAAACAAAAGAATCTTTAGAAAGCTGGATAAAAATAAAATATAAAAGTTATATAGTACCAAATGGAATAAATATAAACAAGTACTTAAATGCAGATTCTTTAAAAAGAGAAGAGATTGGTTTGAAAAAAGATGATATTGTTATAACTCAAATAGCAAGATTTAATAGTGTAAAAAATCACGAAACTACAATCAAAGCTTTAAATGAACTACCAAAAGAATATAAAGTAGTATTTTTAGGAGAGGGAGAAAGTGAGAAAGAGTTAAAAAAATTATGTGAAAAACTAAATTTGTTAGATAGAGTAAAATTTTTAGGATATAGAGATGATATACCAAAAATTTTAAAAATATCAGATGTCTCAATATTAACATCTTCTTATGAGGGATTACCAATATCTACTTTAGAATCGATGCTTTTAAATCCATTTATAGGAAGTGATGTTCCTGGAATAAAAGAGCTTGTAGAAGGATATGGACTTTTATTTCAATTTAAGAATCATATTGATCTTAAAAATAAGATTTTAATTTTAATGGAAAGTAAAAAAAATTATAATTTAATAAAAAAAAGGTGTTGTGATAAAGCAAAAGAGTATAGCATAGAAAAAACAGTTGACCAGTATTTAAATATATATGAGAGGTAATTATGAAAAAAATATTAACAGTTTTTACTCCTGCTTATAACAGAGCTTATACTCTTCATAAATGTTATGAAAGTTTATTGAGACAGAGTAATAAAGATTTTATTTGGACAGTTATAGATGATGGTTCAAGTGATAATACAAAAGAGCTAGTAGCTCTTTGGATTAAGGAAAACAAAATAGAGATAAGATATTATTATCAAAAGAATAAAGGTATGCATGGTGCTCATAACAAAGCTTATGAAGTTATAGACACTGAACTTAACGTTTGTATTGACTCAGATGATTATATGACAGACGATGCTGTGCAAACTATAATTGATTACTGGGAAAAAAATAAAAAAGATAGTTTAGCAGGTTTTGGAGCTTTGAATTTATTTGAAAGCCGTGAAGTTATAGGATCAGAGTTTCCAAAATATTTAAAAGAAAGCAAGTATTTTGATTTGTATAAGCGACATAAAATTAAAGGCGATAAAAAGTTTATCTATCGAACAGAGTGTATAAAAAAATATGAATATCCAATATTTGAAAATGAAAAGTATGTAGGATTAGATTATAAATATTCAAAGCTTGATTCTGATGGATATTTATTAGGCTTATGCAACAAACCAGTTTGTATTGTTGAATATTTAGCTGATGGATCATCTTTAAATATGTTTAAGCAGTATAAAAATAATCCAAAAGGATTTTCATTTTATAGAATAGAAAACTTGAAAAATCCAAAAGGTAATATTTTTTATAAATTTAAAGAGTCAGTTCATTATACTTCATCATCAATACTAAGTAAGAATAAAAACTTTTTAAAAGAAACACCATGTAAAATTTTATGTATTTTAAGTATACCTTTTGGCTATTTTTTGTATCGTTATATTTTAAAAAAATCTAAATAAAAAAGGAGCTTGTTTTGGGGATATTTTATTTTACAATAGCTGTGACTTATATTTTATCGTATTTAGCAAGAGTTTCTGGAGAAAAAAAAGAATCACAACTTGTAAAGTTAAATACAATATTGTTTATGTTTGTAACAGCTATTTTTATTCTTGTTTGTGGACTAAGAAGTAACATTGGAGATACATATTTTTATAAACACAGTTATAACCTTTTAGTATTAACAGGAGATACAATGGGTTACGAAGCGGGCTTTATAAAATTAATGAAATTTCTAACACTCATTTCAAGTGATTCTCAAATATTGGTATTTGTAGTTGCGGTTATAACTAATTTATTTATAATGCTTTCTCTCAGAAGAGAAGCTACATATTTTGAATTAACAACTTATCTTTATATAACATCAGGTTATTATTTAGTGACTATGAACGGAATGAGACAAACAATGGTTGCAGGAGTTTTTTTTTATTTTGGAGTAAAGTTTATAAAAGAAAAAAAAATGCTAGAATATATACTGCTTGTATTAGGATTAACATTGTTTCATAAGTCAGTTGTATTTATGCTGCCAGTTTATTTTTTAGCAAGAGAAAAACCATTTAGTAAAAAAATATTGACGTTAATTTTAGGCACAGTTTTTTTAACTTTAACTTTTTCTAGCTTTGCAGGAGCTGTTAAAGAAGTTTCAGGAGAGTATGGTCATTATATTGACAGCTTTAATGAAGGTGGAGCGAATATATTAAGAGCAGCGATTGATAGCGTACCAGTTATACTCGCATATATTTACCGAGAAAAATTAGCACAAAATTGGAAATATAGCTATATATTTATTAATTTATCCACGTTAAACTTTGTATTTATGATATTAGCTTTAGAAAATTGGGTTTTTGCAAGAGTTGGACTATATATTTCTATTTCTAACTATATACTAATAGCTTATATATTAAAAAATTGTATAAGCCAAAATAAAGCAAAATTCGTTTATGCGATGTGTATTATATTTTACTTTTTATTTTATTATTATGATGAAGTAATAACAATGAATATAATTTATAGAAGTGCAATTTTAGGAATTTATTAAAGAAGGAGAAGTTTTATGAAGAAGGTTTTGCATATAGTAGGTGGAATGGATGTTGGTGGAACTGAAACGATGCTTATGAATTTATATAGAAATATAGATAGAGAAAAATACCAATTTCATTTTATATCTTATTATGGAAGAGAAGGGTTCTATGACAAAGAAATAGAAAAATTAGGTGGAAAAATAATTCATCTTAATTTTTCTAAAAGATTAGGGGCTTTCAATTCTATATTAGAGTTAAAAAGAGTTATAAAAGAAAATAACTATCATGTTATTCATACACATACACTTTTTAACTGTGGCATAGGAGTTTTTGCAGCGTGGTTAGCAGGAACAAAAATACGAATAAGCCATGCTCATACTGTTTTTGAAGAAAAAAGGTCTTTTGTAAAAAAATGCTACATTTTTTTAATGAAAAAAATGATTCGAATTTTTTCTACAAACTATTGTGCATGTAGTAATAAAGCTGCTCAATTTTTATTTTATAAAGAAATTGAGAGTGATAAAAAATATAAATTTATTCCAAACTATATTGATTATAAAAAGTTTGCGCAGTATTTTAATTCAAAAAAAGAAAGAGAATTATTTCATTTTAAAGCTGATGAAATAGTAATTGGACATGTTGGAAGAATAATGTCAGCTAAAAACCATATTTTTTTAATAGATATAATAGCAAAAATGAAAGCTAGAGGATTAAAAGTTCGTGGTTTGTTTGTAGGTGATGGAGATTCTAGAAAAGAATTAGAGTTAGAAATAAAAAAGCATTCTCTCGAAAATGATATTTTAATAACAGGAATGGTAAAAAATCCAGAAAAGTATTTTAGTATGATGGACGTATTTGTATTACCATCTTTTTATGAAGGTTTTGGATTAGTACTTTTAGAAGCACAAAGCAGTGGTTTAAATTGTATTGCTTCTACTGCTGTTCAAGACGAAGCTGATTTAAATATAGGTTTATTAGAAAGATATAATTTAGATTCGGGAGCTCAGTTTTGGAGTGAAAAAATAGAATCACGAATTAAAAATAAAAAAATAGTAAATTTAGAAAATATTTCAGAGGCTTTTATAAAAAAAGGTTATGATTTTACGAAAGTTATAAGTAGTTTAGATGAAATTTATAGAGGTGAAAAATGAAATCAATATTTATAGCTTCTTATGATATGGAGATTGGTGGAGTTGAAAGAAGTTTAGTGAGTATGCTAAATAACTTTGATTTAAAAAATAACAATGTTGATTTGTTTTTACATAGTCAAACTGGAGAGTTAATGACTCTTCTTTCAAATGACATTAATTTAATTCCAGAAATAGGAGAGTATAAAACATTCCGTTGTGGTATTAAAAATGTATTTAAAAATCGTTATTTTAAAATTGGAATTGCGAGACTACTAGGAAAATTAGAGAGTAAATTATTCTGCTTTAAAAACAGCAAAGTTGAAAATTTAAGTGAGTATCAATATATTTGGAAAAGAGCAATTAAAAACTTACCTCAATTAGAAAAAGAATATGATGTCGCAATCAGCTATTTATGGCCTCATAATTTTATAGCTGAAAAAGTAAAAGCAAGAAAAAAAATAGCATGGATTCATACAGATTATTCAACTATAAGGGTTGATAGAGTTGAAGATTTAAAAATATGGAGTAAGTATGATACAATCATTGCGATATCATCAGAAGCTTTAAATACATTTTTAAAAATGTATCCAACGTTAAAAGATAGATGTATTGTTGTTCAAAATATAACTTCACCAAAGTTTGTAAAAAATCTTAGTAAAGAAAAAACAGCCGAAGTTTTTTCAAAAGATTGTTTTAATATTGTTTCAGTCGCAAGATTTTCATATGCAAAAGGAATTGACAATGCTATATCAGCACTTCAAATTTTAAAATCAAAAGGTTATAAAAATATAAAGTGGTATGTTGTAGGTTATGGTGGTGATGAAAAGATGTTAAAAGAACTTTGTAAAAAATATTCTTTGGAAAATGAATTTATATTTTTAGGAAAAAAGACAAATCCATATCCATATATTGCTCAATGTGATCTTTATGTTCAACCATCTCGTTATGAAGGCAAAGCTGTTACAGTATTAGAAGCTCAAATTTTAAACAAACCAGTTTTAATAACAAACTATCCAACAGCAGCAAGTCAAATTATTCATGGTGTGGATGGTGAAATAGTAGAGTTGTCAATAAATGGAATAGCATCTGGAATAGAGAGATTTTATAAAAATAAAGAACTTTTAGAAAAGTATAAAATAAATTGCAGCGAGAAAAATTTTGAAAATAAAGAGGAGTTAGAAAAGCTATATGAACGATTCTAAAAAAAACAAAATAAAAGTTAGTGTCATAATTCCTGTTTATAATGTAGAAAAATATCTAGTTAGATGTATTGAATCTATTTTAAGTCAAAAGTACAAAAATTTAGAAATTATACTTGTTGATGATGGATCATCTGATAAATGTGGAGATATATGTGATAATTATTCTAAAAAAGATAATAGAATAAAAGTTTATCATAAAACAAATGGTGGATTATCAGATGCTAGAAATTATGGGATGAAATATATTACAGGGGAATATACTCTGTTTTTAGATAGTGATGACTGGATTTTAGACGAGTGTATAGAAACATTGTTAAAAGTAGCGCTAGAAAATAAAAATGATGTTGTTCAATGTGGATTTTATTATAGTTATGAAAAATATTTGATATATGATAATAGATATTATAAAGAAGCTGATAAAAATATAAATCTAAAAAATAGTGAACTAATGAAAGAGTTAGTTATAAATGAAAGAATAAAAAATTTTGCTTGGGGAAAATTATACAAAACAAATTTAATAAAAAATGTACCTTTTAAAAAAGGAGTGTTGTTTGAAGATGTATTTTGGGCTCATGAAGTAATGAGAAATGTAAAAAAATACACTATATTACATAAACCTTTATGGCATTATACTCAAAGAGAGGATAGTATAGTTGGAACTTATAGTATTAGAAATTTAGATATAATAAAAGGTTTAAATGAAAGATATGTTTTTATTCAAAAAAATTATCCAGAATTAAAAAATGAGTTGTTAAAATTGATTTTTAAAACATCAATTTTACATTATAATATTCTAAAAAAACTAGATAAAGAAAAAGTTTCAATTTATATGAAAAATATTGAAAATGAAATTTTACATAGTTATAAAGAAATTTATTTTAGTTTAAATGATAATTGGCTTAAAGCTCAATTAATAATTTTTAAAGTATATCCTAAATTAAATATGTTACCTTTAATTTTGAATAAAATTTTAAAAAAAATTGGAATATTGAAAAAAGACCCCTATTTAAAAAGGATTGATTTATAATGTTAAAAGAAAAATTAAAAAATTTAGTTATAGAGATGATGAAGTTATTTCCTATAAAAAAAAACAGATGTATATTTTACTCTAGTTATGGTGCTAATTATGGTTGTAATCCAAAGTACATAAGTCAATATTTGAAAACTAGTAATAAAGATATCGAGATTATATGGGCTCTAAATTCACCTTTGAAATATAATATTGAAGGTATAAAAATTGTAAAAAATATGAGTTTAAAATATTTTTATAATTTGGCAACATCAAAGGTCATAATAACAAATTTTAGAACGACAAGAGATTTTCAAAAAAGAAAAAAACAGAAATATATACAAACTTGGCACAGTTCACTTAGATTAAAGCAGATAGAGAAAGATGCTGAAACATCTCTACCAAAAGATTATATTTTTCAAGCAATTCAGGATTCAAAAAAAATAGATTATTTAGTTTCAGGTTGTAGAAAAAGTACAGAAATATTTAAAGAATCTTTTTGGTATGATGGTGTTATTTTAGAGAGTGGAACTCCTAGAAATGATTTTTTATTTAGTATTACAGAAGTTGAAAGAAAAAATATAAAAAACAGTTTAGGAATAGATGATAATGAAAAAATAGTTCTTTATGCTCCAACATTTAGAAAAGAAAATAATTTAGATATATACAACTTGAATTACAATAATTTATTAGAGAGTTTAAAAATAAAGTTTGGTGGTAATTGGAAAGTTTTATTAAGATTACATCCCCATTTAATTAATTTATCTTCAAATATAAAAGGTCAAAATATATTAGATGTAACAAAATATGATGATATTCAAGAACTTTTAGGTGTCACAGATTTTTTAATATCTGACTACTCATCATTGATGTTTGATTATTCTATAACGAAAAAGCCATGCGTTTTATATACTCCTGATTTGAATCAGTATATATCAAGTGATAGAAAATTATATTTTGATATAGAAAAATTACCTTTTAAATCAGTTTTAACTAATGAAGAATTAAATAATTATATTTTAGATTTTGAAATAAATTTTTATGAAAATAATTTAGAGAAGTTTTTAGAAGGTTTAGGAAGCTATGAGGATGGAAAAGCTTCTGAAAGAGTAGCGGATTTAATAAAAACTATATGTGCAGGAGAATAAAAAATGAAAAAAAAAATAGGCTATACAACTGGAGTATTTGATATGTTTCATATAGGACATTTAAATATATTAAAAAAAGCAAAAGAAAAATGTGATTATTTAATAGTTGGAGTAAGTACAGATGAATTAGTAGAAAAGTATAAAAATAAAAATACAATAGTAAATTATGAAGAAAGAAAAGCAATCTTAGAGGCAATAAAATATGTTGATAAGGTGGTTCCACAAGAAAATAGAGATAAATATGCGGCATATGAACAGTATGGGTTTCATATTATGTTTGTTGGTGATGACTGGAAAGGTAATGATTTGTTTTTAGAAATTGAAAATAAATTTAATAAAGTAGGAGTAGAAGTAGTTTATTTTGCTTATACTGCAGGAACTTCTTCAACAGTTCTTAGAGAAAAGTTGGATAAAATAAAATGATACCAGAAATTAGTATAATAGTTCCAGTATATAATGTAGAAAAATATTTAGAGCAATGCTTAGATAGCATATTAGCTCAAACATTTAAGAATTTTGAAGTTATTTTAGTTAATGATGGTTCTACTGATTCTAGTGGAGAAATATGTGATAGATACACAAAAATAGATTCAAGAATTATGGTATTTCATAAAATTAATGATGGTGTTAGTAACACAAGAAATCTAGGAGTTCAAAAGAGCAAAGGAAAATATGTAGTTTTTATTGATAGTGATGATTATATAATGAAAAACTATTGTAAAATTTTAATAGAATCTATAGAAGAACTAAAAAGTGATATTGTTGTTTGTAAAATGGTAAGAGAGATTCCTAAAAAAGAGGACTTAAATTATACAAAACAATTTTTTAATAGAGTTGAATCTTTAATCAAAATGTTTCAAGGTAATTTATATAGATTTTCTTTATCAGGAAAAATATACAGAGCAGATATTATCAAAAAATATAAGTTTCCAAAAGGAATGATACATGAAGATATGGGTACTGTATATAAGTATTTTTTAGAAGCTAAAAATATTGTTTATATAGATTATATTGGTTATGTTTATTTTCATAGAGAAAATAGTATTTTAACAAAAAAATATAATAAAAATAGATTAGATGCGTTTATTCATTGGAAAGAAATTTTAGAGTTAACCAAAAATGAGCCCCAAGATTTAGTTAAAGAGGTTTATAAAAGATATTTGTATTGGATAGTAGATAATATTTTTTATATATTATCTATAGATGAAAAAAGAGACAAAAAATTAGAGTATCTTTTGTTTATAAAAAAAAATATAAACAATATAAAAAAGTTGTTTTATTATAATAAAAATAGTTTAAAGCACATAACTATTTTATTTTTATTTTTAGTTAACCCTAAATTGTTATGTTTGACGGTGATAAAATGAAAAAATTATTCTTTGTTATTGATTCTCTACATTGTGCAGGAGCAGAAAAGAGTTTGTTAACACTCTTATCTTTGATAGATTATTCAAAATATAGTGTAGATTTACAACTTATAGGTTATGGTGGAGAACTGGAAAAACTATTACCTAAAGAAGTTAATTTATTATCACCTTTTGAGTATATCAAATATAATAGTTTACCTTTGGAAAAATTTATTTTTGAAACTTTAAAAAATATAAAGTTGAATTATCTTTATTCAAGATTGAGATTTTCTTTAAAATTAAAAGAAAAAAATTATGGAAACAGAGAAAAAGCACGTTTGTTTTGGGAATTGAGTAAAAATAGTATAAAAATTTCAAAAGAAAAATATGATATAGCAATAGCATATGCACAAGGAGTTCCAACATTTTATGTAGCGGACAAAGTAAAAGCTAAAAAAAAATTTGCTTGGGTTAATGTAAGTTATGATCTTTCTGGAGAAGAACAAAAATATCAAAAATCTAAATATCAGAAATTTGATAAAATAGTAACTGTTTCAGATTCTGCAGAAGAAATTTTTAAAAATGTTTTTCCTGAATTTAAGAATAAAATAACTACAATTTATGATATTAACAATCCTAAAACTATAAAAGAAATGGCAGAAATAGGTGAAGGTTATGAAAATAAAAACAGTTTAAAATTACTCACAGTAGGAAGACTTGCAAATCAAAAAGGTTATGATATAGCTTTATTAGCAGCTAAAATCTTAAAAGAGTCGGGTTTAGATTTTAAGTGGTATGTTTTAGGTAAGGGTCCGTTAAAAAATGATATTGAGAAAAAAATAATTGAATATGGATTAGAAGAAGTTTTTATTCTTTTAGGAGTAACTTCAAATCCTTATGGTTATATAAAAAATGCAGACATATACGTTCAAACTTCAAAATTTGAAGGATTTGGATTAGCAATAGCTGAAGCTAGAATGTTAAATATTCCTGTTGTTACAACAGAGTTTGATGCAGTTTATAATCAAATGATTCAAAGGAAAAATGGAATAGTTACTAAAATGGATGCTAAAAGTATAGCGGAAGGAGTACTAGAATTAGTTAATAATCCAGCTTTAAAAAAATCAATTCTAGAATATCTAAAAAATGAAAAAAAAGGAAATTTAGAAGAATTAGAAAAATTTATAAAGCTAATAGAGGAGTAAAATGAAGAAGAAAGTTTTATTCATGGTTATAAATATGAATGTTGGAGGAGTTGAAAAAGCTCTTTTAAACAAATTAAAAACTATGTCGCCAAAGGAATATTCTGTTAGAGTTTTAATGTTAGAAAAATATGGTGGTTTTTTAGATTCAATACCAGATTGGATAGAAATTGATTATATTAAAGGTTATGATAAAATTAAATATATATTTAATAATCCACCTAAAAAAGTAATTTTAGATTTTATTAAAAATAAGCAGTTTTTTAAAGCTGCTTATTATTTTATGTTGTTTTTAATTTTAAAAATTACTGGTAGTAGAGAGTTGTTGTTAAAGAGTTTATTTTCAAACTATTCAAATTATTCTGAAAAATATGATTCAGCAATTGCTTATGCAGGTCCTATGGCGCTTATAGATTATTATATTTTGAAAAAAGTAAAAGCAGATAAAAAAATAGGTTGGATACATTTTGATGTAACCACTATAGGTTTAGATAAAAATTTGGTTAAAAGTATTTATAAAGACTTTCATGAAATTAGAATAGTTTCAAATGACGCTAAAATTAAATTTGATTCTATTTTTCCAGAGTTTAAAGAAAAAACAAAAGTAGTTTATAATGATATTTTAAAAGATGAAATATTAAAGTTAAGCAATGAAAAAGGCTTTCAAGACAACTATACTGGACTTAGGCTATTAACAGTTGGAAGAATTTCAAAAGAAAAAGGTCAAGATTTAGCGATAGCAGCTTTAAAAAAACTAGTGGATAGTGGAGTTGAAGCAAGATTATACTTAGTTGGAGATGGTGCTTTTAAAAATAGCTGTCTAGAGTTAGCTCAAAGCTTAATGATTGAAGATAAAGTAATATTTTTAGGAACTAAAAAGAATCCCTATCCATATATGAAAGAGTGTGATATATATATTCAACCGTCTAGATATGAAGGTTATTGTATAACGTTAGCTGAAGCTTTAGTATTCAATAAATTTATTGTAGCAACAAAATTTACTGGAGCTTTAGAACAACTGAGATATAATGAAAAAAGTTCAATAGTAGATTATTCTTCAGATGCTATATCTGATGGAATAAAAAAATTGATAAAAATGGTGAGTTAAAATGAAAAAAAAAAAAATATTATTTATGTTGAGTACAATGAATATTGGTGGAGTTGAAAAATCATTTTTATCATTTTTAGAATTTTTACCAGCAGATAAATATGATATAACTCTTCTTCTTTTAGAAAAAAAAGGTGGATTTTTAGAATTTTTGCCAAATCATATAAAAGTAGAAGAAGCAACATGGTATAATGAAATCAAACCAGTATTAATGAACTCACCATACGATATATTGAAAGAGTACTTCGTTAAAAAAAAATACTTAAAATCAATTAGATATGTAATTTCCTATTATTTATCAAAAAAATGTAACAACAGATTATTTTATTATAAAGAATTAATAAAAGATATTCCTTTCAGAATAGAAAATTATGATGTTGCGATAGCTTATGCAGGACCAACAGAAATTATAGATTACTTTATTTTAACAAGAGTAAATGCTAAGAAAAAAATAGGCTGGATGCATTTTGATTCATCAAAAGTAAATATGAATGAAAAACTTTATAAAAATATTTATGCTGGATTTAATAGAGTTTTTGCAGTTTCAGAAGAAGCAAGACAAAAGTTAATTCAAAAAATACAGATAGATAAAAATAAAGTTAAAATTTTAAAAAATATAATCAATAATAATTTAATAAAAAAAATGTCTTATGAAAAAATAAAAGAGAGTGAAACAAACAATGAGTCATTAAAAATAGTTACTTTAGGTAGGTTAGGGCTTGAAAAAGGTCAAGACTTAGGTATAAAAGCTTTAAAAAAATTAATTGACGATGGAATAAAAGTTCATTGGTATTTTGTAGGAGATGGATTAGATAGAAGATATTATGAAAAATTAGTACAAGATTTAAATTTAGAAAATTACGTAACTTTTTTAGGATCTAAGAGCAATCCATATCCGTATATAAAAATGGCGGATATATATATTCAAACCTCTAGGCATGAAGGATATTGTATTGCTTTAGCTGAAGCTAAAGCTTTGGAAAAATTGATTTTAACAACTAACTTTACAGGAGCAAAAGAACAGATTTGTGCTGGATATAATGGTTTGATTTGTAAACCAAACCATTTAGAAATTTATAATAAAATTAAATTGTTAATAAATAATGATTTGAAAATAGTACACAGGGAGAATAAATCGTATGATAAAAATTAGTATAATAGTACCAGTTTATAAGGTAGAACCTTATTTAAGAAAGTGTATTGATTCAATATTAGCACAAACATTTAAAGACTTTGAGTTAATACTTGTAGATGATGGTTCACCTGATAGTTGTGGAGATATATGTGACGAGTATGCTAAAAAAGACAAAAGAATTAAAGTAATTCATAAGAAAAATGGTGGACAATCTTCTGCAAGAAATGCTGGACTAGATATAGCAGAAGGTGAATACATAGGCTTTGTAGACAGTGATGACTGGATAGAAACTGATATGTATGAGATATTATATAATTTATGTGTTGCTAATAATTGTGAAATAAGTTGTATAAGCAGTAAAATTATTTATCCAGAAAAAATTATTATAAGAGATAGCAATGAGTTAAAAAAATATACAAGAGATGAAGCTATGAAAGAGCTTATAAGAGGCAAGGTTTTTGATGAAGTTGTGTGGACTAAACTTTTTAAAAAACAAATTATGAAAGGGTTTCGGTTTAAAGAAGGTATAAAATATGAGGATACAGATTTTACTTATAAGATTGTATATAGATGCAATAGCTTAGTTTATTTAGGTAAACCCGTATATAATTATTTAAAAAGAGAAGGAAGCACAATGGCTAATGCTTTAGAAGAAATTTCAATTGATCACATTTATATTTATGATGAAATGTTTAAGTTTTATAAACAAAAATACCCAAAGTATAAAGATATGGTACTCCTAAGAATTATAGATTCTGGATTGCCTGTTCTAAATAATATTATAAAAAATAGTAGTTACAATAAAAAAAAAATTAAATTCAATGAAGTGAATAAGATTTTAAATGACTATTTTTTTGATTTTTTAAAGATAAAAGAAATAAATAGAAATATAAAATTACTACTGATACTATTGAGAATAAACCCCTATTTATATATAAATACCATTAAAATTTTGGAGAAGAAAAAATGAAAAAACATTTATTGAAATTATATTATTTAGTTTTAAATTTTAAAGAGCAAATATTAATAAATTACAATAAAAAAATATTCTCAAAAATATTTAAAGTTAAAGTAGAAAACACTGATAAAACAATATCAAAATTACTATCAGAAAAAATATCAATGAGTAGATTTGGAGATGGAGAATTTAGTCTTATGAATGGACGAAATTTGAAATTTCAAAAATATGATGGTGTGACACGTTTCGTAATGAAAAGTTACGACATGTTAAAAGTAGCCTAATATAAGGTGAATTAACAGAGAACTATATTTTCGAGAAGTAGAATGAAGGAGTAACGCCCTGAAATGCTTCCTCTGATACTCCGATATGCGATCTGATTCTAACTAAATTGGACCGTATAAAGCTCGGTGAAGACGGTTGAGAGTTATCCCTAACAGGTAGGCTGAGGAAATGCGAACCAGAGGTGGTCGAGATAATGATAGATCGGGAGTCAATATATATGGTT
Source organism: Cetobacterium sp. (assembly GCF_051658645.1). Classification (GTDB taxonomy): domain Bacteria; phylum Fusobacteriota; class Fusobacteriia; order Fusobacteriales; family Fusobacteriaceae; genus Cetobacterium_A. The sequence continues at coordinate 112,326 of NZ_JBOFMZ010000050.1, forward strand.
AGAATGCATGAAAATGCTGACAAAGTTGCGAATGTAAGGGTCTAAAATTTTATATAATAGAAATGTTATAACCGCAAAATTGTGGTGTAAGTGGCGATTAGTAAGAATTGTTGTTATGAAACTCGCTATACTGTTACAGGCGGTATCTAGCTTACAGGCTTATAGTAACGACCTAAGTAGATTTAACGATAGAAAATATGGAACGTGGAAAGCAAGACACAACAAAGATCTAGTTAGAGGATTGGTGAATATAAGTTGAAGTAGGACGAAATTTCTTTAGTCTTGTGAGAGTAGGGGTACAGTACGAATGAAACCATAATAATAAGTGGTGGACGGATAGCCCTGAGTCAATAATTTTAAAAATTTTTTAATTTGAAATTATGATGGAGCGCCGTATGAGGTGAAAGTCTCACGTACGGTGTGGAGCAGGGGAAAAGATAGAGATAACTTCAAAGTCTTACCTATTGCTATAAACTTTAGAAAAAAGATTAAAAGGTATAATTATAAGTGATCTGAATAGTCATATTGTATGTATACCAAATGTATTTGAAGACAAAAGTATTTATACAGATAAAGCAAAAAAATATTGGGAAAAATATTTAAATATAAATTTACATAAGCTGAAGTGCGACACGTTTCATAATGAAAAGTTATGACATGTTAAAAGTAGCTTAGGTAAGAGCGAAATAATAGAGAACTATATTTTCGAGAAGTAGAATGAAGGAGTAACGCCCTGAAATGCTTCCTCTGATACTCCGATATGCGATTAGGTTCTAACTAAACTTAACCGTATAAAGCTCGGTAAAGTTGGCTGAGAGTTATCCCTAACAGGTTAAGCTGAGGAAATGTGAACCAGAGGTGGTCGAGATAATGATAGGTCGGGAGTCAAACCTATAAGGTAAGAATGCACGCATGTGCTGACAAAGTTTTGAATGTACGGCTCTAAAATAAGATACAACAGAAATGTTATAACCACAAAATTGTGGTGTAAGTGGCGATTAGTAAAAATTTCAGCTATGAAACTCGCTATACTGTTAAAGGCAGTATCCAGCTTACAGGGCTATAGAAACTACCTAAGTAGATTTAATGATAGAAAATATGGAACGTGGAAAACAAGACACAACAAAAAACCTAGTTAGAGGGTTGGTGAATATAAGTTAAGAACTTAACGAAATTTCTCTGGTCTTGTGAGAGTAGGGGCACAGTACGGATGAAACCATAATAATAAATGGTGGACGGATAGCCCTGAGTCAATAATTTTAAAATTGTTTTAATTTAGAATTAATAGATGAATGGTCGTAAACCGAGAAAATAAAGTTTCCTAATTCTTAGGAAGAGGGAGACATACAATCTATGAGTTTAATAGACTGCATAATTGATGAATCAAATATTTATAAGGCGATTCACACGCTGAAAAGTAATAAAGGAAGTAAAACTCCTGGAGTGAATGGCGAAACCATAAACGATATATTAAAAATTAAAGATGAAATAGTAAAACGAATTAAATATGATTTAAAGGGTAGATACAAGCCAGGAATGGTAAAAAGAGTAGAGATTCCAAAAGGAGATGGAGAGTTTAGAACGCTAGGAATACCTAATATCTATGATAGACTAGTACAACTATGCTTTAAACAGATATTAGAACCAATAGTTGAAAATAGATTCCACAAAAATTCCTTTGGATTCCGACCAAGACGTAGTGCAGAACATGCGATAGCAAATTACAGTCATATGTATCTGACAAAGCAAAGAAAGCTATTTTAACCTTAATTAAACAAGAGGTAAAAGAGCTTCAAAAGAGACGAACTGCCCAGCAAGTCTATAAATTTAATTCGGTAATACTAGGAATCCAAAATTATTATCGCATGGGAAGGATGGTAAGTATAGATTTTAGTAAAATTGGCTATATAGTTAGGAATCCTTAATGAACAGAATAGGGAAACCTTCTGATAAAAAGGATGATAAATATAAACTCTGATATTATAATCTCTTAGTAGACACATTTTACTTTAACAAGTATCATAATATTAAGATATTAACTAAGGTAGGTGTTAGATATGTCAAAACATAAATACGATGACGAATTTAGAAAGAAAATTGTGAAGTAACAGGCGAATATATTAAGGAAAATAACAACTTCTATGTTCATAGGATAGTTCCAAAAGAGCATGGTGGAAGTGATGAACTCAATAATTTAATATTACTAGATTCATGATTCAAAACCTTACTGAAAAACAGGAATAGAGAGGATTACTATAAAGACAATGAAAATTATGCAAGAATATTAAAAACACTTTCTAAGTATAAATAAAATCTAAAATTATGATGGAACGCCGTGTGCGGTGAAAGTCGCATGCACGGTGTGGAGCAGGGGAAAAGGTGGAGATAACTTCAAAGCCTTACCTATTGCTATATTTATAGATAAAAATAAAACATATTTTGATACCCAAGTAACTAGATTATATATTGATACAAGAAAAAAAGAACTAGTTGAAAATAGGTACAAAAAAATGAAAAAGATATGGGATGACCAACATATTTTGATAGTTGAAGGAGCAGAAAGTAGATTAGGAATTGGAAATAATCTTTTTGAAAATTCAAAAAGTATTCAAAGAATTATTTGTCCATCTAAAAATGCATTCTCATATTATTCTCAAATTTTAAATACTGTTAAAGATTGCAATCAAAGAATAGTATTGATAGCTTTAGGACCAACAGCAACAGTATTGGCTTATGATTTGTGTTTAGAAGGATATAGAGCATTAGATATAGGTCATATTGATATTGAATATGAATGGTTTTTATCAAAAACTTTAGAAAAAGTTCCTGTTAAAAATAAATATATAGGAGAAATATCTGGTGGTGACAATGTATTAGAGATAAATAATAATATTTATAAAAAACAAATAATAAAAAGAATTTTCTAAAATAAAGAGAGGATAAAATGTTAAGAAAACTAAACGAAATTTTTGATAAGAGTGACAAAAAGGTAATAGGTATTTCTATTATATTTTCTTTGGTAGTATCAATAACTGAAGTATTTGGAATAACAATGTTGTTTCCATTTATGGGAGTTGTAAGTGATCCTAGTAGTATAGGTAAAAATAAGTATTTAAAATATGCTTATGAAAATATAGCAGCGAGTAGCTATAAAAACTTTATACTTTATTTTGGAGTAGGTATTATAGGAGTGTTTTTATTTAAAAATATTGTATCACTAGCTTTTAATCATTATTCAACTAATATGGCTAGAAGTTTAAATAGAAAATATTCAAATCGATTGTTTAAAACATATTTAGATTTTGAGTATATTAACTATGTAAATAAAAACCGTAGTGAATTTATAAGAGTAGTTACACAAGAGTGTGGAATGCTTGTAGGAATATTTCAAAATATAGCAAATTTAGTAAGTGAAGCTTTTATAATGCTATTGTTATATATAACAATGCTGTATGTAAATTTTAAGCTAACATTGTCAATGACACTATTTTTAGGATTAAATATAGTTATAATAAAGTATGTTGTTATAGCAGCATCTAAAAAGCTTGGAAAAATTAGAGAAAAACGTAGTAGAACTTTTTATAAAATAGTAAGTTCTGTATTTTCAAATTATAAGTTTGTAAAGCTTCAAGGTAATCATGATAGTATACAACAAAATTATGATGATGCTTTAGGAAAAAATGATGAAATACTTATAAAACAAGCGATTTTAACTCCATTACCAAAATCAATGCTTGAATTTAGTGGGTTTTTTATGATTGTAAGTATAGTATTATTTTCTGTAATGAAATATGGTGAATCGGGTTTAAGTGAAATTTTACCTATAGTTTCACTATTCTTTTTATCACTATATAGAATGCTACCGTCTATTATTAGAATAGTTGGTATTTTCCAAAGTTTTGCTTTTACAGCTTCTGTTCCAGCAAGAATAGAAGAAGAGTTAAGCTATAAAGTTGAAAATTTAGGAAATGAAAAAATTAATTTTAACGATAAAATAAGCGTACAAAATTTAAAATTTCAGTATAAAGAGAATAATTTGATATTAAATGATGTTTCATTCGTAATTAATAAAGGTGATAGTGTTGCGTTTATAGGAGAATCAGGTTCGGGAAAAACAACTTTAGTTGATATTTTAATGGGCTTATACAAACCTTTGTCTGGAGAAACTACTATAGATGGCGTTCAATTAAACAACGAAAATTTAAAATCTTGGAGAGAGAAAATAGGATATATTCCACAAGAGATCTATTTGTTTGATGGAACTGTTGGTGAAAATGTGGCTTTTGGTGATGAGTATAATGAAAGTAGAGTTGTAGAAGTATTAAAGTCTGCTCAAATCTGGAATTTTTTAAAAGAAAAAGAAGGAGTAGCAACAAAAGTTGGAGATGCTGGAGTTATGCTGTCTGGAGGTCAAAAACAAAGAATTGGTATTGCAAGAGCACTATATAAAAATCCAGAAATCCTTGTGCTTGACGAAGCAACCTCTGCTTTAGACGATAACACTGAAGAGGAAATTATGAATGAAATGTATAACCTTTCAAATGGTAAAACATTAATAATGATTGCTCATAGATTAAGCTCATTAAAAAGATGTAATAAAATTTATGAACTAGAAAAAGGAACTTTAAAAAAAGAATACTCTAACATAAAGGATGTGGTGAAGTAGTGAAAAAAGTAAGAATAACTATTAACAATTTAGGCGGTGGAGGAGCTGAAAAAGTACTTATAAAATTATTAGAAAAATTGAATTTTAAATATGAAATTGATTTATTTTTAATAACGAAGTCTGGTGTTTATTTAGAAGAAGTTCCTAAAAATATAAAGATAGATTATAATTTTAAAGAGTTGTTTAGTAATAACATTTTAGCAAGAGTAAAAAATTCTATTTTAGCAAGAGGTAAAGAAAAAATTTATTCTAAAGATAAAAGTTTTATTTATAATTTAAATAAGAAAAAGTATGACTATGAAATTGCTTTTTTAGAGGGCAGATCAACAGAGATAGTTGCTAATAGTAAAAATTTATCTTCAAAAAAAATAGCCTGGGTACATACAGATTTAATAAAACGTAGGCTTATGAGCATTGAAGAAGAAAGGATAATATATTCTAAATTTGATGAAATAATTTGTGTTTCAAACCACTCGAGAAATTCACTGTTAGAACTTTATCCAGAGTATGAAAATAAAACTAAAGTTATTTACAATCCAATAGATTCAGAAGAGATATTAAACAAATCATTAGATAAAATAGAGATGAATAAAGATAGAGTTAACTTAGTAACAGTAGGAAGATTAAGTGATGAAAAAGGATATGATTTACTTTTAAAAGCTATTAAAAATCTACGAGATAAAAATTTAAACTTTAAACTTTATATTGTTGGAACTGGACCATATGAAAAATTTTATAAAACTTATATTTTAGAAAATAATCTTCAAAATTATGTTGAAATGGTAGGATTTCAAAAAAATCCATATCCGTATATAAAATCAGCTGATATTTTTGTTTCATCATCTAGATACGAAGGATTTCCTTTAGTTTTAGCAGAAGCTATAGTTTTAAAAAAACCAGTAATAGCAACAAAGTGTACAGGACCAATTGAAATATTAGATAATGGAAAATATGGCATTTTAGCAGAAGTTGAAGATGTAAAATCTTTAGAACTTTCTTTGGAAAAGTTAATTTTAGATGAAAACTGTAGAAAATATTATTCTGAAATGTCGAAGAGTAGAAAAGAGTTGTTTAATATAAAAGAGGTTTTAGAAGAAGTTCAAAATTTAATAGTGTAGAAAGGAAAAAAGATGAAGCCTAAAATAAGCATAATAGTATCAGTTTACAATGTAGAAAAGTATTTAACAAAATGTATTGATTCTATATTAGCACAAATTTTCACAGACTTTGAGCTGATATTGATAAATGATGGTTCATCTGATAATTGTGGAGATATACTTGATGAGTATGCTAAAAAAGATAATAGAATCAGAGTAATTCATAAAAAAAATGAAGGCTGTTCAGCAGCAAGAAATGATGGAATAAAGGTTGCAAAAGGTGAATATATAGGATTTGTAGATAGTGATGACTATATTAACCAAAATATGTATAGAGAGATGTATGAATTAATGAAAAATAATGATAAATTTGATGTTATTCAGTGTGGAATATTGAGAATAGATAGTGTTAATAATAGTAATTATGAATCTATATTCAAAAAACCTAATTATGTTTCAAGTGTATGGTCTAAGTTGTTAAAAAAAAGTTTGATAACTCAATACAAAATAGAGTTTCCTTTAAAAAGTTGTATGGGAGAGGATTTAGCATTTACAGAAAAATATATGAGTGTTTCTAAAGAGATGTGGTATTAAGTCAAGTTTTTAAACATAATTTTATAAATCATGCAGATTGTTTTTCATAGTCAGCTGGGGACAAATAACCTAGTTTTTTCTGAATTCTGTGGTGATTGTACCAGCCTTCTACCTATTAAATAAAGACTTTTTAGTTTCTTCAAAAGTCTTTGGCTTACTTTGGTAAATTAACTCTTTCTTTAAAACTGAATGAAAAGATTCTATAGGAGCATTATCGTAAGGATTCCCCTTTCTTGAGTAAGACAGGGTTGCACACAAACCTTTAACTTTAGAGATGTAATCTTTACTCGTATACTGCGATCCTTGGTCTGTATGGATAATGCAGCCTATAAGATTATTATTTAAATCAAGTTTAGAAAGAGCTTTTAAAACGATATCTGTTGTCATTGTTTTGGAGTAATCCCAACCTTTGATTTCGTTTGTATAGAATCCATAAACGAAGCTAAATATGTCCAACCAAAATCTTTTGTGTAAATATATGTGATATCTCCTACTATTTTCTGATTTGTTGAGGTAGTTGAAAAATCCTGTTTTAAAAGATCACTCGCAGGTGCTTCAACTTTTGATTTAATTGTCTGGGGCTTATACTTTTTTCTAGTAATAGATGAAAGACCTAATGCTCTCATAATTCTTTGAACTAGCTTTATGCTCGCAGGATAACCCTTACGATTAAGTATTACATGTATTTTAGGAGCCCAATAAATTTTAGAATTTTCCTCATAAATTCTTTTGATTTAAGAAGATAATAAATCATATCTCTCTTGAGTTTTAGTAGTAGTTTTGTTGAGATTAAAGTAGTAAGTAGCTCTACTAATTTTAAAAATTTTACACATTTTTTCTTGGCTATATTTAGGTTTTAATTGTTTGATAAGGTCAGTTATCTTAGTATCATCTAGCTTTTCGCGAATATTGTCAAAGCCCATATCTGTCAACTTAAGAAAAAAGTAGAGTAATTTATAAAAAAATGGTACTCTTAAAATAAAGGAGTGAACCATTATGATCAAATCTACTTATTGGAATAAATTAGTTGAAAAAGGATTTTTAAGAGATATTGCTAATGAAGTTGGTTTGTGTAAAAGAGAAAGAAAGTTCACTCCAGAAATTTTATTAAAAATGGCAGTTTTCCAATCAAATAATTTAGGTAATGACTTACTAAATGAAATAAGCCAAACACTTTATGAAGATCATAATATAAAAATTTCAAAAGAAGGGCTTAATAAAAGATTTGACTCTAAATATGTAGATTTTTTAAAAACTATAGCAAAAATATTATTAAGTTTAAATTTTGAAAATAATCTAGAATCAAAAAATTTAAAAAAATTATTTAATCATATTTATTTAACAGATTCAACAACTATAAAGTTACATCCTTCTTTAAAAAAAGATTATCCTGTAACAGGAAACCAAGATTCAAATCATGCGGGAATTAAAATTCATTTGATTAAAGATATAAAAACAGAAATATTAAAAAAAATAGATACAACTAAATCAACAACTCATGATTCATATTTTTTAGATACTCTAAAAGAAATTGTAGAAGAAAATGATTTGATTTTAAATGACTTAGGTTATTATTCTACTAAATTTTTTAAAACTTTAATAGAAAAAAAAGCTTATTTTATTTCAAAGTTAAAATTATTTAGCTCTAATACTATATTTTCGAAAAATGAAACTCCTGAATATAGTTTAATTACTGGAAAGTTATTAATACCATCACAATATAAAAAAATCGATATAGATTTCGAGTGTAAAGAATTAAAAAGTGGAGAAATAAAAGAGTTTAAAGAAGTTTTTTTAGGTGGAACAAACGATAAAATTAAGTGTCGATTAATAGTAACAAGACTTAGCGATAACGAAGAAGAAAAAAGATATAAAAAATTAAGTAAAAAAATACAAGATAATAGAACTTATATAGAGAAATCTAAAGAAGAGTTAATAAAATATGGATTTATGATTACTAATGTTGATGAAAATAAAATTTCAAAAGAAAATATTTATAATATTTGCCGTTTAAGATGGCAGATTGAATTGGAATTTAAGAATTGGAAATCAATTATGGAAATTGATGAAAGTTCTAGAAAAGTTAAAAAAGAGAGAATGGAGTGTCATTTTTGGGGTAAAATAATTCAAATTTTAATAAATAATGAAATATCTTCTAAATTACATAACGAACTTGAAAAAGAAGAAAAGAGATATAGCCAAAAAGGAATTTTTCGTAAAATTTTCCGTTATTTATCAAATTTTGCAAAATTCAAATATAACATGAAAAAAGTAATAAAAAACTTATTGGAGATAGTGAAGAGAGATTGTATAAAATCTAAAAAAAAGAATTATATTTCTTATGAAGAAGTTATGGAATTTTGTTAAGTTGACAGATATGTGTCAAAGCCTTTTTTAAAATGGCACACTCTTCTTTGGCTAAAGCAAGTTCTTTTTGAAGCTTTTTAAAGTCATCAAGAGTGACAATTTCATCACTTTGGGTATTGATATTGCTATATTTTTTTCTCCAAAGAATAAGATTGGATGAAGACACACCATATTCACGAGATACTTCTTTAAGAGACTGACCGTTTAAAATTAAATTAACAAGAGTTTTTTAAACTCTTCATCATAAGTTTTTCGTTTAGACATAAAATCACTTCCTTTAAGGTTTATTTTACAGGATTTATTATTTTATGTCTACAAACTTATTCTAGCACCAAAGAACTCTTTAATAAAGTTGAAGATATAACTTTAATAGGACATTCAATATTTGATTACTGGAATATTGAAGAGTTAAAAAAAATGGAAGTTAATAATTTAGGTATAGCAGGAATAAGCACAAAAGAGTATTTAGATTTTATATTAAAAAATAATTTAATAAAGAACATAGGGAAAAAAGTGATACTTTTTGCAGGAACAAACGATATCGTAATTGATAATTGGAATAAAGATTATACTTTGAAATGGATTAATGACATTATTCAAATTTTAAAGAGGATGAATAAAGCTGTGCAAATATCATTAATTGAAGTTCCAAAAGTTTTATCAAGAATGGATAGAGCTAACAGTGTAATAATAGAGTTAAATAAGTATTTAGAATCTAATTTAGATAAAAGTATAAACTTTATTAAACTAGGATCTGATTTTGAAGACAAATTAGGTAGCTTGAAAATAGATTATACATATGATGGATTACATTTTAATGAAAATGGATATAAAAAGCTAAAGGAAATTATTGAAAAGGAGATTTAAAATGAAAAGACTAGCTTATGTAACTGGTTCGAGAGCTGAATATGGTATTATGAAAAGATTATTAAAAAAAATAGATGACTCTAATGATATAGAGTTAACTCTTATTGCGACAGGAATGCAAGTTGATGAAAAATATGGTAATACATACAAAGTAATAGAAGAAGATGGTTTTAAAATAGATAAATTAATAGATATAAAAATAGATAATAGTAATAATTCTAATATATTAGATTCTATGTCTATTTGTCAAAGTGAATTTGGAAAATATTTTGAATACAATAAATTCGATGCAGTTATGATTTTAGGAGATAGATATGAAATATTATCAGTTGCAATAGCAGCAGCAATGCATAATATTCCAATAATTCATTTACATGGTGGAGAAAAAACTTTAGGTAATTATGATGAATTTATAAGACATGCTATTACAAAAATGAGTAAATTACATTTAGTGTCTACTGATGAATATAAAAAAAGAGTTATCCAAATGGGTGAAAATCCAAATTCTGTTTTTAATATAGGAGCTTTAGGAGCTGAAAATAGTTTAAAAATAAAATTATTATCAAAAAAAGAGTTAGAAAATAGATTTGGAAAAATAGAAAAAAAATATTACGTAGTATTATTTCATCCTGAAACAATAACAGGTGCAAGTGTAGAAAATCAAATTGAAGCTCTTATAGGTGCTATAGATACCTATAAAAATGAGTATGAATTTATTTTTATAGGCTCTAATTCAGATACATCATCTGATATTATTTTTAAAATGTTTAAAGAGTACACTATAAAAAATAATTTTAAATTTTTAACATCAGCTCGTTCAGAAGAGTATTTAAGTTTAATAAAATATTCATCTGGTTTAATTGGAAACTCTTCATCTGGATTAATAGAGGTTCCATCATTAAAAATTCCTACTGTAAATATAGGTGACAGACAGAAAGGTAGAGTTCGTGCTCAAAATGTAATAGATGTTATCGCAAATAAAGAATTAATTATAGAAGCGATTAAAAAATCAAATTCTTTTGATTTTTTAGAAAAGTTGAAAGTGTGTATAAATCCTTATTATCAAAAAGATGTTATGGAAGAAGGATATAAAATTATACTAGAATTTTTAAATTCTACTAGCATAAATGAAATTAAAGATTTCTATGATTTTTAAAAAAATGTTGAAATGTTTAAGAATAAAGTTCTAGAGTGAACGATTATCTAAAAGAAATTCTAAAAGATAAAAAAGGAGATTAAGTGTGGAGCTATCAAAAAGTAAAATAAATGAAACAAAAGGAATAGCAATTATTTTCATGCTGCTTTTACATTTGTTTTGTACGAAAAATTATGTTGGATTATTTTTACCAACAATTTATTTAGGACAATATCCTTTAATATATTATATAGCTTTGTTTGGTGATTGTTGTGTTGCTATATACTGTTTTTCGAGTGGATATGGCTTGATGTATAATTATCAAAATAATAGTGGTGAGTATTCTAGAAAAAACTATAGTAGAATATTTAGATTGTACATAAAATACTGGATTATAACAATAATATTTGTATTTATTGCTGGGTATTGGTTTCAAAAAACAGGTTATCCAGGAAATTATAAAAAAATATTATTGTCTATAAGTGGAATTAGTCCAGGATACAATGGAGCATGGTGGTTTTTTACAACCTATATTTTACTAGTATTATTTTCAGGAAAAATAAACAAAATCATTCAAAATAAAAACACTAAATTAGTATTGATAGTTTCGTTTGTACTTTATGTTTTAGGATATGTTCAAAGAATCAAAGTTTTGATTGTTTTGAATAACATTTATTTTGATTATTTTTTAAGACAACTATCGCTGCTCCTAACATCAGGATTGCCATTTATAATGGGAGCAGTATTTCAAAAAGAAAAAATATATTCATATTTAAGTGAGAAAACTAATAAAATTAAGTATAAAAATTTAGCTTTATATTCAATTTTGTTAGCATTAGGTATTTTTCATGGTTTTGTAGAAACTCTATTTGTAGGAGCTTTTATAGGGATAATATTTATTCCTATTTTTAACTTATTAGATAAAAAAGAGTTTGTTAGTAAATTTTTAGATTATATGGGAACTCACTCAACTAATTTGTGGTTGATTCATATGTTCTTTTACATGATTTATTTAAAAGAAATAGTTTATTATCCAAAATATCCATTGTTTATTTTCGTTTGGTTAATAGTTCTTCTTTTACCATTTTCACATTTTATCAACTATTTAGAAAAAATAATTTTCACAAAAATTTTGAGGAGAGATTGATGAATTTTAATTCAATAAATTTTTTAGTATTTTATACGATTATCACATTTATATATTTTATAATAAAACCAAAATATAGATGGATACTTTTACTTTTAGGAAGTTATTATTTTTATTCTTATTGGAGCCTAAAGTATACATTGTTAATGTTTTTATCAACAGTAATAACATATTGCAGTGGTTTGCTTATAGAAAAAACAAAATATAAAAAAATATCAGTACTAATGAGTTTTCTTATAAACTTATGTGTTTTGTTTTTCTTTAAATATTTTAATTTTTTTAATTCAAATTTAAAAAGTACGTTATCTTTATTTGATATTGATTATAATGTAAACTCTTTAAAAATTATTTTACCTGTTGGAATATCTTTTTATACATTTCAAGCGTTAAGTTATACTATGGATGTTTATAGAGGAGAAATAAAAGCAGAAAAGCATTTTGGTAGATATGCACTTTTTGTATCTTATTTTCCACAACTTGTAGCTGGTCCAATAGAAAGATCTCAGCACTTGTTACCACAGTTACAAAAAGAAACTAAATTTGATTATAACAATTTAAAAACAGGTCTATTATTGATGCTTGTAGGATTTTTCAAAAAAGTAGTAATTGCAGATCGAGCAGCACTACTAGTAAATAATGTTTATGGAGATTTGAATAATGTACCACCAATAAGTGTAATAATAGCGAGTGTCTTTTTTTCAATTCAAATTTATTGTGATTTTTCAGCTTATTCAGATATAGCAAGAGGAGCTTCAAGAATATTAGGAATAGAGCTTATGAAAAATTTTGATAGACCTTATTATTCAAAAAATATTTCTCAATTTTGGAGAAAATGGCATATTTCTTTGGGGACTTGGTTTCGAGAGTACTTATATATTCCACTTGGAGGAAATAAGGTTTCTAAAATTAAAGTTCTTAGAAATATAGCAATAGTTTTTGTGATAAGTGGTTTATGGCATGGAGCGAGTTGGAACTTTATAATTTGGGGAGCTCTTCATGGAGCCTATGTAATATTAGAGATTTTCTTGAAAAATTCTAAAGATAAATTATTAAAATTTTTAAGAATAAAAAATGGATTCAAAGATAGTTTAGAGATTATAACAACATTCTGTTTAGTAAACTTTGCTTGGATATTTTTTAGAGCAGAATCTTTTGAGCATAGTAAAAAAATAATATCTAAAATTTTTGAAATTTTTACAAATTTTAGCTTTAGTTTTAATTTTAAAATGTCTTTAGCTGATTTGTTGATACTAATTTTTGGAATCTTATTACTAGAAATTTACCATTATTGTCAAAAAAATATATCGAAAATTTTAAACCTTCCAGATTATTTAAGATATTCACTATACTATACAGCAACTTTATTAACACTTTTACTAGGGAAATATGGGCATAGTGAGTTTATATACTTTCAATTTTAAAAAAAGGATGGTTTATATGAAAAAAACAATATTTAAGATAGTCTTATTTATAACAATTTTAGGTTTAAGTTTATTTTTTATAAGTAAAGCTTATAACAAGAAAGAGTATAAAAAGTTTTATGAAATACCAAAAAAAATAAAAATAGCAAACATAGGAACTTCACATGGACATTTTGGATTTATCTATGACGAAAAATTAAAAAAAAATAGCTTTAACTTTGCATTGCCAGCACAGCCATTATATTATGACTATAAATTTTTAGAAGAAAATAAATCTAGATTTGAAAAGAATTCAGTTTTAATTATTCCGATTTCAATTTTTAGTTTTTACCAAGGAGAAAAGTTAGGAACTTATAATGATAGATATTCTAGGTTGATGAGTTATAAATCTATTTTTCACATCTCTATTTTTGACTATGTTATGAGCAGATATTTTTCAATATTAATAGGAGATAATAGATTTTTTAATCTTATTTATACTGGATCTAAAAAAAGAGAAGCTTCTAATGATAATAAAAAATCTTTGGTAAAAGGAACGGTTAATGGGCATCTAAAATATTCAGAAAATCCAAATATAGACAAACAAAATTTAATTAAAATTTTAAAATTTTGTAATAAGAATAATATAAAACCAATATTAATAACAACACCAGTTACGAGTGCTTATAATGAAATTGTAACAAAAGAGATATACAAAGAAAAAATATATGATCATATAGATGATGTTTTAAGTAAAGTTGGTTTTTCTGTGCAATATCTAGATTATTCTCACTATGAAAAAATAAGTAATAATTTATATTGTTTCCTTGATGCTGATCATTTGAATCCTGCAGGAGCAAAATTATTTACAAGCATTGTTTTAAAAGAGATAAACTATAAAAATTAGGAGAAAAAATGGAAAATAATTTATCAAAAAAAGATGTGCAAATTTTAAAAGGAGTCGGAATATTATTGATGGTAACATTACACCTTTTTGGATTTCCATCATGGTTAAAAAATGGTAGTATTTATATTGAATTAACAGAAAAATTTAATTTAGAATATACAATAGCAAAGTTTGGAGGTATTTGTGTTGCTCTTTATTTATTTTTAAGTGGGTATGGAATGGAAAAAATAACTAATAAACAAGTAACATTTAAAGAGTGTTTTATAAAATCAATTAACTTATATAAAATTTATTGGATTGTTTTTATTCCATTTACAATTATAGGTTATTTTTATTTTGATTTAAAAATAGAAATAAAAGAATTGGTTTTGAATATTTTTGCAATAAAACCAAGCTTTAATGTTTTTGTTTGGTTTATAAGATTGTATATTCAACTATTATTGATATTTCCACTTTTAAAAAAGATTTTAGATTCTAGTTATAAAAAATCTTTATTTTTTTCTGGTGGAATATATTTTTGTACTATATTCAATTCTGGATTTTTTTATATATTTAAATCTTTAAGACCATTTAGAGAAACATTTATGTATGAATT
>NZ_JBOFMZ010000051.1:0-20006 GCF_051658645.1 Cetobacterium sp.
GCCAGGAGATAACATCGAAATGACAATAGAGTTAATTCATGCAATCGCAATGGAACCAGGATTAAGATTCGCAATAAGAGAAGGAGGAAGAACGGTAGCTTCTGGAGTTGTTGCAGAAATTACTAAGTAATCTTACTTAAATATTATGAATCAAAATTAAGTGAAATTTAGTTCATATAAAAGGGGCTTTGTCCCCTTTTATAATGCTAAAAAAGCTTGGTAAAAAAAGTTTTGAATAAAAACAAAAAACATTTGCTTTTTGTAAAAAATATGATATAATTACCAGAGTGTACAAAAGAATTATTTAATTCTTTTAATCGAAACTTTTAAGGAGGTGCGAAAAGTAAAATGGCTTCTAATAAGTTAAGAATTTACTTAAAAGCTTATGATCACACTTTATTAGATCAATCAGCTAAAAAAATAGTGGAAGTTGCAAAGAAATCTGGAGCAGAAATTGCTGGACCTATGCCACTACCTACAAAGATTAAAAAGTATACTGTACTAAGATCAGTACACGTGAACAAAGACTCGAGAGAGCAGTTCGAGATGAGAGTGCACAGAAGAATGGTAGAGATTAAGAACTCTAACCCTAAGACAATTGCTTCTTTAACAGCAGTTAACTTACCAGCTGGTGTTGGAATCGAAATAAAACAAGCATAATAGTTTGTAAAAAAGGTTCTAAGAGAAAAAGCAAACAGCTGATTTTCGGGTAATTTGATGCTAATTGAAGAATTAAATTATCCTTACATAATAATACAAGTTGGCGGTTTTTTTTTAAAGAAAAGTGGTGGAACCACGAGGGCAAGTTGTCAACCAATATATTATTTGATGGAGGTAAAACATGTCAGGAATTTTAGCAAAAAAAATTGGAATGACTCAAATTTTCGAAAATGGAAAATTTATTCCAGTTACAGTTGTTGAAGCTGGACCAAACTTCGTTCTTCAAAAGAAGACAGTAGAGAATGATGGATATGCAGCTTTACAATTAGGATTTGACGAAAAAAGAGAAAAAAATACTACAAAGCCATTAATGGGAATTTTTAACAAAGCTGGGGTTAAACCTTTAAGATTTGTTAGAGAGTTAAAAGTTGATTCAGTAGAAGGAATCGAACTTGGACAAGAAATTAAAGTGGATACTTTAGCAGAGGTTGCTTTCGTAGACATCACTGGTACTTCAAAAGGTAAAGGAACATCTGGAGTTATGAAGAGACATAACTTTAGTGGAAACAGAGCTACACACGGTGTTTCTAGAAACCATAGACTTGGAGGATCAATAGGAATGTCGTCTTGGCCTGGAAAAGTTCTTAAGAACAAAAAAATGGCTGGACAATATGGAAATGCAACTGTAACAGTTCAAAACTTGAAAATTGTTAAAGTTGACGCAGAAAACAACTTACTACTAATTAAAGGTGCAGTACCAGGTCCTAAGAACGGATATATCGTTGTTAAACCAGCTGTAAAGAAATAATTAGTTAGTAGATGAGGAAGGAGGAAAATAATGGCAGTTTTAAACATATATGACTTAGCAGGTAACCAAACTGGTACTGTAGAAGTTAAAGATTCTGTATTTGGAATCGAGCCTAATCAAGCAGTTTTACATGAAGTGTTAACTGCAGAGTTAGCAGCTGCTAGACAAGGAACTGCAGCTACTAAAACTAGAGCTATGGTTAAAGGTGGAGGAAGAAAGCCTTTCAAACAAAAAGGAACTGGAAGAGCTAGACAAGGTTCTATTAGAGCTCCACATATGGTAGGTGGAGGAGTTACTTTCGGACCACAACCAAGATCATACGATAAAAAAGTAAACAAAAAAGTAAGAAATCTTGCTTTAAGATCAGCACTTTCTGCGAAAGTTGCTGCTGGAGAAATTTTAGTTCTTGATGGAACTTTAGAAACTCCAAAAACAAAAACGATAATCGCTTTAACAAATGCTTTAACAGCAAAGACAAAGCAATTATTCGTAGTAAACGACCTTGCTACAGAAGCTGATTACAATTTATATTTATCAGCTAGAAACTTAGAGAACGCAGTAGTTCTTCAACCTAATGAGATTGGAGTATACTGGTTATTAAAGCAAGAGAAAGTTATCGTAACTAAGGAAGCGTTAACGACAATTGAGGAGGTGCTTGCATAATGACTGCTTACGATATCGTAAAGAAGCCTGTAATCACTGAAAAAACTGAAATTTTAAGAAGAGATTACAACAAGTACACATTTGAGGTAAGTACAAAAGCAAATAAAGTTGAAATCAGAAAAGCGATTGAAACTATATTTAACGTAAAAGTTGAATCTGTAGCGACATTGAATGTAAAGCCAGTTACTAAAAGACATGGAATGAAACTTTACAAGACTCAAGCTAAAAAGAAAGCAATCGTTAAATTAGCTGCTGGAAATACAATTACTTACTTCGCAGAAGTATAATTGAAAAATAATTAGAAGTTTAGTTCTTTAAGAAAAGGATAAAGCTAAAGATAATTATAGGTCAGGAAATTTTGGAGGTTAACAAAACATGGCAATTAGAAAGTTAAATGCTATAACTAATGGTACTAGACACATGTCTAGATTAGTTAACGATGATTTAGATAAAGTTAGACCTGAAAAGTCTTTAACTACTCCATTAAAATCTGCTTATGGTAGAGATAACTATGGACACAGAACTTGTAGAAATAGAGACAAGGGACATAAGAGACTTTATAGAATCATCGACTTTAAAAGAAATAAATTAGATGTACCTGCAAAGGTTGCATCATTAGAGTACGATCCTAATAGAACTGCAAATATTGCATTACTATGGTACGTAGACGGAGAAAAGAGATATATTCTTGCTCCAAAGGGACTTAAAAAAGGTGATATCGTAATGGCTGGTTCAAATGCTGAAATAAAGCCAGGTAATGCTCTTAAATTAAAAGAGATGCCTGTTGGATCACAGATACACAATGTTGAGTTACAAAGAGGAAAGGGTGGACAATTAGTTAGATCTGCAGGAACTGCAGCAAGACTAGTTGCAAAAGAAGGAACTTACTGTCACGTACAGTTACCATCAGGTGAATTAAGATTAATTCATGGAGAATGTATGGCAACAATCGGTGAAGTAGGAAATTCTGAGCATAGCCTAGTTTCACTAGGTAAAGCAGGAAGAAATAGACACAAAGGAAGAAGACCTCATGTTAGAGGATCTGTAATGAACCCTTGTGATCATCCACATGGTGGAGGAGAAGGTAAAGCTCCAGTAGGAAGAAAATCTCCAATGACTCCATGGGGTAAACCAGCTCACGGTGTAACAACAAGAGGAAGAAAAACTTCTGATAAGTTTATCGTAAGAAGAAGAAACGAAAAGTAATTTTCGAGAGGAGGCTAATAGGTAATGGCTAGATCATTAAAAAAAGGACCTTTTTGTGACCACCACTTAATGAAAAAAGTTGAAGAAGCAGTAGCTACTGAGAACCTAAAAGCGGTAATAAAGACTTGGTCAAGAAGATCAACAATATTCCCTAACTTTATAGGATTAACATTTGGTGTTTACAACGGTAAAAAGCATATACCAGTTCATGTAACTGAACAAATGGTTGGGCATAAACTAGGAGAGTTTTCACCAACAAGAACATATTATGGTCATGGTGTTGACAAAAAGAAAAAGAAAAAATAATTCAATTTTATTTAAAATTGATAGTATGAAAAGGAGGTTGTAATAGTGGAAGCTAGAGCAATAACTAGATTCGTAAGATTATCTCCGAGAAAAGCTAGACTTGTAGCAGACTTAGTGAGAGGAAAATCAGCATTAGACGCTTTAGATACGTTAGAATTTACTAACAAAAAAGCAGCTAGATTTATAAAGAAAACACTAGCATCAGCAATTGCTAATGCAACTAACAACTTCAATATGGATGAAGAAAAGTTAGTAGTATCAACTATAATGATAAATAACGGACCAGCTCTAAAGAGAATCATGCCAAGAGCAATGGGAAGAGCAGATATAATAAGAAAACCAACAGCACACATTGTTGTGGCAGTGTCTGAAAAGTAGTAAGGAGGTAAGACTGTGGGACAAAAAGTAGACCCTAGAGGACTAAGACTTGGAATAACAAGAACTTGGGATTCTATCTGGTATGCAGATAAGAAAGAATACGCAAAGTTCTTCCATGAAGATATAAAAATCAGAGAAATGATTAAGAAGAACTACTTCCACGCGGGAATTTCGAAGACAAAAATCGAGAGAACTTCTCCATCACACGTTGTAGTTTTAATACACACAGCTAAAGCTGGTATAATCATTGGAAGAAAAGGTTCTGAAATAGAATCTTTAAGAGCTAAACTTGAAACATTAACTGGAAGAAAAATTACAGTTAAAGTTCAAGAAGTTAAAGAGTTTAACAAAGATGCAACTTTAGTTGCTGAAAATATAGCTACATCTATTGAGAAAAGAGTAGCTTATAAGAGAGCAGTAGGTCAAGCTGTTATGAGAGCTATGAAGTCTGGAGCAAAAGGAATCAAAGTTATGGTTTCTGGAAGATTAAATGGTGCTGAGATCGCAAGATCTGAGTGGGTAGTAGAAGGTAAAGTACCTTTACATACACTAAGAGCAGACATTGATTATGCAACAGCTACGGCACATACAACTTACGGAGCTCTTGGAATCAAAGTTTGGATCTTCCACGGTGAAGTACTTCCAACTAAAAAGGAAGGAGGGGAAGCGTAATCATGTTAATGCCTAAAAGAACAAAACATAAAAAAATGTTTAGAGGAAGAATGAAGGGTACAGCTCAAAGAGGTAACACTGTTGCTTTCGGAGATTACGGATTACAAGCCCTTGAACCTGCTTGGATAACAAATAGACAGATTGAATCTTGTAGAGTTGCAATCAACAGAACATTCAAAAGAGAAGGTAAAATTTTCATTAGAATATTCCCTGATAAGCCAATTACTGCTAGACCAGCTGGAGTAAGAATGGGTAAAGGTAAAGGAAACGTAGAAGGTTGGGTATCAGTAGTTAAACCTGGAAGAATAATGTTCGAGGTATCTGGTGTTACTGAAGAGAAAGCGCTAGCAGCTTTTAGAAAAGCTACTATGAAACTTCCTATTAGATGTAAGATTGTAAAAAGAGAGAACGGTGGTGAGAACTAATGAGAGCTAAGGAAATAAGAGAAATATCTAGTGAAGACTTAGTAGTAAAGTGTAGAGAGCTAAAGGAAGAATTATTCAACCTAAAGTTCCAACTATCATTAGGACAGGTAACTAACACTGCTAAGATAAGAGAAGTAAGAAGAGAGATAGCAAGAATAAACACTATATTAAACGAAAGATAATTAAATCTATTGTTGAAAATGTAGATTCTTAAGAAGAGGAGGTCAAAATCTTGAGAAACGAGAGAAAAGTAAGAGAAGGTATTGTTGTTTCAGATAAGATGGACAAGACGATAGTTGTTGCTATCGAAACAATGACATTACACCCAATCTACAAGAAGAGAGTTAAGAAGACTATGAAATTCAAATCACACGATGAGAATAACGTAGCTCAAACTGGAGATAAAGTAAGAATCATGGAAACTAGACCATTATCGAGAGATAAAAGATGGAGACTAGTTGATATTATAGAGAAAGCTAAATAATAATCCAAATTATTGTTGAGAGGAGGATAATTTAATGGTACAACAACAAACTATCCTTAATGTTGCTGATAACTCTGGAGCTAAAAAACTTATGGTAATAAGAGTTCTAGGTGGGTCTAGAAGAAGATTCGGTAGAATCGGTGACATTGTTGTGGCATCAGTTAAGGAAGCAATACCTGGTGGAAGCGTTAAAAAAGGAGACGTAGTAAAGGCAGTTATTGTTAGAACAAGAAAAGAATTAAGAAGAGATGATGGATCATACATCAAATTTGATGATAATGCAGCAGTTATCTTAGATAGTAAAAATGAGCCTAAAGCTACAAGAATATTCGGTGTAGTGGCAAGAGAATTAAGAGCTAAAAACTTCATGAAGATAATTTCACTAGCTCCAGAAGTAATATAATTGAGAGAGGAGGCTAAACGTGGCTAAACCTAAGATTAAATTTGTACCAGAGTCATTACATGTAAAAACTGGAGATACAGTTTTCGTAATATCTGGAAAAGATAAAGGAAAAACAGGTAAGGTTGTAAAAGTGTTCCCTAAAAAGGGAAAAGTTGTTGTTGAGAATATTAACATGGTAACTAAACACATGAAACCTTCACAAATAAACCCACAAGGTGGAGTTGTAACTAAATCAGCACCACTATTCTCTTCAAAAGTAATGTTATTTGATGAGAAAGCTGGTAAACCAACTAGAGTTGGATACAAGCTTGTGGATGGTAAAAAAGTAAGATACTCTAAAGTATCTGGAGAAACTTTATAAGAGAGGAGGGAACGTAAGTGTCTAAATACGCTTCTAGATATCATAAATTATATAATGAAACGATAATAGCTAACCTTGTAAAAGAATTAGGGTTATCGAACGTTATGGAATGTCCAAAATTAGATAGAATAGTTATTAACATGGGTGTTGGAGAGGCAACTCAAAACGCTAAGTTAATAGATTCTGCAATGGCTGATTTAGCTATAGTTACAGGACAAAAGCCAGTTGTAAGAAAAGCAAAAAAATCTGAAGCTGGATTTAAGTTAAGAGAAGGAATGCCAATCGGTGCAAAAGTTACTTTAAGAAAAGAGAAAATGTACGATTTTCTAGATAGATTAGTAAATGTAGTTCTTCCAAGAGTAAGAGATTTCGAAGGAGTTCCAGCGAATTCATTTGACGGAAGAGGAAACTACTCTTTAGGATTAAGAGATCAATTAGTTTTCCCTGAAATCGAGTTTGATAAAGTTGACAAGCTTTTAGGAATGTCTATCACTATAGTATCTTCAGCTAAAACAGATGAAGAAGGAAGAGCTTTACTTAAGGCATTTGGAATGCCTTTCAAAAAGTAATATAGTGAGGAGGTTAAGAATCAATGGCTAAAAAGTCAATGATCGCTAGAGAAGTTAAGAGAACAACTTTATGCGATAAATATGCTGAAAAAAGAGCTGAACTGAAGAAGAGAATCAATGAGGGAGATATTGAAGCTATGTTTGAGCTGAATAAATTACCTAAGAACTCTTCAGAAGTTAGAAAGAAAAATAGATGTCAATTAGATGGAAGACCAAGAGGATTCATGAGAGAATTCGGAATTTCGAGAATTAAGTTCAGACAGTTAGCAGGTGCTGGTCTTATTCCAGGTGTAACGAAGTCATCTTGGTAATTGATGAAAGGAGGATTTAATAGATGTTTTTAACAGATCCAATTGCAGATATGTTAACAAGAGTTAGAAATGCAAATGCTGTAATGCATGAGAAAACAGATGTTCCTCACTCTAACATGAAAGAGAAAATCGCTGAGATTTTAAAACAAGAGGGATATATTTCTAACTACAAAATAGTAACAGATGGAAATAAAAAGAATATAAGAGTATACTTAAAGTATGATGGAAAAGAAAGAATAATCAAAGGAATCAAGAGAATATCTAAGCCAGGAAGAAGAGTTTACTCTTCTGTAGAAGATATGCCAAGAGTATTATCTGGTTTAGGAATCGCTATAGTTTCAACTTCTAGAGGAATCATAACTGATAGATCAGCTAGAAGAGAAAACATTGGTGGAGAAATCCTTGCATTCGTTTGGTAATAACTAGGAGGTAACCATATGTCAAGAGTAGGTAAAAAGATCATAGTGGTACCTGCTGGGGTAGAAGTTACATTAGCTGCTGGAAATGTAGTTACTGTAAAAGGACCTAAAGGTACTTTAACTAAAAAGTTTAACGAAGAGTTAACAATAAATATAGAAAACAATGAAATCACAGTTGAAAGATCTAATGATTTACCAGCTGTAAGATCTATTCATGGAACTACAAGAGCTTTAATGAACAATATGATCATTGGAGTTTCTGAAGGATTCAAGAAATCTCTTACACTTGTTGGAGTTGGATACAAAGCTGCTGAGAAGAATGATGGATTAGAGATGGCTTTAGGTTATTCTCACCCAGTTATAATCAATGCTGTTGAAGGAATAAAAATGACAGTTGAGAAAAATACTACTATCCACATTGAAGGAACAGAAAAAGATATCGTAGGACAAGTTGCTGCTGATATCAGATCTAAAAGAGCTCCAGAACCTTACAAAGGAAAAGGAGTTAAGTATTCTGACGAAATAGTTAGAAGAAAAGAAGGTAAGAAATCATAATACTAACTATTAATAGTTAGTATGCTGAGAATAAGGAGGTTAAAACGTTGTTTAAGAAAGTTAATAGAGACGCTATTAGAAGAAGAAAGCACTTATCTATCAGAAATAAAATTTCTGGTACAGCTGAGAGACCAAGACTTTCTATATATAGATCAAACAACAACATCTTTGCTCAATTAATTGATGACGTGAATGGAGTAACTTTAGTTTCTGCATCTACAATCGATAATGAGATCAAAGGAGATGTAACACACGGTGGAAACATCGGGTCTGCTAAGCTTGTTGGAAAAGCAATAGCTGAAAGAGCTGTAGCACAAAATATATCTGTTGTAGTATTCGACAGATCTGGTTATAAATACACAGGAAGAGTAGCTGCCCTTGCAGAGGCTGCAAGAGAAGCAGGACTTAAATTCTAATTCTTGTAGAGAGGAGGACTTCACTTGTCTAAGTTAGTTAAAGAAGAAAAACAGTTTCAAGAGAAACTACTGAAGATTTCTAGAGTTTCTAAGACAACTAAAGGAGGAAGAACTATATCTTTCTCTGTTTTAGCTGCAGTAGGAGACGCCAATGGAAATGTTGGAATGGGATTAGGAAAAGCGAATGGTGTACCTGATGCAATCAGAAAAGCAATCGCCGCTGCTAAGAAAAACATGGTAAAGGTTTCTTTAAAAGGAACAACTATTCCTCACGAAATAGTTGGTAAATGGGGAGCTACATCAATTTGGATGGCCCCAGCTTATGAAGGTACGGGAGTTATCGCAGGATCATCTTGTAGAGAGGTTCTTGAGTTAGCAGGAGTACATAACATCCTTACAAAAATCAAAGGATCAAGAAATAAGCACAACGTTGCAAGAGCTACAATTGAAGGTTTAGCATTACTAAGAACTGCTGAACAGGTTGCAGCTTTAAGAGGAAAAGAAGTAAAGGAAATCTTAAGCTAGGAGGTAAAAAAAGATGGCAAAGCTTAGAATAGAGCTTGTAAAGAGCATAATCGGAAGAAAGCCTAACCATATAGCTACTGCAAAGTCGCTAGGGCTTAAGAAGATGAATGATGTTAGAGAGCATAACGTGACTCCTGAGTTAAAAGGGAAAATCGCTCTAATTTCTTACCTAATAAAAGTAGAGGAGGTGCAATAATCAATGAAATTAAATGAATTAAAGCCTTCTGTACCAAGAAAAGCTAGAAAAAGAATCGGAAGAGGAGAATCTTCAGGTTTAGGAAAAACTGCTGGAAAAGGAAGCAATGGTCAAAACTCTAGATCTGGAGGAGGGGTAAAACCTTACTTCGAGGGTGGACAAATGCCTTTATACAGAAGAACTCCAAAAAGAGGATTCTCTAACGATAGATTCAGAAAAGATTATGCAATAATAAACTTATCTGATTTAAATAGATTCGAAGAAGGAACTGAAGTAACTCCAGAGTTATTAGTAGCTGCTGGAATTATCAAGAAAGTTCTTTCAGGAATTAAGGTTTTAGGAAATGGAGAACTTGAGAAAACAGTTTCTGTTAAAGCTCATAAAGTATCTACTTCTGCAAAATCAGCTATTGAAGCAAAAGGTGGATCTGTAGAAATTATAGAAGTTAAAACTTTTGCTGATGTAGCAAAGAACTAACACACATCTAGTTATTAAAAATGTGGGGTGAAGAATTTTGGGTTTAATTGAAAAGTTTGAAACGAAGCTTAGAGGTATATTTAAAATTCCGGAACTGAGAGAGAGAATCATCTTCACCTTGTTAATGTTCCTAGTAGCTAGGGTAGGGACTTATATCCCTGCTCCTGGCGTGGACATTGATCGTTTAGCTCAAATGACTGCCCAGAGTAGTTTACTAGGATACATTAATATGTTCTCAGGTGGGGCTTTCCAAAGAGTATCAATATTTGCATTGGGAATTGTTCCTTATATCAATTCATCAATTGTATTTAGTTTACTTTCAGTAATTATTCCAAAAATTGAAGAGATTCAAAAAGAAGGTGAATCTGGAAGAAACAAGATAACTCAATGGAGTAGATATCTGACAATTATAATAGCTATAGTCCAAGGAATTGGAGTATGTACTTGGTTACAATCTGTAGGATTAGTAACAACACCAGGATTTACATTTTTCTTATCAACAATAACAACTTTAACGGCAGGAACAATATTTTTAATGTGGGTAGGGGAACAAATATCTATCAAAGGGATAGGTAATGGTGTTTCGCTACTAATATTTTTAAATGTTATTTCCGGAGCCCCAGGAGCTGTTATTCAAACTATACAAGATATGAGAGGGAGTAAGTTTCTTATTCCTGTTTTATTATTAGTAGGATTTGCTGCAATCTTAACAATTGCAGGTATTGTTGTATTCCAATTAGGACAAAGAAAAATACCAGTTCATTATGTAGGAAGAGGATTTGCCGGAAACAATGGAATGGGTCAAAATTCATATATACCTTTAAAGTTAAATAGTTCTGGTGTTATGCCCGTTATATTTGCTTCGGTTGTTATGATGATACCTTCTTTAGTAGTAAATGTTCTTCCAGCAGAGTTTTCTGGAAAAGTAATACTTGCTAGAATATTTAGTGACCAGCATCCTGTATATTTAATACTATTTGCTGCTGTAATTATATTCTTCTCGTTCTTCTATACTTCTATAGTTTTCGATCCTGAAAAGGTTGCTGAAAACTTAAAACAAGGTGGAGGTACGATTCCAAGTATTAGACCTGGAGCAGATACAGCTGATTATCTTGAAGGAGTTGTAACTAGAATAACTTGGGGTGGAGCTATATTTTTAGCTTTAATCGCAATTGCACCAATGGTACTATTTAAAACTTTTGGACTACCAGCATTTTTTGGTGGAACGGGTATAATAATAGTTGTTGGAGTGGCTCTAGATACGATACAACAGATAGATGCTCATCTTATCATGAAAGAGTATAAAGGATTTTTATAAAATCTTGGCACGGCATATGTCGTGCCCTTTTTATTTAAAAACAAAGGAGATGAAATTAATGAACATAATGTTATTTGGAGCACCTGGTGCAGGAAAAGGAACTCAAGCAAAGTTCATAATTGATCAGTATGGAATTCCACAAATTTCTACTGGAGATATGTTAAGAGCAGCCATAACAGAAGGTACAGAAATGGGAATGGAAGCTAAAAAATTTATGGATGAAGGTAAATTAGTTCCTGATTCTACAATCATAGGAATAATAAAAGATAGACTTTCTGAAGAAGATTGTAAAAAAGGATTTATTTTGGATGGATTCCCAAGAACACTAGCTCAGGCAGAGGCTTTAGAGTTACTTTTAAAAGATTTAAGTATGAATTTAGATAAAGTAATCTCTTTAAATGTTCCAAATGAATTAATAGTTGGAAGAGTTATTGGAAGAAGAGTTTGTCCAAGCTGTGGAGCATCTTTCCATGTTGAAAATAATCCGTCAAAAGTAGAAGGAAAATGCGACTATTGTGGATCAGATTTAATTTTAAGAAAAGATGATAATAAAGATACTGTTGAAAAAAGATTATCAGCTTACCATGAACAAACAGCACCTTTATTTAATTTCTATACAGAAAGAGGAGTAATGGTTGAGTTAGATGGGACTAAAGAAATAAATGAGATTGCTAAGGAAATCTTTAATATTTTAGGATAACTTTTAGAAACCTAGAAAGGAAAATTATGGTTATATTAAAAACTAGAGAAGAAATAGAAAAAATAAAAAAGCCATGTCAACTAATAGCTAAATTGTATGCAGAATATTTACCTCAGTATATAAAGCCAGGCATATCAACTTATGAATTAAATAAAATTATTGAAAAATATTTGATTGAAAATGGAGCAGAATTAGCAACAGTAGGAGTTGGAGGACCAATAAATCCATATCCAGCAGGCTCTTGTATCTCTGTTAATGAAGAAGTAGTTCATGGTGTTCCAAAAGAAAATAAAATTCTTCAAGAAGGAGATATTGTCAGTATTGATGTAGTAGCTAGAATGGATGGCTTTTACGGAGATTCTGCAATAACTTTTCCTATAGGAAAAGTCGATGAAGAATCACAAAAATTAATTGATGTTACAAAAGAAGCAAGAAGAATAGGAATAGAGCAAATATTTGCAGGAAATAGATTAGGGGATGTTGGAAATGCCATCCAAAAATTTGTTGAATCAAATGGCTTTACTGTAGTCAAAGATTTTGCTGGTCACGGAGTAGGGAAAGCTATGCATGAAGATCCTTGTATACCTAACTATGGAAGAAAAGGTAGAGGTATAATGATTGAGGAAGGAATGGTTTTAGCAATCGAACCAATGGTAAATATTGGTACTTATAAAGTGAATATAACCAATGATGGGTGGACAGTGGTAACAAGAGATAGAAAGCGTTCAGCTCACTTCGAACACACTGTTGCCGTAATAGACGGAAAACCTGTTATTTTAACTGAGTTAACTCAATAAAAACAAGAAAAAATAGTTAAAATTAAGCTAGACTTTTTGTAAAATAAATGTTAAAATAATATGAATTTCTGTTCGATAGGAGGTAGTATGTCGAAAAAGGATGTTATCGAATTAGAAGGAACTATATTAGAAGCCCTTCCAAACGCGATGTTTAAAGTAGAGTTAGAAAATGGACACACAATTTTAGGGCACATTTCTGGAAAAATGAGAATGAACTATATCAAAATTTTACCAGGAGATAAAGTAACGGTACAAATTTCTCCTTATGATTTATCTAGGGGAAGAATAGTATACAGAAAAAAGTAAAGTTATGATCACGAGAGGAGGTAATTAAGTGAAAGTAAGAGTATCAATTAAGCCTATTTGTGACAAATGTAAAGTTATCAAGAGACACGGAAAGATCAGAGTTATCTGTGAAAATCCTAAGCACAAACAAGTACAAGGATAACTTGAAAAGTTTTGCAAATTAGTACTGACATGGGAAGTACTGTAAAGGTATGTTAGGCTGTAGAGCTAGTACTCGAAAGAGGCATACCGAAGAAAGTCTTAGTCGGTTTATATACTGACGGATATATAAAATTTTCGGAAGAGGAGGAAAAATTTTGGCTAGAATCGCAGGAGTAGATATTCCTAGAAACAAAAGAGTTGAAATATCTTTAACTTATGTTTATGGAATTGGAAAACCAACTTCACAAAAAGTATTAACAGAAGCTGGAGTAAACTTTGACACTAGAGTAAAAGATTTAACTGAAGAAGAGTTAAATAAAATCAGAGCCATTGTTGAAAATGTAAAGGTAGAGGGAGATCTTAGAAAAGAGATCAGACTTGCAATAAAAAGACTTATGGATATCAGATGTTATAGAGGTTCAAGACATAAAATGAACTTACCTGTAAGAGGACAAAAGTCAAAAACAAATGCAAGAACTAGAAAAGGACCTAAAAAGCCTATAAAAAGATAGTTTTAAGCTAATTATAGTGGCAGTTAAAAGAACGGAATTTTATTGTAAGGAGGTAGCTTAAAAAATGGCTAAGAAAAAAGTAGCTAAAATCAAGAAGAAACTGAAAAATATTCCTAATGGAATAGCTCATATACACTCAACTTTCAACAATACAATAGTAGCAATTACTGATGTAGAAGGTAAAGTAGTAAGCTGGAAATCAGGAGGAACTTCTGGTTTTAAAGGAACTAAAAAAGGAACTCCATTTGCGGCTCAAATAGCAGCTGAGCAAGCAGCTCATATCGCAATGGAAAATGGAATGAAAAAGGTTGAAGTTAAAGTTAAAGGACCTGGATCAGGTAGAGAGGCTTGTATCAGATCTTTACAAGCAGCTGGATTAGAGGTTACAAAAATAACTGATGTTACTCCAGTTCCACATAATGGATGTAGACCACCAAAAAGAAGAAGAGTGTAATAAAACACTTTTTAAGCTCATTATCGTAGTATTTATTAAGTGTAAGGAGGAAAAATAAAGAGATGGCAAGAAATAGACAACCTGTTTTAAAGAAATGTAGAGCTCTTGGAATTGATCCAGTTATCTTAGGAGTAAATAAATCTTCTAATAGAGGACCAAGACCAAATGCAAATAAAAAGCCTACAGAGTATGCAATACAGTTAAAAGAAAAGCAAAAAGCTAAATTTATATACAATGTAATGGAGAAGCAATTCAGAAAATTATATGAAGAGGCTTCAAGAAAGGATGGAGTTACTGGTTTAACTTTAATCCAAAACCTAGAGAGAAGATTAGAGAACGTAGTTTACAGACTAGGATTCGCTAAAACTAGAAGACAATCTAGACAAATTGTATCTCATGGACACGTTGCAGTTAATGGAAGAAAAGTTAACATTGCATCTTACAGAGTAAAAGCAGGGGATATCGTATCTGTACTTGAGAACTCAAAAAATATTGAGATAATCAAATCTGCAGTAGAAGAGAAAACAGTTCCAGCATGGTTAGAGTTAGATAAAGCTAACTTCGTAGGAAAAGTTCTTCAGAACCCAACTAAAGATGATTTAGATTACGATCTAAATGAAGCTTTAATTGTTGAGTTCTATTCAAGATAATAGATCCTTTGATAGGAGTTGATTAAATGTTAAAAATAGAAAAACATGCTAAAGGTATTAACATTACCGAATTAAAAACAAATGACTTTTCTGGTCAATATGTTATAGAACCACTTTATAGAGGTTATGGACATACAATTGGTAATGCTTTGAGAAGAGTTTTACTATCATCTATACCAGGTGCTGCAATCAAAGGAGTTAGAATTGATGGAGTACTAAGCGAATTTTCAGTTATGGAAGGTATAAAAGAAGCCGTTACTGAAATAATGCTGAATGTTAAAGAGGTAGTAATAAAGGCAGAAACTGCCGGTGAAAGAAAAATGACTCTTTCTGCAAAAGGACCTAAGACTGTTACAGCTGCTGATATAATACCAGATATAGGATTAGAAATTGTAAATCCAGATCAAATTATTTGTACACTAACTACAGATAGAGAAATCGATATGGAATTTATAGTTGATACTGGTGAAGGGTTTGTTGTTGCTGAAGAGATAGAGAAAAAAGATTGGGCTGTAGATTTTATAGCTGTTGATGCTATTTATACACCAATTAGAAAAGTATCTTACTCAGTTCAGGATACAATGGTTGGAAGAATGACTGATTTTGACAAGTTAACTCTTGATATTGAAACTGATGGAAGTGTAGAAATAAGAGATGCAATTTCTTATGCTATAGAACTTTTAAAGTATCATTTAGATCCTTTCTTAGATTTAGGAAATAGAATGGATCATTTAAGAGTAGATCTTGAAGAAGAAGAAGAAACTCCAACATCAACTAATAAAGTTGATGACATAATGAATACAAGAATAGAAGAGCTAGATTTAACAGTTAGATCATTTAATTGTTTAAAAAAAGCAGGAATTGAAGAAGTAGGACAATTGGCTAAAATGTCAATGAACGAACTTTTAAAAATAAAAAATCTAGGAAGAAAATCACTAGATGAGATTCTTGAAAAGATGAAAGAACTTGGGTTCGATCTGAATGGAAATGGATCTGTAGAATAATTAAGATAAGGAGGCTAACTGACTAATGAACCACAATAAATCATATAGAAAGCTAGGGAGAAGATCTGACCATAGAAAAGCTATGTTAATGAACTTAACAATATCTCTAATTTTATCAGATAGAATAGAAACTACTGTTACTAGAGCAAAAGAGCTTAGAAAATTTGCTGAGAGAATGATAACTCTTGGTAAAAAAGGAACTCTTGCTCATAGAAGACAAGCATTTGCTTTCTTAAGAAGCGAAGAGGCTGTTGCTAAAATATTTAACGATTTAGCTCCAAAATATATGGAGAGAAACGGTGGATATACAAGAATCATGAGAACTTCTGTAAGAAGAGGAGATTCTGCTGAAATGGGTATAATCGAGTTAGTGTAATCTAACTAGATCAAAAGAGAACTACAAAGTAGTTCTCTTTTTTTATACTTTAAAATTTATATTAATACACAAACATGTACTTAAATTTATCTTTTGAATTTTAAGTCGATTAAAATAATCTCAAAACAAACAAAAATAATTGCAAAATAATAAAGATTATTATATAATATATTCGTAAAGTGCCAAGGGGGACTTATAATTTTTTATTATTATTTGGAGGTTAAAATGTTAAAAGGAACAGTAAAATGGTTTAATAAAGAAAAAGGATTTGGTTTTGTAACTTGTGAAGAAGGAAATGATTATTTTTTACATTTTACAGGAATTATAGGGGAAGGGTTTAAATCTTTAGAAGAAGGACAAAATGTATCTTTTAAAGTTGAAGAAGGAGATAAAGGTCCTTTAGCTAAAGAGGTAACAGCAGTTTAAAAAAAACCAAGAGTGAAATTAAAATTTCACTCTTTTTTTTTTATAAAAAAATCAGAAAATATGCTAAAATATAATATATTATATTTTAAGGAGATTTTAATGATATTAGGATTAACTGGTGGTATAGGAAGTGGAAAATCTACAGTTAGTAAGATATTCTTATCTATGAAATTAAAAGTTTTAGATGCGGATTTAATAGCTAAAAATATTTTAGAAAGTGATGAAGTTAAAAAAGAGCTTCAAAATAAAATTGGAAAAGAATTTTTTTTTTCTGAGTCAACTAAAATAGACAGAAAAAAATTAAAGAAAAAAATATTTAGTGATCCTGATAAATTAAAAATTTTAAATGAAATTATTCACCCGAAAGTTTTGGCTATTTATAAAAAAATTTATGAAGAATATATAATAAAAGATGAAGTTATAATATTTGATGTACCATTACTTTTTGAAATTAATTTAGATAAATATTGCAATAAAGTTATTGTAATAGATATAGATCCAGAAATTCAAATAAAAAGAATTAAAGAAAGAGATGGAATCGAAGAAAATTTGATAATGAAAATAATTTCATCTCAAATATCAAGAATTGAAAGAAATAGTAAAGCTGATATTCTTATAGATAATAATGGAACATATGAAGAATTAGAATTTAAAACAAAACAAATTATAGAAGATATAAAGAGAGGTAAAATATGAAAATAGTTGCTCCAGCAGGAAGTATAGAAAGATTTTATGCTGCAATAAAAGCAGAAGCTGATGAAATATACATGGGATTGAAAGGATTTGGTGCAAGAAGAAATGCAGTAAATTTAACTCTAGAAGAATACAAAGAAGCTTTAGATTATGCTCATGAAAGAGGAGTAAAAGTCTTCTTGACACTAAATACAATAATGATGGATGTTGAAATCGAAGCGTTATCAATTAATTTAAAAGAACTTTATAAACATGGCTTAGATGCTGTAATAGTACAAGATTTTGGATTAGCCAAGTTCATTAAAGAAAATTATCCACAATTAGAATTACATGGAAGTACTCAGATGACAGTAGCTAATCATATAGAAGCAAATTATTTAAAATCTATAGGATTTCAAAGAGTTGTTTTACCGAGAGAGTTATCTTTTGAAGAAATAAAAGAGATCAGAAAAAATACAGAAATAGAGCTAGAAATATTTGTATCAGGGGCTTTGTGTATATCTTATTCTGGAAATTGTTATATGAGTAGTTTTATAGGTGGACGTAGTGGAAACAGAGGAATGTGTGCACAGCCATGTAGAAAAAAATATATATCAACAAAAGAAGAAACTGGATATATTTTAAGTCCTAAAGATCAACTTTATGGATATGATGAAATTCAAAAATTAAAAGAAATTGGAATAGATAGTATAAAATTAGAAGGAAGAATGAAAGAACCTAATTACGTTTTTCAGACGGTTAATTATTATAAAGATTTAATTAATGGAAAAAATGTAGAAGAAAGAAGTTCTCAAATTTTTAATAGAGGATATAGTACAGGTTATTTTTATAAAGAAAGACCTGAAATAATGAATAAAGAGTTTGCAAGTCATTTAGGAAAGAATCTAGGAGAATTAAAAGAAAATCATTTAAAATTAAAAGAAAAAGTTATTTTAGGTGACGGAGTGACATTTCTATCTAAAGATTATGAAAAACTAGGCGGAATGTATATAAATAAAATAGATACAAGATTTGAAAGAGGAAATAAAGATGCTAATGCTGGTCAAACATTAGTTTTAAGAGATTTACCAGAAGGTACAAAGTATGTTTACAAAAATTATTCTAAAGAGATTAGTGACTTAATAGAACAAAGATTAAAAACAACAGATAAAAAACATTTAATAGAATTTAAATTTATTGGAAAAATAGGAGAAAAAGCTAAAATAAAAGTTTCAACATTAAATAACAGATTAGAATTAATAACAGCAGAACTAGAATCGATAGATTATATAGTAGCTGCTAAAAACAAAGGAACTTCAAAAGAAGTAATAGAAGAAAAAATTCTAGAAATTGGAGATACTACTTTTAAAGGAATTTTAAAAAATATAGAAATTGAAGATAATATATTTTTACCAATTTCAGTTTTAAAACAAATGAAAAGAGATGTTGTAAAAGAGCTTTTAGAAAAATTAATTTTGAGCTATAGAAGAGATTCAGAAGAAGAGATTAAAAAAATATTGAAAAAGGATAATATTGAAAAAAATGCTATTCTTTCAGCAATAGTTTCAAATATTACTCAAAAAGAACTTTTAGAAAGTCTAGGAATAGAAAAAATTTATTTTAAAGGTTATGATGTAGCTAGAGAAGGAGTCTTAGATAGAATTGATTTAAATAATAAATTAGCAACAAATTTATATCAAGCACTTGATAATAAAAATAAAAAAATAACTTTAAGTTGGAATTTAAATATATCTAATCGTTATGCATTTGAGCATTTTTCAGAATTAAAAAATGTAGAGACAATAATTATTTCTCCTGAAATTAGTTATAGAAGATTAGAGGAGATAGGTGAAACAAACTTAAAAAAAGCAATATTGGCTTATGGTAGACCAAGAGCTATGTATACAGAGTTATCTTTAGGAGATAAAATTATTGAAAATGAACAAGGGGATAAGTTTACAATAATTCAGAATGATTTAGGAAATAGTGAAATATATCTAGAAAAACCTTTAAATATTTTGGAAGATAAGAAATATTTAGAAAGTATAGGTATATCTGAACTAGTTTTAGAATTTACAACAGAAACACCTGAAGAAATAAGAGATGTTTTAAAAAACAAAGGAGAATATAGATCTTATAATTATGAAAAAGGGGTATTTTAAATGAATTTAAAATTAGTTAGAAACTTAGCAACAGTATTTGGTTTAGGAGATATGCCAGTAGCTCCAGGAACGTTTGGAACTTTAGGTGGAATTCCGATTTATATTGGTCTAATTTTATTAAAAAGAGTCTTTCCAAATAACATGATATATAACTCTTTTTATTTTATGTTTTTAATGACATTCTTTGCAATATCAGTTTATATATGTGATATCGCAGAAAGAAAGATTTTTAAAGAAAAAGATCCTCAAAAAGTTGTAATAGATGAAGTTTTAGGATTTTTAACTACGTTGTTTTTAATAAATCCAGTAGGAATATATCAAACTATTATGGCAATAGTAATTGGATTTGTAATATTTAGATTTTTTGATATAACAAAAATAGGACCTATTTATAAATCACAATTTTTTGGAAATGGTGTAGGGGTAGTTTTAGACGATTTTTTAGCAGGAGTAATTGGTAATTTCTTAATGGTTTGTATATGGACAATATTTTTCTAAGAGGCTGATGTCTGTATAAATAATTCTATAAAAATCTATAAAAACTTCGACTTATTTTTATTTTAATTGTAAAATTAAATCGAGGTGATAAAATGTATTCAATAGGTAAATTTTCAAAACTATTAGGAGTAACAACACAAACACTCAGAAATTGGG
>NZ_JBOFMZ010000052.1:0-12056 GCF_051658645.1 Cetobacterium sp.
TTAACTTTAACAGACTTAATAATGAGTTTAAAAGATTCAAAAGATTTGAAAAGTACAATTGAAATTATTGATAAAATAAATTCAATCAGAAACAACATCTCGTCAATGTCTAGTATAGCAAATATAAGACATACAATAAACACAGAAGACAAGTTTTACGACGATGAAAATGAATACTGGGATGAAATATCACCACTGTATGAAGAGTTAGACTTTAATTTTTATGAAGTTTTAGTAAACTTAAAAAACAAAGATGAACTTGTAAAGCATTATGGAGAACAATTTTTTAAATTGGTCGAAAACAGTTTAAAAACTTTCTCACCAGAAATTATTGAAGATTTGCAAGAAGAAAACAAAGAGGTTTCAAAGTATGTAAAACTTTTAGCTTCTGCAAAGATTCTTTTTGATGGTGGTGAAAAAAATCTTTCTAGTATGACACCATATCTTTTATCAAAAGATAGAAGTATTAGAAAATCAGCTTCATCAGCAAAATCAGCATTTTTCATGGAGAATGAAAATAAATTTGATTCTATCTTTGATACTCTTATTCAAATAAGAGTTAAAATAGCTCAAAAGCTAGGCTTTGAAAACTTTGTAGAGCTAGGATATTTAAGAATGAATAGAGTTGATTATAATGCCGAAATGATCGCTGATTTTAGAAAATCAGTTCTAAAAAGTATTGTTCCTTTAGCAACATCATTATACAAAGAGCAGAAAAAGAGATTAAATTTAGATTCTCTTCAATATTATGATGAAAAATTTGAATTTAATGATGGAAATCCCGTTCCAAAAGGCGATAGTGAGTGGATTATAGAAGAAGGTAAAAAAATGTATCATGAAATGTCTCCTGAAACAGGTGAGTTTATAGATTTTATGATAGATAATGATCTGATGGACTTAACTACTAAACCAGGTAAAGCTGGTGGCGGATATTGTACTTTTATTCCTGATTACAATTCACCATTTATATTTTCAAACTTTAATGGAACAAGTGGTGATATAGACGTTTTAACACATGAAGCAGGCCACGCTTTCCAAGTTTATAGATCTAGCTGGATAAAAGTTCCAGAGCTGTTATGGGCTACTTATGAAAGCTCTGAGATTCATTCTATGAGTATGGAATTTTTCTCTTGGAAATGGATGGAAAACTTCTTTAAAGAGGACGCTAAAAAATATAAGCAATCTCACTTGGAATCTGCTTTAAAATTTATTCCTTACGGAGTTCTTGTAGATCATTTTCAACATGCAATATATGAAAATCCTAACTTAAGTATTGCTGAAAGAAAATCAACTTGGAAAAAATTAGAAAAAATTTATAAACCTCATTCTAATTACTCGGAAAATTCATTTTTAGAAACAGGAACTGCATGGTTTGGACAAGCACATATCTTTGAGATGCCATTTTACTATATCGATTATACTTTAGCTCAAATTTGTGCTCTGCAGTTTTGGGAAAAAATGAATGAAGACTATAAAAACGCTTGGAAAGACTATTTAAATCTTTGTGACAAAGGTGGAACAAAATCATTCTTAGAGTTATTAAAAGTTGCAAAATTAAAATCACCTTTTTCAGCGGGCTGTATTGAGGATATTATAATTTCTGTTCAAAAGTATCTTAAAAACTATTAAAGGATTCTTTAACTAATAATAGAATAGATTTTAAGGATACATAATAATATATTAATTTTTAAGGGAGGCTTAATTCATGGGAAAAATACTTTTATTAATTTTTCTTATTAACTTCTCTGCATTTGCAAAAGTTCTTAATGTTGGAGTTATTTTAGAAAAAAATTCAAACCACGCTGAAATAACAACAGATATTTTAAACGAAGAACTAGCGAAAAATTTTGCAGGGACAGATTTTTCACCAAAAATTTTAGAAACGTTTTATTTAACAGACCACAATATTGGAGATGGAATTCAAAAATTAAATAGCAATCCTAAAATTGATGGGATTTTTATTTTAACTTGTGCTTCATTTGAAGAAGTTAAAAATTTTAGAAAAGATAAGTTTTATTCAATCCCGCTTGGATTTGGAACTAAAAAGCGATCTACTGATAAAAATATAAACTATATCTATAGTAATTTAAATTTAAACTCACTACTTAGTCCTTTTAAAGAGCTAAACGGTGTTACAGAGTTAGATGTTTTAATCTCTAACACTGACAAAAACAATTTAAAAGAACTCGAGAAAAAAACTTCTATTCCTGGAATAAAGGTTAATGTTATGAGCTCATCTAGAGAAAATCTTATAAGTGCAAAAACGAGAAAAGTTCCATCTTTCCTGATAGATTTTAACGAAGACCTTATTGAAGAATCTTTTGCAAATCTAAACTTAGAAAAAGAGTTTAGAAAAAGAATAAGAGCAGCTTCATTAAACTATATGTTCTTTAAAACAAATAAAGGTATGGGTGAAATAGTAGAGGTAAATGAACCTAGAAAAGATATCTATTTAAATTCAAATGTTGCATCTGAAATTGGACTTTTTCCTAATTTAACATTTTTACAAGAGATATCTCATATAAATGAATCTAAAAAATCGAATGAAAAACTTTCACTTAAAGAAGCTGTAAATAGATCTTTAGATGGAAATTTAGATTTATTAAAAACAAAACAAGACGTTTTAACTCGTCATTATAGTTCAAAAGTTCAAAATTCAAAAAGATTACCAAGATTAACAGGTAATATGAACTACACTGCTTTAGACGATCGTTCAGCGAACTCAATTGCAGGTGCTCCAGCAAACAGTGTAAACTCATATTTACAACTTTCACAAGTTATTTTTAGTGATCAAATAAACGCAAGTGTATTTATAGAGAAATTAGCTTTAGATTCAAGCAGAAAAGCATATGAACAAGAACAGCTAAATACAATCTATTATGTATCTTCTACATATGTTAATATACTTCAATTAAATGCTCAATTGAAAATACAGATGAGCAACTATGATTTATTAAGAGAAACTCTTGATGTTGCTAAAATAAACTATAACGTTGGTGCTGGAGGATTACAAGACGTTTATAGATTACAGTCAGACGTAGCAAATGCTTTATCAAGCATTGCAAATGTAAAAGGAGAACTTCGTTCTCAAGAGATTAATTTGAATAGCTTATTAAACTATTCAAAAGATAATCAATACTCATACGAACCGATTGAAAGTATTCAAAACTATTTTTTATTAAGCACTAACATTGGTAAAAGTTTTACTTTTGGTTCTGAAAGATCAAAAAAGATTGAGAATTTTATAATAAATGAAGCGATGACTAATTCAAATTCTTTAAAGCAAATTGAAAACAGCATAAAAGGAAAAGAAAGAGAACTTACTTCAAATAAAAGAGAAAGATTTATTCCAACTGTACAAGCTTTTGGAAACTATAATAAAAATAACGTTGTAACACCTTGGGGTAAAAATTCAAACGGTAATTTCCCAGATGAGTATTGGGAAGCTGGAGTAGGAGTATCACTTCCTATTATAAGTGGTGGTGAAATTTACTATAACAATCAAAAAATTAAAAGTGAGTTAAAATCATTAGAATATAATAAACTTTCGTATGAAAATAATTTAACAAAAGAGGTTCTTCAAGTTTATACTGAACTTCTTACAAATTATGTTCAAAGTTACACAACTAAAGTATCTTCTGATGTCGCTGTAAAAAACTTAAGTATTGTTAAAAATCTTTATGCCGAGGGAAGCATCTCTATAACTGATTTTTTATCAGCACAAAACAATGCTCTTACTCAAGAGTTAAATCATGTTATCCAAAGTTTTAACTTGATTAACTCTACATTAAAACTTGAAAATCTTTATGGTAAGTCTTCAATTATCTTAAGTGATTCTGAAAAGCAATACTTACGTTCAAAACTTCAAAAAGAGTTAGAAAATCAGGAGGATAATTATGAAAAATAAATTTTTAATCATTGCCAGTCTATTACTTATTTTAAGTTGTGGAAAAAAAGAGGTCGAAAATACAGCACCAGAAATAAAGCCAGTTGTCTTTGAAGTTGTAAAATCAAAAGAAAACAGTGTTATTAGAACTTATTCTGGAACTATAAAATCAGAAGCTCTTTCTAATTTAAGCTTTAGAGTTTCTGGAACTATCAGTAATAGAATTGCTCAACTTGGAGATACTGTTAAAAAAGGTCAAATTCTAGCTACTATAGATCCTATTGAATATAAACTTAATCTTGAAAAATCTTTAGCTGACTCTGCAAAAGGAAATGCAGCTGCTGCAGAAGCAAGTGCTAACTTTAAAAGATCAGAAGCTCTTTATCTAGAAAATAGTATTTCAAAAGCTTCTTATGACAGTGCTATTGCACAATACAAATCAGCTGCATCAAACTTAAAAGCTTTAGAAGAAGCTAATAATCTTTCAAGATTAAAACTGGATTATACATTTTTAAAAGCTCCTCAATCTGGAACTATCGGACAAGTTAAAAGTGAAGTAAATCAAGTTGTAAGTCCAGAGACTGTTGTTTTTGTACTTAGTAGTGATGGAGATACAAGCGTTGAATTCAATGTTTCACAATCTGTTATTGGATCTCTATCTCAAGGTCAATCTGTGGATATATCAATTACATCTCTAAATAATAAAAAAGTAAAAGGTATTATTACAAACATCGGTACACTTTCTGTTGGATTTGGTAGTACATATCCTGTAAAAGCAAGAATAACAGAATTAAGTCCAGATGTAAAAGTAGGTATGATTGCAAATGTAATTATTGATACTGTTGAAGGTATTGAACCAATTATTTCTGTTCCTATAAGCTCAATAGTAACTGGTTCAGACAATGAAAAATATGTTTATATTATCAAAGATATTGAGAGTAATGTTGGAACTGCTCAAAAACAAAAAGTTGAAATATCTGAGTCTCCATCAAGTAACGGTGTTATCATTTTAAGTGGTTTAAAAGATGGAGATTCTATAATCACAAAAGGAAGTAACATAGTAAAAGAAAATCAAAAGGTTTCTCTTATAAAAGGGGAGATTTAGTATGAAGTTAACTAAACTCGCAATTGAAAATAAAGTAACTGCCTATATGATTTTTATCCTACTGCTTATATTTGGATATATGTCATATACAAAATCAGAAAAATCAGAAGATCCTGGATTTACTATAAAAGTCGCCTTGATTAGTACAAGTTGGCCAGGTGCAACAGCAAAGCAAATGGCTGATTTAGTAAGTAAGAGAATAACTGACCAAGTTCAAAATATGGATTCTCTTAAATATGTAGAATCTAAAAATGTAGACGGACAATCTAGTGTCTATGTAAACATTAAAAGTGGATACAAAGATTTAAAACCAGTATGGCAAGAGTTAAGAGATCGTATTAATACTTTTGTTGTTCCTTCACTTCCTGCAGGAGTTGCAACTCCACAAATAAACACGTATTTTGGTGATGTTTATGGAACAATGCTTGCTATTGGAGGAGATGGATATTCAAATGCTGAACTTTATAAAACCGCTGCACAATTAAAAGATTCTTTATTATTCTCTGTTCCTCAAATTGGAAGAATAGATATCTCTGGAGTACAAAATGAAGCTATCTATGTTGATATCGATAACAACCTTTTATCTCAAACAGGGGTTACTCTAGAAAATATTTTATCTACATTATCAAATTTAAACATCATTATAAAAGGTGGAGATTTAGTTATAAATAACAGTAGAATTAAATTAAACCCATCTGGAAATTTTGAAAAAATTGAAGATATTAAAAATGCTGTTATTACAAGCAGTGATGGAAAATCAAATCTTTATTTAAAAGATATTGCTAATGTATACAGTGATTATGTCGAACCGTCAAACTATTCAATTGACTTTAATGGAAACAATGCAATCACTCTTGGAGTTTCTCTTGGAGCTGGAGAAGATATTTTAGTTATGAGTGACGGTATTAAATCAACTTTATCTCAATTTAAAAATAAACTACCTGTTGGATTAGAAATTGGTGAGATTTATTATCAGCCTGATTTAGTTCAAGTAAAAGTAACATCATTTATTGCTAGTTTAGTTCAAGCTATTGTAATAATAGTTTTAGTTATGCTTGCATTCTTAGGTGTGAGATCTGGATTTATAGTAGCTGCACTAACTCCTACATCTATAGCATTTACATTAATAGGACTTTACTATATGGGATATGGAATAAATCAAATCACTCTAGCAGGACTTATTATCGCTTTAGGAATGCTTGTTGATAATGCTGTTGTTATGTCAGAGAATATCATTGTTCTGATGGAAAATGGTAAAGATCGTTTGACTGCGTGTTTAGAATCTGCTGAAACACTGTCAATACCATTACTAGTTAGTTCAATTACAACTATTATGGCTTTCTCTCCAATTTTATTAAACAAAGAGGATATGGGAGAGTATGTTGGTCCTTTAACTATTGTTGTTGCTTTAGCACTTTTTGGTTCTTGGATTATAAATCAAACTTTAATTCCTTTACTTTGTTATGATTTTATCAAAATAAAAGAAGGAGCAAAGCAAAATTTAAATAATAAAGCTTATACAATGTATAGAGGTGTTTTATTAAAAGTATTAAAAAATCAAAAAATTACTTTAATAACTTCTGTTGCTTCATTATTTTTAGGACTATTTCTTTTAGGACTTGTTCCAAGTAACTTTATGCCAGCATCAACAGATCCAATTATGTCTACTTTTATCAGATTACCAAAAGGTTCTGATATCAATTACACAAGAGAGGTAATTAAAGATGCTAATAACTATATAAAAACTAATTTTGCTACAGGTGAACAAGATCGTCTTCCACCAACACTTTGGGATTCTATTACAACTGGTGGAACATCTTCTGTATATAAAAATCCTGGAGTATTAAGTTGGGGATCATTTGTTGGTGGAGGAGCCACTAAATTCGCGACAGGATACACTCCAGAAACTAGATTAACTGAATATGCATATATTCTTTATAATTTAACAGATTATAAACTTATTCCAGAAATTTCAGAATCAGTAAATAATTATCTAAAAACAAAATATCCAAACATTGATGTAATTTCAAAAGGTTTAGCAAGTGGAGTTACTTTAGAAAAAGATTTAGGTTATGTTTTAGCATCAAATGATATTCCTAAATTAAAAGCTGCTGCTGCAGAGCTAAAAGCAAAATTATCTGAAACAAAAGGAGCTTTAGATGTTTCTGATGCTTGGGGAAATGATGTTCCTGATATTAAAATTGAAATAAATCAAGAAAAAGCACAACTAGCTGGATTTACTAATGATAGTATCGGTAAAGTTCTACAGTTTGTTTTACAAGGCTATACAGCTACTGCGTTTAGAGATTTTAATGCTCCACCACAAAGTAGTTTAGTGCCAATTATTTTAAAAGGTGAACAAACTTATAAAGATGATATAAAATCAATTGAATCAATTGAACTTATAAATTCAAAAGGTGAAGCTGTTCCATTAAGACAGATAGCAGATATTAAATTAGACTATCGTCCATTCTATGTTAGTACTAGAAACTTGGCTTATTCAATTCAAGTTGATGCTGCTGTTGCTCTAGATACAACTGCTCTTGAAGTTAATAAACAGATTGAGCCTTGGATTAAAGAGAAATTAAAAGAATGGGGTTCTGATATCAAATACTATCCTGCTGGTATTATGAAAACATCTTCAGAAAACCAAAACGCACTGTTTGCACAAGTTCCAGTTGCAATACTTATGATGTTCGTTTTAGTTGTTGGTCAATTTAATTCTGTTAAAAAAGGACTTACAATTATGTTGGTTATTCCTCTTTCTCTTTTAGGAATAGCAATTGGTTTAATAGTTACAAACACGCAGCTTGGATTTATGGCAATGGTTGGTATAATTTCACTTGCTGGAGTTGTTCTAAACCATGCGATTATCCTCGTCGACAAAATGACCTCAGAAAAAGCTCTTGGGCTTACTGATCACGATGCAATCGTTTCTGGTTGTCAATCAAGACTAAGACCTATATTTTTAACTGTTGCTACAACTTTAGCTGGACTTATGCCTTTATACTTCTTTGGAGGGCCTCTGTTCCAACCGCTTGCTGTAGTACTTATATTTGGATTAGCAACTGATACTGTTTTAGCTTTAGCAGTTATACCAGTTATATATGCTACTTTCTACAAAGTTAAATTTAAAGATTATGAGTATAATGAAGCTCGTATAACTAGTATTACAGAAAAACACAACGATTAAAAAAACTAAGAATGTCAACTCTATGTAAAATTAGAGTTGACATTTTTTATTTTAAAGTTTAAAATAAAAGAAATTTGATTAAAGGAGTAATATATGTCTACAAAAGAAATGATTGTTTCAATACTTGAAACAAAAAAAGGAGAATATATATCTGGTGAAACGATTGGAAAAGCGCTTAATATATCAAGAGCAGCTGTTTCTAAAGTTATTAAAGACCTTAAAACAAACGGTTATACAATTTATTCTCTTAATAAAAAAGGGCATTGTATCCCAAAAAATAGTAATACCCTTTCATTAATAGAGATT
This sequence comes from Cetobacterium sp., assembly GCF_051658645.1. Classification (GTDB taxonomy): domain Bacteria; phylum Fusobacteriota; class Fusobacteriia; order Fusobacteriales; family Fusobacteriaceae; genus Cetobacterium_A. The sequence continues at coordinate 8,491 of NZ_JBOFMZ010000052.1, forward strand.
CAAAAAAATCTAAAGTATTCAAATAAAATTAAAATTAAAAATATTGTTGATTCAACAAATATTGAAGCAAAAAGACTTTTATTGGAAAATCCATCTCATGGCACTGTAATTATTTCAAATGAGCAAACCGCTGGACGTGCACACGCAGGACGGCACTTTTTTTCACCTAAAGATTCTGGAATATATATGAGTATTATTTTAAACCCTGATTTTTTTCTATCTATAGAAGATTCATCAAAATTAATAACTATGACCGCAACTTCTATAACTGAAACTATAGAAGATATGTGTAAAAAGAAAACTACTGTAAAAGAATTAAATGACATTTTTTTAAAAGATAAAAAAATAGGTGGAGTTTTAACAGAAATTGTTTCAGAGTTAGAAAGCAAATGTGTTCAAAATATTATTATTGGAGTTGGAATAAACTTTAATAGTATTAATTTTCCAGAACATTTATCAAAAAAAGTAGGTTCTATTTTTACGAATGAAGAACCTAATATAAATAGAAATGAGCTTATATCAAATATAATAAATTCTATAATGAATAATTTAGATTATTTAAAAAGATTATCAAAAGGAGCTAGTTTATGTTAGAAAATATTTTCTTAAATTTATACTTTATAGGAGTTTTAGCAATTGGTTATAACTCTTTTAAAAAGGTGAAAAGTAGTTCTTATTTTTTTGTTGCAAATAGAGAAGCAAATGTTTTTCAAACAACAGGAAGTTTACTTGCTACTATTCTTGGAAGTTCTGCTATTCTTGGAAATATATCTTCAACATACTCGATTGGTTGGGCTGGTGTTTGGTTGTTACTTTGTGCTGCTCTTGGATTAGCTTTACTTTTACCGCTTTTAAATCGATTCGAAAAATTTAAAGGCTATAATTTACCAGAACTTTTAGGTGAATTTCACGGAGATAAGGTAAGGGTTTTAAGCTCTTTTATTATTTCTGTTGCTTGGATCGGAATTGTCGCTGCTCAAATTATGGGAGCTGCTCAAATTATGGGAATTATTGGTAATTTTAGCTACTTCCAAAATGTTCTTATAAGTGGTGTTGTTTTCATTATATACACAATTTTAGGTGGACAACTATCTATAATAAAAACTGATTGTATTCAACTAATATTTATACTATTAGGAGTTATTTTGTGCTATTTATTTTTACCAAGTTTTAATTTAAACTATGTGCCACCAGCTTTTCTTAATGAAAAATTTAATGGATTGGATTTAATTGTTTTAATCCTAACTTATTCATCTACATTCTTGGTTGGACCAGATATATATTCTAGAATTTTCTGCTCTAAAAGTATTAATGTAGCTAAAAAATCTATTGTAATAAGCATACTAATCTTAATTCCTCTAGCTTTTATTTTAACTCGAATTGGAATTTATTCTGCAGGTGCTTACCCAAACCTAGTATCAGGACAATCTCCATTGTTGTATGTAGCTGCTAACACTTTACCAAAAAGTATTAGTTTAATACTTTATTTTGGATTATTATCAGCTATAATATCTACTGCTGACACTTGTTTGCTTACATCTGCTTCTGTTTTTACTGAAATATTCACAGAAAATTTAAAAAAAGATAAATCTATAAAATTAACTCGTATTTTTATAGCTATATTTGGTATTTTTAGTATATTAGTTGCATTGAAACTTAAATTTATACTAAGTTCTTTATTACTTGCTCTTTCTGTTTATTCTGGTGCGGTTATAATACCTTCACTTGCAGGAATTCTTGGATATAGATTTGATCAGCGTTTTGTTCTAACTGCTATTGTTTTAGGTGGTAGTATTGCACTTTTAGGTAAAATTTACGGTGGTGCTAATTCTAACTATATTTTGATATTCGCTTTTTTAGCTAATTTAATTACTCTAAGAGCTGGTAAAATTTCAAAAATTTAAAATCCCATCTATAAATATGATATAATAAAGCTAAAAAAAGGAGATTTTATGGCGAAAAGATGGAATGAAAGAATAAGTGATTTAGAAAATGCAATATCTCGATTAAAAGAAGCTATAAAAGATAGCGAACAAATTTCACTTTCAACATTAAAAGATGGAGTTATTCAAAGATTTGAATTTTCTTTAGAGTTATCATGGAAACTTTTAAAAACATATTTAAACAACGAAGGAATTGATAACTTTACAACTCCTAAAAGTGTAGTTAGAGAAGCTTTTAAAATAGGTATTCTAAAAGATGGAAACCTCTGGATTAAAATGATAGAAGATCGAAATTTAACTTCTCATATTTACTCTCAATCTATGGCTGACAGCATTTATGAAAATATAACTAAAAAATATTTAAATGAACTTAATCTACTTTTAGATTTTTTAAAAAGAAGTGAATTTTAATGAAATTTGGATTAAATGAAACTGAAATTGATGAAATAAAAATACTTTATTATCTTTTTCCTGAAATTGATAAGATTATAATTTTTGGTTCTCGAGCTAGAGGAGATTTTCGAAAAACCTCAGATATTGATATAGCTTTAAAAGGTGAAGTGTCAGATATTTTATATCTAATCAAAGATTATTTTGATGAAAGCTCAATTATATACACTGTCGATATTATTGATTACTCTAAAATCAGCGATTCTATTTTCAAAGAAGATATAGATAACGAAGGAATTGAAATTTTTGTTTAAGGTTAATTGATAAAAAAACTGGAAAGTAATCAAATTACTCTCCAGTTTTTTTACTTAATATATTTTTCAAAAATTTTGCAACACCATTATTATCATTTGTATCTGTTATATAATCTGCAGATTGTTTTAAACTTTCATGGGCATTTCCCATTGCAACACCAACTCCTACAGCCTTCAACATCTCTATATCATTTTGTGCATCTCCAAAAGCTATACACTCTGACATCTCTATTCCTTTTTCTTTTAATACTCTTTTTAAAGTTTCACCTTTATTTACAAGTTTATGTGAACTACCCCGGTGGGGCTTCGTGGGAAGTATCTTAGCAACCTAAAATATATTGACCACGCTCAACGGAGAGTCCCTCTCCTCATATATTTTAATAAGCTAGTAGAGTTCTACCAGCTTCACGAATGTTTATACTCGCATTTAAGTCTCGGTCTATCTCAGAGTTACAATGCTCACACTTATAGACTCTTTCTGACAATGCTAATTCTGTTTTAATATTTACACAAATTGAGCAAGTTTTTGAAGATGGAAACCACTTATCTATTTTTATAACCTGTTTACCTAAAAACATAGCTTTGTATTCTAGCATAACTGTGAATTTACCCCATGCGTTATCAGTGACAGATTTACCAAAGTTTAATGCTCTACTCATACCTCTCATATTGAGATCTTCTATGATAATAGCATTATACTTTGTAACCAATTCTCTTGATAATTTATGAAGGAAATCTTTTCTACTGTTTTTAATAGATTGGTGGATTTTAGCAACTTTTAGTTTAGCCCTATTCCAGCTATTAGAGAATTTAACTTTACGAGATAGTTCTCTCGCAGCTTTAGCGAGTTTAGTTGATAATTTTCTAAAGAATCTTGGATAATCAGCTCTTTGGTTTTCAGAGCTAACGAACAATTCTT
>NZ_JBOFMZ010000053.1:0-27182 GCF_051658645.1 Cetobacterium sp.
ATACAATGCTGGATTAATTTCAACTGTAGATTACCTATTATCAGAAAGCCAATATAGAGAAGCAGCAGTAGCTTATAACTCAGCAATATTAAATTATTATGTAGCGTTTGAAAAATATAGATCATCACTTATTTAATATCGGGAGGGAAAATGAAAAAGGGATTGTTAATACTATCAGCAGCAGTACTGTTAGTAACTGCATGCGGAAAAAAGGAAGAGGTTGTACTAGAAGTAGCAAAAAAACCTATTGAAGTAGTAAAAGTATTTAAAGAAGAGGTTTCTGACGTTTATACAACTGATGGAAGCTTAGTGCCTCAAGAAAAGGTAGATCATACATTGGAAACTCAAGGTACAGTGGCAAGTGTTTTGAAGAAAAACGGTGATTTCATAACTAAAGGTGAGCTAGTAGTAAAATTCACAGATTTAAAAGTTGAATCAAGTTATGAAGCAGCTAAATTTAATTTAGAATCAACAAAGAATAACTATGAAAAGTTTAATAAACTTTATGAAAAGCAAATGGTATCTCAACTTGAGTTATTGAGTTATAAAGATGCTTATACAAATGCAGTAGCAGATTATACATCTAAAAAATCAAATTTTGATAAACTAACTAGAAAATCTGAAATAACAGGATTAATTGGAAATTTAAGTTTGAAATCTGGAAATATAGTTGATGCAAATGCAGTTATTTTTACAGTTGTTGATGAAAATATGATGGAAATAACTGTTGATTTTCCAGGTTATTGGTTAAGTAATATAAAGGAAGGCTCACCAGTAATAGTGACAGTTTCTGATTTGGGAGGGAAAAATTTTAATGGAGTGATAAAGTCAATTAATCCGATTGCAAATTCTGAAACTAAAAAATTCCCAATTAAAATCTCTATTGATAATAAATCTAGAGATCTAAAAGATGGAATGTATACAAAAGTTGTAATTCCAACTCAAAAAAGAAATGGATTAGTAGTACCTCAAGAATCAGTTTTTATAAGAGATTTATTAAGCTATGTTTATAAAATAGAAAATGGAAAAGCTAAAAGAGTAGAGGTGAAAACAGGAGCAACTGTAAAACCAAATATTGAAATTATATCAGAAGATTTAGCAATAGGAGATTTAGTAGTATCTAATGGTATATTCGGATTATCTGATGGAGATGAAGTTACAATAAATAATGATACAAAATAGAAATTAAAGAGGTGGAAAATAATGTCATTAGCAGGTATCGCTATACGTAGACCAGTTGCAACAGTAATGGTAATGGTCTCAATGGTATTTTTAGGTATAGTTTCAATGTTATCGATGAAATCAGAGTTACTTCCAAATATGAATATTCCAATGATTGTTGTTAGTACAACTTGGAATGGAGCTGTTCCTGAAGATATAAATAGTCAAATTACAAAGAAAATTGAGGATTCTTTATCTGGTGTTGATGGAATAAAAAAAATTACATCGTCATCATCATTTGAAAGATCAACTGTAAGTATAGAATTTGATTATGGAGTAAATATAGATTTAAAAAGAGGAGATGTTCAAAGGGAAATAGATGCTATATCAGGTGATTTGCCAGATGATGCATCAAAACCAACAACTCAAAAAAAATTAGCAGGATCAGGAAATACAGCGATGATGCTGAGTGTTTCAGGACCTAATTTTTTAGAATTGACAACATTTATCAATGAGTTTATGACTCCTAGATTCCAAAAAATATCAGGAGTTGGAAGTGTTGATACTGCTGGTTCACCAGATAAACAGATCCAAATTCAATTTGATACAGATAGATTATCAGCATATAATTTAACACCAGTTGAATTATATGATTTGATAAAAACATCATCTTTAAATGTTCCATTAGGTGTTATAAAAACAGGTGGAAAAGATGTTGTAGCAAGATTTATGGGTGAGTTTAATTATTTAGATGAATTTGAAAATATGATTTTAAGAAGCAATGGAAAAACATTAAGATTGAATGACGTTGCAAAAGTTATATTGACAACAGAAGATCAAAGTGAAATAACAAAACTTGATGGAAAATCGTCAGTAATAATAACAATTGAAAAATCAACAGATGGAAATATTTTATCTATAACAGATAATGCTAAAATAGCTTTAGAAGAGATGAAACCTTATTTACCAACTGGAGTAGATACAAAGATAATAATGGATTATTCTGAAAATATTAATTCATCAATATCTGGAGTAAAAGGAAATGCAGTAACAGGATTAGTTTTAGCTACAATAGTATTATTAGTATTTTTAAAAAATATAAGAGCGACTATGCTAATATCGTTAGCATTACCAATAGCAATAGTATTTACATTTGCATTTTTATCATTGCTAGGAGTAACTATAAATATAATATCATTAATGGGATTATCTATAGGAGTAGGTATGCTTACGGATAACTCAGTTGTTGTTATAGATAATATATATAGGCATATAACAGAGCTTAAAAAACCAGTTATGGAAGCTTCAGAAGATGGAGCTTCAGAAGTCTCTGTTGCAATTTTAGCTTCAGCATTAACAACAATGGTTGTATTTATTCCAGTTTTATTTATACCTGGAGTAGCAAGAGAGATTTTTAGAGATATGTCATTGTCAATTATTTTCTCAAACGTTGCTGCATTAATTGTTTCTTTAACTTTAATGCCAATGGTAGCGAGTAGATTCTTAAAAGCTAATGTGGATATAACAAAAGAAGGTAAAGTTTTTGGGAAAGTAAAATCTATATATGCTAAAATAATTGAATGGGCTATTTCAAATAGAAAAAAAACAGTAGGATTAGCTTTTGTAGTTTTTGTAGTGATGATGGTAGTAGGCCCAATGTTTACTAGGACAGAGTTTATACCAAAACAAGATTATGGAAGATATTCTGTTGTTTTAGAATTTGAAAAAGGTCTTTCAGTTGAAAAAGCTGAAGAGATAACAGAACAAGCAGTAGAAATTGTAAAAAAGAATTCGTTAACAAAAACTTATATAACTTTAGTTAAAGCAGATACTGGAATAGTAAATGTAGATATTGGTCCTAAAACGGATAGAGACATATCTATATTTGGAGTAATGGATAATTTAAGACCTGAGTTATCAAAAATTCCAGGAGTAAAATTTAACTTAAAAGATGATTATCAAACAGCTGGTGGAGATAGAGAAGTTGAATTTAGAATATCTTCTAGTTCATTGGATGTTGCTCAAAAAATTGCAAAGCAAGTTCAAAATAAAATTAGTCAAAATCCAGGAATAAAAGATATAACTTCGAGTATAGAACCTGGAAATGTTGAGGCTAGAGTTGTTTTAAACAGAGATAAATTAAGAGCTTATGGAATCAGTCCATTTGATATTGGTAGAACAATCAGTTATTCTTTCCTAGGAGGAAATAGATCGACTGGACAAACATTATCAGTAAAAACAGGAACTGAAGAGATAGACGTTTTGATTAGACTATCAAAAGAAGCAAGAAGAAATATTTCTACATTAGAAGAATTAAATGTTAGAAGTTCAGATGGTAAGTTTATAAAAGTTTCTGATGTTGCAGAGATTATAATGGCAGAAGGAGCATCAAAAGTTACTAAAACCGATAAAATTTTCTATGTATCAGTTTCAGCAAATGATGGAGGAATAGGTTTAAGTAAAGTTCAAGGAGAGATAGTAAAGGCATTTGAAGAAGCAAATCCTCCAAAAGGAGTTACATATTCATGGGGTGGAATGTCTCAAATGTTTAACGAAGCTATAGTTCAAATGGGAATGGCATTAGGAATATCAATATTCTTAATTTATGCAATTTTAGCATCTCAATTTGAAAACTTCTTACTTCCAGGAATAATCTTAGCTTCAGTACCATTAGCTATGATAGGTGTTTATGGTGGATTGTTGGCTACGAATTCACCTTTTGATATGATGGTTATGATTGGAATAATAATGCTAGCAGGAACCGTTGTTAATAATGCAATTGTATTGATAGATTTTATTAAAATTCTGAGAGAAAGAGGCTATGAATTAAATGATGCTGTAAGAGAGTCTTGTAAAACAAGACTTAGACCAATTTTAATGACAACAATGACAACTGTTTGTGGAATGATACCACTAGCTTTAGGATTTGGAGAGGGAGCAGAATTATATTCTGGAATGTCAATAGCAGTTATATTTGGATTGTCATTCTCAACAATATTAACACTGGTTGTAATCCCAGTTTTATACATTCTTGTTGAAGAGTTTGCAGAAAGAATAAAAAGAAAGTTTTCAAAGAAAACTATATAGTAAAAGTAAGAGTTCTCTGAGATATTAATCAGAGAACTTTTTTTAAAAAAAATAATAGTTGAAAAAAAACGAACAGTATGTTAGTATTAATTCAGAAAATGTAACAAAAAAAATAAATATAAACACTTGTATAATAGTTGTAATAAGGTCAACGAGTCTCTACCTGTCACCATAATTGACAGACTACAAGAATATAAATCAAATAAAAATTATTGATACAAATAATTTTTGTAGTAAATAAAAATAATAGTTTATTTTTATAGAGTTCTTAATTGACCCCAAAAATAAAAAAGGGGAGTTAATAAAGTGCTAAACTTAAAAAACATACAAAAAAATGAAAATATAAAATTTATAAATAAATTGAATAAGTGTGTAAAAACGCAGATTATTAAAAAGGCCTAATTGTGTCCTTTTTAGTAATGTGCGTTTTTTTATTTTTAAACTTTAGGGAGGAAAAATGAGAATTGGTGTAATAATGGGAAGTAAATCAGACTTACCAACGATGAATGAGTGTATAAAAATTTTAAAAGAATTTGGAATAGAACATGAAGTAAAAATAGTTTCAGCTCATAGAACTCCAGATTTGATGTTTAGTTACGCTAAGGAAGCTAAAAGTAGAGGAATAGAGATAATTGTTGCAGGTGCAGGTGGAGCAGCTCATCTTCCAGGTATGGTTGCAAGCTTAACGGATTTACCAGTTATTGGGGTACCAATTGAGAGTAAAACTTTAAAAGGAATTGATTCGTTGTTATCAATTGTTCAGATGCCTGGAGGGGTTCCAGTAGCAACAGTAGGGATTGGTGGAGCAAAAAATGCAGCATTACTAGCAGTTAAAATAATGGCAATAAAGGATAGAGAGTTAAGTGAAAAAATAAAAAAATATAGAGAAAATATGGAAAGGATGATTTTGGATGAAAAAATCTAAAAAAATTGGTATTTTAGGAGGAGGACAATTAGCTAAAATGCTTTGTGACTCCGCAAAACATATGGGATATACAACAGTAATACTAGATCCTAATCCAGATTCATGTGGAAGATTAAGTTCTACAGAACATTTAGTACAAAAATATGTAGATAAAGTATCTTTAAAAAAAATCTGCAAAGAAACAGATGTCATAACTTACGAGTTTGAAAATATTCCAAGTGAAGTAATAAGATATTTAAAAGAAAATGGTGGAAATATACCACAAGGAGAAAAACCATTATTTTTAAGTCAGCATAGAATAAGAGAAAAATCAGCTGTTAGTAAAATTGGAGTTAGAACAGCAGATTTTGAAAAGGTAGTAAACCTAGAAACAGCTAAGTCAGCTTTGAAAATATTAGGGGCACCATGTATCTTAAAAACATGTTCAGGTGGATATGATGGAAAAGGTCAATGGAAGATATTAGAAATAAAAGATTTAGAATGTGTTCGATGGAGAAACATTGAATACATTCTAGAAAAAATGGTAGATTTTGAAATGGAAGTTTCATGTTTAGTAGTTAGAGGAACGAATGGTGATGTAGTAACATTCCCAATTGGAGAAAACGAGCATAAGAATGGCATTCTAAATAAAACAATCGTTCCTGCAAGAGTTTCCGAAGAGATTCAAAATAAGGTAAGAGAACTTTCAGAGAAGATAGTGAAAAAATTAGATATATATGGTCCTTTAGGAATAGAATATTTTATAAAAAATGAGAATATATATTTTAATGAAATGGCTCCAAGACCACATAATAGTGCTCATTATACAATGGATGCATGTAACTACTCACAGTTTGATATTCACCTTTTAGCAATACTAGGAGAAAGTCTACCAGAGATAAAGTTAATTACGCCTGTTGTGATGCTTAACGTAATGGGAGAAGATAGTAAAAAAATTGAGAAAATAAAATTAGATGAAGAAACAAAGCTTCATATTTATGGAAAAACAGAATGGAAAAAAGATAGAAAAATGGGACATATAAATTATTGTGGTCAGAATATAGAGGGGTTAATAAAGAGAGCTAATTCATTTTAGGGAGGATCAATGAATAAAAGGGTATTTGTTAAGAAGAAATCTGGGTTTCAAGTAGAGAGTTTGGAAGTGCAAAATGAACTTTTAGAAAATTTAAAAGAAGATAAGATTGAAAGTATAGATTTATATAATGTTTATGATGTTTTCAATTGTACAAGTGATGATTTAGAACTTTTAAAAAATAAAGTTTTATCTGAACCAGTGACAGATAATGTATATGAAGATTTATATTTAGAGGGAAAACAATATTTAGCAACAGAATTTTTACCTGGGCAATATGATCAAAGGGCTGATTCAGCTGAACAATGTTTAATGCTTTTAAATAATAAAGCAGGAGTAGTAATTAAAAGTGGAAAATTACTTGTGTTTCATGGTGAGATTAAAAATTTTGAAAAAATAAAAGAATATTTAATAAATCCAATTGAAACAAGAGTAAAAAATTTAAATACAATAGTATTAGAAGAAAATATAGATATAGCGCCAGTACCAACATATAAGGGTTTTATAAATAAGGATTTAAATGAATTGGAGATATTTTTAAATAATCATAGTTTAGCTATGACATTAGAAGATTTAGAACATATTCAAAATTATTTTAAAAATGAAGAAAAAAGAGACCCGAAGGAAACCGAAATTAAAGTTTTAGATACTTATTGGTCAGATCATTGTAGGCATACAACATTTGAAACATACTTAAAAGATATAAAAATAGAGTGTGGAGATTTAACAAAAAATCTTCAAAAATCTTTTGATAATTACCTTAATTTAAGAAAAGACTTGAAAAGAGAATTCAAACCAGTAACTTTAATGGATATGGCAACAATAGGTGGAAAATATTTAAGAAAAATTGGTAAATTAGAAGATTTAGAAGAATCAGAAGAGATAAATGCTTGTAGTGTTGAAATAGATGTGGATGTAGATGGTATAACAGAAAAATGGTTATTGATGTTTAAGAATGAAACTCATAATCATCCAACAGAAATAGAGCCTTTTGGAGGAGCCAGTACTTGTGTAGGTGGAGCTATAAGAGATCCATTGTCGGGAAGAGCATACGTTTATCAAGCAATGAGAATAACTGGAGCTGGAGATATAACTGAAGGAATCGAAAATACATTGGCTAACAAGTTGCCACAAGAAAAAATATCTAAAGGAGCGGCACATGGATATTCATCATATGGAAATCAAATAGGACTTACAACTACATTCGTAAAAGAGATATACCATAATGGATATAAAGCTAAGAGAATGGAAGTTGGAGCAGTAGTTGGAGCGGTAAAAAAAGAGTATGTAAGAAGAGAAAGTCCACTACCTGGTGATGTAGTTATTTTATTTGGAGGAAAAACAGGAAGAGATGGAGTCGGAGGAGCAACAGGATCATCAAAAGAGCATAATGAAACATCATTAACTAAGTGTTCATCAGAAGTTCAAAAAGGGAATGCTCCTGTAGAAAGAAGAATCCAAAGGTTATTTAGAAATCCAGAAGTTACAAAAATGATAAAAAAATCAAATGATTTTGGTGCAGGTGGAGTTAGCGTTGCAATAGGTGAGATTGCAAGAGGAGTAGAAATAAATTTAGATACTGTTCCTGTAAAATACCTAGGACTTAATGGAACTGAATTAGCAATATCAGAATCTCAAGAAAGAATGGCTGTGATAGTAGAAGCTAAAGATGCAGAAAGATTTGTAGAATTAGTAAAAAAAGAAAACTTAGAATCAGCATTAGTTGGAGTAGTTACAGAGAAAGAAAGATTGGTAGTAAAATATAAAGGGGAAACTTTAGTTGACTTATCTAGAGAATTTTTAGATACAAATGGAGTTAGACAAAGCCAAGATGTAAAAGTTGTGCCATCAATTAAAATGAATCCTTTCTTAAAAGAAGATGTAAAAAATGTAAAAGAAGAAGTTGGAGAAATGTTAAATAGTATGAACGTAGCTTCTCAAAGAGGAATGGTAGAGATGTTTGATGCTTCAATAGGAAGAAGTACAGTTTTGATGCCTTATGGTGGAAAATATCAGTTAACTGAGTCAGAAGGAAGTGTACAAAAAATTCCTACAGATGGAATAACAAACACTTGTTCAATAATGACTTTTGGATATAATCCATTAATTTCAGAGTACTCTCCATACTTAGGAGCGCAATATGCTGTAATTGAATCTTTAGCAAGAGTAGTTGCAATGGGAGGAAGCTATAAAAAAGTTAGACTTTCATTTCAGGAATATTTCGAAAGATTAGGAAAAGATAGTGTTAGATGGGGAAAACCATTCTCAGCACTTTTAGGTGGAATAGAAGCTCAATTAGAGTTTGAAACACCAGCTATCGGTGGAAAAGATAGTATGAGTGGAACATTTAAAAATTTAGATGTACCTCCAACACTTATATCTTTCGCAGTGACAACAGAAAATGTAAAAAATATAATATCTTCAGAGTTTAAAAAAGCAGGAAATACAATTTATTTGATAAAAAGTGAAAGACTAGTTGGAGATATACCAAACTATATAAAATTAAAAGAAAACTTTAAGTTAGTTGAAAATGCTGTGAAATCAGGGAAAATAATATCAGCATCAACAGTTAAATTTGGTGGAATAGCAGAAGCAGTTATAAAGATGAGTTTTGGAAATAAAGTTGGAGCGAAAATTGAAACAACAGAAAAGTTATTTCATTTAATGCCTGGAGATATAATTCTTGAATCTAATGAAAAATTAAAATTTGGAATTGAAATTGGTAAAACAATAGAGGCAAATCTTGTAGAATTTAATGGAGAAAAATTTAATATAGATGATTTAGTAAAAACTACAGAAAAGAGATATGCAAAAATATACCCCTATAATGTAGATACTAAAGGAGACGTTATAGAAAAAGAGTTTAAAACAGATAAGATATTTAAAGCTAAAAAACTATATGACAAACCAAAAGTTTTAATAACTGTTTTCCCAGGAACAAATTGTGAATATGATACAAAAAAAGCTTTTGAAAGAGCAGGAGCAAAAGTAGAGGTTTATGTATTTAATAATTTGGGAGTAAATGAAATAAAAGAGAGTATAGAAACACTTTCTAAAAAAATGAGAACAGCTCAGATATTTATGATACCAGGTGGATTTAGTGCTGGAGATGAGCCTGATGGTTCTGGAAAGTTTATAGCCAATATACTTCAAAATCAAAAAATAAAAGAAAGTATGAAAGAGTTTTTATCTAATGATGGATTAGTATTAGGAATTTGTAATGGTTTTCAAGCACTTATAAAATCTGGATTATTACCTTATGGAGATGTTGATAGTGTAAATGAAAAGTCACCCACACTATTTAGAAATGATATAAATAGACATATCTCAAGAGTTGTAAGCACTAAAATAGTTTCAAATAATTCACCTTGGATGACTTCATTTGAAGTAGGAGAAAGTCATAATATACCAGTTTCACATGGAGAGGGAAAATTCGTAGTTACTAAAGAATTTGCAGAAGAGTTGTTTAGAAATGGACAAATAATTACTCAGTATTGTGATGAAAATGGAAAAGTGACAATGGATAAAAATTACAATCTGAATGGATCAACATATGCTATCGAAGGTGTTGTATCTAAGTGTGGAAGAATTTTAGGTAAGATGGGGCATTCAGAGAGATATGAAGACGGATTATTAAAAAATATATCAGGAAACAAAATGCAGGATCTATTTAGCAATGGAGTTAATTATTTTAAAAAATAAAGATAAAAAAAACAAAACTTTAAAGTAGGAGAGTGGCAAAATGTTATTAGTAGAAGAGAATAAGTTATATGAAGGAAAAGCAAAAAAAGTTTACAAATCAGAAAATCATAACGAAGTTATCATTTACTATAAAGATGATGCAACAGCTTTTAATAATTTAAAAAAAGGCCAGATACAAAATAAAGGTATATTAAACAGCAAAATAACAACAATGATATATGAATATTTAAAAAAGAATGGTATAGAGACTCATTTCATAAAAAACCTTTCAGAGAGAGCTCAGCTTTGTAAAAAAGTAGAGATTATACCTCTAGAAGTAATAGTAAGAAATACATTAGCTGGATCAACAGCAAAATTATTTAAAATGGACGAGGGTAAAGTTTTAGATACTCCAATATTTGAAATTTGTTATAAAAAAGATGAGTTGGGAGATCCATTGATAAATGATTATCATGCTATCGCTTTAGGACTTGCAACAAAAATTGAATTAGATGAAATTTATTCTCAAACTAAAAAAATAAATGAATTATTAAAAGATTTATTTGAAAAAATAGAAATTGAGTTAGTTGATTTTAAGATAGAGTTTGGAAAAGATAACGAAGGAAAGATTATTTTAGCAGATGAGATTTCTCCAGATTGTTGTAGATTATGGGATAAAAAAACTAGAAAAAAATTGGATAAAGATAGATTTAGAAGAGATTTAGGGGACGTTGAAGAGGCTTATGAAGAGGTTTTATCAAGATTAAATAAAATAGTGGGGTAAAAATGAGAACTGAGATAGAGTATTTTCTAAGTGGAAAGATAAATGAAGAGTGTGGAGTGTTTGGAGTTTTCAATGTAGAAGATGCAGCCCAATTAACATATTATGGATTACATTCGTTACAGCATAGAGGTCAAGAGGGAGCTGGAATAGCTTCTTCTGACGGACAAAATATAATTAGAGAAAAAGGTGAAGGACTAGTAACTGAAGTTTTCAATTCAAAAAGAATATCTAAACTTCCTGGAAGAATGTCAATAGGACATGTTAGATATGCTACAACTGGAGGGGGGGGAATAGAAAATGTTCAACCTATACTAGTTCGTTCTCATACAGGAGATTTTGTAATAGCTCACAACGGAAATATAGTAAATGCAAAAGAGTTAAAGATGCAGTTGGAAGCTATGGGAAGCATATTTCATACAACTTCAGATAGTGAGATAATAGGCCACCTTATCCAAAGAGAAGTAGGGGATTTTCACGAAAAAATACTAAAAGCTTTACCAAAATTAGAAGGAGCTTTTTCATTCCTTATAATGAACAATGAAAACTTATTTGTAATAAGGGATAAAAATGGATTTAGACCATTATCTATTGGAAAATTAGAAGATGGATATGTATTTAGTTCTGAAAGTTCTGCATTTGAAATTGTAGGTGCAGAGTATATAAGAGCTTTAAAACCTGCTGAAGTTTTAAAAATATCAAAATTAGGAATAGAAACTTCTCAATATACAGATTGTACTCAAGATAAAATGTGTTCGATGGAGTACATTTACTTCTCAAGACCAGACAGCAATATAAACGGATTAAATGTTCATACAAGCAGAAGAAATTGTGGAAATATATTAGCTAAAGAAAGTCCCGTAGAGGCTGATATAGTTATTGGAGTACCAGACTCGTCTTTGTCATCAGCTATGGGCTATTCAGATTATTCAGGAATTCCTTATGAAATGGGGCTTGTGAAAAATAGATATGTTGGAAGAACATTTATAAAGCCAAATCAACAACAAAGAGAACGTGGAGTTAAAATGAAACTTTCTGCTATGGAAGCTGTTGTAAAAGGAAAAAGAGTAGTTTTAGTAGATGATTCAATAGTGAGAGGAACAACATCGAGACATATAATAAAACTTTTAAAAGAAGCTGGAGCAAAAGAGGTTCATATGAGAATTGCATCTTCTCCAATAATAAGTCCTTGTTTCTATGGTGTAGATACTTCTACTTATAATGAGTTGATAAGTACAAGAATGCAATCAAAAGAGTTAGGAGAATATATAGAAGCAGATTCATTAGCATTTTTGTCTCATGATGGAATGTTAAAAGGGTTAGGAAAAAATATATGTACTGCATGTTTTACAGGGAAATATCCAACAAGTATGTTTAGTTTATTAGAAAATTTAAAGAGATAGGGGCGATAAAATTGAGTAATAAATATATGGAAGCTGGAGTAAGTTTAGAAGCAGGATATGAATCGGTTAGAAGAATAAAAAGTCATGTAGAAAGAACCAAAGTAAAAGGAGCAATAAATAGCTTAGGAGCTTTTGGTGGGATGTTTGATTTGTCTGTGCTTGGTATGAAAGAACCGATTTTAGTAAGTGGAACAGATGGAGTTGGAACTAAACTAATGCTAGCTTTTGAAATGAATAAGCATGATACAATAGGGCAAGATGTTGTAGCTATGTGTGTAAATGATGTTTTGGTTCAAGGAGCGATGCCACTATATTTTTTAGATTATATTGCAGTAGGTAAAAACTATCCTGAACAAATTGAAAGTATTGTAAAAGGAGTGGCAGATGGTTGTGTAGCAGCAGAATGTGCTCTTATAGGAGGAGAAACAGCAGAGATGCCAGGAATGTATAGTGAAGGGCATTATGATATAGCTGGATTTACAGTAGGGGCTGTAGAAAAGAAAGATTTGATTACTGGAGAGGGAATCGAAGAGGGGGATTTGATAGTAGGTATATCTTCTAGTGGAGTTCATTCGAATGGTTTCTCTTTAGTTAGAAAAATAATAAAAGATGCAAAATTAGATTTGAAAACAAAATATGATGAATTTGAAAAAAGTTTAGGAGAAGAGTTATTAACACCAACAAGAATCTATGTTAAAACAGTAAAAGAAACTTTAAAAGCAGTTACGATAAAAGGAATGTGTCATATAACTGGTGGAGGTTTCTATGAGAACATTCCAAGAGTAATTCCAAAAGGATTAGGAGTAGAAATAGATAGTAAAAATGTAAACGAATTGGCAATATTTAAATTTTTAGAAGAAAAAGGTAAAGTTCCAAAAGAAGAGATGTTTAATGTGTTTAATATGGGAGTTGGATTTATATTTGTCATATCTAAATGCAATAAAGAAAATTTACTTAATAAATTAAACGAATTAGGAGAGAATCCGATGGTTTTAGGAAAAGTTAGTAAAACAGTAGGAGTAGAAATAAAATGGTAAAAATAGCTGTGTTTGCTTCTGGAAGCGGAAGTAATTTTCAAAGAATAGTTGAAGCTCAGAAAAATGGTGAAGCTGAAGGGTATTTTGTGAAAACTTTAATTGTTGATACAAAAGATGCTTTTGCAATCAAAAGAGCAAAACAACTAGGTGTAACTTCATATTTTGTAAATCCTAAAGATTATAGTACAAAGATGGAGTTTGAAGAAAAAATCATTGAAATTTTAAAAAGAGAAAAAGTTGAATATATTGTTTTAGCTGGTTATATGAGAATAATATCACCAATTCTTTTAGAAGAATACTTTAATAAAATAATAAATATACATCCATCTTACTTACCTGAGTTTCCAGGGAAGGATGGAATTGGAGATGCTTTTAAGTCAAAAGCAACAAAAACAGGGGTTACTATACATTATATAGATAGTGGTGTAGATACAGGTGAGATAATATATCAAGAAAGAATAAAAATAGAACCATCTTGGAAAATTGAAGATTTGAAAAATAAAATACATGAAGTAGAACATAGAATTTATCCAATAGTTTTAACAAAGTTATTTAAAAAGGGAGAATAGATAGATGAAACGTGTATTGATAAGTGTGTCTGATAAAACTGGAATTATTGATTTTGCTAAAAAGTTAGTTTCTTTAGAATATGAAGTTATATCTACAGGAGGAACTAAGAAGACATTAGATGAGGCTGGTATAAAAACGTTAAGTATATCAGATATTACAGATTTTCCTGAAATAATGGATGGAAGAGTAAAGACATTGCATCCAAATGTTCATGGAGCATTACTTTGTGTAAGAGATAATCCTGAACATTTAAAAGCTTTAAAAGAAAATAAAATAGATATGATAGATATGGTTGTTGTAAATCTTTATCCGTTTAAAGAAACGTTATCTAAAGTAGGTGTAACTCATGAAGAGTTGATAGAGAAT
This sequence comes from Cetobacterium sp., assembly GCF_051658645.1. Taxonomy (GTDB): domain Bacteria; phylum Fusobacteriota; class Fusobacteriia; order Fusobacteriales; family Fusobacteriaceae; genus Cetobacterium_A. Next base: position 14,084 of record NZ_JBOFMZ010000053.1, read on the forward strand.
ATAGATATTGGTGGACCAAGTATGTTAAGGTCAGCAGCTAAAAATTATAAATCAGTAACTGTTGTTGTAGATCCAAAGGATTATGAAAATGTAATTTTTGAACTAGAAAAATCAGGAAATACTGAAGAAAATACACGAGAAAAATTAGCAGCAAAAGTATTTAGACATACATCAGCATACGATGCTTTAATAGCACAGTATTTAACAGATAAAGTAAAAGAAGAGTTTCCAGAGAGTGTAACAGTAACTTATGAAAAGGTTCAAGATTTAAGATATGGAGAAAATCCACACCAAAAAGCAGGATTTTATAAAAGTAGTTTTGCGGGATATTCAATAGGAAATGCAATTCAACTTCATGGAAAAGAGCTATCATATAATAATATTCAAGATGCAAATGCTGCTTTAGAAATTTTGAAAGAATTTAAAAATCCAACTGTTGTAGGGGTTAAACATATGAATCCTTGCGGAGTTGGAAGTGGTGAGAATGTTAATATCGCTTGGAAAAGAGCTTATGAAGCGGATAAAATTTCTATTTTCGGAGGAATTGTGGCATCGAATTCAATTATAACAAAAGAGGTTGCGGAGAGTTTATCACAGCTATTTTTAGAGATAGTAATAGCTCCAGGATATGAAAAAGAAGCTTTAAAAATAATAACTCAAAAGAAAAATATAAGAGTAATGAAATTAAATTTAGATACCAAAATTTTAAATAAAAAGAAAATTACCTCTGTAATGGATGGAGCTTTAATTCAAGAGTTTGACGAAAAGAGTATAACTAAAGATGAACTTGTTTGTGTTACAGATAGAAAGCCTACAGAAGATGAAATAGAAGATTTGTTATTTAACTGGAATGTAGTTAAACATGTTAAATCAAATGCAATAGTCGTTGGAAAAAATAATCAAACGATAGGCATTGGAGCAGGTCAGATGAATAGAGTTGGAGCTGCAAAAATCGCATTTGAACAAGGTGGAAATAAATGTAATGATGCAGTATTAGCTTCTGACGCATTTTTCCCGATGGCTGATACAGTAGAGTTAGCAGCAAAGCATGGTATAAAAGCAATAATTCAACCAGGTGGATCTATAAAAGATGCGTTATCAATTGAAGAATGTAATAAGAATGGAATAGCAATGGTTTTTACAGGAGTAAGGCATTTTAAACATTAATTTTGGAGGATTTTATGAAAGTTCTTGTAATTGGAAAAGGTGGAAGAGAGCATACAATAGCATGGAAAGTAAAAGAAAGTACAGTGGTTAAAGAGGTTTTTATAGCTCCTGGAAATGTTGGAATGGAAGAAATAGGGACGTTAATAAATATATCTGAAGAAAATATAGAAGCGCTTGCAAACTTTGCAGAGCAAAAAAAAATAGATTTAACAATAGTTGGACCAGAAAGTGTTTTGGCACTTGGAGTTGTGGATGAGTTTGAAAAAAGAGGTCTTAAAATATTTGGACCAACAGCAGCAGCAGCTGAGATTGAATCAAGTAAAGATTTTGCAAAAAAGTTGATGAAAAGATATAATGTTCCAACAGGAGCATATGAAACCTTTGAAGACCTAACTTTAGCAAAGCAATATATAAAGAAAAATGGAGTACCAATAGTAATAAAAGAAGATGGATTAAAAGCTGGAAAAGGAGTAACTGTAGCTTTTTCAAAAGATGAAGCAATAGAAGCTTTGGAAATGGCATTTAGTATTCCTGGAAATAAAGTTGTAATAGAAGAGTATTTAGATGGATTTGAGTTTTCTATTATAGCTTTAACAAATGGAAAAATTGTTATTCCGCTAGAGGTAGCTCAAGATCATAAAAGAGCTTACGATAATGATAAAGGACCTAATACAGGTGGAATGGGAGTTTATTCTCCAGTTGATAAAATAGATTCAAAAATAATAGATGAAACAGTAGAGAAGATATTAAAACCTATGGCGCTTGGAATGGTTCAAGATGGAATTCCTTTTAAAGGGTTTTTATTTGGTGGAATTATGCTTACAAAAGATGGAGTAAAAACTATTGAGTTTAATGCGAGATTTGGCGATCCTGAAGCTGAAGGTATACTTCCGAGATTAAAATCAGATTTTGTAAAAGCTATTTTAGATTTGATGGAAGAGAAAGAAATTCAATTGGAATGGGATAAGAGGTATACTGTAGCAATAGTTATGGCCTCGGAAAACTATCCAAAAACTTCAACAATTGGAGTTGAAATTGAAATACCAAAGGATTTAAACTCTTTAGTATTTCATATGGGAACAAGAAAATCATCTGGAAAATTAGAAACAAATGGTGGCAGAGTTTTATCTGTAGTATCTTATGGTGAGACATTAGAGGAAGCTAGAGAAAAAGCTTATTCTGATGTAAAAAAAATAAAATGTGAAAAAATGTTTTTTAGAAATGACATAGGTTCGAAAATGTGTTATAATAACAAAAATAAATAAATAAAGACCTGCACATTGATATAAAAAGTGCAGGTCTTTATTTAAAATCTTGAATAAATTTGGAGGGAATAGGAAAAATGATGAATGGAAAAATAATAAAAGAAGCGATTACTTTTGATGATGTGTTGCTAGTTCCAGCAAAATCAGAGGTTTTACCACATGAGGTTAGTTTAAAGACAAGGCTTACGAAAGACATCGAATTAAATATTCCCGTTCTAAGTGCTGCAATGGACACTGTAACAGAAGGAGACTTAGCAATCGCTTTAGCAAGACAAGGTGGTATAGGATTTATTCATAAAAATATGAGTATAGAGGATCAAGCAGCAGAAGTAGACAGGGTAAAAAGAAACGAAAGTGGAATGATAAAAAATCCAGTTACTTTAACAAAAGATTCAACAGTATGGCACGCTGAAGAGATTATGAGAAGATATAAAATCTCTGGATTACCAGTAATAGAATCTGATGGTTCATTAATTGGAATTATAACAAATAGAGATTTAAAATATAGAAAAGATATGGACCAATTGGTTAGTGATATAATGACTAAAGAAAATCTAGTAACAGCACCAGTTGGAACAACTTTGGATGAAGCTAAAGATATATTATTGGAAAATAGAATAGAGAAGTTACCGATAGTTAATGAAGCAGGTAAATTAAAAGGATTGATAACAATAAAGGATATAGATAACTTAGTTGAATATCCGTCTGCTTGTAAAGATTCTCAAGGAAGATTAAGGGTTGGAGGAGCAGTGGGCGTTGGAGCAGAAACTTTAGACAGAGTAAAAGCTTTGGTTGAAGCTGGGGTGGATATTATAACAGTGGATTCAGCTCATGGCCATTCAAAAGGAGTTATATTAAAGATAAAGGAGATAAGAAAAGCGTTTCCTAAGTTGGATATAATAGGTGGTAACATAGTAACCGCTGCTGCTGCTTTGGACTTAATAGAAGCTGGAGTAGATGCAGTTAAAGTTGGGGTTGGTCCAGGTTCTATTTGTACAACAAGAGTAGTTGCAGGAGTTGGAGTTCCACAGTTATCTGCTGTAAATGATGTTTATGAAGTTTGTAAAAGTAGAGGAATTGGAGTTATTGCTGATGGCGGAATTAAATTATCTGGAGATATGGTGAAGGCTTTGGCAGCAGGAGCAGATTGTGTAATGTTGGGAGGACTTTTAGCAGGAACAACAGAAGCACCTGGAGAAGAGGTTATATACGAAGGAAGAAGATATAAGGTGTACGTAGGAATGGGTTCTATGGCCGCGATGAAAAGAGGATCTAAAGATAGATATTTCCAAAATGATGCAAAAAAACTTGTACCAGAAGGTATAGAAGGAAGAGTTTCTTATAGAGGAAGTTTAAAAGATGTTGTCTTCCAAATGTGTGGAGGAGTAAGAGCTGGAATGGGATATTGTGGAACAGCAACTATAGAAGAGCTAAAAGTTGATGGTAAATTTGTTAAAATAACAGGTGCTGGATTAAAAGAAAGTCATCCACATGATATTGTTATAACAAAAGAAGCACCAAACTATTCTAAATAATTATAAAACAATTGACTTTATAATTTTGATTGATTATAATAAAAGAAAAAGTTTGTTACATCGCAAAATAATGGAAACGTTATGACGCAAAGCTATAGGGTCTTTAAAATGGCAGCCAGCTGCAGTAATCTTTAGATTATTGCAGCTTTTTATATTTTTAAAAAAGGAGGATAAATGAAAAAGGTAATACTTTTATTACTATTATTTACTAATAGTATAATTTTTTCGAAAAGTAACATAGTTGCGACATCACCATCAAATTCAACAGATATGTATTTGTATAAAAATTTAGAAGAAGGTGAATACAGGGGTGTTTATGTTGATTTATTAAAAGGTGGTTTGATAAATGAAAAGGTTGAAATTAAATTAGAAGCTAAAAATAGTGAAATTTTATTAAGGACCATTAAAACAGCTGATGGGCTTAAAAGTTATAATTATATTGATACACCCATGATCTATAGAGTTGGTGTTATTCTTAATAAAGATTCAAGTTTAACAAATTTAGGTGAAGTAAAAAAAATAAAAGTAGCTTACATTTCAGGGCAACATGGTTTAAATGAATTAAATGAAAGGTATACTGAACTACAAATAGATAAAACCGAAGTTAAAAATATAGATGAAGGTTTAGAAAAATTAAAAAAAATGGAAGTTGAAGCTTTCATTGTTCAAGATTGGTATGATAAAAATTCAGGAGATACAGAATATAAAATCTTAGAAAACATCAAATATAATGAACAAATAGCTGTTTTGAAAAATAAAGAAGCTCTTTATGAAGAAGTGAAAAATAAAGTAGAATCTTTAAAAGGAGAGGAATTTCAAAAGTTATTATCTAAAAACAGAGTAGAATTTTATAAATATTTATTGAAAGAATCTCCGAGTTATAAGAATGTTTCTAAAAATTACAAGGAGATAAAAGTAAAAATAGGAAAAGATAAATTTATGTTGCCGTTTTATTACGAGCATAGAAAAGGTTATGAAGGTTTAACAATAAATATAGTAAAAGAACTTCAAAAAATAATAGAAATTCCTTTTGTATTTGTAAAAGAAGGAGAGTATGATATAGAAGGGATTGCAATAGAAAATTATTTAGGAAAAGCTACAAAAAATTATACAAAACCTTATTATGAAATGAAATTATCTGTTGCTAATAGAAAGTCCGATGGATTTGTTCAAAATATATCTGATTTAAATAAAACTAAAATTTTAGTTTTAAAAGGAGATTATAGTTATACATATTTAAAAAGAATTTTAAAAAATAGTGAAATAATAGAAGTTGAAACTTATGAAGAAGGTCTAAGAAAATTATTGAATCAAGAAGGAGAGTATTTAGTAGGGTATTTCAACATACTCACAGGTGTTATAAGTAATAATTTTTTAGATGACAAAATAAAAGTAGCAGGAATACTTAATGATTCTTTTGGTGTGAGTTTTGGAATTCCAAAAGAAAAACAAGAATTATCTAATTTGCTAGAAAAAATTCTTGAGAGTTTTACTGTGGATAAAACAGTGATTGACAATGATCTGTTAAAAAATTCAATAGTAACACAAAATTATAAATTAATTTTAAAAATATCAATACCATTAGTTTTATTTATATTAATTTTGATTTTTTTAATTATAAAAGCAGAAAAAAATAGAAAAAAAGCTGAAGAGTTGAGTTTTTCTTTAATTGAAGTTTTAGAAATGGCAAATCAATTAAATGATGAAGATACTGGAGATCATGTAAAAAGATTAGGTATGTATTCAACATTATTATCAGAAAAAGCAAACTTACCAAAAGAAATAAAAGAAAGCATACAAAGATTCTCATCACTACATGATATAGGTAAAGTTGCAATACCTTCAGAGATATTAAAAAAACCATCTAAATTAACAGAAGAGGAATTTAAAAAAGTAAAAGAACATGTTAATATAGGTTACAGTCTTGTAAAAAAATTAAAATTAGGTAGTGTAGCTGAAAATATAGTAAGATATCATCATGAAAAATGGGACGGAAGTGGGTATCCATTAGGGTTACAAGGTGAAGCAATTCCATTAGAAGCTAGGATAGTCTCAATAGTGGATGTTTATGATGCTTTGAGACAAAAAAAGTTTCACAGAGAAGCACTTTCGCATAAAGATGCAATGGAATTAATGTCTAAGGACCAAGGTGTTAGTTTTGATCCAAGATTATTTCAAATATTTTTGAATAATGATAAAGAATTTGAAGTGATTTATGAGGAAAATAAAGAATCGTTAGGTTTAGCGACAGAGTTTTATTCAGCTATATATAAACAATAAATGGTGTTAAGAGGTGGAAAAATGAGAAAACATTTGTGCTTAATTCTATTTGCTCTAACAATAGTTTTGTCTTTTGGTGAATCTACTTTAGATTTTGATATAGTTCAATTAGATGAGTACAGTGAACTTGAAAAACAACAAGAGGATAGTTTGAGGATAGTTCAAGCTGTTAAAGTGAGTAGTGTAGATCCTATTTTTATGAAAGATCAAAATTCAATAAGAACTATGAAATATTTATACGACACACTTTTCATTTATAATGATAAAAATGAAATTGTTTCGAATTTAGTTGAAACTTGGATTTGGAAAGATGATAGAGTTTTAGAAATTGAGTTAAAAAAAGATATTTTTTTTCATAATGGAGATAAAATGTTAGCGGTAGATGTAAAAAAATCTTTAGATAGATTGCTTGAAAAAGGTGTCTTTAAAGATTTTTTTAATGATATTCAAAGTGTAAAAGTAATTTCTAGTAGCACTGTAGAGATAAAACTTAAACGAAGAAATCATTTGTTTTTATCGATGCTAACATACTATATGTGCTCTATTACGAAAGAAGTTGAGAATAAAATTTATGGAACAGGCCCTTATAGCTTGAAAAAGATAACAAATAAAGAAGTAGTTTTAATTAAAAACAAAAATTATTTTAAGGAAAATACAGGTTCGAAAAAAATACAGATTTTATCAGAAATAAGTGATAGAAAAAGAGCTCTTCTTTATTTTAATGATGATGCCGATGTAGTTTTAGATATTACACCAAAACAAATAGAAAATTGGCAAAAAGAAGGTATTTTAGGGAAGAATTCAGAAGTAAAGGATATTGATGAATTGGATACAGTAGCTATTATGTTTGGTCAAAAAAATAAAACTTTTGAAAAACGTAAAGCTAGAGAAGCTGTTGCATCTTTGGTTAATAGAGATGAAGTTGTGGAAAATGTTTTTTTTGAAAAATCAGCAAAAACATTTTTTCCAGAAAATTTATTTAAAGCAGAATTATCCAAAATAAAAAAAACGAGCACAAAAGATAATGAGTTAAAGCAATTTAAATTATTAAATAATGAAATTGAATTAATAACATTAAATGATGACCAATCTTTAAAAGTTGGTAATGAGTTAAAAAAGATGTTAGAAAAAAAAGGAATTTCAATAAAAATAGTTCCATATCAAAAAGAAGCTTATTTGATGAAAATAGAAAAACAAGATTATGAATTAGCGATTTATAATATCATTTTTGATAAAAAATATCTTATTTATAATTTAGGAAAAGTAATTTCTAATGAGATAGGAGATAAAGATATGTATAATGCTATGTTGCCTTTTTTAGAAATTTTAAAAGAAGAAACAGAGATCACTAACAGAGATAAAATATATGATAATATAGTATATTTGATTTCAAAGAATACACCTTATATACCGCTTATTCATAGAAAAAAAGTAAGTATAGAAACTAAAAAAACAGAGCAATATAAATAAAAAGTAGAGGGGGGGTCTAAATTGAAAAACGTTTTATTTGTTTTGGTACTCTTTAATCTGAGGCTTTTAGCAGCAGTAAATTCTAGTTTAAATTCTATATCTGATCAAGCAGAACTTGTAGGTGGGGTAAGACAAAATTATAGATTTAAATCATCAGTTTCAAAATTATCAGGACTAGGAAATACTCAAAAAATATTTTATAAATTTGAAAGACCTGGAGATTATTTTATAAATCAAAATAGAGAAATAGTTGACTCTATTAAAATAACGAGTTTAAAAATTTTATCAATAACTGCAAATGTAGATGAAGATAAAAGAGAGTTAACAAATTTTAACGGAAATTTAGATTATAGTGTTGAAGCAACTATAGGTATAAAATCAGATGGAAGACTATCTGGGAAGTATACGACACCAAATATAATTTTAGAGTTGTATTCTAAAAAAGGAAATGGAGAAGAGAGTTTGATTAGGATTCCTATTCAATATGAATTGAATTTTTTAAAAGAGCTTAGTTTGAAAACAAGTCCAATGAATTTAGGAATTGGAATTCAAGGTCAAAAGATGTCTAGTTTTGATGGAACACCAGGTTATCTAGAAATAGAAGGAGAGCCTAATAAAATTTTTAGAGTTTCTTATCCTTCAAAAGTTGAAATAGTTAATAAAAAAGATGCAAGTATATTAATTGTTTTTATAACGACTCCAAAATTAGAGAAAACAAATACAGAAGATTATTTAGGTTCTATAAGTTCAAGTGGTTTAAATAAAATTGAGTTTAACGGAGAAGTAAAAGAAACGAGATCCGCTACTATAGGTGAGTATAATGGTAAATTTACAATCAAGGTAAGGTATGATTGATGAAAAAGAAGAAGATGGCTATTTTTTTATTAATAGCTGTTTGTTTTATTTGTTTGCCTAGAGAACTTATGTCAGAAGAATATAATTTAGAATATGATGAAGCATATATTGAAATTAAAAGTAAAACATTAAAAGATGATTTTTTTATGGTAAGATATGATTATGAAAATGATGATATTTTTATACCGATAAAAGGGTTGTTTTACTTTTTAGAAATATATTCGATTGATGTAAATTTAAATAAAAAAATTATAGATTATAAAGTTGATGGAAATAAAACTAGGGTTGAAATAAAAACTGGAAAAACATTTATTTTAGATGGAGAACTTTACATAAATTTAGAAGGACTAGAAAAAAACTTTGATTTTGACAGCTTAAAATGGTCAGGACAAGATTTGAAATTAAATTTAAACCCAAATTTTATTTTGCCTTTTGAAATAAGAGAAAAAGGTAAAATTGAAAGAATTCGATTGTCTGATAAGCAAGAAAATTCAAAATTTAATTTAGTTCAACCTGATAAAAAAATAATAACACCTGGATTACTAAAAATAAGTTATTCAACAAATGATATAGAAAATCTTAATAATCAGATTGGATTAGAATATGGAACTCAACTTTTTTATGGAGATTTTTACATAGATTATGATTTGGAATTATCAGAAATTAAAAGTACTAACTTAACCTATAATAATTTTTATAAAGAAAATGATTTGGTAATTGGAGATTTTTATATTAAAACCCCGGATTTTTTAAATGTTAATAGTTCGGTAAGAGGCTTTAGTTTAGGAGAGAAAAATACATTTAGCTCTACCTCTGGAAATGTCACAACAATTAAAGGCGAAACCCAAGGTGCAGACGTAATAGAACTTTATCAAAATGGAATATTGTTAGATTATCAAAAATCAACAGAGAAAAAATTTGCTTTTGAAATTAGAGATAGAAATTATGGTGGAGATTATTCTTTGAAAATTTACTATAAAAATGGACAAATAGAAACAAGAAAAGTTTATACTGTTGGTAATTCTAAACTGTTGAATAAGAATGAATGGAGTTATAATATTCAAATGGGGCAAGAAAGAGAGAACAAAAAAACTCAAAGTGTTAATGAAATAAATTATGGACTCAATAAAAATTTAACTATAGGTCTAGGTGTATTGGAATTAGAATCAAATAAAGACAGAGAGTATAATGTTTTTAAAAGTGAAATTATTTATAGAGTTGGATTTTCAAACTATCCATTAATAATAAATTTGAACAATTTTTATGAATATGAAAAAAAAGAAAGTAGTTATGAGTTGAAAGTAAATCAAAAAATAAAAAATTATAATCTGACATTTGACAATTATAAATACTCTAATTATATAGCAGAAGAGGATGGAATTAAAGATTATAAGTCTATCGGAATAACAAGAAATTTTATAAATACAAGAATAGGTATAGGTTATCAACAAGAGCAAGAGTATTTAACCTTAAAACAGCAAAAGGGTTATTATGTAAGTTTAGAGAATAGAAGCTTCAGAAATTTATCGTTTTTTTTAGACACTGAAATAAATTATGATGAAGAAAACAATGAAAGTTTATTGGTTAATCCAGGGGTAAGCTATGGTGGAATTACTAACGTTACAACTTTGTTACAGGCCAATATTAATAAACGTGAAAAAGTAGAAACTAATTACTCTTTAAAAATTTTAGGTAAAAGAAAAAAAATAAGAGATTCTTCTGCTGAGTATGTCATGAGTGGAGAAGTTAAATATAGTGAAGAAGAGAAATTTAAATTTTCATTAGATTTTACTGTTTATTTAGAAAATTATCTTTACTTAGAAGTTCCGATGTCTTTAAGAGATGATGAAACACTTTCTGTAGGACTGAGTGCTGAAAAGGTAATAGATTTATCAGATTTAAAAAGAAACGTAAAAGATAGGCAAGTAGATAATTCTTGGATATTTGGTAAAGTTTATATTGATTCAAATAATAATGGAAATTATGATGCCGATGAAACAACTCTTTCTGATGTAACTGTTATTGTTGATGGGAAAAAAGTTGATTCAGACGTAAATGGAAATTATTTTATACCAGGATTATTACCACTCGAAAATTATCAAGTGTTGATAGATAGAAAAAGTATTGATCCTATGTTGACACAAGTTGTTGATAAAAAGAAGGTTCGAACAAGAGCTTCTGTTGGAACTCGTTATAATATAGGTGTTCAGGCTGTTTCAATGGTAACTGGAAATATACTCCCTTCGGAGAATGTTTCTTCTGAAGAATTAATAAGAATTTTAAGTATGACAACTATAGATTTAGAAAAAGACAATGAGTCGTACCTAAGCATAGATCCTGAATTTGATGGAATGTACTTCTTTGAGAATGTTCTTCCAGGGAAATATAAGTTAAAATTTGTTTATTTAGGAAGCGATGAAGTTACCTTTTCTGAAGAAGGGTTAGAAGTTGATGTAGCTTTAGAAAAAGAAGATGAAGGACAATATTTTGAAGGTTATGATGTAGTTGTTGATAAAGAAGATGTAGAAAAAGCAGAAAAAGTAATACCTGAAGATTTAGAAGAAGATGATTATAATATTGAAGATGTTTTAAAAAATTTTTAGAAGGAGAGAGAGCTTGAAGAAAGAGTGGGTTATAAGTTGTTCAATTGTATATATGATACTATTTAATCTTTCTTTTTCTAATTTAAGAAAAGAAAGTGTAGATAAAAAAAGTATAAAAAACCAAATAGTGTATTTGCAAAATGAACAAAAACCTTTCACAGGGCAATTGTTTGGACTTGGAATTAAAGAGCAGTATGAAACTGGAGTTAAAAATGGATTTTTTCAAGGCTTTTTTTATGATGGTGGAAAAAAATACATATATGAAGGTAACTATATAAATGGAATAAAGCACGGAACTTGGACTTTGAAATATTTGAACGGAGAGATTAGAGCAGCTCTGAAGTATAATTATGACAAACCTTATGGGCAATGGACTTATTTTTTTGAAAGTAAAAATATTGAAGGCTATGAAAGTTTAGAAGATGGAATACTTCATGGAAAATTAGTGAGATATTCTGAAACTGGAGATTTGATAATCAGGACTAATTATTTGAATGGGCTTTTAGACGGAGAGACAACTTTTTTTCACAAAAAAGAAATATTAGAAACATTGACTAATTTTAAATATGGAAAAATAGATGGAAGTATAAAAATATTTTCATCAGATGGATTACAAATTTTAGAAGGAAATTATAAAAATGATAAAAGAGAAGGTGTCTGGAAGTTCTTTTATAAAACGGGAGATTTAAAAACTCTTGTAAATTATAAAAATGGACTTAAGGACGGCGAGGTTATAATATACGACAAAGCAGGGTTGATAGTTCAAAAAATAAAATTTATAAAAGGAAATGAAATTGATTCTGATGGAAAAGTAACAAACAAAAATTCAGAGTTTAAAGATCCGATAGTAGACAGATTTAAAAAGTTTAATAGGAATTTAAAATATGAAGTTTATGATAAAATACTAAGTGAAATGGAGTGATTTGAAAAATGAACAATAAAAGAGTAATAGGGATTTTGTTTTTTATATTAGTATCAATGAGTTATGCTTTTAATTTTAGCGTAGCACCGACAAGATTTGAAATAGGATTAGAAAAAATAAATACAAATGAGATAACATTAATAAATAACACTACTTCTCCTATGAGATTAGAAAGTTTTGTTGAAGTTGCACCTGGTTATGAAAAGCATAGTTTAAATGAACATATAAAGTTATATCCTAAAATGATATCAATTAAACCAGGTGGAAAACAAATAGTGAGATTTAGAGTTAAACCAGAAGTAGGAATGCAAAGTGGAGAATATAAAAGTTATGTTGTTTTTAAAGAAATTCCATTGAAAAATATTTCAACAGAAAAAAGTGATAAAGTTAATGCTCAAATAAAGATGATAACAGAGGTTGGAATAAGTGTTTATGGCTATTATGGTGAAATCAATAGAGGTACAAATATTTCAAATTTAAATATATCTTATAATGCTTCAACTTTAAAAGTTACAGCTGATTCTGATTCAAAAGGTAATAGTTCAGAATTATTAAAGCAAAAAATAGAAGTGTTGAATGGAGCAGGGCTTGTAACTGAAAACTATGAAACACAATTTTCAAGAACAGAAAGAAACGGAAAATCTAAATTGGAAAATTCGATGAAAATGGAAGGTTTGAAAGGAAAGAAAGTTAGAGTTACTTTAATAAACTCTGAAGGTAAAGTTATAGAAAAAAGAATAACACCAACATTATAGAAAAATAAAAATACACTCTTAAATTTTAAGAGTGTATTTTTATTAAAAAAGTATTGACAACTTTTAAAAGTTGTGATAATATATTTCTTGTAGCGGGAAAAACCGCATAAGAAGGACATTAGCAACCGAATAGAGAAAATAGTCAGAATGTTGTGTAAACAACAAAATACCAGTAATGGTAAAACCATTTAGATGGTTAAAAGGTGTAAAGAAAGTCTAAGGACTTAAAAATATATTTGAATGAAGA
>NZ_JBOFMZ010000054.1:0-1982 GCF_051658645.1 Cetobacterium sp.
AATAAAAAAATCCCTGCGAATAATCCCGCAGGGATTCTTTTAATTCTTTTCTTTCTTACTTAGAAATTCTATTTGAGATTGATTAATTATCCTATGTTTAGGATATATCACTTCTCCACGTTCTTTAATTGAAGCTTTACTCATATACAGAGTATGTGTATTGTTTATTGCCAAGACTGCACCTAAAATGCTAATAACACTAGATACTAGCCTGTACATTCTTGCCAACTTCACCATCATGATTACACCTCAGGGGCGTTTTCCACAAAGTACTCAAAAGCAATTAATTCTGCTTTTTCAGTTTCAATTCTACTAAGAGAATTTTCTCCTGATTTTATTTCTTTTTCTACTTGATCTTTCCAATCAGTATAAGAATCATAACCATTGTTATCTGGGAAAGGTTCGTTATTGTCTTGTAGACTTTGAATATACATCAATGTAGATCTGTCATCAGTTAACTCTTTTTTAAGTCCACCTTCTCTTTCAATACTTTTCTTAGTTTTAGCGATTACTTCTTCCAGAATATATTTTACTTCTATTCCTGTAAACTTTAACATAATAAAACCTCCTAAATATTTTATTTATAAATAGGATTTACGGGGGTATATCCTATAAATAACGAATAAGAAAATAATTCTTGCATATTTATTAATTATTATCGGATAAATGCTCTTCCAATAACGATATTATTAATTTTGATCTCGAGATTTTTTTTGATTTTATATTTTTTTCAAGTTTTTTAAGTAGATTTTCTGGGATTCTAAAAGTTATAACATGATTTGAGAAATTTATGTGTTCTTTATCCATTAATAATGACCTCCTATTAGTCTTTAATTTCATTAAGTAACACACATCTTGTAAAGGTTATTAAGATTTTACCCTCTAATAAAAAAAAGTCAATAAAAAAGTAGGATTGTAATACAAAATTTTGTATTACAATTTTTTTAATTTCCTTTTGACAAAATAATTTTTTTAAAGTATATAGATTATCGATTTTAAAAAATATTTTTTGGAGGATAAAATGCACTTTTTTGATGAGAAATTAGCTCATGAAATCGGATTGAGCGAAGCTATATTTTTACAAAACTTATATTATTTAGCTAAAACATATATATTACGAGATATGAAAACCGACAAAGACGACGTATGGATAAAATTATCAACTGCTACAATTCAAAAATTTCAGAGTTATTTTAGTCGTAGCATGATTAGAACTTTAACTAAAAATCTTTTAGAGGAAGAACTAATCAAAAAAGTTCAGATGAATAAGAGTACTACAAACGCTTTTTCATATTCTTTAACAAATCGTGGATGGATTTTGATGATGGCGTTAGATTCTAAAGTTGAAATCAAAAAGTTAAAATCTGTTGCAGAAGAGTTTTCTAGTTCTAAAACTTCAAAAATGGTGCTAGGATTTTTAAAATCCGCGGAAAAGTTAAAATCCCGAGAGAATATTTTTAGCATATTAAGTGAGAATTCTGAAACTTTAGAAAATAGCGTAGAAACTAAAGTTGTCCAAAAGAGTATTGAACTTATAAAAACTTTAGAAGTTGAACAATCCGAAGAAATAGCAGAAATTATCCTCGAGAGTTCTACGTTTAAAAAACGAGTCGAACGAACGTTTTCAGCGGTAGAAAATTATAAAAACTTATGTTTGATTCCAGCGATAGAAAAACATGGCTATTCTAACGTCATAATCGCCCTCAAAAAAACAGTTCAGCACTTTACAGCACCATTTAGTCCTGTTGCAAACTTCTATTGTAATTTGAACTGTACAGATTCGTAAAACTAGGTTGACGATTTTAGCCAAGCCAGTTGGTTAAAACTAGCAAAATTTATGGCTAAATTAGACATTATACTCGGCTATTTTTAGCCATAGACTGGCGAAATTAAGCATAAAACTATGCTACTTTTAGCCGATATAATATATAGAATATAGATACCTTATTGAATTAATAGAAAAATATAAAAAAAAAGCGATA
>NZ_JBOFMZ010000055.1:0-49366 GCF_051658645.1 Cetobacterium sp.
GCCAGGAGATAACATCGAAATGACAATAGAGTTAATTCATGCAATCGCAATGGAACCAGGATTAAGATTCGCAATAAGAGAAGGAGGAAGAACGGTAGCTTCTGGAGTTGTTGCAGAAATTACTAAGTAATCTTACTTATAAAATATATTAGAGAGTTAAGTTTAACTTAACTCTCTTTTTTTATATTTTCATTTATAAAAATGTGTTATAATATGAAAAAATAGAAAGGATAGGTCATGGCAGTAGATTTTACAAAAATTATAGATACTTTTGAGTCTATAAGTTTCATAGGTTTAATATTAATTTGGATGTCTTTTTTGGTTGGAATGAAATTTCCAGATTGGGATTTCAAATTGAAAATAAAACATCGAAATATATTAACGCATAGTCCTGTTATTTTATGGATAATGGTATATTTCTATAATACTCAAAAAAATGTAGAAGTTTTTAGGTTTTCAATTATGGGGTTCGCTTTAGCGATAGGATTACATATGATTTTTGATTTTTTTCCTAAAGGATGGTCAAGAGGAGCACTTATATATTTTCCCTATTGTAGAGTTGGATTAGGAGTTAAAGGCAGTAAAGGATTTATATTTTCAACATGTGTTTACTGTATATTTCTAGCTATAAAATATTCTCAGACATATTTAGAAGCATTAATTTTATTTGGGCTAGGAGTGTACACGATTGTAAAAAATAAGAAAAAAGAAGAAAAGTTTTATAGACCGTTTATATTTTTTTCAGTGTCATGCTTTTTTTTAAGTGCAGTAAAATATGATGAAATAAGTGAAATTATAGGATTTGTTGTACACTTAATTTTGGAAAAAGTAAAATTTCTATTTTAATACATCAAAAATAGAATAAAACAAATACCTTAGCTTGACAAAAGAAGTTCTTTTTTAATATAATTTAACTAATAAAGGATTGAGAGGAGAAAAAATGAGAGATATTAATTTTTTAGTAGAACAAGCAACTAAAATAAGAAAAGACATTGTTCAAATGATATGCAAATCAAAATCAGGACATCCAGGAGGGTCTTTATCAGCTGCTGATATAGTTACTGCTTTATACTTTTCAGAGATGAACATAGATCCTAAAAAACCTAAAATGGAGGGAAGAGATAGATTTGTATTATCAAAAGGACATGCAGCTCCAGTTCTTTATTCAGCATTAGCTGAAAGAGGATATTTTGATAGAGCACTTTTAGATACTTTAAGAGCTTATGGATCACCTTTACAAGGACATCCAGATATGAAAAGACTTCCAGGTATAGAAATCTCAACAGGTTCTTTAGGACAAGGTTTATCAGTAGCTAATGGAATGGCACTTTCTGCTAGAATGTCTGGTGAAGACTATAGAACTTATATTTTAATGGGAGATGGAGAGTTGCAAGAAGGGCAAGTATGGGAAGCAGCAATGACAGCAGCTCATTACAAGTTGGATTCAGTATGTGCTTTCATTGATTGTAACAATCTTCAAATAGATGGAAATGTAGATAAAATTATGGGTGTTGAACCTCTAGATAAAAAATGGGAAGCTTTTGGATGG
The DNA here is from genome assembly GCF_051658645.1 of Cetobacterium sp. Taxonomy (GTDB): domain Bacteria; phylum Fusobacteriota; class Fusobacteriia; order Fusobacteriales; family Fusobacteriaceae; genus Cetobacterium_A. The sequence continues at coordinate 1,550 of NZ_JBOFMZ010000055.1, forward strand.
AATGTAATAAAAATAGATGGACATAACTTCGAAGAGATCTTCCATGCTTTAGATGCTGCAAAAGCTACAAAAGGAAAACCAACAGTTATTATTGCCAACACTGTAAAAGGAAAGGGAGTATCATTCATGGAAAATGTATGTGGATTCCACGGTGTAGCACCAACAGCTGAAGAAACATTGAAAGCAGTAGCAGAGTTAGAAAAAGTATCAGAGATATAATAAATTTGGAGGATGAAAAAATGAAAAAATCTACGAGACAAGCTTACGGTGAAGCATTAGTAGAGCTTGGAAGAAGTAATAAAAATATAGTTGTTTTAGATGCAGACTTAACAAAATCAACAAAGACAAATCTTTTTCAAGAAGAATTTCCTGAAAGACATATAAATGTTGGAATAGCTGAAGCAGATTTAATTGGAACAGCAGCAGGACTTGCAACATGTGGAAAAATTCCTTTTGCTTCAACATTTGCAATGTTTGCAGCGGGAAGAGCTTTCGAGCAAATAAGAAACAGTGTAGCTTATCCAAAGTTAAATGTAAAAATAGCTCCAACTCATGCGGGAATCTCTGTGGGAGAAGATGGTGGTTCTCATCAATCAATCGAGGATATATCCCTAATGAGAAGTATTCCTGGAATGGTTGTATTATCACCAGCAGATGCAACAGAAACTAAAAAAATGATATTTGCAGCAGCAGAATATAATGGGCCTGTTTATATAAGAATGGGAAGATTAGATGTTCCAGTATTATTTGATGAATCATATGATTTCCAAATTGGATTAGCAAATACAATAAAAGAAGGTCATGACGTTTCAATTTTAGCAACAGGTTTAATGACAGCGAAAGCTTTAGAAGCTGCAGAAAAATTAGAAGCTGAAGGAATATCAGTAAGAGTTATAAATGTAGGAACGATAAAACCATTAGATGGAGAAACTGTATTAAAAGCAGCTAAAGAAACTAAATTTATAGTAACAGCAGAAGAACATTCTGTAATAGGTGGACTTGGATCAGCGGTATCAGATTTTTTATCTGAAAATCATCCAACATTAGTTAAAAAAGTTGGAATTTATGATAAATTTGGTCAAAGTGGAAAAGGTGAAGAGCTATTAGAAAAATATGAGCTAACAGCAGAAAAGTTAGTATCAGTAGTAAAAGAAAACTTATAGAAAATATTCAGTATAGAGGCGAGTTAAACTGGCCTCTATATTTTACTTAGGGAGAAGAGATGGAAAATAAAAAAGGGAAAAGAACATTTATAGCTTTGGCGCTTAGTTTTATGATATTTAATATATTTATTTCGTTATCTTCTAATAGCTATTTTATTGGGAAAGTATTAAAAAATAATTTTTTTATGACCATAGAGTTACAAAATGATGGGTCGAAAGATAAGATTCAAGAGTTTGAAAGATTTCTCTTAGAAAATGAGAATGTAAAAGGTATAAAGTTTTTATCAAAAGAAGAAGCTTTTAGAAATTTACAGAAAGAGTTAGAAATAGTTATACCGAAAAGTGAAAATCCATTACCAAACTCAATGATTGTGTATTTTAAAAATGAAAAAAACCTTCAAACCATTCAAGAATTATTAGATGTTAATCCAATGGTGAGAGAGATATATATAGATAATAATTTTTTACAAAACAATACAAAAAAAATAAATATAGTAAACATTTCAGTAGTTATATTTTTGATTTTGTCAGCGACGACATATTATCAAATAACAACGATATTAAGAGGAGTTATCATAAGAGATTATATGATATATTCAATGAAAAATTCTCAAAACAAAAAGAATTTTTTAGTTGCAAGAAATAAAAATTTAATTCCTCTTCTTGGAAGTTCGTTAGTTGGAGGATTATTATTTTCTAATTTTTATGTACTTTTAAGAGAAAAATATCAAGAAATTTTATCAAATTTAATTATTCAAAGTTTTAATCAGATTTTTGTATTGGAAATAGCGGCAACATTAATTGTTTTAATATTAAGTTGGAAATCAACAGCAAGACTAAAAAGAGATGAGGTTTAGTCATGAAAGTGTTGATGATTTTTTTTATTTGTTCAACTTTTATATTTGGAGATAGTGTAAGTAATTTAAAAAATAGAGTTAAGAAGATAGAGACTGAAATAAAGCAAAAAAATACTCGTATTCAAAATATAAACTCTGAAAAAGTAAGCGCTGAAAAACAGATTGAAAATATTAACAATGAAATTAAAGAGATTGAGAAAGAAGCTCAAAAAATACAAGAAGATATAAAAATAGTAAACAGAAGTATTGAGTATGGTGGATTAAATTTAGATGTGAGTAAGAAGGTCTTAAATAGAAAAAAAATAGAATTTAAAGCAAAAATGATAGAAGTTACCAGAAAATCAAGTTTAGAGAGTGAAAACAAAGAAAGAAGTATTGCTAAAAGAAGTTTTTCTAGATTGCTTTATGGAGATTTAGAAAGTATGGAACACATTAAAACTATTCAAGTTTCTATAAAAGAAGTGAAAAAAGATGTTGAAAAAGATAGACAAAAGTTAACTTTGTTAAAGAGAAAGTTGGATTCAAATAGAAAATCTGGCGAAATAAAAAGATTAGAAAAAAACAGATTGATAACTAAATTAAATCAAGAAAAAACAAATCATGTAAAAAATATTGGTGAGTTACAATCTCAAAAGAAAAAAGTAGAAAAAGAAGTAGAAAGAATAATTAAAGCAAGGGCAGCAGCTTCTAAAACTGTAAAATTAGATAAAGCTATAATAGGCTTAGGTAAATTTATAAAACCAATACCTGGAAATATAGTTGTAAAGTTTAAGTCTAAAAAAAATGGTATAGTAGAAAGCAATGGTATAGAGATAGCAGGAAAAATGGGTGCGAAAGTAAAGGCTTCATCCAAAGGAAAAGTTATTTATGCAGATAAATTCCAAGGTTTAAATAATGTTGTTATGATAGATTATGGATATAATACAATAGGTGTTTATGGGAATCTAATTGCAGTTAAAGTAAAACTAAATCAACAAATTCAAAAAGGGCAAGAGGTTGGAATTTTAGGTATGAATACAGAGGAAAAAACAAATCTTTATTATGAGGTTAGATTTAATCTAAAACCAATAAACCCTGAATCTTTATTTTAATGGAGGAAAAAATGAAAGGGACTATAATTTATAACGAGGATAAAGATGAGGCTAAAAGACTATATTTAGAATTATTAGATTTCTTTTTGGTAAAAAAAATAGAGATACTTCCTTTAACTGAGATATTAAAAGCAGATTTTGCAGTTGTTATAGGAGGAGATGGAACACTTTTAAGAGCCTCTAAAAATTTGATAAAGAATGAAAAAATAGATGTATTTGCTGTAAATGCAGGCTCATTAGGGTTTTTGACAGAGATAAAGGCAGAAGAATTTGAAGAAACTTTCAACGATTATTTAAATGGAATTATAAAAAGAGAAAGTAGACAGTTTTTAGAGTTAGTTATAAGAGATGAAAAAATAGATGTATTAAACGAAGTCGTAATATCTAAAAAAATGTCAAGTTCAAAAATTTTAAATATATCTATGAGTACACAAAATACGAAAATATGCGATTATAAAGCAGATGGAATAATAGTTGCTACTCCAACGGGATCTACAGCATACTCACTATCTGCTGGAGGACCAATTGTTATGCCACAAATAAAGGCTATTGTAGTAACCCCGTTAGCTCCACACAACTTGGCAACTAGGCCTATAATAATAAGTGGTGAAGAGAGGTTGATCTTAAATTTAAATCCTGAACAAAAAGGTAGTATAATAGTTGATGGAGAAAATGAAAGAGAGATTGAAAAAGGAGAAAAAATATCAATTTATTATTCGAGCAAAAAAATTAATCTAATTCTAACAAAAGGAAGAGATTATTATGGAATTTTAAGAGATAAGTTAAAATGGGGAGATAACCTATGTTAAAAGAATTGAAAATAGAAAATTTAGCAATAATAGAAAAAGTAGATTTAGAATTTGAAAAAGGATTAATTGTTTTAACTGGTGAAACAGGAGCAGGAAAATCAATAATTTTGAGTGGTATTAACTTATTGATTGGAGAAAAAGCTAGTGCTGATATGGTTAGAGATGGCCAAGAATTCCTTTTAGCGCAAGGTGTTTTTGCTGTTAATGAAGAGCAAGAAGCAGAGTTGAAAGAGATGGGAATAGATGCAGAGGATAATGAAGTTATAGTAAGAAGACATATTGATAAGAATGGAAAAGGAAAAGCTTTTGTTAATAATATAAGGGTTCCAATGTCTAGCTTGAAAGAGATAATGGCGACTTTGGTTGATATAGTAGGACAGCATTCACATCAAATGCTTTTAAATAAAAGTAACCATTTAAGATTGATAGATAGATTTTTAGGAGAAAATGGAACAATTTTAAAGAAGCAATTAGAAGCCATATATAATGAATATTGGAGTTTAGAAAGAAGAATACAAGATGTTGAAAAAAACAAACGTGAAACTTTGGAAAAAAAGGAATTTTATGAATTTCAACTTGAAGAAATTGATAAAGTAGCTTTAAAAGATGGAGAAGATGAGAAGCTAGAAGAGGAATATAAAAAGTTATTTCATGCTGGAAAAATAAAAGACAAGCTATCTTTAACAGAAGAATTATTGAAAGATGGAGAAAAAAATGCATTAAGCATAATCTATAATAGTAGAAAAAATTTAGAAATTATTTCAAAATATGGAAAAGAATTCCAGGAGAATTTAGAAAGGTTAGAAAGAGTATACTATGATTTACAAGATTGTGTGGACTCTATAAAAGATTTAAATGATGACATAGAATCAGATGATATAAGATTAGAAAAAGTAATATCAAGATTAGATTCTATTAATCGTTTAAAGTTAAAATACGGAGATGAAATATCAAAAGTAATTGATTATAGAAATAAAATAGAAGAAAAACTTCAACTTTTAGATGAAAATAGCTTTCAAGTTAAAAAATTAGTTAAAGAGAGAGATGAAGCTAAAAAAAAATACTATTCATTAGCAAAAGAATTAAGTGAAATCAGAAAAATAAAAGCTAAAATAATAGAAGAAAATCTTCAAACAGAATTGAAAGGTTTAAATATGCGAGATGTTAAATTCGAAGTTAAATTTGAAGAATCTTCAGCAATGTCTTTAAGTGGAATAGATTTAGTTGAGTTTATGATTTCAACAAATTTTGGGCAAAGTTTAAAACCTCTTTGGAAAGTAGCATCAGGAGGAGAAGTTAGTCGAATAATGTTGGCTATAAAAGTTATATTTTCAAAAGTTGATAACATACCTATTTTAATATTTGATGAGATAGATACTGGTGTTGGTGGTGAAACTGTTAGAAAAATAGCTAATAAGCTTAAAGAAATTGGAGAGACAACACAAGTTATGAGTATAACTCATTCTCCAGCAATAGCAGCAAAAGCTTCACAACAATTTTATATAGAAAAAAAATTAATAGATAATAAAACAGTAACACAAGTAAAAAAATTGAATAAAGAAGAAAGAGTTGAAGAGATTGCAAGAATGTTAGCAGGAAAAAATATATCTGAAGCTGTTATTGAACACGCTAAAGAACTACTAGGTGATGTGTAATGGAATTGTTAAAAGATTTTTTAAAATATAAATCAGATTCTAAAAGTTTAAAAAAAGAAACTTTAGATTTATACTCTGGTGATATGAAAGATTTTGAAGAGTTTTCAAAAAAAGATATTTTAAATATAGAAAAAAAAGATGTTTTAAAATATATAGAATTTTTAAAAAGTAATTACCAACAAAATTCAATTTTGAGAAAAATAAGTACAATAAAAATATTCTATAGATATCTTTTAGAAAAAAGAATGATAGATGAGAATCCAGCCGATGGAATAACACTTGAAAAAGCACCTGAAAAAGAGTTGGAAACTTTAGAAATCTGGGAGATTAATAATATTTTAAATATTTGTAAAAAAGATTTTAAAGGAATTAGAGACAAGTTAGTAATTAAACTTCTTGTAGAAACAAATCTATCAATAAATGATATTCTTAAAATTAAAATATCTGATTTAGAACTATATTCTTATCAATTTATTTTTAACGAGGACAAAGGAAGCAAGGTTAAAATATCTGAAGAACTTTCAAATGAGTCTGAAATATATGTAAATGAAGTTAGAGAACAGCTTTCTAGTGGGAATAGTAACCTAGTGTTTTATGGTTTTACAAGACAATCTTTTAGAGCTAGGTTTATAGCCTTAGGTAAAAAATGTGGTATTGAAAGAGAGATAACTCCAAATATGTTGAGAAATACTTTGAAAACTATGGTAAAATATAATGATGAAATTAATGAAGAACAATTCCTTTTGGATTTAAAGGAATTGTATTTTAAAATTGGAATAGGAGATGATTAATAGTGAAAGCTGGATTTATAGCAGTTGTAGGAAGACCAAACGTTGGAAAATCTACATTAATAAATAAACTTGTAAACGAAAAGGTAGCTATTGTTTCTGATAAAGCAGGAACAACAAGAGATACAATAAAAGGAATTTTAAATTTTAATAAGAATCAATATATTTTCGTTGATACACCAGGTATTCATAAGCCAAAGCATTTATTAGGAGAACATATGACTAATAGTGCAATTAGAGTTTTAAGAGATGTAGATGTTATTGCAATGGTAATAGATGCATCACAAGAGATTAGTACAGGTGATTTATTTGTATTGGAAAAAATAAAAGAAGCAAGAAATACACCTAAGGTTTTAATAGTGAATAAGATTGATAAAGTTGATGATGAAGAGCTAGAAGCGAAAAGAGCTGAAATAGCTGAAAAGTTAGGAGATTTTAATGCAATTATAGAGATTGCAGGGCAATATGCAATAGGAATTCCAAAGTTATTAGATGCATTAGATCCATTTTTAGAAGATGGAATAAAATATTATCCAGATGATATGTATACTGATATGCCTACATATAGAATAATAACTGAAGTTGTAAGAGAAAAGATATTAGAAAGAACAAGAGATGAAATACCTCACTCTGTTGCAATAGAAATTATTAATGTTACTAGAAGAAATAATGGAAAAGATAAGTTTGATATAAATATCTATGTTGAAAGAGATTCTCAAAAGGGAATTATAATTGGAAAGCAAGGTAGTATGTTAAAAGAGATAGGTATTGAAGCTAGAAAAGATATAGAAAGCCTTATAGGTGTTCAAATATACTTAGAGCTTTGGGTGAAAGTAAAAGATGACTGGAGAAAGAAAAAGCCATTTTTAAAAGAGTTAGGATATGTAGAAGAGAGATAAAAAATTCAAAAGTAGCTATAATGGCTACTTTTTTCTTTACGGAAATTTATAGTTTTGTTTGATATGGTAGTTATGATATAATAGAAAACAGGTAAAAAAATTGTTAGATATGGAGGAAAAAAAGCAATGCATTTATTGTTAACAGAAGGAATGGGTTGGATAGAGGTTGTAACTGGAAGTATGTTTTCAGGTAAAAGTGAAGAGTTAATAAGAAGAATGAGAAGATCAAAGTATGCAAATCAAAAAATAGTGGTTTTTAAGCATGCAAGTGACAATAGATATGATGATACAAAAGTAGCTTCACATAGTCAAGCTTTTATTGAGGCAGTGCCTGCTTCAACTGTAGAAGAGATGAGAAAAATAATAGAAACTGAATATAAAGATGTTAGAGTAGTAGGAATTGATGAAGTTCAATTTTTTGGGGATGAAGTAGCTCAATTTTGTGAAGAGCTTGCCGATACGGGAAAAAGAGTAGTAGTAGCAGGATTAGACCAAGACTTTAGAGGTGAACCATTTAAACCAATGGATAGATTGATGGCAAAAGCAGAATATGTTGATAAATTTAATGCTATTTGCGCTTCTTGTGGTAATCCAGCTTCAAGAACTCAAAGACTTGTAAATGGAGAACCTGCTTATTTAGATGATCCAATTGTGTTAGTTGGAGCAAGCGAAAGTTATGAAGCAAGATGTAGAAGATGTCATATAATTAGAAAAAGAGGGGAATAATGAATTTTAGAGGAGTGGAAAAAACTGATAAATGGGGATACATATTTACAGTTTTTTATAACGGAGAAAAATTTCATTCTTTCGATGAAATGGCAGGAAAAAAGACTGTAAAAGGTGAGTTCAGAAAAGAAATGAATGAACTTGGATTTACATGGGCAAAAGGGATTCAACAAGGTGGTAGAACTGATGCTAGAGTTTCTGCTGAAAGAAATATGCTTTATGTAAGTAGTAATTTTGAAGGGGATTTAAATGATATAATATCTAAGTTTAATGAAAAAATGAAGGAATTTATATTTATAAGAAAAGTACAAAAAACTTTTCCAAATTTATCATTTCCAGATTATATAGAAAAGAGAGAGTATTCATATAAATATCCAAAAAAAAGAATAAAAAGGTCAACTGAAGATATCGAAAAAACATTATTAGAAATAAGTGGAACTTATGATGTAAGCAGATTTACTGATAAAAAAGGTTTAGAGTTAAAAGAACACGAAAGAAGTGTAAATATAATTTTTGAAAAATCAATTTTAAAGTTTATAGGAAATTCATTTATGCCAAAACAAGTTAGGAATATGGCTGGATATATTTTAACAGGAGAAATAGAAACTTTTCCTGGAAAATACCTAACATTAGAAAATGTATATTTAAAAACAGAATTATTAGAAAAAATAATATTATCTTGTAATGATTTTGTGATTGAAGGTGTTCAAAAGATAGAAAAAACATTTGATAATAAAATATTTGTTTTTTATGTAAAAAAAGAAAAAAAAGGAGAAGTAATAGGTAAAAATGCTTCAAATATTAAAAATTTAAGAAAACAATTTGGGAATATAGTTATAAGGGAGATTTAAATGTTTTCTAGATTGAAACAAGGTTTTAGATGCTTGTTCTTAAAATTTAATAAAAATCAAGAGTTAGAAGTGAAATCGATATTATCACTAGATGAATTTAAAATTTTTAATAAAATGAATGATTATGATAAATTACATTCGTTTTTGATTTATAAATGTGTGATGAAAAATAAAGTTTTAAAAAATGATAGATTGTATTTAAAGTTAGCTTTACTTCATGATAGTGGAAAAGGAAATGTGACTTTTTTTAGAAGAGTAAAAAAAGTTTTAATTGGAGATGAAAAATTAGAAAAGCATCCTCAAAATGCTTTTGAAAAATTAAAAAAAATCGATATAGAGTTAGCTAAATTATGTAGAGACCATCATAAAAAAGATGTGGAAAGTAAAATGAAACTTTTCCAAGACATTGATGATGAGTAAAAGGAGATATATGAGAGTAGATATAAGCAAACATTTAATGTCAGTAGAAAAACCAGCTCAATATTTAGGAAATGAAATAAATAGTTTTCATAAAGATTTAGAAACAATAAAAGCTAGAATGTGTTTATTTTTTCCAGATATTTATGAAGTAGGAATGTCTAATTTAGGGATAAGACTATTGTACACTATTATGAATAAAGTTGACAACTTTTACCTAGAAAGAGGATTTGCTCCTATGGAGGATTTAGAAACTTTAATGAGACAAAATGATATACCAATGTTTTCTTTAGAGACTAAAACAGATTTAAAAGATTTCGATGCTATTGGATTCTCACTTTCTTATGAGATGTGTTATCCAAATGTTTTAAACGCTTTAAGTTTATCGAAAATACCTTTACATGCAGATGAAAGAGGAGAAGAATTTCCTTTAATAATGGCGGGGGGAACATGTATGATGAATCCAACTCCTATGGAAAAATTCTTAGATTTCTTTGTAATTGGTGATGGTGAAGAAACAATGACTAAATTAGCTGAAACTTTGGTTCGTTTAGCAGGAAAAACGAAAGATGAAAAATTAAATGCTATAAAAGATTTTGATGGCGTTTACATTCCAAAATTTCATAAAGGTATAAAAAGAATTAAAAGAGCAATTTTAAAAGACTTAGATAATTCAGTATCTTATTCTGAGCAATTAGTTCCTTATATACAAGTGGTTCATGATAGAGCTTCAGTTGAAATTCAAAGAGGATGTACAAGAGGATGTAGATTCTGTCAAGCAGGATATGTTTATAGACCTGTTAGAGAAAGAAGTTTAGAAAAAAATATAGAGCTAATAGATAGTATGCTGTTTAATACAGGTTATTCTGAGATATCATTATCTTCATTAAGCAGTAGTGATTATACGGCAATAACTCCTTTGATAGATGGATTGCAAAAAAAATACGAAAATAAAAATTTAGCAATTTCATTACCATCTTTAAGAATGAATACTCATTCAGTAGATGTAGCTGTAAATATAAGTGGTGGAAAAAGACCAAGTTTCACATTTGCACCAGAAGCAGGAAGTCAAAAAATGAGAGATGTTATAAATAAAGGAGTAACAGAAGAAGAAATTTTAGAAACAGCAGAAGCAGCCGTAAAAGCTGGTTGGGATAACCTTAAATTTTACTTTATGATTGGATTACCATTTGAAACAGATGAAGATATAATGGCAATTTATGAATTAGTAAGAACAGTTACATATAAATGTAGAACAATAAGAAGAAGAGTAAATATAACAGCAAGTATTTCAAATTTTGTGCCTAAACCACATACACCTTATCAATGGGAAGAACAAATGAGTATCGAAGAAGCTCAGAGAAAACAAAATATGTTAAGAGAAGCTTTTAAAGGAATGAAAGGAGCAACATTAAGAATGCATGCTCCTAAAAAATCATACTTAGAAGGGTTCTTATCTAGAGGAGATGAAAAAACAGGAGCTTTAATAGAAAAAGCTTTTGAAATTGGAGCAAAGTTAGATGATTATAAAGACAACTTCTTAATATGGAAAGAAGCTATGGAAGAACTAAATATAGTAGATGAAGATTATATAGGCAAGAGAGATTTAGATGCACATTTACCTTGGGATATTGTTGATGTTGGAGTGGATAAAGAGTTCTTTATAAGAGAGTTAGAAAATAGCGAAAAGCAAGCTTTAACAGTAGATTGTAGAGAGCAATGTTCTGGTTGTGGAATGAAGAAATATGTAAAAGAATGTGGTTCACTAACTTTAGATAAAAAATAGGAGTGGATTATGTTAAAAATAGGAAATGATTGGGATAATATATTAAAATCAGAATTTGAAAAAGAATACTTTTTAAAAATAAAAGATGTTTTAAAAAGTGAATATATTAAAAATACTATTTATCCTCCAAGAGAAGATATTTTTACAGCTTTCAAATTAACACAATATCAAGATGTAAAAATTGTAATACTAGGACAAGATCCTTATCATGGTTCAGGCCAGGCTCATGGCTTAGCATTTTCTGTGAGAAAAGGAATAAAGATACCACCTTCACTTAGAAATATATATAAAGAAATTTTATCTGAAGGAGAGGGAGAAACTTTTAATCATGGATGCTTAGAATCTTGGGCGAAGCAAGGTGTTTTTTTATTGAATGCAACGCTTACTGTAAGAGAAAGTGAAGCAAACTCTCATAGTAAAATAGGATGGACAATATTTACAGATGAAGTTATAAAAAAAATAAATGAAAAGCAAGAACCTGTAATATTCGTACTTTGGGGAAATAATGCGAAAGCTAAAAAAAAGTATATAACAAATAAAAATCATTTTATAATAGAGGGGGTTCATCCGAGTCCTTTGTCAGCAAGTAGAGGTTTTTTTGGGTGCAATCACTTTAAAATAATAAATGATAAACTAAAAAAAAATTATAATATGACTATTAATTGGAATTTAAAATAAAATTATTGACATAAAGATCAAAAAAAGGTTAAACTTTATTTAAGTAAATCTTAGTGTGGAGGTTTTTATGAAAAAAATATTAATATTATTAACATTACTTGGAAGCATAGCATATTCATCAGAAAATAGAGATGGAACTTATAGAGGAGTCTATGTCTCAGGACAAGAAACTCAAGTGGAAATTCAATTTGATTTAAAAGATGATATAATTGAAAAACCAAAATATAGAACACTTTATTATAAAGGCGAAAATTTTTTGAAAAATAAAGATTTAGAAAAAGAGAAATTAAAATACGAAGCTTTGTTATCAGAAATAATAGGAAAAAATGTTAATACTGCTACAGAATTGTTATATGCACCAGGAGATATTGAAAATGCTGGAGCATCTGTAAGAGCAACAAAAGTAAGATCAGCAATAAAGCATGGATTAAGTACAGGTGTATATACACCTGCTAAATAGATATAAAAACAGAGGAGAAATCCTCTGTTTTATTTTATAAATATTTTTTTATATTTAAAAATGCTATAATAATCTTTAATAATATAGAGTGAGGTGCAATTATGGAAAAATTATTTAAAAATATAGATTATAAAGTTTTGAAATTAATAGATAAAGATATATATACTGGCAATTTAGAATATGACTCTAGAAAAATTAAAAATGGAGATATATTTGTCGCTTTAAAAGGTAATTTAGTTGATGGTCATAAATATATTGAGAAAGCTTTAGAAAATGGAGCTGTTTGTATAATAGTATCAGAAGAAGTAGAATTAAAAGGAGATATTTCTTATTTTTTAGTTCAAAATTTGAGAGAAAATTTAGGTAAAATTGCATCTAATTTTTATGGAAACCCAGAGAAAAAATTAAAAATAATTGGAGTTACTGGAACAAATGGAAAAACAACGACAACATATTTAATAGAGCAAATTTTAGGAACAGAAAAAGTAGCTAGAATAGGCACAGTAGAGTATAAAATTGGTGACGAAATAATCGAAGCTCCAAATACAACTCCAGAATCTTTAGACATAATAAAGATGAGTAAAAAATCAGTTGATAAAGGGTTAGAGTATTTAGTTATGGAGGTTAGTTCTCATGGTTTAACGAGTGGAAGAGTTGATATGTTAGATTTTGATGTAGCTGTATTTACTAATTTGACACCAGAACATTTAGATTACCATAAAGATATGGAAGACTATTTTTTAGCTAAAAAAATATTATTTGAAAAATTAAAAAATAAAAAAAATGGAATAATAAATATAGATGATAGATATGGAAAAAGAATTTATGATGAGTTTGGAGGAGTTTCTTGCTCTTTAGATAATTCAGCAGATTTAGATAGAAATACAATAATAGAGATGAAACCAACATTATTAGGGAAATTTAATATGTATAATATTTTGGGTGCTATTGGTGTTGGAAAAATTTTAGGAATAGACAAAAATATAATAAAAGAAAGAGTTAAAAATATAAAAAGTGCTCCAGGAAGATTTGAGGCAGTATCTGTAGGACAAGATTTTAGAATTATAGTTGATTATGCTCATACAGGAGATGCTTTGGAAAATATTCTTCAAGGTGTATTAGATCTAGAAGAAAATGGGAAAATAATTACAATTTTTGGTTGTGGTGGTGATAGAGATAAAATTAAAAGACCAATAATGGCAGAAGTTGCAGAAAAATATAGTGATCTTACTATAGTTACATCAGATAATCCAAGAACAGAAAATCCGAATAGCATAATAGATGATATAGTAAAAGGATTCCAAAATAAAAATTATATAATTGAAATAGATAGAAAAGAAGCAATTAAAAAAGCAGTTTTAAAAGCAGAAAAAAATGATATAATACTAATAGCTGGAAAAGGACATGAAAATTATCAAATAATAGGAACAAAAAAAATCTATTTTGATGATAGAGAGATTGCGATCGAAGCGATAAAAGAATTGAAAGAGGTGAAGTAATTGAAAATAGTACAAGAAGTAAAAAAGGTTAAAATAGCAGATAAGTTTGAAATAGGTGGAAATAATAGATTTACATTAATAGCTGGTCCATGTGTAATTGAATCAGAAGAGTTAGTAATGGAAGTTGCAGAAAAGGTAAAAGATATTTGTGATAGATTAAACATAAACTTCATATTTAAAGCTTCATTTGATAAAGCAAATAGGTCTTCAATACACTCATACAGAGGACCTGGAATAGAAAAAGGTTTAGAAATTTTAAAAAAAGTAAAAGATAGATTTAATATACCTCTAATAACAGATGTTCATGAAGTATGGCATTGTAAAGAAGTAGCAAAAGTTGTAGATATAATTCAAATACCAGCTTTTTTATGTAGACAGACAGATTTATTAATAGCAGCAGCAGAAACTGGATTACCTGTTAATATAAAAAAAGGTCAATTTTTAGCTCCTTGGGATATGAAAAATATAGTCGTGAAAATGGAAGAGATGAATAATGAGAATATAATGCTATGTGAAAGAGGTTCAACGTTTGGATATAATAATATGGTTGTAGATATGAGAGGATTTGCTGAAATGAGAAAATTTGGATACCCAGTTGTATTTGATGTAACTCATGCAGTACAAAAACCTGGAGGCCTTGGAACAACGACATCAGGAGATAGAGAGTTTGTATTTCCACTTATGAGAGCGGGATTAGCAATTGGAATAGATGCAATATTTGCAGAAGTTCATCCAGACCCAACAAATGCAAAATCTGATGGACCAAACATGCTATTTTTATCTGACTTAGAAGAGATATTGAAGGTAGCTGTAAAAATAGATGATTTAGTAAAAGGTAGATAATATGGATATTAAAAAAATAGCCCAAGATTTATTTGATAGAGAAATTTGTGAGTTAGAAAAAGTAAAAAATAAAATCTCTGATTCTTTAGAGATAGTTGTAAATTTAATACTTGAATCAAAAGGTAAGGTAGTAATAACAGGTATAGGAAAATCGGGAATTATTGGAAAAAAAATTGCTGCTACTTTGGCTTCAACAGGAACTCTTACAGTTTTTATGAATTCAGCAGAGGGACTTCATGGAGATTTAGGAATGATAAATAAAAATGATATAGTTATAGCTATATCAAATAGTGGAAATAGTGATGAAGTAATATCGATTATTCCATCGATAAAAAAAATAGGAGCAACAATTGTAGCAATGACCGCTAATCCAAATTCAAGATTAGGAAAAGAATCTTTTGCAGTTTTAGATATAGGAGTTGAAAAAGAGGGGTGTCCTTTAAATTTAGCTCCGATGTCATCTACAACAAGCACTTTAGTAATGGGTGATGCATTAGCAGCAGTACTTATTAAAGCTAGAAACTTTAAACCAGAAAACTTTGCAGTTTATCATCCAGGTGGAAGCTTAGGAAGAAGATTACTAATGAAAGTTAGAGATGTTATGCATAAAGATTTACCGATAGTAAAACTAAGAAGTGATATGGATACTATAATAATGACTATGACCAAAAAACGGTTAGGATTAGTTTGTGTTGTAAATAATGAAAAGCTTTTAGGAATTATAACTGAAGGAGACATAAGAAGGGCTTTAAAGATGAAGGATAAGTTTTTCGATATGAATGCTGAAGATATAATGACTAAGAATTACACAAGTGCTACAGAGGATATAATGGCTTTGGATGCATTAGAACTAATGGAAAATAGAGAAAGTCAAATATCTGTATTACCAGTTTTAAAAGATGAAAAAGTTGTAGGTGTTGTAAGAATACATGATTTATTAAATGTAGTTGGAAAATAGTTGACAAAAAAAGTAAAGTTTAATATAATTAAGTGCAATATAAATAAAAAATAGGAGGAACAAAAATGGTAAATAAAGATATGAATATTTTAGAAGCAGCACAAAAATATCCAGTAATCTCGATGATATTCAAAAGACATGGTTTAGGATGTATAGGATGTATGGTAGCAGCAGGTGAAACTTTGGGAGAGGGTATTTCAGCTCATGGACTAGATGCAGATGCTTTAGTTGAAGAAATGAACGCTTTAATAAAAGAATCAGAAGCAAAGTAATTGCATTTAAAGGACTCTAATTATAGGAGTCCTTTTTTAATTTCTTGATAACCCTTAGAAAATTTGATATAATATATTTCAGAAAAAATTTATATATGAGGGAAAAGGGTATGAAATCTAAATTAGAGAAAATGGAAGAGTCATTATTTTTTACTTTAACTTGTGACGAAGTAGGAACTTATGTTTCTTTAGTAAACAACAGGGGAAATGTGGTCTATGACACCACAGAGTTTGAAATAAGTGATGAAAATGATTTGAAAATTATTGATTTAATTAAAGAGATAAAAGAGGATAGCTTTTTCTCTGGATGGGATAATGAAAAAAATGAATTATATATTGATGACAATATAGAAATTTTAAACTATCTAAAAAATAGTAAAAAAGTATTAACCGGGGAAATGAAGCCAATCAAGTGGGTCTTAGGCGGAAATAAAATTGTATTAAAAATTAATTTTGTAGAAGAAGGGTATGATCTTTGCGAAGGGAAACTTCTTTTAAATGGTGAAAAACAATTTACAATAGTTTCAGACAATTATGTTTTAAGTGATGATTCGCTTTATTGGATAGATATCCCAAAGGATACTATTCATATTTTAAAAGAGATGGAGTCTAAATTTACAAAAAATGAATTAGAGAAATATTTAACATTGGCATATTCTTTTGGAAGTGGAATAGAAATTGAATTTTTAGACTATGAAATAGTTTTAAATGGAAATATGAAACCAACTCAAGAGTTGATAATAGAAAAAATATCTCAAGATAATAGCTTGTATTTGAAAATAGGAGCTTCTATATCAACAATAGATTATGAATTTTTAAAAATTCATTCATTAGAAAATGCTTTGTTGATAAAAGATGAATTTAAAAGAGTGGAAGTAACTAAAGTACAACCAGCATATTTAGATGAAACAGTAGAAGAGATTGTAAAAATAATTGTGAAACACCAAAAAAATCTGAAAATAAAATCGAGTTTCTACATAGATGAAAATTTTATAATACTACAAGAAAAGTTAGCTAGAGAATTTGTAACTCAAGAGTTACTTCAATTAGCAGGAAAATATAAAGTTGTAGGAACAGATAATTTAAAGAAATATAGTGTGAGAGCAGTAAAGCCAAAAGTTGTAGGCAATTTTAAACATGGAATAGATTTCTTAGAGGGAGATGTTCACTTAGAGATAGAAGGAGAAAAGTTTTCAATAGTAGATGTTTTAAATAGTTTTAAAAAAGACTCTTATATTGTATTAAGTGATGGAACGAATGCTCTTATAAATAGAAAGTATATGGAGAAGTTAGAAAGGGTATTTAAAGATAATGGGAAATCAAATGTTAAAATATCTTTCTTTGATTTACCAATTATAGATGATTTGATAGAGGATAAGGTACTAGCAAATGAAATTAAAAGAACGAAGAGTTTCTATAGAGGAATTAATCAAATAGAAAACTATGGTGCCGAGATACCTGAAATAAATGCAACATTAAGAGAGTACCAAGAATATGGCTATAAATGGTTGAGATATCTAATTGATAATAAATTAGGTGGGTGTTTGGCTGATGATATGGGTCTTGGAAAAACACTTCAAGCGATAACATTAATAACTAGTTTACATTTAGTTCCAAAAAGAAAAACACTTATAATTATGCCAAAAAGTTTAATATACAATTGGGAAAGTGAAATAAAAAAATTTAGTCCAACTTTAAAATCTGGAATTTACTATGGTAATTTCAGAGATAAATCAACATTCGAGAATACTGATGTTATAATAACAACTTATGGAACTATTAGAAATGATATTGAATACTTGAGAAAAATGAAGTTTGATTTAATTGTTTTAGATGAATCACAAAATATAAAAAATGTAAATGCTCAAACAACAAAAGCTGTAATGCTTTTAGACTCAAAATATAGATTAGCATTAAGTGGTACTCCAATTGAAAACAATTTAGGAGAGCTATATTCTTTATTCAGATTCTTGAATCCTTCTATGTTTGGAACATTAGATGAATTTAATTATCATTATGCAAATCCAATTCAAAAAGAAAATGATAAGGAAGCTATAGAAGAGTTAAAAAAGAAGATATATCCATTTATACTTAGAAGAGTTAAAAAGGAAGTTTTAAAAGACTTACCTGATAAAATAGAAAAAACGCTATTTATTGGAATGAATCCTGAGCAAAAGAGATTGTATGAAGAAAGAAGAACATATTATTATGGAATGATAAACAATCAAATTAAAACTCAAGGATTAGGAAAAACTCAATTTTATATATTACAAGCATTAAATGAACTTAGACAATTAACAAGTTGTCCTGAGATGAAAAATCCAAATATAGTTTCAAGTAAAAGAGAAGTACTTATAAACAATGTTCAAGATGCTGTAGAGAATGGGCATAAAGTATTAATATTTACAAATTATATAAAGAGTATTGAAAGTATAACAGGCGATTTAAGAAAAAGAGATATTAAATACTTAGAGATGACAGGAGCAACAAAAGATAGACAAGGTTTGGTAGATTTATTCCAAAAAGATAAAAAATATAAAGTTTTTGTAATGACATTAAAAACTGGCGGAGTTGGACTTAATTTAACTGCAGCAGATACAATATTTATTTATGATCCTTGGTGGAATAAAACAGTCGAAAATCAAGCTGTAGATAGAGCATATAGGTTAGGACAAGATAGAACGGTATTCTCTTATAAATTAATACTAAAAGATACAATAGAAGAAAAAATATTAAAATTACAAGAGAGTAAGAGTCAATTATTAGATAATTTAATTTCTGACGAAGGAGCAACTTTAAAAACTTTAACTGAAAAAGATATAGAGTTTATTCTTGGAGAATAGGAGATGGTATGGCAATAAGTAAAGATAGATTTAGAAAAGCATTAAATGAGAGTTATTCAAAAGAAATTCTTTTCAAAATTTTTAAAAAATACTTTCTAGACTGGATAGCAGAGGGATATATAGGAAGTAATCTTGGATTATTTGAAATCTCATTAATATCTGAAACAACAAATAAACAAACTTTTTTAGAATTGATGGAACAAGTATATTCTAAAGAAGAAGTATTCAGAGGTATTTTTACATCACTATCAAAAGAGGTCCAAGAAGTATTTGAAAGTATAGCTTGGAAAGGAAAGTTTAAAATAAAAAATAGAGATTTGTATTTAAAAGATGAAGAAGGATATAATATTAAATCAGAATTAAAAGATGAATTTCTATTTTTTACGAAAACAGGTGATTCTAAAAAAGGTGAGTATTTAATTTTAAATAATGATATTGTAAGAGTTATGAGAAAACTTATGGATAAACCTAAAGATTATTTTATCTATAAAAATAATACATGCCAATGTGAGTTTAAAGAAAATAATGAAGAAAAAATACAAGAGAATCTTAGAAAATATTATTCTTTCTTTAAAGATGGAAAAATGCAACTTTCAAGCAGTGGAAAACTATTGAAAGAATCTAAGAATAATATGAAAAAATATTGTAATATTCATGAATACTATGAAGGTATTAAAGATTTAGAATTTTTAAAAACAGAAACCATGGGTTTGTTTTTATTCTTGTTTAAAGATGAATTTTTAAATGATGATTTTATTAGATCGAGTAATTTAAAATCTATAGTAAATGGATTTTTAGATGGAAGTGTAATAAAAAGTGAAGATAATACCTATATAAGCCTTTATTTAAATTATTTAAAAGGAATTAAAAATGTAGGCAAATCAAATGATGAAATAAAAAGAGGGCTTGCAACTATAAAAAAGATATTAACAGAATTTCCAGATGATGGATTTGTATCAATTGAAAATATTATAAAAAGTATTCTTTATAGAGATGAATTTATAGAAATTATAGATTTAGAATCAGCCTTTGCAACTTTATATATAAATGAAGCAAATTATGAAAGAACTAAAATTGTAGGATACGACAAATACTTAGCATATGTTGTAGAGCCATTTATAAAGTCAATATTTTTTATTTTAGCATCTTTAGGAGTTCTAGAAATATGCTATGAAAAACCATCATCAACAAACTCTCTTTATTTAAAAAATGGATACTTAAGTAAGTATGATGGAATCAAATATGTTAAATTTACAGAGTTAGGAAGATACATATTTGATAGAGTTTCAACTTATGATTTTAAAATTTTAGATGATGAAGGAAAAGTAGTTTTAGATGAGGATAGATTAATTGTAACAGTGATTGGAGAGAGTCCACTTAGAACAATGACTTTAGAGAAATTAGGAAACAAAATAGCTCCAAATAAATTTAAAATTTCAGAAGAAAGTTTAAAAAAAGGGCTAGATAGTTTAAATGAAGTTCAGGGTAAAATTCAAGAGTTTAAAGAAAAGATTACAAATGATTTACCAGGAAACTGGAATAAATTTTTTGGAGAAGTTATCGAGAAAACAGAATTAATAACTCATGTACCTGGATATAAGGTTTTAAAATTAAAAAACGATAAAGAGTTATTGTCTGCTATTACAAATGATAAACGATTTAAAAGTTTAATTTTAAAGGGTGAAGATTTGCATATAATGGTAAAAAAAGAAAATTTTGATAAAGTAACAATATTATTTAAAGAATATGGTTATTTTATAAATTTATAGAAAATAAGGTATAGCTCACTAGCTGTACCTTATTTTTTTTAACGTGTTTGAAGAGTTTAATAATTATGATAGAATACAGATATAATAGTTTTGGGAGGTTTATTTTATGAAAAATGATTATTTTTATGAAGTTGAAAGAACATACGAAAGCATAAAAGGCAAGATAGAGTCTAGAGTACAAGAGTTTAGAAAAGTATGGAATAATGGAGATAATAAAGATATATATTGTGAGTTGGCATTTTGTATACTAACACCTCAGTCAAAAGCAAGAAGTGCATGGAAAGCTATAAGTGATTTAAGAGATAGTGGAATTCTTTTTATAGGAACAGAAGAAGAGATATTACCATACTTAAATATAGTTCGTTTTAACAAAACTAAAGCTAAAAATCTTTATATTTTAAAAACGCAAATGACAAATGAAAAAAATGAATTTATCACAAAAGATTTTTTCTCTAAATTTGAGTCTGTAGTTGAAATGAGAGAGTGGATAGTAAAAAATATAAGAGGGATGTCATATAAAGAAGCGAGTCACTTTTTAAGAAATATTGGATTTGGAGAAAATTTAGCAATATTAGACAGGCATATATTGAAAAATTTAGTAAGGTTAGAAGTAATAAAAGATATCCCTAAAACAGTAACACCAAAAATTTACAAAGAGATTGAAGAGAAAATGAAAAAATATTGTAAAGATGTTAATATTTCAATGGCTCATATGGATTTAATTTTATGGTATTTAGAAGCTAAAGATATATTTAAATAATTCATCCATTAAAGAGTTATTGATAAAGCTTGCGATATTATGGTATAATTTTTAGCATGTTTAAGAAGTAAATTGTTAAAAATTTGGAGGGAAAAATTGAAAAATGCAGCAATTCTAACTTATGGTTGTCAAATGAATGTAAATGAAAGTGCAAAAATAAAAAAGATATTAAAAAATATGGGATATAATATAACAGAAGATATTTCAAAAGCTGATGCAATATTCTTGAATACTTGTACAGTAAGAGAAGGTGCAGCAATTCAAATTTATGGGAAATTAGCAGATCTAAAAATTATAAAAGAAAAAAGAGGAACAATAATAGGTATAACAGGTTGTTTTGCTCAAGAGCAAGGAGAAGAATTAGCTAAAAAGTTTCCAATAATAGATATAGTTATGGGAAATCAAAATATAGGTAAAATTCCAAGTGCTATAGAAAAAATAGAATCTGGAGATTTTAAGCATATTATTTATACTGGTGAAGAAGATGAATTACCACCAAGACTAGATGCAGAGTTTGATTCTAAAAGAACGGCATCAATACCAATAACTTATGGTTGTAATAATTTTTGTACTTATTGTATCGTTCCATATGTAAGAGGAAGAGAAAGATCAGTACCGATGGCTCAAATACTTGATGAAGTTAAAGGTTTTGTAGAAAAAGATTATAAAGAAATTATGTTATTAGGGCAAAATGTAAATTCTTATGGAAATGATTTGAAAACAAAAGAAAATTTTGCAACTTTATTAGAAGAGATTTGTAAAATAGAAGGAGAGTTTTTAGTAAGATTTGTTTCACCACATCCAAAAGATTTTGGTGATGATGTTATTGATGTTATAGCTAAGAATGAGAAAATTGCCAGATCATTACATATTCCAGTTCAAGCAGGTTCAACTAAAATTTTAGAATTAATGAATAGAAAATACACAAAAGAAAAATATTTGAAGTTAGTAGAAAAAATAAAAATAAAAATACCTGGAGTAGCCTTGACTACGGACATTATTGTAGGTTTTCCAAATGAAAATGAAGAGGATTTTTTAGATACTTTAGATATAGTAGATAAAGTTAAATTTGATATAGCATTTATGTTTATGTACTCTTCTAGAAAAGGAACAGCTGCTGCAAAAATGGATGGTCAATTAGATCAAGAGGTAAAAAAAGAAAGATTGAAAAGATTAATAGACTTACAAAATCAAAAATCAAAAGAAACAAGTATTGTTTACGAAGGGAAAATAGTAAGAGTTTTAGTTGATGGTCCAAGTAAAAAAAATAAAGAAGTTTTAAGTGGGAGAACATCAACCAATAAAGTCGTTATATTCACGGGAGATAAAGAGTTGGAAGGAACATTTGTTAATGTAAAAATAAATGAGTGTAGAACATGGTCTCTATATGGAGAGATTATAAATTAATAAGTTCGGAGGTTTTATGGAGAAGTTAGAAAAATTTTTATTAAAAGATTTGCAAGAAATGGCAAAACAAATGGAAATAGATTATTCAAACAAATTAAAAAAAGCAGATTTAATAGATTTGATAGTTAAATCTGTAGAAGTAAAAGAAGGAATATATTTAGCTTGGGGAAACCTTGAAGTAATGGCCGATGGATATGGTTTTTTAAGAAATACAAATGTTGAAAAAGATGTGTATGTTTCAGCATCACAAATTAGAAAGTTTAAATTAAGAACTGAAGATTTTGTTGTAGGAGAAGTAAGAGAAGCTGTTCAAGGTGAAAACAATTACGGGCTTAGAAAAGTTCTTTTAATAAATAATGGAAGTATTCAAGATGCAGCTTCTAGAATACCTTTTGATGAATTAACACCAGCTTACCCAACAGAATTTTTAAAATTAGAAACAGATTCTAAAAATATATCTGGAAGAATAATAGATTTAATCGCTCCAATAGGTAAAGGCCAAAGAGGATTAATAGTAGCAC
The DNA here is from genome assembly GCF_051658645.1 of Cetobacterium sp. Taxonomy (GTDB): domain Bacteria; phylum Fusobacteriota; class Fusobacteriia; order Fusobacteriales; family Fusobacteriaceae; genus Cetobacterium_A. Next base: position 24,602 of record NZ_JBOFMZ010000055.1, read on the forward strand.
CTCCGAAAGCAGGAAAAACTGTTTTAATTAGTAATATAGCAAATTCAATTATTCAAAATCATAAAGATATAGAAGTTTGGATATTGTTGATTGATGAAAGACCAGAAGAGGTTACGGATATAAAAGAAACTGTAAAAGGAGCACAAGTTTATGCTTCTACTTTTGATGATGATCCAAGAAATCATATAAAAGTCACTGAACTTCTTTTAGAAAGAGCAAAAAGAAAGATTGAAAATGGTGAAGATATTGTGATATTAATGGACTCTTTAACTAGATTAGCGAGAGCTTATAATATTGTAATTCCATCAAGTGGAAAGCTAATTTCAGGTGGAATAGATCCAACAGCTTTGTATTATCCTAAGAAATTCTTCGGATCTGCAAGAAATATTAGAAATGGTGGAAGTTTAACTATTTTAGCAACAGCACTAATTGATACAGGAAGTAAAATGGATGATGTTATATATGAAGAGTTTAAAGGAACTGGAAATTTAGATATACATCTTGATAGAAATATAGCAGAATTGAGAATATATCCATCAATTGATATTCAAAGATCTGGAACTAGAAAAGAAGAGTTATTAGTTGAAAAGAAAAGATTAGAAGCAATTTGGGATATAAGAAGATATTTGACATCTTTAGACAAAGCATCAGCAACGAGAAAGTTGATAGATACTATTTCATCTACGGAGAGTAATGATAAGCTTATAGAGATGTATGCTAAGTCTTTCGCAAGGGGGAAATAGGTGAGGGAAGTACTGAAGGTATTTGCTATTATTATAATAGCATTTATAATTATGCTAATAATGGTTTTTAAACCATATAAATCAGAAGTGGTAGATTTAAAGAGGTTTACTGAATATTATTCAGATAATACAACTGTTGAAGATGGTGGTGGATTTGAGTTAGTGGTTGGAAATTTTTATACAATTGAGAAAGAATATAAAATTGAAAGTAATATAAAAATTGAAAATGCTCAACTGGAAAATATTGATTTAAAAAAAAATTATGAAATTCCAAAATTAGAAAGTTATATAGTTTTAAATGGAGATAATTTAGGAACTATAGCAGATAAAAATGGAATGTCTTTAGAAATTTTAAAAGCTAATAATCCAGGGATTTCAAATAGTTTAAAAGTTGGTCAAAAAATAAATGTAGTTAAAGGGAATGGAGTTTTTTATAAAGTAAAAAAAGGAGACTCACTTTTTAAAATAGCATTAAATTATAAAGTTGATGTAGAAGATTTGAGAAAATATAACAGTTTAAGAAATGATAATATTAGAGTTGGACAAGAGCTGTTTGTATCTAATCCAAGTCAAGATAGTTTAAAAAGACTTACAACAACTGGTGGTGTTAAGAAAAAAGTAGTTGTGAAGAATCAAATTTTTTTTAAAATGCCAGTTAAATGGGCGGGAGTAACAAGTCCTTTTGGAAAAAGATTTCATCCAGTTTTGAAAAGGTATATTCAGCATGCAGGGGTAGATATGAGAGCTAGATATGTTCCTTTGATGGCTTCAAAAGATGGAACGATAGTTTTTGCTGGATATATGACAGGATATGGGAAAATTATAAAAATAAACCATGGAAATGGCTACGAAACAAGATCTGCTCATTTAGAAAAAATGTATGTAAAAATAGGTGATAGAGTGAAAGCAGGTCAAGTTATTGGAAAAACAGGAATGAGTGGAAGAGTGACAGGACCACATTTACATTTTGAAATAAGAAAAAATGGAAAAGCTAATAATCCTATGAATTATTTAGCTAGATAGCCCTAGGTAAATTCTAGGGCTATTTTTAAATTTTATATGAGGTGAAAAAATGAGAAAATCAAAGGTTGTAAAAGTAGGGACACTATTAATAGGAGGGGGGAATGAGATAGTTATTCAATCTATGACAAATACTCAAACAACCGATGTAGATGCAACAGTTGCTCAAATAAAAAGACTTCAAGATGAAGGGTGTCAATTAGTTAGAGTAACAGTTAATACAGAATTAGCAGCTAAAAAAATAAAAGAAATAAAAGAAAGAATCAATATTCCTTTAGTAGCAGATATACATTTTGATTATAGATTAGCATTATTAGCTATTGAGAATGGAATTGACAAACTTAGAATTAATCCAGGAAACATTGGAGATGATAATAAGGTTGAAAAAGTTGTAAGAAAAGCTCAAGAAAAAGGAATACCAATAAGAATTGGCGTAAATTCAGGATCATTAGAAAAAAGTATTTTGGAAAAGTATGGGAAACCAACAGCAGCAGCGATGGTAGAAAGTGCATTATATCATATGAGACTTTTAGAAAAATATAATTTTGAAAATATAATAATATCTTTAAAATCGAGTAATGTAAAAATGATGATAGAAGCTTATAGAGAGCTATCAAAAATGTGTAACTATCCACTTCATCTAGGTGTTACAGAAGCAGGAACAGCTTTTCAAGGTACAGTTAAATCAGCTATAGGGATAGGTTCATTATTAGTTGATGGAATAGGGGATACTATAAGAGTATCTTTAACCGAGGACCCTGTAGAAGAAATCAAGGTAGCAAAAGAAATTTTAAAGGTTTTAGGATTAATTGAAGCAGGAGTAGAGATTATATCTTGTCCAACTTGTGGAAGAACAGAGATTGATTTAATAGGATTAGCTCACCAAGTTGAAAAAGAATTTTACAAAATGGATAAAAAAATAAAAATAGCTGTAATGGGTTGTGTTGTAAATGGACCTGGAGAAGCAAAAGAAGCTGATTATGGAGTTGCTGGGGGGAAAGGTGTAGGTGTTTTATTTAAAAAAGGACAAATAGTAAAAAAAGTTAGTGAAAACAGAATATTGGAAGAATTGAAAAAAATGGTATTAGAAGATTTTAATTAAAACTTTTTTAACAAAATAATAGTCTAAACTTAAAAGGCTAATATAACGAGGTATTTAAATGGACTTTGACCAAATATATAATGAATATTTTGATAGAATATACTATAAAATATTATCAACAGTAAAAAATCCCGAAGATGCCGAAGATGTAGCACAAGAAGTTTTCATTAGTGTTTATAAAAATCTTAAAGGATTTAGAGAGGAAAGTAATATATATACTTGGATTTATAGAATAGCTATAAATAAAACTTATGATTTTTTTAGAAAGAAAAAAATAAACCTTGAATTAAATGATGAAATTCTAAGTGTTGAAAGCAATGAAGACTTTAATGTCCCGATATTATTAGAAGAAAAATTAAAACAATTACCCTTTGTTGAAAGAGAGATAGTTGTTTTAAAAGATATCTACGGTTACAAGCTTAGGGAGATTGCAAATATGAAAGAAATGAATATATCAACAGTAAAAACAACATACTATAAAGCAATTAAAGATATGGGAGGTGTAATGTAAATGGTATCTCCAAAAGAAAAAGTGAGAGCTAATATTTATAAATCATTATTAGAAGAGGAAAAAAAGAAGGGTAAAAGAAAATCTATTTTCTCTCTATCTATTTTTGTCGTAGGAATCTTTGCAGGTACATCTTATGACTTGATTAAAAAAAGTATTTCACCCTCAGAAAAGTTGATGGCTTTAGAAACAAAAGATTTTCAGAGAAAATTTTTAGATAAAAAAGAAGCAGGATTTATAATAGATGATTTATTCGAAGCAAATCAGATAAGAATAGAAAAAAAAGATTTTAATACAGAAAATCTTTTTGTTACAGATCTACAAATTTAGTGGAGGGTTTTATGAAAAAATTAGTGATGGGACTATTAATACTTATTTTTAGTATAACGGCTTATGGAACATCAGGAATAGGGATAGTAAAAGATGAAGATTTTAAAGCTGTAGGGGTTAGTCAAAATAATATAGATAGTGCTAAAGCGATAATTGAACGTGCAAGTATACAATATAAGTTAAAAGTATTAGATAAAAAAGCATTAGAGATTCAAATTAACAAATATATACTTGAAGGAACAGAAAAGAATCTTGAAAAATTGAATGAATTAGTAGAAAAAGTAGGGTTGTTAGATGCTGAAATAATAAAAGACAGATTGAAAAATCAAATAGAGGTTCAGAAATTTATATCAACAGATCAATATTTGAAAGCTAGAGAGTTATCATTAAAAAAAATATCGCAATAGTAAAGAAAACAAATGTTAAAGAATCTTCCCCTTAATAGTATAGGAGGGAGATTTTTTATTTTATTTTTAAAGCAATTGTGGTATAATTTACAAGTTAAAGTATAGATAAAAAAAGGAGTGAAGACAGTGTTTACTAAATTAGAAGAAGTTATAGTAAGATTTGATGAATTATCAGAAGCTTTAGGTTCGCAAGAAATTTTAAACAATCCTAAAAAAATGATAGAATGTAATAAAGCTTTAAATGAAATAACACCTATTGTTGAAAAGTACAAAGAATACAAGAGATATAAAGAAGATTTGGATTTTATAAAAACTAATATTAAAGCAGAAAAAGATTCAGATATGAAAGAGATGATGCTTGAAGAAATGAAAGAACTTGAAGAAATAATTCCAAATGTTGAACAAGAAATGAAGGTATTATTACTTCCGAAAGACCCTAATGATGATAGAAATGTAATTATAGAAATAAGAGGTGGAGCTGGTGGAGATGAAGCAGCTTTATTTGCAGGAAACTTATTTAGAATGTATACAAGATATGCAGAAAGAAAAAAGTGGAAAGTAGATATCATTGAAGCGCAGGAAATAGGTTCTGGAGGAATAAAAGAAGCTGTGTTCTCTATTAATGGACAGGGAGCTTACTCAAGATTAAAATTTGAATCTGGAGTTCATAGAGTACAAAGAGTTCCAGAAACTGAATCATCAGGAAGAATACATACATCGACTGCAACTATTGCTGTTTTACCAGAAGTAGATGAAGTTCAAGGTGTAAAAATAAATACATCTGATTTAAAAATCGATACATTTAGAGCATCTGGTGCGGGAGGTCAGCACGTTAATATGACTGACTCTGCAGTTAGAATAACTCACTTACCTTCAGGAGTTATAGTTCAGTGTCAAGATGAAAGATCACAGTTAAAAAATAGAGAAAGATGTATGAAACATTTGGCTTCAAAATTGTATGAAATGGAATTAGAAAAGCAAAGATCAGCTGTTGAAAGTGAAAGAAGACTTCAAGTTGGATCAGGAGACAGATCAGAAAAAATAAGAACTTATAACTTCCCTCAAGGAAGAATAACTGATCATAGAATTAAATATACTGCTCATCAATTAGAAGCTTTCTTAGATGGAGATATTGATGACATGATAGATGCTCTAACTACATTTGCACAAGCAGAGATGCTATCTAGCTCAGTAGGATAATTATGAAGTTACTTGATATATTAAAATTTTCTGAGGAGTATTTGAAAAAATACTCCTTTTCAAAACCTAGGTTAGAAAGTGAGAAAATAATCTCTTATGTTTTAAAACTTGAGAGAATAACACTATATGCATATTTTGACATGATACTTTCTTTGGAGCAAAAAGAAAAAATAAAAGACTATTTAAAAGTTATGGCTAGAAATAGATGTACTTTTGATGAGTTACCTAAAGATAAAAAAAGTATGATAGAAGAAAAAGATTATTCAATTCAAAATAAAGAATTATTGAAAAAGAGTATAGAATATCTTTTGAAAAATGATGTGGGAGACAGCAAGCTAGATGCAGAGTATATTTTTGCTCATGTTTTAAAAGTAAGAAGAACAATATTATCTTTAAGTTTAAAAAGAGAAATAACATCTAAGGAAAAAGAGGAAATAAAAAAACTACTTCATAAAAGAGCAAAAGAAAAAAAACCACTACAATATCTATTAGGGGAGTGGGAATTTTATGGTTTGCCTTTTAAAGTAGATGAAAGAGTACTTATTCCTAGAGCAGATACAGAGATTTTAGTAGAACAGTGTAAATTTATATTAACTGAATTACAAAATCCTAAAGTACTAGATATAGGGACAGGAAGTGGAGCTATATCAGTAACAATCGCAAAAGAAGTTCCAAGTTCAATAGTATTAGGTGCAGATATAAGTGCTGATGCTTTGGAAGTTGCAGTTCAGAATAGGAAATTAAATAATGTAGAGAATAATTTGAAGTTTATAAAATCAGATGTATTTTCAAATATAAAAGACAACGATTATGATATGATAATATCAAATCCACCATATATACCGAAAGAGGAATATGAAGGGCTAATGCCAGAAGTAAAATTACATGAACCTTTAGGAGCTTTAACAGATAATGGAGATGGATATTATTTTTATAAAAAGATTTCAGAAGAAGCACCAAAACATCTTAAAGATAATGGATATTTAGCATTTGAAGTTGGATACAATCAAGCTGAAAAGGTAAGTGGATTTATGAAAAAATCTGGATTTCAAATAGTAGGTATTATTAAAGATTATAGTGGAATAGATAGAGTTGTAATTGGAAGAAAGAATGGTGAAGAAAGTGTCGACAAAGTTAGTTGATTATGATTATCATCTACCAGATGAGTTAATTGGACAGAAGCCTAGAGAACCTAGAGATCACTCAAAATTAATGATAGTAGATAAAGAGAATAAAAAAGTAGAACATAAAAAGTTCTTCGATATAATAGATTATTTAAAAGCAGGAGATGTTTTAGTAAGAAATTCAACAAAAGTTATACCAGCTAGACTTTTTGGTAAAAAAGATACAGGTGGAATTTTAGAAATACTTTTAATAAAAAGAGTAAGCTTAGATACTTGGGAATGTTTATTAAAGCCAGCTAAAAAATTAAAAGTAGGTCAAAAATTATATGTTGGTGATAACGAAGAGTTGATAGCTGAACTTTTAGAAATAAAAGAAGATGGAAATAGAGTTTTAAAGTTTTATTACAAAGGAGCTTTTGAAGAAGTTTTAGATAAGTTAGGTAAAATGCCACTTCCACCTTATATAGTTGAAGCTTTAGAAACAAAAGAAAGATATCAAACAGTTTATGCTATAAAAGGAGAATCAGTAGCAGCACCAACGGCAGGATTACACTTTACACCAGAACTTTTAAAAAGAATTGAAGAAAAAGGGATAGAGGTATTAGATGTATTTTTAGAAGTTGGACTAGGAACATTTAGACCAGTTCAAACTGAAGATGTTTTAGATCACAAAATGCATGAAGAAATTTTTGAAATACCAGAATATACTGTTGAAAGAATAAAGAAAGCAAAGCAGGAAAATAGAAGAATTATTGCAGTAGGAACAACTACTGTTAGAGCTTTAGAATCATCTGTTAATGAATCAAAAACATTAATTTCTAAAACAGGTTCTACAGATATTTTTATATATCCAGGATGTAAGTTTAATGTAATAGATGCATTAATAACAAATTTCCATTTACCAAAATCAACTTTATTAATGTTAGTTTCAGCTTTCTCAACAAGAGAATTTATGTTAGATGTATATAACGAAGCAGTAAAAGAAAAATATCATTTCTTTAGCTTCGGAGATGCAATGTTTATTTGCTAAAAAAGTGAGGTGTAAGTAAAAATGAGAATAATTGCAGGAGAAGCAAAAGGAAAAAGAATAGAGTGTAGAAAAGGTTCAGATACAAGACCTACACAGGACAGTATAAAAGAGTCTCTTTTTTCAATAATTGCTCCAGATGTAGTAGATTGTAGATTTCTAGATCTTTTTAGTGGAACAGGAAATATAGCTTTAGAAGCTTTAAGCAGAGGAGCTAGAAGAGCTATAATGATTGAAAAAGATCAAGAAGCTTTAAAATATATAATAAAAAATATAAATAATTTAGGTTATGATACAAAATCAAGAGCTTATAAAAATGAAACGTTAAGAGCTGTTGAAATTTTAGGAAGAAAAGGTGAAAAGTTCGATATTATATTTATGGATCCTCCTTACAAAGATGAGGTTTGTGAAAGAGTTATGAGGTCAGTATCAAAAGCTAATTTATTGGCAGAGAATGGACTTATAATATGTGAACATCATATGTTTGAGAATATGTCTGATGAAGTTGGAGAGTTCAGAAAAACAGATGAAAGAAAGTATGGGAAAAAAGTTTTAACATTCTATACAAGATAATTATAGGAGTAGACTCATGAAAAAGGATAGTTTTGAATATAATATTAATGAAATTGATATAATAATTGAAAAGTTAGATAATGCAGAGTTGTCATTGGATGATTCGATAAAAGAGTATGAAAAAGCTATGAAGTTATTAAAAAAATCTTCAGATCTATTAAACAAAGCAGAGGGGAAAATAATAAAAGTAACATCAGAAGATGAAAAGATTCATTTAGAGGTGGAGAGGGATGCTTAAAAGCTATTTGGAGTCTAAAAGAAAGCTGATAGATTTAAATATTGAGCTTTATTTAGATAAGTTAGTTTATCCTAAAGTTATAGCTGAAGGGATGAAGTATTCTATTTTGAATGGCGGCAAAAGATTGAGACCAATACTTTTATTGATGGTTTTAGAATTATATGGCAAAAAATTAGAGCTAGGTATTCCAACAGCAGTTGCAATAGAATTTATTCATTCTTATTCTTTGGTTCATGATGACCTTCCAGCTTTAGATAATGATGAATATAGAAGAGGAAAACTTACAACACATAAAAAATTTGGAGAAGCTGCTGCAATTTTAATAGGAGATGCTTTGTTAACACATTCTTTTTCAATAGTAACTGATAAAACAAAAGATGTATCTTATGAGAAAATTGTAAAAATTATAAGTATGATTTCAAGATATTCAGGAATAAATGGTATGATTGGTGGACAGATGGTTGATATAGAAAGTGAAAAAAAGATGGTATCTTTAGAAACGTTAGAATATATTCACAGAAATAAAACAGGAAAACTATTAAAATTACCAGTAGAAATAGGTGCTATAATATCAGATGCATCAGATGATGAGTATACAGCATTAAAAAGATACTCAGAAGCTTTAGGATTAGCTTTTCAGATTCAAGATGATATTTTGGATATTGAAGGAGAATTTGAGAAAATTGGAAAACCTATTGGAAGTGATTTAGAGTTAGAAAAAACAACTTATCCAAGTTTATTTGGCTTAATAGAAAGTAAGACTATTTTAGCTAAAGTAATAGAGGAAGCTAAAAGGAGTTTAGATATTTTTGAAAAAGAAAAAGTTCAAAACTTTATCCAATTAGCTGATTATATAGGAAATAGAGATAATTAAAATAGGGATCCTTCTCAGGAATCCCTATTTTAATTAATTTTTATTAGATTTTTCTAATTGAGCTTTTCTAGTGTTTTCTCCATTCAAAATATAAATCAAGTCACTAACTAGATGAATTATATGATCTGAAAGTCTTTCAAACTTTTTATCAAGTAAGATAAGTTCAGAACCTCCAACTACATTTTCTGGATTTTCTTTCATTTTTGAAAGGAAATAATCAGTATTAGAGTTAATTAAATCATCAATCTCTTCATCTAAATATAAAATATCATAAAGTAAAGTAACATCTTCATGTAAAAAAGCCTTTATATACATTCCGAAAAGACCACGTATTTTTTCAGCAATAAATAAAACTCTATCACTCATAGCATAAGCTAAAGTAGGAGATTTTTTTTCAATATCTTTTATAAGAGTAAGGTTTGCTTTTAAGAGATCACCCATTCTTTCTAAAACCCTCACACTATTAATAATCATAACTAATTTTCTTAAATTTTTAGCTGCAGGCTGAAATCGAGCCATTGTAACAATACAATCTTCTTTTAGTTTAACTTCAAAAGCATTAATAAAATCTTCAATCATTTTAGCTTCTCCGTAAAGAGTAGGATTAAAACTATTGTTTTGAAGCATCTCTAAGTTAATATCAAAATTTCTACCAACATATTTTAAAGTTTCTAAGTAGTGTTCGTCTAAAGCTTTTAAAGATTCATTTAAAGTTCTCATAAGATCTCCTTTTTATCCAAATTTTCCAGTTATATAATCTTCAGTTTTTTTAACTTTTGGTGTAGTGAATATTGTAGATGTTTTATCAAATTCTTCTAAAACACCTTGATAGAAAAATCCTGTATAATCTGATATTCTAGATGCTTGCTGCATATTGTGTGTAACAATAACAATACTATAATTTTTAGCTAATTCAACAATTAACTCTTCAATTTTAGAAGTAGATATAGGGTCTAAAGCTGATGTAGGTTCATCCATCAATAAAATTTCTGGATTGATAGAGATTGCTCTTGCTATACAAAGCCTTTGTTGTTGTCCTCCTGATAAACCAAGAGCAGATTGGTGTAATTTATCTTTAACTTCATCCCAAAGAGCAACAGCTTTTAAAGATGATTCAACAATTTCATCTAGTTTTTTCTTGTTATTTTCACCATGTAGCTTAGGAGCATAAACTAAATTTTCATAAATAGATTTAGGAAACGGATTTGGCTTTTGAAAAACCATTCCAACTTTTTTTCTAAGCTCAACAATATCAAATTGTTTGTCAAAAACATTTTGGTCATCAAGTAAAATTTGACCTTCATATTTTATTCCTGAAATAAGATCATTCATTCTATTTATTGATCTTAAAAAAGTGGATTTTCCACATCCAGAAGGACCGATTAAAGCTGTTACTTTATTTTTTAATATATCCATATTTATATTTTTTAAAGCTTTAAAATCCCCGTAGTAGAAATTAAAGTCTTTAACTGATATTCTAACATTATCTTTCATTATATATTCCTCCAAATTATACAAAATTACTTTTCAAACTTATTTCTAATGTATGCACCAATAAGATTAAACCCAACAGTTATGAAAACAAGAATAAACAGAGTTCCATGCATATTACTTTGAGGCATATTAGGGACTTGTGTTGAGATAACATAAAGGTGATATGGTAGTGTCATAACCTGATCGAAAATTGATTCAGGTAAAAACGGCAGATAAAACGCTGCAGCAGTAAATAGTATTGGAGCAGTTTCACCAGCAGCTCTTGAGATGCTTAAGATTACTCCAGTTGTTATCCCAGGAAGTGCAGCAGGAATAGCAATCTTAGATATAGTTTCCCATTTTGTAGCGCCAAGAGCAAGAGAAGCTTCTCTTAAACTGTTTGGAACTGCTAATAAAGCTTCTCTAGTAGCAGTTATAATAACGGGTAAACACATTATTCCAAGAGTTAAAGATCCAGAAAGAATTGAAACTCCAAATTTAAAGTAGATTACAAACAAAGCCATTCCAAAAAGTCCATAGATTATACTTGGGATTCCAGCTAAATTTATTATAGTTAGGTTTATTATTCTTGTTATTAAATTATCTTTAGCATATTCTACAAGATACACACCTGTAAATATACCGAATGGAACAGAAACTGCAATAGTCCCAAGAGTAAGATAGATTGTACCAACAATAGCTGGGAATATTCCACCAGCTCTCATTCCTCTTTTAGGAACTTCGGTTAAAAATTCCCAAGTTATTGCAGGAACACCTTTATATAATATATAACTCAATATTAATAAAATTGGAATTATAGAAATTAAAGCTACTGATTTAATTAAAAGCTCTATAAAATATCCGCTTTTTCCTTTTAAAATATTCATTTTAATACTCCTCCTATTTTCCCATTAACTTTCTTGATTTACGTATATACTTATCAGCAATGCTATTTGTAAGGAAACTGATTATGAATAAAACTAAACCGATTGCAAATAAAGCATGATAGTGTACACTCCCTTGAACAACTTCACCCATTTCAGCAGCGATTGTAGCTGTTAAAGTTCTTACGGGAGAAAGAGGGGTTTTAGCCATTATTGGAGCGTTTCCAGTTATCATAAGAACTGCCATTGTTTCACCAATTATTCTACCAAATCCAAGCATGATACCAGCGAATATTCCAGGAAATGCTGCAGGTAGTAAGATTTTAAAAACTGTTTCTAATTTATTAGCTCCAAGAGCAAGTGATGCTTCTCTATATGAACTATCAAGAGCATTTAATGCATCGTCAGATAAACTAAGTATAGTGGGAATTGCCATAAAAGAAAGCATTACTCCTCCAGTAACTGCGTTAAGACCACTAGTTAATCCAAAAGTGTTTTTTACAAATCCAGAAAGAACATAAAGTCCAAGATATCCCAAAACAACAGACGGTAAAGCCGACATTGTTTCTATTATAATTTTTAATATTTTTTTTGTTTTTTTGTTAGCAAATTCTGATAGATATATAGTTGTTATAATTCCAACAGGAATTGAAATTCCTAATGCTACAAGTGTAACCCAAAACGATCCGACTAAAAGTGGTAAAAAACCATATTTTCCAGATAATGATATCCAATCTGTTCCAGTTAAGAATTTTGAGAATGGGTATTCTTTAAAAAATGAAATACTGTTTACCAAAATAAATACAAATATAAGTATAACAATTAGAATGTTAAAGATACCAACTGCAGAGTGTAAAACTCTCATAAAAGAATCTTTAATCTTTCTTATACTATTCATGAATGAAACCTCCTAATCCTATGTTAAAAAATTAATAAAAAATTAAAGTTTTTTTAAACGAATATTAAAACTGATTTTAATATCATATATGATGCTTGTTAAAATAGGATTAAGTATATGTAAAAGATGTGTAAAATATTTTTTACACATCTTTTACACTAATTTAAAATTGAATTAACACAATTGGTATATACTACTCTTGAAAGTGGAAAAATAAAAAGATGATATAAAATTTTAGGAGGAGTTTAAAGAATGAAAATCAAAAAGTTTTTTTTAATGAGTTTATTATCAATGATGGGTGCTTATTCAACAACAGCAATGGCATCAAAAGTTATTCAAGTAAAAGGATCTGATACAATAGTTAATGTATCTCAATACATAGCTGAAGAATATATGGGGAAGAATAAAGATGCAAGAATAGCGGTAACAGGTGGAGGATCAGGAGTAGGAATTTCATCGTTAATAAATGGTACTGCAGATATTGGAATGGCTTCAAGAAATATAAAAGAAAAAGAAATAAAAGCAGCTGAAGAGAAAGGGTTAAAGTTAAAAGAAGTTGTTATTGGATATGATGGAATAACAGTGATAGTAAATGAAAATAATAAGTTGGAAAATATAACTCATTTAGATTTAGCAAAGATATTTAGAGGAGAAATTACAAATTGGAAAGAGTTAGGTGGAGATAATGCTAAAATAGTAGTTTTATCTAGAGATTCATCATCAGGAACTCATGAGTTTTTCAAAGAACATGTAGTAAGAGAAGAAAATAGTAAAAAAGATGCAGAATATGGAAAAGCTACATTGTATATGCCATCAAATGAATCAATAAAACAAGAAGCTAAAAGTAATAAATATGCTATTGGATATATAGGAATGGGATACATGGATAAGACGGTAAAAAGTTTAAGTGTTGACTCTATTATGGCGAATGTACAAAATGTTGCAGATAAAAAATATCCAATTGCAAGAGAAATTTTCTGGTATGTTATAGAAACAGATAATAAGACAATAAATGGATTGGTTGATTTTGCATTATCAAAAGATGGGCAGAGAGTAGTTGCTGACGAAGGTTTCGTTCCAGCTAAATAATAGTATAAGGTGTTCTAAGTTAAAGAGAACACCTTTTTTCTATTTATGATATAATATGAAGAAAAAAGGGGAGAGATGATATGAAGGTACTAGTAGTTGAAGATGATTTAGAGATACAAGCGTTGATTAATTATTACTTTACAAAAGAGGGGTATAAAGTAACGGTAGCATCTGATGGATTAGAGGGATTGAAATATTTAAAAAAAGAAAAACATGAGTTGATTATTTTAGACTTGATGCTACCAAATTTAGATGGGATAAACTTTACAAAAATAGTAAAAGAGATGGAAGATGAATATGGAACGCCTTATATAATAATGCTAACAGCTAAAACAGAAGTTGAAGATGTATTGAAAGGTCTTGAAGTTGGTGCAGATGATTATATGAAAAAACCTTTTGATCCGAGAGAATTGCTTTTAAGAGGAAAAAAACTATTAAATCAACAAGAGAAAAATAAGAAAATAAGAAATAGATTTTTAGAATTAGAAATAGATGAGGATAAGCATTTAGTAACGAATGCGGGTTTGGAAGTAGAGCTTTCTAAAAAAGAATATGATTTGTTATTACTCTTAGTTAAAAATAAAGGAATAGTAGTTAGTAGAGAAAAAATATTGGATAAAGTATGGGGAAGTAATTACTATTCAGGTGATAGAACTGTAGATGTATATATATCTAAGCTAAGAGATAAAATATCATTTTTAACAGAATGTATAAAGACTGTAAAAGGAGTTGGGTACAGATTAGAAGAAAAGAGATAATTGCATTGTTTTTTATAATAATGATTGAAATGCTATTTGTAATTACAAATATATCTTTTTTATCAACATTATATAAAGATGGAGCAAAAAATAGTTTAAAAGAAAATGTATTTATAATATCTAATTTAATAAGAGAATATGACAAAGCTGAATATCAACAAATTTTTAAAAACTCAGATATGAGATTTAACATAATTGGATTGGATGGTAATGTTATATATGACTCTAGAAAATACGAAAAAGAACAAGGGTTGGAAAATCATGGTAACAGAAAAGAAGTTTTACAAGTAAAAGAAATAGGAACAGGATTTGATATTAGAAAAAGTTCTATTTCTGATGAAACGATGGTTTATTATGCTGTTCAAAAAACAAATAAAGAAAAAGAAAAAGTGATACTTAGAGTTTCTAAAAATTATGGAGAAACTCTGAAAACATTGAGAGTTATTTTAGGTGCACAGTTTTTATTTTTTAGCTTTTTAAACTTTATAATTCATATTTTTTATAAAAAATATTTAAAAAGAGATTTATATAGAAAAATAGAAATAATCGAAAATTTTTTAAAAGATAAAGGAAATGGAGAAAATCTATATTTTGAAAAAGATCCATGGATTTTAAATCTTTGGGATATAGTTCAAAAATGGCAAAAGCAAAATTTAGAAAACATAATTAATTTGAATAGAGAAAAAAGAATATTGCACCAGATTATAACGTCTATTGATTCATCAATATGTTTATTTGATGAAAAACTAGAGTTAATAATAAAAAACAGTAAATTTAATTATCTGTATGAGAAAGAAAAAACGAGTTATTTTAATTTGATAAAAGACTTGGATATAATAGAAATTATGAAAAAATCAATAAATGAAAAGCAAAATCAAAAAGCAGAAGTATATATATTGAGATTGAAAAAATATTTTAGTGTTAATATAAAGTATTTAGAGCAAGATCAAAGATATTTATTGTCAGTAAAAGATATAACTCAAACTAAAGGAATGATTGAAATTCAAAAAACATTTATTAGTAATGTGAGTCATGAACTGAAAACACCTTTGACAAATATAAAAGGATATGTAATAGCTTTAGAGGATGCACCAGATCCATTAAAAGCTCAATTTTTAAAAACTATAAAAAACAATATAGATAAACTTGAAAATATAATTGTAGATTTTTTAAATATAAGTAAAATTGAAAGTTCAAATATAGTAAATATAGAAAAAATTCCTGTAAGTAGAATGAAAACTGAATTGCATGCAGTATTAAATGAAAGAATAAAAAATAGTGGAGCAAATATAACATACAATCTAAATCTTTTAAATAAAGAAAATGAATTAAAAATTGACTTTGAAAAAGTTTTAACAATTTTAAAGAATTTAGTAGAAAATGCGATTGTATATGGAAAAAGAATAGCACCTGAAATTGAAATATCTATAATAGAAACCAAAAATAGATATAAAATAGGAGTAAAAGATAATGGTATTGGAATAGAGAATGAAGAGATAGAAAAAATTTTTGAAAGGTTCTATAGAGTTGATAAAGCAAGGACAAGTAATAAAGCAGGAACGGGTTTAGGGCTATCTATTGTAAAGGAATTAGTAGAAAAATGTGGTGGGAAAATAGATGTTATTTCGAAAGAAGGAAAGGGAACTATTTTTATTTTTACCATTCTTAAATAAAAATTTACAAATTAAAATAGGTATGCTATAGTAAATTAGAACAAAACAACCAATAAAGGGGGATGAAATGGCTAAATTAAGAAGTGTAATAGTTGCAAATGCAGCGCAAATGAGTCAACAAATAGGAGGAGCTGTAGATATTTTCGGCTCTTTTGATAATATAATTCAACCGTTATTTCCACATCCAATGATGAGATTATCAATTGTTTTAACTTTTGAGGAAATAGTAAGACCAACAGTATTTGAAGTTAGATTAAATGGACCTGATGATGATTTAATATCAAGGGGAGAGTTAACTCCAATGGTAGATCCTTTAGGTGTAGGAAAGAAAATAGTTGATATAGATAAATTCTTAATTAAAGCAAGAGGAAGATATACTATAGATGTATTTGAAAAAGTTGGAGAAGAGTTAAAGTTTTTAAAAACTGAGACTTTATTTATTGCGGAATATCCACCTCAAAGAAACATAACAACAGAACAAATTGAAGAAATTTCAAAAAATGATGAGTTAATAAGAAGTGTAAAAACTGAATTCAAACCATTTGGATTTGAAAGCTCAATAAAATTACAACATAATCTTTCGGCTGATGCACCGATAGAAGACGGATTCTTAGCTATTCCTAAAAATGATAAATTGATAATCGATGGACAAGAGTTAGAATTAACTGGAGTTAGAAGACAGATTGAATGGATGTTTGGAAATCCTATTCCAAAAGAAGAACCAGCAACTGAAAAGATTGAATCTGAAGATAAATAGTTATTTAGAGCTGCTTTTAAAGCAGCTTTTTTTACAAAAATCAAAAAAAAGTTTGACATAAGACAAAAAATATGATACTATTTCTTTGTACGGAAGGTTATCCTAATTGGTAAGGAATCGGTCTTGAAAACCGACGTCGTAAGACTTCAGAGTTCGAGTCTCTGATCTTCCGCCATATGCGGTGAAGTGGCAGAGTGGCCTAATGCACTCCCCTGCTAAGGGAGAGTACGGTTAATCCCGTACCGTGAGTTCAAATCTCACCTTCACCGCCATTTATAAAAAAACTTTAAGGTAGAATAACTGCCTTTTTTTTATAGCTAAAATCTGCACTCGTGGCTCAATTGGATAGAGCACTTGACTACGGATCAGGGGGTTAGGGGTTCGATTCCTCTCGGGTGCGCCATAAAAGTAAAATAAAAAGACAGTTAAACTGTCTTTTTTTGTTACAATAATTATTTGATTTTATAAGCATTTCCAGCTAATCCAACAGCTTTTTTAGCGGCACTTATTTTTTCTTGAGCGATAGCTCTAGCCTTAGCAGCGCCTTTAGCTAAAACTTCTTCAACATATTCCATATTATTAACTAGTTCTTCTCTTTTTTTTCTAGCGTTCTCAAAATATTCAAGAATAGCATTTAAAAGCTCTGTCTTTGCATGTCCATAACCATAATTTCCAGCAACAAAATTATTTTTCATAATTTCAACTTTTTCTTTAGAAGCAAAAAGTTCATAAAGTTTAACAATGTTATTATCTGGATTTTTTGGAGATTCTAACGGAGTGGAATCACTTACAATACTCATAACTTGTTTTTTTAATTCTTTTTTAGATGCAAACATATTGATTGTATTTCCATAAGATTTACTCATTTTTTGTCCATCAGTACCAGGAATAACAGCTAAGCTTTCTAAAATTTGTGGTTCTGGTAATTTAAATAATTCAATTTCATATTGCTGGTTGAATTTTGAAGCAATATCTCTTGTCATTTCTAGATGTTGTTTTTGATCTTTTCCAACAGGAACTATATCAGCATCGTACATTAAAATATCTGAAGCCATCAAAACAGGATATGTTAATAAACCTGTATTAGGTGAAAAACCTTTAGCAACTTTATCTTTATATGAATGTCCTCTTTCTAAAAGACCAACAGGAGTGATACTAGAAAGTAACCACATAAGTTCTACATGCTCTGGAACATCTGATTGTAAAAATATTGTCGATTTTTCAGGATCAAGTCCTAAAGCTAAATAGTCCAAAACAATGTTGTATGAATTTTCTCTTAAAGATTTAGGATTGGTAAGTGATGTTAAAGAATGATAATCTGCAATAAAGTAGAAACCTTCATAATTTTCTTGATTTTCTATAAATTGCTTCATAGCTCCGAAATAATTTCCAAGATGTAAAATTCCACTTGGTTGGATACCTGATATACTTCTTTTCATAAATGCTCCTTTTGTTTTTAATCGATTTTATTATAATTTTACATTATTTTAATGAAATTATCAATAATGCTTCAAAAAATCTTGTTAAACACGTAAAAATTAAATATAATTAATAAAAAGGTGGTGAGGTGATTTTATGGAAAAAAGTATAAAAAAATTTAGAAACATGATAAAAGAAAAAAGAATGATAGATTCGATGTTAGCGATACTTCAATGGGACTTGGAAACTCAAACACCAAAAGGTGGTTATAAATTGATCTCTGAGATGATAGGAGAATTGAGTTTAAAAAGCTATAATCTAACTACTTCAAAAGAAGTTTTAGATACAATAAAAAAATTAAAAGAATCATTAAATAAAATAGATCCTATAATAAAGAAAGAAATAGATTTTTTAGAAGAGGAGATTGAAAAATTAAAAGTTATTCCACCAGAGGAATATAAAATGTATTCTGAACTTACAGCAAAAGCTCAAGGAGTTTGGGAAGTAGCTAGAGAAGATAATAACTTTGAAAAATTCGCTCCAGTTTTAGAAGAGATTTTTAGCTTTAATAAAAAATTTATAGAATATAGAAAACTTGATAGTGATATCTATTCAACAATATTAAATGATTATGAAAAAGGTATGAATGTATCTAAGTTAGATTTATTTTTTGATGGTTTGAAGAAAGAAATTGTTCCTTTTCTAAAAGAGATAAATGAAAAGAAAAGAAATTTTTCAGATAAGTTATCTTTTACGTCTTCAAAATTAGAACAAGAGAAATTCTCGAAAGAAATTTTAAGATATATTGGTTTTGATTTAGAAAGAGGTATATTGTCAGAAAGTGCCCATCCGTTTACTTTAACTGTAAATAAAGATGATGTTCGTTTGACAACAAGATATTTTGAAGAATTACCATTCTCAAGCGTGTTTAGTACTATACATGAAGGTGGACATGGAATATACGAACAAGGAGTAGCTGAAGAATTAAAAGAAACGATGTTAGCTGATGGATCATCAATGGGGATACATGAATCGCAATCTAGATTCTATGAAAATATTATTGGTAGAAGTAGAGAGTTTTGGTATGGTCTTTTAGATAGAAGTAAAGATAAATATAAAAGCTTATCAACTTTATCATTAGATGAGGTATATAAAGGAATCAATGAAGTAACACCATCATTGATAAGAGTTGAAGCAGACGAGTTGACTTATTCTTTGCATATAATGGTAAGATATGAAATAGAAAAAGGAATTTTATCAGGTGAATATGAAATAAAAGATTTACCTAAAATATGGAATGAAAAAATGTATGAGTATTTAGGTGTAGTTCCAGAAAATGATAAAGAAGGAGTTCTTCAAGACGTTCATTGGTCATGTGGGTTGATAGGGTATTTTCCATCTTATGCCTTAGGGAATGTTTATTCTATTCAAATACTAAATGCTATGAAAAAACAGATGAATGTAGAAGGAGTACTTGAAAGAGGAGAGCTTAATAAGATAAAAATTTGGTTAAATGAAAATATACATAAACATGGAAAGTCGAAGTCGCCAAATGAAATAATGTTATCGGTTACTGGTGAAGAATTAAATCCAGATTATTATATAACGTACTTAAAAGAAAAGTATACTAACATTTACGATTAGGAGGGAGAAAATATGAGGTATTTTGTAGGGGTAGACATAGGTGGAACAAATAGTAAAATAGGACTATTAGATGATGAGGGTAATATTTTAAAAAGCACGAGTATAAAAACAGAATCAATAGAAGGAGTAGATTACACTTTAACTAGAATTTGGGAAACTGTTTTGGAATTAGCTCGTGAATTGGATATAAGTTGTGATCTAATAAAAGGAATAGGAATGGGAATACCTGGGCCAGTAATAGATCAAAAAAAAGTAGCTTTTTTTGCAAATTTCCCATGGGAAAAGAATCTGAATATAAGTCAAAAAATGGAAGAAATATCTGGAGTTAAAACTAGATTGGATAATGATGTCAATGTAATAGCTCTTGGAGAAACTTTATATGGAGCTGGAAAAGGTTATTCTAAAAGTGTGACTATAGCTTTAGGAACTGGAGTAGGCGGTGGAATATTTGTAGATGGAAAATTAATCTCGGGTGCAACAGGTGCTGGTGGAGAGATTGGACATATGAAGTTGGAAAAAAATGGTAAACTTTGTGGGTGTGGTCAAAAAGGGTGTTTTGAAACTTATGCTTCAGCAACAGGTGTTGTAAGAGAAGCTTTATCTAGATTACAGATAAATAAAACTAATGGATTGTATAAAGTGATAGATGGAGATTTGAATAAGTTAGAAGCAAAGCATATTTTTGATGAAGCTAAAAAAGGCGACGAATTCTCTTTAGATATAGTTGATTATGTTTCGGATTACTTAGCGATGGGAATTGGAAATGTTTTAAATATTATAAATCCAGAGATTATAATATTGTCTGGTGGAGTAGCTTTGGCTGGAGATATTTTGATAAATAAAGTAAAAGAAAAACTTCCTAACTATGCTTTAGCTATAACAATTGAAAAATTAGAAATCAAATTAGGAGTACTCGGAAATGACGCTGGAATAAAAGGAGCATCCGCTTTAACAATATAAAAAAAATAAAGTTAAGTATTTGTTGACAAAATATTATTAAAAGGTTAAAATACTCCTTGCGAAAAAAAAATAATTAAGGAGTTAAAAAGAGAAATGAATCAGAATAATCATGTTAAAATTGAAGTTGCAGATCCATCAGCATTAGGGTTGTTTGGTCTTGCAATGGTTACGTTAGTTGCATCAGCGAGTAAATTTGGACTTATAAATGGAGTATCAATGGTAATTCCATGGGCGATATTTTTAGGAGCTTTTGCACAACTAGTTGCGTGTTTAAATGACATCAAACACGGAAATGTTTTTGGAACTACAGCATTTGGTGCATATGCATTCTTTTGGTTTGGAATGGCTATGAGTTGGATGGTTCAACTTGGAGTATTTGGAGAAGCTATGAAAGCAGCGGCAGACCCGAAAGCGTTTGGATTTGCATTTTTAGGTTATTTAATATTCACTTTATTTATGACAGTAGGAGCAGTAGAAACAAATAAGACATTATTAATAATATTTGTATTAATTGATTTCTTATTCTTAGGATTAACTTGCTCAACATTTGGAATTGCTCCACATGCAATGCATACAGTAGCAGCAGTAGCAGAAATTTCAATAGCCATCGTGGCATTATATGGATCGGCTGCAAATGTACTAAATAAAACTTTTGGAAGAGAGTTTTTACCTCTAGGAAAACCACTAGGAATCTTCAAAAAGTAATTGACAAAGTAAGAAAAAGTAGATATAATAGATAGGTATAATAAATCCTTTCCCACAAAGGAATGCCGTTCGTTATATTAAAATAAATATAACTATTTTCGAGGAGGAAGAAAAACGTGAAAAAATACACTGCAATGCAAAGAAAAGAAGACGTTGTTAGAGAATTCGTTCAATACGACGCAGAAGGAAAAATATTAGGAAGATTAGCTGCTGAAATAGCTAAAAAATTAATGGGTAAAGATAAAGTTTCTTACACTCCACATATTGATGGAGGAGACTTCGTAATCGTTACAAACATCGAGAAGGTTGCTGTAACTGGAAAGAAATTAACAGATAAAGTATACTACAGCCATTCAGGATTCCCTGGTGGACTAAAAGAAAGAAGATTAGAAGAGATTCTTGCTAAGAATCCTAAAGAAGCTTTAATGCTAGCTGTTAAAAGAATGCTTCCAAAGAATAGATTAGGAAGAGAGCAATTAACAAGATTAAGAATATTTATCGGTGCTGAGCACGCTCATACTGCTCAAAAACCAGTAAAAGCAGAATTTTAATTAGGAGGGATTGACAGTGGCAGAAATGATTCAATTTAGAGGAACTGGAAGAAGAAAAACTTCAGTAGCAAGAGTAAGACTTATCCCAGGTGGACAAGGTGTAGAAATAAACGGAAAAACTATGGCAGATTACTTCGGTGGAAGAGAGTTGCTTTCTAAAATCGTTGAGCAACCTTTAGTTTTAACTGAAGCTTTAAACAAGTTTGAAGTTAAAGTAAATGTAATTGGTGGAGGAAACGCTGGTCAAGCCGGAGCTATCAGACACGGATTATCAAGAGCTTTATTAGAAACTGATGAGACTTTAAGAGCTGTTTTAAAAGAAGCAGGATTCTTAACAAGAGACTCAAGAATGGTAGAAAGAAAGAAATACGGAAAGAGAAAAGCAAGAAAATCTCCTCAATTCTCAAAGAGATAATTGTTTTTATTCAAGAAGTTTTGCAGATACATTTATGTATCTGCTTTTTTTTATCTTTTTTTATTTTGGAATATTTTTTTCAAAAAAATTTTTTCGGAAAAAAAGTGCACTAAAAGTGAAAAAGTATAGATATAAAAAATATATACATAAAAAGCGATGACTAAACATTCAGTGAATTTGAGGTTAACAAAACCAACAGAAAGTAAATCTAGAGTGTAAAAAAAAGATATTTCTATAAAATATTTAAATATAATAGACGTAAAAGAGTTGTAAAAAGTTTGGAAAATAATAAAAAAGTGTTTACAAATCATTTAAAATATTGTATAAACTACGTAACGGGAGAAATTCAAAAACGGGGATTTCTAAAAAATAAAATAACTGGAGGGAATTTACATGAAAAAGTTAGCACTTTTATTAGGTTCTTTATTAGTAGTTGGAGCAACAGTATCTGCAAAAGAGGTAGTGGTAGCGCCAGTAGAAGTATCAAAAGAGGTTGTAGCAGTAGCGGAACCTGTAGTAGAAATAGTTGAAGAAGCTTTCAGACCATCTGGATTTATTGGTTTGGAATACAGAGCTTACGGAAATACAGAAGGGCATGGAGATAAAATTGTAAGAAATACTTTAGGGAGTTCTTCTAATCAAGATGAGTGGAATAGAGGGGCAAACAATAGAGCAAGACTTCAAACTAGCTTTGGAATTCAAATGACTGAAAATTCTAAATTAGAAGGAAGAGTTAGAGATTATACTAACTTAGATTCTGGAGATGATTCATCAACAAAAGAAGGAAAAGCTTATGGAACAGAAACAAGATTAAGATATTCTTATAAACACAATGATATTTTAACTTCTAGATTACAATATAGAGATGAAGAGAATGACTCTCAAAACTTTGAGTATATGTTAAGATATACAGCTTACCAAAATAAAGGTGGATTATTATCTAAAGTAGTTTTAGGACCAAGTTTATATCACTCAATGGCAGCAGATAATGGTGGAGATTATTTAAATACAATTGGTTTAGATATAGAGTATGCAGGTAATTTACCTTTAGGATTTACTTATGATGGAACTTTATATTTAGATCAAAACTTCTATAATAAATCTGATAAAATTCAAAAAGGAGCAAACTCAACTACAGATAAAGAATTTGTTGCAACATTGGAAATGTATCTATATAGAACATTCGGATTATATTCAACAGACAACTATAATTTAGACTTTAACTTTGTAGGAGGTTATGATCCATATACATTTAGTCAATATGCTAGATATGATAAAGACACTTTAAAGAAGAAAACAGATAAGAATACATATAGTTTATACACAGCATTAGATGTTTCAATAGAGTATCAATTAACACCTGCTGTTTCATTAAATGGAGGAGTAGGAGCAGAATATAGAAACTGGGATAATACAAATGAATCTACAGCAAATAAATGGAGATGGCAACCATACGCATTTGCGGGTATGAAAGTAAAGTTCTAGTTTTAAAAAATTAATTTAAATACTATATCCTTGTAAGAAAAATCTTACAAGGATTTTTTTATAAAAAATGGAGGAAAAAAAATGAAAAAAAGTTTAATGTTAGTGATGTGTCTATTTTCAATTACAGTTTTTGGAAATATTCCTGATAGGGTTTATAATAATATAGAAAGAGAAGCAACAGATCAAGATAATAGAAGTCTATACATAAGAACTCAAGAGAGAGCATATGGTAGAATTTTATCTCTAGGAAAGAAAGAGGGACTTTCTTTTGATAGAATAGAATCTGAAGTGTTGAGATTGGAAAAAAGATATGGAACGGATTACGAAACAATTTATAAAAATTTCTATTATAATGTTAAAGAGCTTGCAAAAAAACAGAAAAATTTAGATAGAAATATTGAGTTGAATAAAGTAAAGAAGAAAGAATATGAAAAAATAATAGGAGAAACTAAGATACCTTTAAAAGTAAGCTCTTATATACAGAAAGAAGCTGAAAAAAAATACCCAGAAAATTATTCTGAAAGAGTAAAGTACATTGAAGAGTTGATAAAATTTTATAATTATTTAAATAAATAAAAAAACTTCTTGACGAGTTCTAAAAGTTATGGTATGATTATATATGTCAGCGGGAAATACCGCAGACGAAAAAAAATTAAGGACATTAGCAACCGAATAGAGAAAATAGTCAGAATGTTGTGAAAACAACAAAATGCCAGTAATGGCAAAACCATTTAGATGGTTAAAAGGTGTAAAGAAGGTCTAAGGACTTTAAAATATATTTGAATGAAGAGTTTGATCCTGGCTCAGGATGAACGCTGACAGAATGCTTAACACATGCAAGTCGATTCGATTTACCTTCGGGTATTGAGGATGGCGGACGGGTGAGTAACGCGTAAGGAACTTGCCTC
>NZ_JBOFMZ010000056.1:0-1449 GCF_051658645.1 Cetobacterium sp.
TCTTTAAAATGACAGCCAGTTGCTCTTAACCATTTTGGTTATAGATGCGATTGGCTTTTTGTATTTTTCTAACTTTATCTAATAAATCAGGAGGTATTACAATGAAAAAATTATTAATGCTTTTATCTTTAACTTTAGCGGTATCTGCTTTTGGAGCTCCACAAGGTGATTCTCAGCAATCTGCTGATATGAAAATAACTGCCAGAGTTATTGATCCATTAACTGTTGTTGCTGAACCAATGCAATTTGGTGATATTATCAAAGGAACTACTGCTAATGCTGATAGTACTTTTACTATAAAAGGTGAACCAAGCCAAGGAATTACACTTACTATTGATGGAATCAATGAACTTTCAAATGCTAATGGTGATAAATTAGCTATCGTACTAAAAGGTTTTGTTAATGGTACAGTTAAAACAACTCTTGCAAATGATGGAAATCTTGTTAAAAAAATTGAAGGTAGTTTAACACCTGATCTTAATACTGTTTCAGGAGAATATTCTGGAACTCTTACTGCTAGAGTTCAATATCAATAATTAATAAGAAGAATAAACATAAAATGGACCCTATAGGATAGACTCATAAAAAAAGCGAGTCTATCTTTTAGGGTCTTTTTCTTGTATAATAATATTTACAAAAATCAAAATTGAACAGTTATCTAAAAATAAATACGTCATTAGAAGAAGCGAAAAAGCAATAACATATTCTAACGAGTTTAAAATACATTTCATTTCAGAATATGAAAAATGAAAAAATTCAAGATTTATTTTTGAAGAGGCTAATTTTGATGTTGATATTGTTAGAGATTGCGCTAGTACAAGATGGAATATTAAATACGAAGTAACACTATCATAAAGATGCATTTATTCATTCTGATTGAGGTAGTCACTTTACCTAAGTTAGAAAAGATTATTGAAAACTATATTGATTACTAAAATAATTATCGTTGTCAATGAAATCTAAAAAAGCTGACTCCTATACAATACAAGAATCAGCTTTTGAATATTTAACTTTCTTTTTTTATATATCTTTGACATAGGGTCCACTTTAACATTTTGAATTTTTTTTATGATTAGCTTTAATTCGTTTTGCTTAGACAGCAACGATGGAAAAATGAATATTACTGCAAAGGTTATAGATACTTTAGAAATAGTTCATAATGAAGACATTGAATTTGGAAATATTTTTCATTTAAACTCTACAAACCCTTATAAGATCAAGGTTTGTAAAAAAATATTTTTTAGTTTTTCAATATTTTCATTTGACTTTTTTTAAATTTCAATATATTATATTTGTATAAAATAAATTACGCAAAACAGGAGAAATCCTGCGACGCAAAACTATAGGGTCTTTAAAATGACAGCCAGTTGCTCTTAACCATTTTGGTTATAGATGCGATTGGCTTTTTGTATTTTTCTAACTTTATCTAATAAATCAGGAGGTATTACA